>JBKQLC010000026.1:0-70762 GCA_052147195.1 Syntrophobacteraceae bacterium
GTGGGGGGCTTTTTGAGTTTCTTGCCCTGAAAGGGCTGCATAGGTTAGCCCAGGGTATTCGAGAAACGCGCCACCCTGGGGATAACAGGACCACAAATTAGTTGTAATACCCTGAAATGGTTACATAAAAATAGTATTCAGGATTAAATCACAGGGTACTCAAACAGCAAGGGGTCGGCTATGTAACCCCTTGCTACAGGGTAAGAACTGGTTCTTGTTGGCGTCGCAACCCCAGGGTGGCGCTTCTCTGACCATGGGCTATTATATGCAGCCCCCTCGATTAGGCAAAAATCCGAACCACAGGTACTCATTTGCCGGAAGACCCAGATTTTTCAGGAACTTACACTGGACGAATGCATTGAGGAAATAAGGACCAATCCTCTCTTACGTCTGATGCATTAGAAAAACTGAGAAACCACTTCCAGAAGCACCTCTCGTGACCTCGCAATCCAGTCACTCGAGCATTCAATCATGGCATTCACCACCTCCCCGCTGCTCTCCCCCGCCGGGCGGAAATCAGCCCTGCTCCCGATGATTTTCCGTTCTGGTGACTTTCCGGCGTACAAGTAGCCTATCTCCCATGCAGTCCCGTCATCAACTTGTGGACCATCGAGCAACGCAATCACAATATCAGCGACATCGAGATGAGATTTACAACGAGACGAGATTTCGAATTCAGGGCGCCACAAGGATTCGCACCAATAGCGATCGGATTGGGTCTCACTCTCATTCATCTGATCGGGATTCCCGTGACCAATGTTTCGGTCAACCCGGCCCGCAGTACCGGCCCAGCCCTGTTTGTAGGTGGATGGGCACTCATCCGGTTATGGCTCTTCTGGGTAGCTCCTCTAATCGGTGGGACGTATGGAATCGTTGACCGTTTCCCGTGGTTCCTGTCGTTCAATTCCCATTCCCGGTTGTGGTTCCGTACTGGAAACGGGCTTGTAAACCCTGTGAAGCTCTGCTGGATCAATAACCCATTGCCCGAAATCGTTTTTCTGTGGCTGAAATCCTACCCTTTTGAATTGCCTTCAAAATGGCTGGCTTGCCAACTCCTACGGCTTCGGCAGCTTCCTTGAGCGAATACATGGCGGGTTTCCTATCGTTCAATTTCGGTTCCTTGGAAACTGTTGCCCGGTGTTTCCTTGCCTGCTAGGCCCGAACATATCAAGGCTGTGGGCTGGCTGCATCAAAAAACCGTTTGGCCTTGATCTGTTTAGCTGATTTTCTGACTTGAGCAAGGTCGTACTGTAATTGAAGCTGCAACCAGCTCTCAGGACTCCGACCAAAAGCCTGTGATAATCTAACTGCCATTTCCGGGGAAATACCCGCGTGGCCGTTCAACAGCAAAGAAAGGGTCTTGCGGGCCACGCCTAGACCTTCGGCGGCTTTCGTGACAGTCAAGCCAAGGGGCTCGATGCACAAATCCCGGATAATCTCGCCCGGATGTGGAGGGTTCTTCATGGTCATGTTGTGTTACTCCCTAGTGGTAATCTATTAAGTCAACGTCGGTAGCTTGGTCACTCTCGAAGCGGAAAATCACCCGCCAGTTGCCGGAAACGGACACCGCGTAAAATCCGGCCAAGTCGCCCTTGAGTTGGTGGAACTTCAAGCCGGGGACATTCATGTCCTCAGCGGTGCAAGCCGTGGCGAGCAAAGCGAGGATTTGCCGTAACCGCTTCACAAGGGATTGTTTCACGCCCTTTGTAAGGTCGTCATAGTAGAGAGCGGCCAAGCCCTTGTGCTTTATGCTACCAATCATAACAGTGTATCCCGTTACGTCTCTAGTTACAAGCCAAAAACCTGCTACACCACAATTCGTTGAGGCACAAGAGAAAAAAGGTCCATCCGGCAAACAAGTACCTCCAATATTTTTCACGCGAAGACGCGAAGAAAAAGAAGGAGGAAAAAAGCGGCAGCAAGCAGGAGACGGTAACGAAGTTTGAAGTGCGAAGAGCGAAGGGTGAGAATTTCACCCTTCCAACCTCACCCCCCACATTTGGAGCGAGGCGACCTCCCGCTACTGCCTGCGCAACTTCCGGTAAGGCATTTAGGCTTCTTCTTCGCGTCTTCGCGGCTTCGCGTGCAAGCTGTCCAGGAACGCGTTTGCCGGAAGACCCACTTTGTTTGGGCAACGGCATGAGCAATTCACATCGCATTGGCTAATTCGGAGGGCGATGGGCATCAACCGTGCGACCCTATTCCCAGACCTCGAATCAGCCGGGAAGTATTTGGAGTGGGCGGTGCATCAACCAAAGAAGCCGTACTCCAAATAGATCGCCTTGTATGGCGATTCAGAAGATCTTCGGGGAGACGAGCGAGACGACCACGGAACGCTACCTCTACAATACGCACCGCGATCTTCAGGCGGTTATGGAATTACTCGGGCGGGGGAAATCTTCAGATGCACAAAATATGGATGCTCACAAGCGCTAAAGCGTCACCTTGCTAATCACCGGAGTCGCTCCGGCGAGACATTCGTCTTTCTTGTGCTAATCGAAGGCATTCAGGTTCGGAATATATCCGGTCAAGCAGCCTTACTGTGAAATCCAATAGGTCTTCCGCGTCTGGCCTTTCCAGCGTGCCGGCATGGGCTCGGTCATTGCCGTCTTCCTTTATGCAGGACGAAAGTTCCTCGAGTTCCCTTGGAAGGAGATTATTTTCGAATAGACGGGGCAACCTTAACCCAAGATTACGCCGAATCCTCTTGTTAGGTCCACCTTCAACTTCCTCAGCCGGCAACATAGACCGAGTAGTGAGATCGACGCACAAGCGGAACATTGTGCCAGCCGCATTATAGCAGCCGACTGCAAGGCATGTTGCGCCTTCTATAAAAACCTTCTCGATTTCTTCTGGAATATGTTTCGGCGGGGCAATGGCACTTTGGTCTTTAAGGCCGACGTATGCATCGAGATCGAGATGATCATTCAAAACACCTGGGATGTTAAGGATTCCCTGGCCGCAGACATACTGGTGATGTGATCGAGTATCTATCAAAACGAAAACTGTCAAACGATGACAGTGGCGGCAGACACAAAAAGTCTCGTACGAATTTTGCCAGTTTTCGAAGGTTGCAACAACAACGGATGATAATACATCAAAGGTGATTCGCCGAGAATTGCAACGGGGGGAGTCTGCCACCAACATAGAAGCCATTAAGGTGCCTCAAGGATTGCGTGGAGAATCAGTGGGCTTGTTAAGGACTGGGCATTGTAAAGTACCACGCAGAGTACCACGGACAAGACGGAAAAGCCCGCAAAGTGAATAGTCCCAACGGGGTTCGAACCCGTGTCTCCGGCGTGAGAGGCCGATATCCTAGACCACTAGACGATGGGACCATAAAATGAAAATGGCTGGGGGACTAGGATTCGAACCTAGGTAGGCAGATCCAGAGTCTGCAGTCCTTCCACTGGACGATCCCCCAGTAAGCGCTCAAAATATCCAAGCATTGCCTCAAAGTCAAGGTGAAAGCAATTCTGCGTAGCTGTTGATCAAAACATCCAGCATCCAATTCTGCGCCACGATGCCGCCTAATCCGTCCTAAGCTTTCTTTCGAGCCTCTGCGTCAGGTGGGAGAGCGGATAGGTCAGCAGCAGGTACATCAAAGCGAGCGGCAGGTAGGCTTCAAAGGTCTTGTAGGTTGTAGCGTTTACCACCTCGGATGCTTTGGTCAGCTCGCGGACCGAGATTACCGAAAGAAGGGATGAGTCTTTGATCAGCGAGACAAACTGGCCGGTTACCGGCGGAATGATCCGCCTGAAAGCCTGGGGAAAGATTACATATCTCAAGGTCTGCCATCTGGTAAGACCCGTTGAGAGGGCCGCCTCTGTCTGACCCCGATCTATGGATTCTATTCCGGCTCGAACTATCTCGGTTATGTATGCACCCGAGAACGCCGCCAGGGTGACGATCCCTATTACGACGGCGTTGTCGTAGTTCATGGATGCCGCAAGGCAGAAATAAAAGATGATTATCTGGATGAGAAGCGGGGTCCCGCGAAAGAATATGACATAGAGCCTCGCGGCCTCCCTGGCGAACGCGTTGCCCGAGATGCTTGCAATTCCGCCGGCAAGGCCCAGGATATAGCCAAGGGTGATGGCCCCCGCAGAGATGGCGAGAGTGTAATAGAGGCCGTCGAGGTAGAGCCTGCGGTATTCCCAGGCGATCCGCCAGTTCCAGGCGTATTCCATCCGGCTGAGGAGCAGGTACACACCAAGGACGAAAACGACCAGGATTGTCCCACAGGCTAAGACATTCACTTTTTCCCGGCCGCTACTGAAGGTCGCCGAAATGCTTCTTGCGGAGTTCCTCATACCTGCCATCTGCCTTTACGGTCTCCAGAAAAAGGTTCAACCAGTTCAAAAAATCGAAATCGCCGCTTCTTATGGCAATCGCATATGCTTCGTAGGTGAACGGCTTGAGAATCGCGTGAGTCGTTTCCGGATTTTTGGCGTGGTGCATCTTGATCGACAACTCGTCGTAAATAAAGGCGTCGGCCCGGCCCGAAACGACCTCCAGTACACATGCGGTCTCCTCTTTGAACCGGTTTACCCGGGCTTTTGGAAACAGCTTCGACGCGGCGATGTCGCCGGTCGTACCAAGTTTTACCGCCAGGATTCGGCCCTCGGCATTCAACTGGCCGATTTCCGAAACATCCGGGGCCCGCTTGTTGCTGATGAGAGCACACAGGCCGGCTACAAAGTACGGCTGGGTGAACGAAACCGTGCTCGCGCGGGCAAGCGTCCGGGTCATCCCGGAAATAATCATGTCTATCTTGCCCCCCTGGAGAGCGGGGATGAGGCCGCTGAACTCCATGTCCTTTATCTCGATCTGGACGCCGAGTTCCTGTGCGGCCAGCTTTGCTAGGTCAATGTCGAAACCGATGGGCCGCCCTTCCGTGTCCGCATACTCGAAGGGGAAAAATGCGACCTCCGTTCCTACCACCAGCTTGTTTTTCTTTAACACCTGGTTGAGAGTGCTCGCCTCATAGATTTCGAAAGAAGTCACAGCCGGACAGTTCACGGCAGACATAAGGCAAACGCAAAGGGCGGTCAAAAATATCATGAAGCGGGTGGCCATATCATTTTTCCCATTGATTTGAATAAAGATTGGCAGCTTTTGGCTCGATCGGGCCGTGAAAGTTCCAAACTAATGACTATCTATATCAACTGTCCAGTCGAGCCGGTATTTTTTCGGGGCGGGATGGACATTTGATCGAAGTTCAAACTGCTGAATTTCATCTTATCTTATATATGCGCAAAATCCGGGGCGCAAAGAGGCCATTTTAGGGGGAAGACCGGGTTATTCGGCTTACACAACGGCCGGCATTCAGAGTATAATGGGTTCAACTGGGCGAGGGATGTGAATCTTCTATTGGAGGCTAGACATATGACCACGGCAATGCCTGAAGGAGAAGCGCTGCGCAAGGCTGTAAAGTGGATTTCGGCGCAGATCAACGAGAACCCGGACAAATCTGTCCAGAAGTTCGTAAATGAAGCCGTCACACGATTTGACCTCTCGCCGAAGGACGGTGAGTTTCTTATTTCTTTTTATAAAAAAGGTGGAAACCCCTCGATGTCCAATTGATTTTCTGCGCAAAGCGCGCTCCCGCGTCCAACGAAGCATCAAACACGGTTGCTGGACCTGCGGAGTTTATCGCGCTGATGGGAGCGCTCCAAGGACTTAAGAATTCAGGGATTTAGGGATTCAGGAATTTAGGGATTTAAGGATTTAAGGATTTAAAGATTTAAGGATTTAGGAATTCAATCCCTATATCCTTCATTTCGTTTTTAATCCCTCAATTCCTCAATTCCTCAATCCCTCAATTCCTCAATCCCTCAATTCCTCAATCCCTCAATTCCATCAATCCCTCAATCCCTCAATCCCTCAATCCCTCAATCCCTCAATTTTATCCTGTTACAGGCCCGCCTGCACCAGGTCGTGCAACCGTATGATTCCGGCCACTTTTTCGTCGCCGTCCAGGACCGGAAGGACCGCTATCTGTGAGGAGCGGTTTTCCATGAGGTTCAGGGCCTCGGCCGCCATCCGGCTGTCATGAACCACCACCGGATTTCTGGTCATCAGGCTATCGATTTCGAGGCTGAGCAGGTTTTCATGCTGCTGGACCGCTCGGCGCAAGTCCCCATCCGTGAAAATACCCAGAAGCTCGCCCATGGTAGAAACAACCAGGACCGCTCCCATCGCCTTCCCGGTCAAAGTTATGAGCGCATCGCGCATGGAAGTTCCGCTCATTACCACAGGCAGATCGTCTCCCGAATGCATAATGTCCCGTACCCTGAACAGCAGCCGGCGGCCTAAAGCGCCAGAGGGGTGCAGCCTGCTGAAATCTTCACTGGAGAATCCTTTAAGAGTCATAAGACACCCGGCCAGCGCATCTCCCAGGACCATTGCGGCAGTGGTGCTGCTCATGGGAGCAAGATTGAGGGGACAGGCTTCCGACTCTACGCTGGCGTCCAGGCAGATATCACAATCCCTGGCAAGGCTGGAATTCGATCTTCCAACTATTGCCACAGTTTTGAGGCCCAACCGCTTGAACACTTGAAGCAACTGAAGCACCTCGGCGGTTTCGCCGCTGTTGCTGAGAAACAGGCCCAGGTCTCCCCGCTGGATTATCCCCAGGTCCCCGTGCATTGCTTCGACCGGATGAATGAAAATAGATGGGGTGCCGGTACTCGAAAAGGTCGCCGAAATCTTGCCTGCTATAATTCCGGACTTTCCGAGCCCGGAAGTTATCACCTTCCCCCTGGTCTCGCTGAGACATGAGACCGCCCGCTCGAATTCCGGACCGATTCTGGCATGAAGGGATTCAAGGGCTGAAATCTCCTTGCTGATAAGTCCTTTTGCAAGGCTGATACATGAAACCATATTTTTTCCCACGGCTGTTAAAGGTGGATTTTGTCCTGCGGATCTTTCCGCCGGCGAAGGCAAACACGTAAACAGGCGGACCGTAGCGGGGTCAGGTCTTCGAGTTGAGGAAATTTCTCAAACTGTACTGCACGTTGTTTATCTTCAGCTTCTTGCGTATATTTTTCCTGTGAGTTCGCACAGTGCTCTCCGAGATGTGCAATTGCCTTGCTATGTCCTCGGTCGTTATACCATTTTTGATAAGGGACGCAACCCGCAGTTCGGTGAAAGAAAGGACCGCTGCCACACGGGAGTCCATGGTGAACCCGGAAGTCAGGTCTTCAATCTGCATAGTCAGCATATCGAGTTGGCCTTCATACCTGGAAAGGGCCTTATCATTGCGCAGCTTCTGGACCATGGGTATTATGAGATTTCTTAATTTCACAGCGATTCTCTTCTCAACATCCTCTCTCTCGCGCTCGATGTTTTGAGCAAAAATCGACAGGGCCCTGTTGGTGTCGCGAAGTTGCGCATTCAGATTTTCGAGCCGCTTCTGCTGACCGAGCAATTCCGAGCGGCTTTGTTTCAGATCGTCTATGAGCGCTGTGAATCCCCTCTCGTTTTCCAGGGACTTCATGGCCCTCAAGATCGAATGGTACAGCAGCTCATTGTTAAAGGGCTTCTCCAACAAGTCGAAAGCGCCGAGTTGCAGTGCCCGGATAGCCGTATCCTTATCGGCGAATCCCGTTATGATAATGATTTTGAGATCATCCGACGCCTCGCTGCTGATCTGCGGGATCAGGTCCAGTCCGCTGACATCGGATATGAAAACATCCAGCAGGATGATATCGCACCCGTTGTCCCGGATATGTTTCAGGGCGCCCTCCGGCTTGGTAAAGAATTCCGCGCAGAGCCCCCAGTTTCTGATCAACTCTGTGAGAGTCTCGCAGATAAACTGGTCGTCATCCAGTACTGTTACCCTGAAATTCCTGAAAGCTTCAACGAAGTCCACTTTCAATCTCCCACGGAGGGCTCAATGACTAACAGGGTCTAGCATCGCTTCACGCTGAATAACCTTGCCGGCACCCTCCAAATGAGCGTACAGTTCAGCTTACTTCACTGGGTATATTCTTTACCAAATACTGAGGCTAAACGCAATAAATTAGCTATTTAGTTCAAAATACGATATTATGAAGGTTAACTCCCCTCTTGGAGATTTTGCGCGCAACGGTTGAGTATTATTTTTCGGAGAGCCGACTCTTTACGAGGCGCTGTCTTGCTAAAAAGCCGGTTCGATTTTTTTATGATTAATTACAAGGCGGTGCTTGACTGAAAATGGCCAGAGTGCTCCTAGTTGAATATGACCAGACCTGGCGGGAAATCGCATCTGAAGGCCTGAATGCCCATAAGCTCGAGTCCTGCTCCTCCCTGAACGAGGCCTACAAACGGCTGGAAAAAGAAGCATTCGATATAATCGTGGTGAGTATCGAATCCGATTACGAAGAAAATATAAGGATACTGAAAGATAAACTCCCCCCTCATACACCTGTGCTCGTCGTCAGTGAGCAGATGAAGACCGAGACAGTCGTCCTGGCAATCAGGGCCGGCGCCTTCGACTTCGTTGTCAAACCCTACTCTTCGAGCAGAATCAGAATTTCCGTTGAACAGGCCGTCGAGACTCGGGCTCTAAGGAATGAAATCGATTACCTGAGGCGCACTCAGGACATAACCTACGATTTTGACAGCATAATCTCTTCCAGCCCGGCGATGTGCAAGGTTATTTCTACATTGAGGAGAATTGCGGATTCGGAAGCGACGATCCTTATAACGGGAGAGACCGGGAGCGGAAAGAGTATTCTTTCCGGAACTGTGCATTTCAACAGTCGCAGACGCGCAAAACCTTTTATCAAGATCAACTGCGCCAATATTCCGGAAACCCTTCTGGAAAGCGAGTTGTTCGGACATGAGAGGGGGGCTTTCACGGGCGCCACAAAGACCAGGACCGGACGCCTGGAACAGGCTAACGGCGGAACCGTTTTCCTCGATGAGATCGGGGAGCTTTCTCCCGCTCTGCAGGCAAAACTTTTGCGGGTACTGGAGGAAAAATGCTTTGAGCGGCTAGGGGGAAACCAGACCATTCGGTCTGACATCCGGATAATAGCCGCAACACACAGAAACCTGGAAGCCAGCGTTGAGGCCGGAACTTTCAGAGAGGACCTCTACTACCGGATCAATGTATTGAGAGTCCACCTGCCTCCCTTAAGGGAAAGGTCGGAATGCATCGAACCACTCTCTAATTACCTGCTTCAAAAGACCTGCCGTGAACTCAAAAGAAGCTTCAACGGCTTTGCGCCGGGAGTCATCGAACTTTTCAAGCGCCATCACTGGCCCGGGAATGTCCGCGAACTTTCAAACGCCATTGAAAGGGCCGTCCTGCTGGAAGAAAGCAGCCGAATAACGGTGCATAGCATCTCTCTTTCAGGCTTCTCACAAAAATCCGACTCTTCCCCAAAGCCGCTGAAAGACCTCACGGCAAGCGAGAAAGACTTGCTCCTGGAAGCCCTCGCACTTAGCGACTGGGTCCAGAAAGACGCTGCAAGCCGGCTGGGAGTTACCGCGCGCAAACTTAACTATATGATTAAGAAGCACTGCATAACTCATGCACGGTGGCGCAAGAATAAATGAGGCGGGACGGCTGTGCGGCCAGCCAACGTCGTCACTCAAACCGGCGGCCACGGATTTCGTCAGCCCACCCACCCCCGAGAGGCGGGCGCCTCAAGTACCTCTAGAAAAGTGCGGGGCATCATTAAATCCGCCTGCCCCTTTATAATCCCTCCTCAAAGCCGGCGCAGTGTTTTTGCACCCGTTTTCTGAATCTTTTAGCGGCGTTTGCCACCTCGATCTCATTTTCCTGAGCGCAGATCCAATATCGCACAGAACCCCGGGTTGAAAACGCATTCCAGTCAAGCCATTCTTTTCTGAATCGCGTAGAGGGCAGCCTGGGTCCTGTTTCGAAGGTCGAGCTTGCTGAGAATGTTGCTCACATGGGTTCGGACCGTTTTTTCACTGATCGTCAGCTTGTCGGCAATGGCTTTATTGGACAAGCCGGCTGCCACAAACTTCAGTATCTGGATCTCGCGCTCTGTAAGCTGATCCTTCGGCGCAGACTCTTTGTCCTGAGTATTGAGATTCTGAATCAGTTTTTCAATCACCGAGGAATCCAGGGAAGATTTACCGCTGGAGACCGAGCGGATTGCGGCGAACAATTCCTCGGGAGACTGGTCTTTGACGATATAGCCCAGAACGCCGGTTCTCAGGATAGAGTAGATTTCTTCGTCATCCATAAAATTGCTTAGCACCAGAATCCGTGCTGAAGGATCTTCCTGCTTGATCCTGCTTATCGTTTTGATGCATTTTTCGATAAGCCCTCCGTTTGACATAACCAGCGTGATATCAGGGCGATAATCATGCAAAGCTTTGGCGGCTCCGGCTTCACCCGTCACTTCGCCCACGACCTCCATTTCCGGCTGGATACTGATAAGACAGCGAAGGCCTTCACTCATTATCTTATAGTCATTTACCAGTAAAATTCGAATCAGCTCTGCCATATTACCCCTCTCAGGCCGCTTATCGCGCCTGGAGCCCTCAGCACGGGTTTAACCCGCCCTGCAATCGTCGGATGGTTCCAGGGATCCTGTCCAACAGGCGGAATGTGGTTCGGTTGAACGCGTCATTGCCCGGCCATCTCGGCCTCCAGCCTTTCCATGCCGACCCTTGCGAACTCAATGTCCGGATCGAGTTCGAGGGCGATTTTGTAGAGACGGATGGCTTCCTCCTTATGGCCGAGTTCTCTGAGGTTGGACCCGATATTGGCATAATCTATCGCGGAGCCTGGATTCAGCTCTATAACCCGTTCAAAGCAGGCTATCGACTCGTTGTACTTCTTCAATTTGAAATAGCAGAAGCCTCGCAGGTTGTATATTTCGCTGAGATCGGGGTTGGCCTTTTCAGCCAGATCGAGCGCATCCAAGGCTTCCTGGTATCGTTCCAACTCTTTGAGGCAGGATGCGATATGGACGTGAATGCTTCCGATTTCCCCGGGGTCGGGGAACTGATCGAGCGCACGCCGGTGAAGTGTGAGGGCAGCCTCCGGGTTCCCATCCAGCTCAAGGCTGTGGGCAAGAAAGAACGTAAGATCATAGCGCGGCCCGAAGGTGGAAAGGAGCCGCTCCATCTGCGGAACCATCTCGTCACTGGCAAGTCCTCTCACCATAGTTCGCGCCGCGTGCTGCGGAAAATCGGTGTTGCGGGTGTGGTCCAGGAAGTGAGCCCCCGGAATTATGGTGTAAACCACCGGGACATGCAGTTGTGGATGTGTGACGTTTACCACCAGGACTTGAAGGCCGATTTTTGCCAGAGCAGCCGTGCACCGTTCGATTTCGACCCGTATGTTGTCGTCGTCATGGTTCGGCAGGTCCCGGATGGATACTTTCCCGCTGCTTTTCATCATGAAGGCGGCTTCTTCCAGGCTGGCATACTTTGGAAGTGTGGGCCTGTAGGAAGTACGGTTTTCGAAGTCGCCCGCAAGCTGGGCTATTTCGGTCAGCGTCCGGCAAAGAGATTTCTCGGGATTGGAGGTAGTCCCCGCCGTAAAAACGATCTCGCTCTTTTCCGGGAAGGTCGATGGGTCGTAGGCAAGCGCACCGACGGTTGGTATCCCGGTATCCAGAGAGAAGTCGCGCAGGAAGAGCTTAATTCCTTTTGAGCGAAACTTTTCTACGAGTTCAATTGCCGCGGGGTCGCGAAGGGAATCGGCGTCAATCTCGGGAGTAACCAGCATGTCGTTGCTGATGATAGATCCAACGTGCCTCTCGACAACCTCGCACAGGGCCTGAAGGATTGCTTCCTCCAGAGTGTTTCCGGCAGCAGGCCCGTTATACTCATTGATTGTGTAAAACCAGTCGATTGGGACCCACTGCTCCTTGCCGAGCGTAAGATTCCAGGCCCTGACCCATCGGAGCGGCAGTTCATCGAGAAACTGCCGGCACAACTCTGTCGGGGTCTGAGTATCATAAACCGATTTTTTCAGGTCCGCCGCCGAGACCGCGAAGCCATCCAGGTCCTTGTACCGCAGAGTAGGAAACTGAAACTGATGAATGAAGGAGAAGAAGCTGAAACGCTCCATGAGTTCCATGAGAGCGCTCGCTTCGGACTGAAGTGAAGTAGCGCCCTTGCCCATCTGTTTTTTCGTGCCGGTAAACCGGGTGGCGTCTTCGCCGCACAAGCTTATGTATACGGGTATGTCCAGTCTGCCGGTATCGATGCGCACAGTTCTTGCCAGAACGTCCATATCCAGCCCGGCAAGACACTCCCGCACCCATGAGATCGTCTGCTCCGGCGTCCTTGTTTTATCCTGGTCATGGCTGTACTTTTTGAAACTGTCTTTAATTTCAATATTGGAAGTCATTAAATCTCCGCTTTACGATTATTGTCTGTTATTTGTTCGACGCGCCGGCCCAATTTTCCACCTTCCGGAAGTTTAACGTAAATCCACACGGGAAACTGCGTTTTTCCTGAAACTTTGACAATGCTTAATGAACTCAGGTTACAACACCAGGGAATATTTGGAACGATGGGTGGTGGCGACACTGTTGATCTGTTCACGGTTTACGGTTCACCGTTCACTAATTTACAACCGCGTCTTCTTCCTGCTCTTCGTTCTTGCGGATCAGTTCCAGGAGCGGCATGGCGGCTCGCGAGCTAGTGTAGGTACGGGGAATGCCCTTTATTTTAGTGAAATCATGTATGCTCTTGGGCCGCTGAAGAGCAAGCCTCAGGAGCGTCTCGTTTGTCAGTATCCTGAAAGGCGCGCGGTCCCGACGGCGCGCTTCTTTTTCCCGATAAAGATACAGCGCCTTTAGTACACGCTTTCCGATCGCGTCAAGCGACTGCGCCCCGTAGATGTGCAGGAAATCGCCGGGGCGGAAATGTTTTTCGGATATTTCCTGCAGACAGAGCTTCTCAAAGGCTTCGCGCGCTGTATTGAGGAGTTCTTTTTCCTCGAGTTCGGCGACAAGCCTGTGCCTCAGCGGAATAAGAAAATGGGTGTCAAAGCGGGCATATTCGATCTGCTCGTCTCTAAGAGGGCGTCTTCCCCAGTCATAGCGCTGCCATTTTTTATCGAGGCTTATTCCGAAATGTTCAAGTAAAATGGGGGCAAGCCCCAACTGCTTGTATCCCAGCATCTTGGCGGCAATCGAGGTATCGAAAACATTGTTCACCTTGAATTTGAAATCGCGCTTGAGCCCGGCAATGTCATTGGGAGCGGCATGGAAAATTTTTTCTATGCCGGGATCGGAAAGGATATCCCCAAGAGCTTCGATATTACCGACCGAAAACGGGTCGATGATATAGTCCCTTTCATCGGCTGAGACCTGTATGAGGCAGATTCGGTTAAAGTAGGCGTAATAACTGTTTGACTCCGTGTCGACGGCAATGTGAGAGGTCTTGCCAAGGTTGGCTATTAATTTTGAGAAATCATGCTGGTTTTCAATCACAGCCACAGAGTTCAATTTCATTATATACGTTTTCCGCTCTTTTCTCAGATGTTAATCTTAGGCGAGAAAGTGACGCAGAGATGAACAAGCGCAAGGACGAAAGCCTCAAACCAAAAAGCCGATCTTCACTGCATAAACTTCCCCGAGGTTTCTATACTCCGTTCGAGAAGTTAGATCAACAGTTTGCACGAGTTTTTTCCACCGATTCGAAACATTATCCGAGCCTTGAACCGTTTAGCGAAAAAAATGAAACCATTCCGCCGATAATTGAAGGCGCAGCCGACGAAGATTCCCTTTTTCAATCGGCAATGGCGGATGTGAGTCCCCTGCCGGATGGACCTAGCAAGAAGGTACCGCTCCGCCCCCCGGAAAGGCAATATCCGCGTTTTCTTGCCAGGGAGGAAATCGAAGCATATACGCAACTGGTGGACCTTGTGGCCGGTGAGGGACCCTTTGAGCTGTCGTGTTCCGATGAGTACATCGACGGCGCTGTTCTGGGGATCTCGCCGGAGGTCTTAAAGAAGCTTCGGCAGGGCTATTTCAGCTACCTGGACTACCTGGACCTGCACGGGCTGAACAGACGCCAGGCACAGGACGAAGTCAGGGACTTCATCATGGAGTGCTTCGCCGCCGGGCGCAGGTGCGTATTGATAATTGCGGGAAGGGGGCTCAAATCCAAGGACAAGGAACCGGTGCTGAAGAACAACCTGCCCATTTGGCTCACGCGAGCGCCTCTAAAAAGGGTGGTCCTTGCGTTCGCCTCGGCACAATCCTATGACGGTGGCTGGGGCGCATTCTATGTTCTGCTGAGGAAAAATGAGGGCAAGGCCCCTCTGGTTACCCCGGCTCGATGATATTCTCGTTCATCAACCATTCAATGGTCTGGCAAAGCGGAAGCCCGACCACGTTAGTATATGAGCCTTCCAGAGATCTTACCAGAAAAGCTCCGATTCCCTGAATGCCGTAGGCTCCGGCCTTGTCCATCGGCTCGGCGGTCCTCACGTAAGCTTCCATCTCTCTCATCGAAAGGTCTTTAAAGCGAACAAGCGTTGTGACCGAACCGCTCTTGGATAGTTTTCCCCCGGGCCGGATAAGGCACATGCCGGTAATTACCTCGTGCAACCTGCCGCTCAGTGCCTGGAGCATCCTGACGGCGTGGACGCGCTCGGAAGGTTTACCGAAAATATGTCCATCGCATACAACTATTGTGTCAGCTCCGAGAATCCATGAATCACGGTGGAGAGCGGAAATCGTATTGGCCTTCAGGCAGGCGCATCTCTCGGCGATTTCGGCCGGATTTTTTCCCGGACTAATACGCGGATCCCCGCGCTGCACGGCCGGCTGCGTCCCCGCCTCTTCGCCCGATCCGTCGTGTTCGACAGGTTCGTCTATTCTGCTGGGTTCCACAAGGAACTGGACTCCTGCAGACTCGAGCAAACGCTTCCTGCGCGGGGACTCAGAGGCAAGGATGAGAGGTTGGAGCGTTTTGAACATAGCCTACACCAGAGAAAGCATCCGGTCCAGAGCCAGCCGGGCGCCCACTCTTATCTCTTCGGGGACTCTGACCACGTTCATCTCGCCGAGGTTTTCAAGGGTCTGCAGCAGGTTGGCCAAATTGATCTTGAACATATTGGGGCACAGTGAATTGTGCAGGTCGAGCACCTTCTTGTCTGGATATTCCAATGCCAGGCGATGGATCAAATTTATCTCCGTGCCGATGATGACCGTCGAACCAGCGGGCGCCTCCTTCACGTACTTCACTATATAGCTCGTCGACCCGCAAGCGTCGGCAAGCATCACCACCTCTGGCGTGCATTCGGGGTGCACAACAATTTTCGCTTCCGGAAATTCCCTTCGCATTGTTTCCATCTGGTCAACCGTAAATCGGGTATGCACCAGGCAATAGCCATCCCAGAGAATCATCCTGGCACGCCTGACAGCATCCGGGTCGTTTCCCCCCAGAGTCCTGCCAGGCGACCAGACTATTATCTGTTCAGGAGCTATCCGGAGCTCATTGGCAACGTTGCGGCCAAGATACTGGTCAGGGAAAAAGAGCACCTTTTCCCTTTGTCCAAATGCCCACCTGACTGCTTTTGAAGCGTTAGATGAAGTGCAGACTGTTCCGCCGCGTTCGCCGCAAAACGATTTCAGCTCCGCATCCGAGTTCATGTAGACAACCGGTATCGTCGAACCCTGTCCTGCAGCCGATTCGATCTGCTCCCAGGCGGACTTCACCGCTTCGGCTTCGGCCATGCTCGCCATCCAGCATCCGGCTTCCACGTTGGGAATCTGAACGACCTGATGCGCATGGGCGAGAATCGCGGCGCTTTCCGCCATGAAGTGGACACCGCAAAACACTATATAGCGGCAATCCCGGTCGGCTGCGGCGTTTTTGGACAGCTCGAATGAATCCCCGACGAAATCGCCGAGTTCAACGATTTCTTTTCGCTGGTAATGGTGGGTGAGAATCAAAAGTTGCTTCCCGAGTTCCTGTTTTCTGGCCCGGATCTTTTCGATAATCTCCGCATGGTTAGAATGAGCTTTGTTCATCTGCATGACCTGTTTACCTCTGAGTTCACATCCGGCGATCAAAGCTATAAAAATACCCGCCCGCCGCATCCCATGCAAATGGAATTCGGCGGGCGTATTTTTATACCACTTGAATCTTCAGATTAAAGCCTCTACAGGGTGGACACAGTTTCATTGTGCCCGCCATCCGGAAGGCAACGCTTCGCTCTTGCCCACCCTAAATCGATGCGAAACACTCCATTACACGGTACTAGTCTGAGCCAACCGCTGCTATCTCATCACCGCAACGGATTGTTCCCCCTTGGATCACTCTGGCAAATACGCCTTCGCGCGGCATGATGCAGTCTCCGGCCTGATAATAGATTGCGCATTTTTTGTGGCATTCCTTGCCAATCTGGGTGATTTCCACCAGGGCCGATTCGCCCAGCCTGAACCGGCTGCCCACAGGAACATTGACCCAATCGATTCCTTCCGTGGCAATGTTTTCCGCAAAATCTCCAAAACCTACTGAAAGGCCGGCGGCTTTCGCCTTTTCGATACTCTCGACTGCCAGAAAACTTACCTGCCGATGCCATGCCCCAGCATGTGCATCGCCCTGTATCCCGTGTTCCTTGACCAACAGCGCCTCTTCGACGCAGTCCTTCCGGGTGCCCTTCCTCTTGCTGACTGCAATCGCCATGATCTTCATGTATAGTTGCCGCCCTCAATCGGAGCCATGATTCCAGCCCCGAGCCTTATGTTTCAAGTGGACATTCCTCAGAATTGGACCTGTTCATAAGCTCTCTCAAGGTGATCGCGTCAAGCCTTTCGCTAAGGGCCTCGGTCGCTTCCTTCCATATAAACCTCATAACGCAATGATCGGAGCGATCACAAACTGCGGGTTTCCGCACACACCCCGTAAGCTTAAGACCACCTTCCAGAAGCTCTACGATCTCTCCTACCGTAATCTCTTCGGGAGGCTTAGCCAGCAAGTGTCCGCCCTTAGGGCCGCGGACGCTCGAGACGTAATTGGCCTTTTTCAGAGGGATTATGATCTGTTCAAGGTATTTTACCGCTATGCACTGTCTTTCGGCAATATCCCCCAGCCGAACAGGCCCCTCATCTAAGTGAAGAGCCAAATCGAGCATCATTCTGACCCCATATCGGCTCCTGGTCGACAGCTTCATATAGCCTCCCCGGGTGGCAAGAAAAGCGCTAAATATGTTATGCTAAAATTTTAATGGCAGTGGGGTCAAGATAATAAAGGGAAAACAGAAGTCGGATGGGCGGTATCTGATCCTGGAAGTACAAAAAATGTTTGGACTTCCGTGCGGGAATGTTATTTTTATCCGGCCCGAAAATAGGAAGGAGCAGCCATGCATTCAAGAACACTTGTACTGAGATTTTCAAAGGAAATCGTCGATCAACCCATCATAACCAATCTTGTGCGCGACTACAGCCTGACTTTCAATATCCTGAAGGCCCAGATTTTCCCCCGCAAAGAGGGTATGCTGGTAATGGAACTGCGGGGCAGCGCGGATGATTTCGACAAAGGGGTCCAATATCTCCAGCAGATGGGCGTCCAGGTGGAGCCTGTTAGCCAGGGGATTCGCCGAGACGAGGAAAGGTGCTACCAGTGCGGGTCCTGTACTGCCGTCTGTCCGACGGGGGCGCTCCACGTACACAGGCCGCAGATGGATGTCGAGTTTGAATCCGAGCGGTGCAGCGCCTGCGAGCTATGCGTAAAGACCTGCCCTGTCAGGGCCATGATCGTTACTTTCGATAAGGCTCTTACCTGAGCGGCGACCGGTGATTTTTCCCGGAACCCTTCGCGAGCTGGATTCAAAACAGAAAAGACACGGAATTGAAAATCGCGGCAGCAATCAGCGGAGGCGTGGACAGCATCCGCGCGGCAGTCCTTTTGCGCGAGGAAGGGCATGAGGTATTTGGGATTCATATGCGCTGCCTCCCCTGTCCCGGCGAACCCGGCGAGGTCCACCGGATCGTCGACGAACGCGAGCGTCCACTTCGGCAGCTTGCCGCCCGGTGCCAAATCCCGATCGTCATAATCGATTTGCGCGAACAGTTCGATACGCTGGTGGTCAGGCCTTTCGTGGAAGCCTATATGCATGGGCTTACGCCAAACCCGTGTATAGAGTGCAATCCGAGAGTCAAATTCGGGCTTCTCCTGGATGAAGCGATAAAACTCGGAGCCGAACGAATGGCAACCGGTCATTACGCGCGACTCAACCCTCCGGCCCATACCAATCAAAACTTCCAGCTAAGGCGCGGAAAAGACCCCGCAAAAGATCAATCCTATTTCCTTATGGGGCTCAATCAGCAACAGCTTGCCCGCGTTCTTTTTCCTCTGGGCGAACACACTAAGCAGCAGACTCTTGCGTGGGCTGAACAAGCCGGCATTAAACCCCTGCTTACCGAAGAAAGCCAGGAGATTTGCTTCATTGCTTCAGGCGATTACACGGATTTCGTACGAAAGCGCCATCGCGGGGAAGGCCCCGCTCAAAGCGGCCCCATACTGGATCTTAGCGGCAATCTTCTGGGCCGGCACAACGGAATTCATTCCTATACAGTGGGCCAGAGGCGGGGACTTGGGATACCTTCCACGGCGCCATACTACGTTATCCGGATCGAGCCCGAATCGAATGTGGTTCGAATCGGCCGTTCAAAAGACCTCTTCTGCGAGATGTTCGCCGTAAGCCGCGTAAACTGGATTTCTATCGATCGCCCTGATGAACCGATCACATGCGAGGTGCGGATTCGAAACCTGCACAGGCCCGCACAGGCCGAAGTCACCCCGCTTGGCGACGCCGCAGCCCTGGTCCGGTTTTTTGAACCCCAACGGGCCGTCACTCCCGGACAGGCGGCCGTATTCTACTCGGGCGATCTTCTGCTGGGCGGCGGAATTATCGACAGGCATTCCTGATCCACTAATTCTCCTCTTTCCAGCGATACCAGCGGGAGTTTCTTTTCTCCGGCTCTAGCCTGCAACACTGTTAAGCCTTACCTTCATAAGATATTTTATTCGATTTACGGCAATTGGCCCCGACCCGCAATGGAGAACAAAAAATGCCCGAAAGAAAGCATTCACACAAGGCTCCGGAAGAAATGAGGCATGTTGCGCTGGGATTTGCAGCCCGCGGCGAGGGGAGGCCAACACTCGAAATAGTGCTCAAATGCGATACGATGGGAAGCGTTGAAGCCATTTCAGCCCTGCTTGCCAACCTCAAAGTATCCGAAGCGCAGATAAAGGTGATCCACTCCGGCGTTGGGAGCATATCCAAACAGGACTTGCTGATGGCATTGACCGGAAGCGGCCTTGCCATCGGATTCAACGTCGGGGTCGCCCCAAAGCTGGAGCAGTGGGTAAAGGAACACAGCGTGGAGGTGCGCATCTACGATATCATCTACAAACTCGCAGACGACATCAAAGCTATAGCCCAGAGCATGGCGCCGGTTGAGGCCGAAGAGAAGGTCACCGGAAAATGTGCGGTGATCGCCACCTTCAAATCGAAAAAAGGAGGGGTGATTTTAGGCTGTGAGGTCGTTGAAGGTACGGTTCAGGCTGGAAAGCATTTCCGGGTGGTAACCGCAATGGGACCGGTCCACAGCGGCAGGATCGAATCGCTCCAGGTCGACAAGCAGCCGGTGAAAGAAGCAAGGACCGGCCAGCAGGTTGGCGTGCAGGTCTCAGGCTCGACCCAGGGCAACGTCGGCGATTTCATTGAATGCTTCGATGTAACCACACCGAAGAGAACGGCCTGGACTGCGAGGGGCAAAATCATCCACATGGGGTCTTCATGACTTTTGGCGGCAGGCATGATTCTATGCTCCTAATCAAGCGACCTGATTTCACATCCGGGTAGGTAGATTTTTGATAAGAAACCTGTGCATGCAGATGAAAAGGCAAGCCTTCATCGACTGGATCGGTCACAGAGGTTTCAAAGTTACAAATCTTCTGGAATGAATAAATGAAAAACCGTTCCACCCTCGGCGCCACGCTCCACCCGGACTTCGCCTTTGTGCAGCTCGACTATTTCTTTTACGATTGCAAGCCCCAGGCCCGTCCCCTCGATCCCATCGGACGCGCCCTGCCTCTGAAAAGCCTTAAATATCTCTCCGCTGTCTTTAGCCCGGATGCCGACGCCATCGTCTTTTATCGTGAAATGATGGCCATTCTCTGATTCCTCATAACCGATTTCAATAGTAGTAAGCCCCTCGCCTCCATATTTGACGGCGTTGTCGATCAGATTTCTAAAAACTCGGAGAATGGAAATCTTGTCTGCACGCACAAGCGGAACCCCTTTGGGCTCCAGCAGGGCTATGCGCCGCACTCTCAGTCTGGCCGAAAATTCGTCCCGCAACATGAGAAAGACTTCTTCCATATCTATCCCCTCTATTTTGAGAGGGGTTTCCTTTGTGGCGATAAAATGATTGATTGCATCAACCAGTGAGGCCACATGCTCTGACGCCTTCGTTATCTGGTCACAAAAGCCCACTCCTTTTTCACCGAGGATTTTCGCGAAATTTTTCTGTAATAGTCTGGCAAACCCGTAAATTCCAATTGAGGGACTTTTCAGATCATGTGCTACTGAGTAGGCAAATATCTTCAGCTTTTCGGAGCTCGTCCGGAGCTCTTCCGCAATTCTGCTTCGCTCAGCAACTTCTTTTTCCAGGTTGCGGTTCGCCTCCGCAAGAGCAGCGGTTCTCCTCTCCACACGCCCCTCAAGCTCGTCGTGAGCTCTTTGCAGCGCCTCTTCTGCTCTCTTGCGCTCAGTAATGTCCAATGCGACTCCAACCAACCCTGCAACATTGCCTTCGGAATCCGTAAAGGTTCCCTTTGTTATGATGACATCACGCTCTTGCCCATCCGGGTATTTCAGCCGTGTTTCGTACATCGTTTCACCGGGACGCTCGAAAAGCTCGGTGTCGTGCTGCTCATATCGAGCGGCAAGCACTTCAGGAAACAGGTCAGAGGTCGACTTTCCAATGATGCAGCTCCTGTCCAACCCGATGCGCCGCTCAAATGCCTTATTGCATCCAAGGTACTTGCCCCCTTTGTCCTTAAAAAAGATCGAGTTTGGTATAGTGTCGATCAAGATCTGCAGGAACTGAAGCTGATCCCGGAGAGTCTTCTCGATTTCACGGCGGCCCTTTGCCATCGCCTCCAGTTCTGCAACTCTGGCGTGAAGACGCTTGAGTTCGGCCTCTAATCCCGATTCTGCATTCTCGTCGCTCATCCGTGGTCTCCTCGTTCGGTCCGGCAGGTGACGTTCGGCATTGCAGGATCTCTGAAACGCTTTTGTATAAAGAAGATATGGATAGTGAGCCAAATTGTCTCGGGCGCAATTTCTGTATAGTTCCCGCCTGGCACTTGTGGCTGGTGGCCGGATTAGAGCCTGAGTTGAAAAGTATACCAGCAAGAAACAGCAGGACGAGATAATAAATCACTTTTGCGAAATTATCTTTGAAAAGCGATAGTTTTGAAAGGTAAGAAATCGCGGCGGCCTGGCACAACCCTGGATGCCGGCACC
Source organism: Syntrophobacteraceae bacterium (assembly GCA_052147195.1). Taxonomy (GTDB): domain Bacteria; phylum Desulfobacterota; class Syntrophobacteria; order Syntrophobacterales; family Syntrophobacteraceae; genus SbD1. Next base: position 21,482 of record JBKQLC010000026.1, read on the forward strand.
GTGCAACATTGGGCATTAAGCATAATGCCCACGATGCAAAAATATTCGTCATTCCAAAAAGATACGGTTAAACTCACAAACGCGTTCAGATGAGGATATCCGCTTGATTCCGAGAAGCGAGGAGATTAAAACGGAAAAATACGTAATACGCATTGGCCCCCTGAGTTAGACTCTATCCGCAAACTCCCCTGAGCTTCAGGCCGTGGCTGAATCGACCCCTTTAGACTAATATGAGCGATAAGCGGGCAGCAGAAAGCGAAAAGCTAACTGCTCAGCGCTCTCTGCAACTCATCTTGTGATTGACGAAGCAAGGCACATCACTTATTCTCCTCCACTTGACCCATTAGAAAGCCATTCAGAATTACAGCCCCGCGCCAAGTGGAGGAACCGGTTCCCTGCACTGCCGCATTCCGGACGCCTGCAGCACAAGCCGGAAGCCGGAGTTGCAGCCGAACGCACAATGGAGAAAAGAGATGAAAAGGAAGGCATTTATTATTTTCTTTCAGATTATTGTCTGTTCATTTTTCCTTTTGCAGTCCAACCGAATCTTTTGCGCCAGCCCTGCGGAAGAATTCCCGGAAGCGAAGTTCACCCTTCCGGCCCCTGATTCTCCGGATGCGCAGAAATATCTTGGCCTGAAGGCAATGGAGCCGTTTAAAGTTTCTGATATAAAAGCAAAGCTGGTCGTTATCGAATTCATGAACGCGTTTTGCCCTTTCTGCCTCGCCAACGCTCCAATAATCAATAACATCCACAAGACAATCCAGGGAGATTCACGTCTGGCGGACGTAAAGGTGATAGCAATAGCGTCGGGCAATGAAAAAGCCGAGGTGGATGCTTATAAAAAGAAGTTCAAGACGCCTTTTCCGGTCCTGCTTGACCAGGATTTCGCAATTTCCGCCTCCATGGATGGTGTACCAACGCCAACGACCATGATCGTTTCAACCGAGAACGGGAAAGTGCTATTCAGCCATACCGGCGTTATAAAGGACCCTGACAGGTTTTTAAAGGAATTGAAGGCATTGCACAAAAGCAAATAGTCGCGGAAATGACCGATACCGAACTAGAAAACAGAAAAAATTTGTTGAAAGCATCTATCCTCCGGGATTTGCCGCCCGAGCAAATCGATGAGCTTGCCCGGTCTTTTCAGAGCAGACATGCGCGGCCGCACGAGATCATCTTCAGGGAGGGGGACCCGGCTGAGGCCTTCTATCTTATCAGTTCCGGCCGTGTCAGGATTTTCGTGAGCCATGAGAACAGGATGGAGAGGGACATTTCTTTACTGGAGCCGGGCGAGCACTTCGGCGAGGTAGCTCTTCTGGCGGCCGAAGCGCGTACCGCCAATGCCGAGAGTCTGACCGAAACAGACCTGCTGGTGCTCTCCAAAGAGCGATTTGACCGCCTGTTGCGGGATTATCCAGATATTTCCAGGACCTTTGTCCGGGAGATGCGCGGCTGGCTGATCAAAGACCAGGAAATCATAGAAGAAGAAGCCGATGCGGTAATCAGGGCTTCCAGGGTGTCCTGGTTCGATTTTCTTCTTGTCATTGGAGTGAGCGTTCTTCTGGCGATATCCTTCAACATGTCAAATCCTTACGGAATTCCTTTTATCCCTGAGCGTCCGGACCCTGTCCCTTCGATCAGTGCAGTTGCTGCGATGGAAGACTACCGGCAGGGACAAACTCTCATTGTGGACGCCAGGCCCGACAATTTCTACCTGTTGCGGCACATAAAGGGCGCAGTCAACATGCCGATGGCCCTTTTCGATATCGTGTACCTTATGAACTTCTCCGAAGGAGACAAGAACGAGAAGATAGTGGTTTACGGAAATACTATAAGCAGGCCCTATGACCTGGAAATTGCGAACAAACTGCTGCTAAGGGGATATACGGATGTGAAGGTTATGGAAGGTGGCCTCGGCGCATGGGAGGCTATGGGGTATCCGGTTGAACAAAAGGTTTCCAAATGATCCTATCTCTTATTAAACGAGCGATAACGAGCGAGTACCTCTCCTTAGCGCTGAGGATTTACCTAGGTTATTTCTTCATCTACGCGAGCTTGAGCAAAATACCCTACCCCGCCCAGTTCGCGGAAGCTATAGCCAATTACAGGCTGGTTCCCTACATGGTTCTCAACCTGGGAGCCATCATACTGCCGTGGATCGAGTTCGTCACAGGCCTTTTTTTAATCATCGGTTTCAGGTCCACGACATCCGTAATACTGATCGGACTGCTCCTGATAATGTTCGATGTAATGATCCTTATCAACATGTACCAGGGCGCCCCAATCACCTGTGGGTGCTATGATACGGTTGGTGAGCCGATTGGGTGGAAAAAGGTCTTCGAAAATGCGCTAATGCTCGCTTTCTCAGTACAGGTTTATTATTTTGACAGACCGGTGCTCTTGCACAAACTTAAATCTATCATTGGCGCGGGGAACCGAACCACTCCCGCCGAATCGTGATCCAATTATGCGTGTAAAGATACAATTTATGGTTTGTTTCCGGTTACTTCTGTTTTGTCTGATCCTCGCCGTCATGATCGGTTGTGGACAAAAACCGGCATTCGTTGGGACCTACATTGCCGACATCGAGGATTCCCCGAATAACCATGAAACCTCTCTGGAATTGAAAGAAACTGGTGTAGGCGCGTGGAAGGTGGGTGACGACGAGGTAGCGTTTTCCTGGTACGCGAAAGGCGACGAACTCAGGCTCAACACGAAAAACGGGGGAGTAATCGTTGCAGATATCGATAACGGAGTTATCCACTGCACCCTTCCAGGATCAAAAGATCTCCGGTTCAGGAAAGTCAAATAACACCATTGCTGCCCAAGAGCTTTCATGGCGAAGAAAAGTGCTTGATATTTTAAGGAGTCGCAGTAGCATTGAGCGCTTTCCCGAGAAGGAGACCATCAACAAGGAATCGGATTATGAGCGGCAAACGCGCCACGGGAACAGTTCCGGTGTTGCACTGGATTTCTATTTCGGTCCTTATCCTGGCCCTGACAGGCTGTTCCCTCAACAAATTCGCGGTCGATCGCCTCGGTGACGCTCTGGCGGAAGGCTCATCTGTTTATGCTGCCGACGACGATCCGGACCTGGTGGGCGCAGCGCTGCCTTTTGGGCTAAAAACAATCGAAGGCCTTCTAGCGCAGTCACCACATCATAGAGTGCTGCTGTTGGCGGCCGTTAGCGGTTTTACCCAGTACGCCTATGCATTTGTGCAGACTGAGGCCGATTTCGTTGAAGATACCGACCTTATGCGGGCCATGTTTCTCAGGGAGCGCGCGCTGCGTCTTTACCGCCGGGCGCTGGGCTATGGAATCCGCGGCCTCGAGGAAGTTCAACCTGGTTTTGCCGGTCTGCTAAGAAGCGATCCCGCCAGGGCGTTGGCTCCAATGAGCAAAAAGGACGTGCCGCTCCTTTACTGGACCGCAGCCGCTTGGGGGGCCGCCATCTCACTGGATAAAACCAACCCTGCCCTTTCCGTGGACCTGCCCGCGGTAGAGGCCCTCATTCGGCGCGCCCTTGAACTTGACGATAAATTTGGCTCGGGAACGATTTATGATTTTATGATTGTGTACGAAGGCGGGAGGCCGGCCGCTGCCGGAGGCTCTATCGACCGTGCGCGCGAAAGCCTTGCCCGGGCGATCGAGTTGTCCGGGGGACGAAGGGCCGCCCCTCTGGTTTCGTTTGCTGAAACGGTTGACGTCTCCACACAGGACAGGGCTGAGTTCAAGAAGCTGCTCGATCAGGCGCTTGCAATCAATATCGACGACGCCCCGGACCAGCGGCTTTCAAATATAATTGCACAGCGCCGGGCACGATGGCTCCTTGGCCGAATGGACAGGCTCTTTATTGACTGATTTTCAGGCAGAATTGGTGCGCACCATGAAACTTCTTAGATGGCTTCGCCTTGCGGCCATTTTCTTTTTAATTTCGGCATCCACTGCACAGGGCGCAGGCGAGATTGTCATAAAAGTAGCCACACTCGCACCCCAAGGGTCCGAATATCACAAGATCCTCCAGGAAATGGGCGCTGAATGGCAAAAAGCTGCCAACGGCCGGATTGTATTCAGGCTTTATCCGGGCGGAGTAGCCGGGGATGACCTGGACATCATCAGGAAGATGCGGCTGGGTACCCTGGATGCCGGGATTCTTACCATAGGGGGCCTCAGTCATATAGACCGCAGAATACTCGCGCTCGAAGTTCCCCTGGCATACGCTGATTACGGCGAGTTGGATTGCGTCCGCGATCAGATCGGTTCCCAGTTGGAACAGCAAATGGAGGAAAAGGGGTTCATTGTCCTCGGGTGGTCCGATGGAGGATGGACACACTTTTTTACCAAGACCCCTGTAAGGACGCCCGATGATCTGAGAAAACTCAAGATGTTCGCCTGGGCCGGCGATGACCAATATGTGGAACTCTGCAAAAAGGCTGGATTCAATCCTGTGCCGCTGCCTTCCACCGAGATTGCGACCGCGCTTCAGACCGGTCTGGTCAATGCCATCACCATGTCGGCTCAAGGGGTCCTTCTGATGCAATGGCAAAAACAACTCACCTATATGACTGATCTCAACTGGGCTGTGCTCATGGGGGGCATACTGATAACGAAATCCGCCTGGGAGAAAATTCCCGTTGAAATTCGCCCTGCTATCAGGCAAGCATCGCTCAAAGCTTGTCAGCGCATGCGCGAATTCTCGAGGCAAACGGAACAAAAGGATCTTGACGCACTAAAAAAGGGTGGCGCCCAGGTAGTTTCAGTTGACGAAAAGGTCCTGGATGAATGGCGGTCTATGATCAAAGGCGTACTTGCGCAGGTGCGCGGATCGTATGTGCCTGCCGAGGCTCTCGACACCGCTTTGAAGCTCAGAGATCAATGCCGCCGGCAGGCGGGTAAGGCTGGAAAGTGACACCTCGAGCTCTGGCCCGCGGGATTGGGGAAGGTTTGCTTGTCGCCGGCTTTTTGTTGCTCACCGCCATGCCGCTGGTGGACTTTCTGGGCCGCCCGCTTGCCGGCTTCCACATTCCGGGTTCTGCCACCTATACGCAGCAGTTGACCTTTTTTCTTACCTTCATCGGCGGACTTGCCGCCACCCTGACCGGCAAACATCTAACGCTGTCCACAGCCAGCCTTCTGCCGGGCGTAAGAACGCGCATGGAGGCTGAGTTCTTCTCCTCTTGTGTAGCCGCTTCTGTCACTGCAATTCTTACCTATGCCAGTGTCTGCGTAGTTCTTGCCGAACGGATGCAGGGCCAGGACCTGACTTTCGGCCTGCCGGTCTGGATCAGCGAAAGTGTAATGCCCCTCGGCCTTGGGCTTATCTCGCTGACATTCGTTTTGAAATCCTCGAGCTGGTTGCCGGCTCGCCTTGGGGCCGCAGCCGCTGTAGGCGCAACCTTTCTTCTGGGTATGATTCAGCCTGCGGACCCGATAATCTGGGTACTGGGCGCAATACTCATCTCTGCAACCCTTCTTGGCTCCCCGGTGTTCGCCGCAATGTCCGGACTGGCGTTGATCCTCTTCTGGAGAGACGGGACCCCGGTTTCGGCGGTCACGGCCGAGATTTACAGGCTTGTCGGCTCTCCGACCCTTCCGGCGATACCACTGCTTACTGCGACCGGCTTTGTTCTTGCAGAGGCCAACGCACCACGACGGCTGGTTAATTTTTTTCGAGCGCTGCTGGGGTTCATGCCCGGGGGAGTCGCCGTGCTCGTTGGAGCGGTCTGCGCGCTTTTCACTGCCCTGACCGGCGGCTCGGGTGTCACGATCATAGCTCTCGGCGGGCTTGTCTATCCCATACTGCTGAGCGACGGTTACCCCGAAGGCTTCTCGCTGGGTCTCGTAACGGCGGCAGGCAGCCTGGGCCTCCTTTTTCCGCCATGCCTTGCCGTAGTCCTCTACAGCGTAGTCGCAAATACGCCGGCTGACCAGTTGTTCATTTCCGGAATCGTGCCTGGAATGCTGCTGCTCACCCTTGTCTCGATTTATGGAATAAGCGTCGGCGTGAAAGCCGGGATAAGACGGCAGCCCTTTAAATGGAGCGAACTTCTGGCTGCAGCGCGCATCGCAAAATGGGACCTCTCCATCCCTTTTGCAATGGCCCTTCTGTTCGGGACCGGTCTGGCATCAATGCTTGAGACTGCCGCTTTCGCCTGCGCCTACACAATTGTCATCTCATGCTTCATTCACCGGGACCTGCACCCCCTGAAGCAGTTGCCTGCTACGCTCGTCAAGGCTGCCGCGCTCGTCGGTGCAATCCTGATCCTTCTTAGCTGCGCAATGGGCCTTACAGGCTACCTCGTTGACGCCCAAATTCCCGACCGCCTGCTGGAAATCGTAAAAGAGAATATTCACTCGCCGCTTCTTTTCCTTCTCACATTGAACGTCGTGCTGCTGGTGCTTGGAAGCATACTCGAAATATTTTCGGCGATCATCGTCCTGACGCCGCTTGTCATTCCACTCGGGGTGGCTTTCGGAGTCCACCCGGTTCACCTCGGCATCATTTTTTTGGCCAACCTGGAACTTGGTTTTCTCTTTCCGCCGGTAGGTCTGAACCTGCTCTTATCTTCATCTCGTTTCGGAAAGCCAATGGCAGTGCTATACTGGAATGTCATACCGTTCCTGCTGATACTTGGCCTGGGAGTACTGCTGATTACCTACGTTCCCGCCCTGTCCATCGGGGTGCTCAGGCTGTTGGGACGAATCTGACAAAAGGTATCGACTTCGGAGAATTCTTATGCTTTCCGTGGTTCTATTCATTTTCGGGGCAACGTTGACATACACGGGCTATCTCGCCTACGGCGGCGACCCGGCCGTTGGGCTTGCAGTCGCCTTTATCGGCTTCATTCTCATCATCAAACCCTTGCTGGACGCGCGAAGCTATTACAGGACTCATTTCGGCCACCCCCCACCCCCGGATGCACGCAAGGGCGAGAAAAAAAGCCCGACAAGAAAAACTCACCTCAAGATCGTAAATTCCAAGGACGATAAACCGACGATTCATTGAATCGGCAAAGCAGGGAGCCAGGAGCAAGAAGCGGGCAGGAATGAGGTTGTCCGGGGTGCATGCGGGATTTCTGTTTGCCTCGATGATTAGTCCATCTTGAAGATTGGCCGGCAGGGCTGGCTTGAATGGAAGAAGCCGGTTGGGATCTCCACCCGGCTTCCGGCGCCTTTATTTCGGCCTCTGGTCCCTTGGTTGTAAAGGTCAGCAGGCTCCGAACGTAGTGGCACGAGTACTCCACATCCACTGGCTTTCTATTCGTATAAGTATAATCGGCTTCCAGAGCTGAAAACTTTAGTAAAAACTTCAGCTAATATTTACTTGCGTAAATTAGCGTGGTTAACCCTGGATAATCAGCCTTAAACCGCTGACAGAAAGAAAGAATGTCGCAAGCCTATTTGGGAGTTGAGGAAATCCGTGGTTTTTTCAAGTGGGCTGCACGGAACGGGTTGTATAGAGGATCACCTATCAGGACCATTCGCCAGGATAAAAAAGGACTGGACAAGGCAAAACATTCAGCAAGCGTTGCCTTGCCCTCCAGGAGGAGCCCAAAAAAAACTTCCGGAACAGGAAAAGCCTCCACATAAGGTTCACTTACCGGACCGACAGTAGCTGCTATTCCTTTTTCCAGCATCATTTTGCACCAAACTGTGCTGCCTGGCTGCCTGAGAGTCTGGCATTCCTGGCTGGCTATATGAAAACCGACGGAGCCTGGCACCCATTTGAAGGCATCGATGTACTTGCCAAGGCTGTACCATCCGCAGTAAAGCGCTGCGTCGTCGCATTCGCCCGGCTGGAACAAACTCTCTTTCTCATCGAGGACGGTTTCCATAAGCTTGCTTGCTCTGACAATGGCGGCTGCCTTGTGCAGAGATACATCATAGAAGGCATACCCCTTTAAATCGCTTTTCCCCGGATCAGGCCACCTCGCATCAAAATAAGCTTTTCCTTTCAAACCCTTCTTTTCCGCCAGGAGGCTATCGTCTATCACTCTCTTTACTATTTTGACCGTTGGCCCATCGAGTCTGGAGACAAGCAGGGCACTTTCAGGCATGTTCTTAATTTTCTTACCCTGAAACCCAATAAAAAAGGGACTCGGAATCCAGCCGGCGAGAGGGTAATCGGTTTTTTGCACCAGTGCCAGCTCTGAATCTACAGCCGCCATCTGATCCGCCTTCGATAAGGCTGAAATCGCCTTCTGGGTTTCATCATATTGTGATCTCAAATCATTGAGGAACTCCTCAAGCTTATTTCCACCACCTTTCAATTGAGACTCCAGTTTGCGAGCAAGGTCCTTCAAGTTTTCAAGTTCCTTTACTTCTTCATCGCGCAATTGAGGTTCATAAACAGTAAGTGGAACACCATAAATAGTAAGCAGGCAGCGAATATGAGAACCTTTTGCATCCAGCTTTGCCAGGTACGTGCGGATCGGAAGCGCTATTTCTCCGTCGTACTCTTCCCGGCTGCATCGTTCATCTTTAGTAGTGCTGACCAGAATCAGGTTCTGCTCAGGGATTCCTCTTTTTTTCATATAATAGTGTGCAAGCTCGCTGCTCTGCGGAAAATCCCGATTGGCTATCACCAGGATCTCACTTGGGACCAAAGCAACGCAGGTTTTGGGCAAGATCAAAAGAAAAGCAACCAGCAGGATCGAAAAAGTTATGGGAAGTAATATGCGAAGGATTCTAGATTCCGTTATAAACATTCTGCTTAGTGCCCTTTAGTTGTTGCTTTGCGTGTAGCTGATGCCCTGCCCGCCCCCGAATAGAGCGAGCCCAACAGCCGAATGAGCTTAGGCCCCTGAATATATAAAACGCTATCCATTCTTGAGCTTAAGAATGAGCAGAGGCAAAGCCAGGACCAACGACCCCGCATTGGCGATTACCAGGGCCGGATCGTCGATCATCAGCCCGTGAGCCAGCCAAAGTGACATCCCGACAGAGATGCAAACAAGCATGGCGAGTGACACGTCCTTGGTGCTCCTGGTTCGAAGTGAGTGCACCAACTGTGGGGCTAGAGCGGCTGTTGTTAGTGTTCCAGCAATAAATCCAAGCATGTAACCTCCCAAAAGCTCACTGAAAGCAAATCTGATCCGAACGATAGCTCAGGCGCAGACGCTGGTATGCCTCCCGCAAGTTTAGCAGCATTGTGATCTGTCTAAGACTGGGGCGGAGAGTGGAGAGGAGGGGACTCGCTCCATATACCCCTCTGATGAGCCAGAGCGATGCACCCAACAACGTGCGCAGGAGCATACGGTTTGATGGCCGTCGCGCCTGGTACGGCAACTCGACACAAAAGATGGAAGGCAGATCCGGTTTTAGTGTTTCGCCATGCATCATAGACCCCGGCACATAGTGCCCATTACAACAGCCGAAAGCATGACGTCCAAGTTAATTTTATGTTAAGTTCTGATTACTATAGCATCACATGCTCAACGAAGTCCACGGCTTGCCAGAGGGGGGAATCTGGCCAAATGGGCCTGGCTTAAAAAGTATGATTCGGATGTGATGAACTTTTGAGTCCTGAGGAATTCAGTTCAGGCGCCGGGAAAGTTACAAAGTCAGCAGCTTGCCGGATCATCGAGTAGCGGGAAGCGCGCCCCAAAAGCCCATAAGTTTGACACCCGTGAGGTAAAGACGTATAATTTAAACTGATTATACGTCATAGGAAATGGAGGTTGGCGATGCAAAGCAAACTTACTTTGCGTCTAGCCGATGAGCTTATTCGGAAGGCAAAAAAATTTTCCAAAAAAACCGGTAAATCGGTCTCCATGATCGTGGCCGAATACTTCGAGAAACTCGATGCGCCTCCTCCGGAAGAGATCGAAGGTATCACTCCGAAGGTGGCAGCCCTCAGGGGCATTCTCAAGAGAACGGGCGCCGAGGAAGTAGAATACTACCACCATCTCGAGGAGAAGCATCTTTGAGAGTACTCTTCGACACTAATGTAGTCTTGGACCTCCTGCTTGATCGCAAGCCTTTTTCGCTGGATGCGGCCAGATGCTTCTCAAGGGTTGAGGCAGGTGAGATCGAGGGTTGGCTGTGTGGGACAACTGTTACAACGCTCCATTATCTCATCAGAAAATCCGTCGGAGCCACGAGGGCACGTGAGGGTATCTCGCTTCTGCTTTCCCTTTTCGAAATCGCCCCGGTGAACAAAACCGCTCTGGAACGCGCCCTGAATCTGCCGTTCAAAGACTTCGAAGACGCTGTGCTGCATGAATCCGCTCGCCTCGTCAATGCCGACGTGATTGTCACGCGCAATACGGCGGATTTTAAACACTCGAATATCCCGGTTCGACTGCCCGGAAAGATTTAAGGGCGATAAAGCATTTCCTGCTCGAACCCGCCGATCTTTTTTCGTTTTCGTTCTACCCGCCAAGATTTTTCTTTCATTTGTCCGAGGATGTGATAAATAGTGCAATCATGGTTAACCAGGCGATCATCGCAAGGTTAACAATAGACGCTCAGAAAGGTGAGATTCATGCAGAACCGGGAATTGAAATCGATTCAGAAGGCAGCCGAGAACGCTCAACCGATATCCGAGGAACTGGCACTGCATGTTTTGCGCTCTTCTGCAGCCGATCTGCCTCAAATTTTTGCTGCCGCCAGCACGGTTCGCCACCGCTACTTCGGCAACACCGTGCGCCTGTGTTCAATCTTGAACGCGCAAAGCGGGGCATGCTCGGAGGATTGCGCATTTTGCGCCCAGTCATCCTGCCATAATACGGATATAGAAACCACTCCGCTGTGCTCCAGGGAGGGAATGGCGCAGGCCTTTGATGCAGCCGCCGAGCTTCCCGTAACGCATTTTGGCGTAGTCACCAGCGGTTGCGCACTCTCCGCAGATGGAGTCGAGCAGGTCTGCAGCACAGTGCGGGAAAAGAAACATCCGCGAGTGAACTGGTGCGCTTCGCTCGGGTGCCTGGATTACGATCAAATGTGCGCCCTGAAAGCGTCGGGGGTGAAGAGATATCATCACAACATCGAGGCCGCAGCCAGCTTTTTTCCGCAAATCTGCACCACGCATAGCTGGGATATGCGCCTGGAAACGGTCGGGAATGCAAGGAAGGCCGGGCTCGAGGTCTGCTGCGGCGGGATTTTCGGTCTTGGGGAATCGCTGGAGCAACGGGTTGAGTTTGCTGTGACACTGGCGCGCGAAACCGTTGATTCCATTCCTCTAAATTTCCTGGTTCCCATCCCCGGGACAAGACTGGAGAAAATGGAAATAATGAAGCCCCTTGATATATTGCGCACTGTGAGCATGTTTCGTCTCACCAACCCCGCGGCTGAGGTAAAGATTTGCGCCGGGCGCGTGCACCTTGGCGACCTCCAGTCGATGATATTCCACGCCGGGGCCAATTCAATGATGATGGGCCCGCTCTTAACGGTTGCCGGGCGCAACGTGGACCAGGACCTCCAGATGCTCCGCAACCTCGAGGTCGAATATGCATTCTGAGGCATGGATTGATGAAGACCTCGCCGAACTGCGGGAGAAAAGCCTCGAGCGCCGTTTGTCGGTCTTCCGCGAGGCAGGCGGAAAAATCAAGATAGACGGCAGGACGTTCCTCAATTTTTCTTCCAACGATTACCTTGGACTTGCCCGCCACCCGGAAGTAATCTCCACAAGCCGCGAATACCTCCAATCCTACGGCTGCGGCGCGACGGCTTCCAGACTGATAACCGGAACCCTGGATCCTCATTGTCACCTGGAGCGGGTGATTGCAGCCCTGAAGGGATACCCCGAGGCCCTGGTCTTCGGCAGCGGATTCCTTGCCAATGCAGGTATCATAACGTCAATCGTCGGGCGCAGCGATCACGTATTCGCCGATAAACTCGCACACGCCAGCATCATCGACGGCATCGTGTTGAGCCGGGCCAACCTGAAGCGCTTCCACCACAACGATACAGACCATCTCAAGGCGCTGCTCAGGCAGTGCCCTGCCGCCGGCCGCAAACTGGTTGTTACCGAGTCTGTCTTCAGCATGGACGGAGACATCGCCCCGCTGCCCGAAATAACCTCCGTAGCCGTCGAACAAGGCGCGATGGTGATGGTGGACGAAGCGCACGCGACGGGAGTTTTCGGCCCGCGCGGAAGCGGTTTGATCAGGGAATATGGCCTGGAGGACAGGGTCAACGTATCAATGGGCACGCTCAGCAAGGCGCTTGGCGGATATGGCGGCTTTATTGCCTGCTCGTCGCCTTTGCGCGAACTCCTCGTCAACCGGGCGAGATCGTTTATCTACACTACCGGGCTTCCACCCTCTGTCGTCGGAAGCGCTCTTGGGGCTCTGGCCGTCGTGGAAAAAGCCGGAAATCCGGGTGTGGAACTGCTCGCAAGGGCGGCGATTTTCAGGAAGAGCCTGCAGCAGGCAGGCCTTGTGACTTTGAATTCTGAAAGCCAGATAATTCCGGTGCTCATCGGCGAAAACGCCAGGACCTTAGCCGTGGCGCAACGGCTCAAATCAAAAGGCATACTGGCAGTGGCTATCCGCCCGCCCACGGTCCCCGAGGGGACTGCCCGCCTGAGGCTTTCCGTAACACTGGACCACACCGCTCAGGACCTGGAATGGGCAGCGCAAGAGATTATTGCTGAGACAACCGTGGAACTGGGTGCACGCGAAGACGCGAAGACGCGAAGGAAGAATGCATGTTGACAATCCAGCACATTGCATCCGAAGTCGATGGACCCTGTATCGTGTCCGGGGAAGGCTTGCGGACACTTTCAGGCGATTTCAGTTTTCTCCGACTTCTTTGTCTTTCTTCGCGTCTTCGCATCTTCGCGTGAAGAATTTCTACGCCCCAGAGTTGTGGAGAACTACGGTGCTGCCCAAGCGGTGAACGTTTACACCGGGGATGGAGAATGAAAAAGCTTGCGGTGCTCCTTATTTCCGGATGGGCCCACGGGGTGGAAGCCATGTACCCGTTAGCCGATGTCATGCGGGACTCCCATCCGGTCAGCTCATTTTCCCTTGCCGAACTTCTCATGCAAGGAAAACGAGAGGATTCGCAAAACGGCGCAATCTCTGCCTATGCTAGAGCGATTTCCCGCCATCTCGATGAGTCAGGCGAGCCTGCATGTATCGTTGGCTGGTCAACAGGAGGCATAGTGGCGATTGAGGCAGCGGCCAATAATCCGGAAAAAGTCGCTGCCCTGGTACTTCTGAGTACGACAGCGCGGTTTTGCTCAGCAAAAGAATATACTTCGGGCGCTGACCCGGCCGCTTTGCGGGCAATGATCCAGAAGCTGAAAAGAAACCCTGAAGAGCTACTCGCTGATTTTTTCTCGCAGGCGGTGTTACCGATGACCATCCCGGAAAATGAACTGGCTTGCAGAACGCAAAACGCCCTCAAGCAGGGAACCGATTCCCTGATTCATGGGCTCGAATACCTCGCACAGGTCGACCTGCGCGGTGCTCTTCCGGCCATATCCGTACCCTGCCTCATAATTCACGGCAGGCAGGACAAGATCGTACCTTGGCAGGCAGCCCGATTTCTCGCTTCGAATCTTCCGCTATCCAATGCCGAGTTTTCGCCTTCCGCCGGACATTTGCTCATAGAGCAGTGCCCGAAGGACCTTATCCAACGCATCGCACAATTTGTGGGACCACTCAGATGAACCAGACCGCCGCCTCACGTTCAATTTGCGCTCGTTTCGCCGCCGCCGCTCGAACCTATCACGATGAATCCAACCTGCAGCGGACAGTTGCTTCAAAGCTTGCAGCTTCGATTATTCCCCTGGAACAGATAGACTGCGTTCTCGAGATAGGGTGCGGGACTGGTCTTTTGACTGAACTGCTGCGGCGGGATTTTCCCGATGCCGCCATCCATGCCGTGGACATAGCCCGTCCCATGATAGACCTGGCCAAAGATCGCATCGGGGAGTACCGGATGCACTGGCATGTCGCCGATGCCAGGCAATTGCGCCTCGACAGGGATTTTCCTTTGATTATCAGCAGCTCGGCCCTACATTGGATGACCCCGGTTTCAGAAACCATCAAGCGGCTCGCCGGTATGCTAGAACCCGGCGGGAACCTGGTTTCGGCACTGATGGTCAAGGGGACCTTCGACGAACTCCATAACGCGCGGGAGTGTTTGTTTCCGAATAAGACGGCTAAAGTGTGTCTTCCGCCCGCCGAAGAAATTCTGGAAGCAATTGCGGCCGCAGGACTAAAAATCGAGAGCAGCCGCCAGGAGGTCCTCATGGAGCGCTATGATTCCGCCTGCGGATTCTTTCGAAGTCTCAACCGGCAGGGGGTAACAGGGACGGCCGATAACGGATGCAGCCTGCTCAACCGAACTGAACTGCGTAAGCTTATTTTATATTACGACCAGCGATTTGCGGCCCCGGCCGGCGGGGTATTCGCAACCTACCGTGTCCTATATGTAAAAGCCGGGAAGGCGAAATGATTACGCCAGCCAGAGGGGTCTTTATCACAGGTACTGATACGGATGCAGGCAAGACGATTGCAGCCGCGGCCGTGCTGGTCTCATTGCGCGCCGGCGGGATCGACGCCGTCCCCATGAAACCCATTCAGACCGGCGCTATTGTGCAGAGCTCGCCCTGGCAAAGTCCGGACCTCGAATTTTGCCTCCGGATGGCTGAATTGCGGCCAGACGCCGACGAGCTTCAGAACATGGTTCCCTTCATTTACGAACCGGCCTGCTCGCCTCATCTCGCGGCCGCTAAAGCAGGCCGTGAGATTTCGCTCGAACGTATCGTTGCAGCCTTCCACCGACTGCTCCGCAGGCACGAGCAGGTGATCGTTGAAGGCGCTGGAGGTCTGCTGGTCCCAATTACCGGCGACAAGACCATGATCGATCTGATGGCGATGCTTGGGCTTCCTGTTATTCTGGCGGCCCGCCCCGGTCTTGGCGCCATAAACCACACGCTGCTTTCGATCAGGGAACTCGCGCGCGCAGGTCTTGAGTTGCTCGGAATAATTTTTTGTGAAACGAGCGATACAGGCTGGGGGGAAATCGAGCAAAATAACGTGGAAACAATCGCGCGGATGGGAAAAGTGCCGGTGCTTGGGCGTATTCCGTACATACCCGGACTGGCTGATGGCATAAGTCCTGACGTTTTTAGAAGATATTCGGCGCAGTTGAAGCTTTAACGCGAAGATGCAAAAGCGATTTGTCCCTGCTTTTTCTTTTTTCGCTTTCGTGTTCTTCGCACTCTTCGTGTGTACGCGTGAAATAAAATCTGCCCAGGCACTCGGCTATGGGCTTTTTCAAGTAAGGAAGAAGAAAGAATCATGAAGGAAATCAGCGAATACTACCGCGAACTTGATCAGGCAAGCCTCTGGCACCCATATACCCGTCACTCGGCACTCAAGGACAGTTTTCCTGTAATTACGAGGGGCGAAGGGACCTTCCTGTTCGACCTCGAAGGCAACCGGTACGTGGACGCAATCTCTTCCTGGTGGGCCTGCAACCTAGGCCACAGCCACCCCAGGCTCGTCCAGGCCATCACTACTCAGGCAAGTGAACTCCAGCACAGCATTCTTGGCAACCTTACGCACCCCAGGGCCGCCGAATTGGCTTACAAACTTTTAGGGTTCTTCCCTGACAGGCGCAGGAGAGTTCTGTTCGCAAGCGATGGCGCAAGCGCGGTGGAGGCCGCTCTGAGAGTTGCCGTTCAATACTGGCACAACATAGGGGAGAAAGGCCGTTTCCGGTTTGCAGCTTTCGAAGACGCTTATCATGGCGACACCATCGGAGCAATGGCCGTTGGATACCTGCCCGCTTTTCACGGCCCTTACCGATCTTTGCTGTTTCCGGTCCACAAAGTCAAAACGCCGGACTGCGCCCAATGTCTTCCCGGGATCGCTCCAGAGACATGTGGCCTCGAGTGCTTTTCTCCCATGGAGCGCACTCTCAGGGAACACGCAGACGAGCTTGCGGCCGTAATTGTCGAGCCGTTATGCCAAGGGGCCGCCGGAATGAGAATGTATCCTGCCAAGTACCTCCAAAGCTTGAGCGAGCTTTGCAGGGAAAACAGCATTCTGCTCATAGTTGATGAGATCGCAATGGGCTTTGGGCGCACCGGCAGGATGTTTGCCTTTGAGCACGCCGGCATTGACCCGGATATCGTATGCCTCGGCAAGAGCCTTTCAGGCGGCTATCTTCCAATAAGCGCAGCGGTGGTGAAAGAGGAAATCTTCGAAACCTTTGCCGATGAACCTGAGGATCATACATTTTACCACGGGCATACTTTTGCAGGGAACCCCATTGCGGCTGCGGCGGCAATCGAGTGCCTGAATATATACCGGGAAGAAGGAATAGTGGAAAAGGCTGAGCGGTTGGGACAAGTGCTGGCCGCTGACTTCGAGGCTTTTAAAGCCGTTGCCGGTGTTGCGAATGTCCGCTGCCTTGGAATGATCGCCGCATTCGATTTGACCGAAAAAGAAGGCCTGACCGGGGTAGAACGCGCCCGGCGCCTATGCGCCGCGATGCTGAAGAAAGGAATCCTGGTTCGCCCGCTCGGCGCCACCATTTACCTTATGCTTCCATTGATTACGGATGATGAGGTTATGGCTGAAACCGTGAAGGTCTTGCTGGAAACGGTCGCTGAGAGTTGATTCCAAAATCGTACCCCGTCTAAAATCGACGTCACGCCATCTGCCCCAGGTACGCCCTGGCAATTGCGGGATCAGACTGGAGCTGCTCGGATTGCCCCTGCAGGACGATGCGGCCGCGTTCGACGACGTAAGCGTAAGAAGAAACCGCGAGAGCCTGCCGCGCGTTCTGCTCGACCAGCAGGATAGTTTGCCCCTCATCTCGAAGCTTGCGGATAAATTCGAAGATAAACCGGACCACCAAAGGAGCCAGACCAAGTGATGGTTCGTCCAGAAGGAGCAGCTTCGGGCAGGCCATAAGACCCCGCGCAATCGCCAGCATCTGCTGCTCTCCTCCGGACAGAGAACCGGCGGGGGACCTGCTTCGCTGGCGCAAAATCGGAAGATACTCCTCCATTCGCCCGATTTCGGCGAGCAAGCTTCTGCCATGCCGCCTGTAGCCCCCAAGCTCCAGGTTCTCCCGCACACTCATTGTCGAAAGCACCTGCCTTCCTTCGGGCACCTGCACGATTCCCCGGGCAACCCTTCTGTGGGCGGCCATTCGAGTAATATCCTGACCATCGAACACAATACTTCCGGACCGAACCGGCACCAGACCGCTCAACGCATTCAGGATCGTGCTCTTTCCGGCCCCGTTTGGTCCGATCAGCGAAACGATCGACCCTTCGCCGATGCGAAAAGAGACATCCTTTACGGCCTCGATAGGGCCATAGGCTACTTTGATACCGTTTACCTGCAACATGGGACTCAATCGCTAACCTTCGACCCCAAGATAGGCCTCAATCACCTCCGGATGTCCGGCCACTTCTTCCGGGGTGCCCGTGGTGAGTGTCTGCCCGAAGTGGAGCACGGTAATTCTTGAGCAAAGCCTCATTATGAAAGGCATATTGTGCTCGATCAGCAGTATCGTAACACCAGCTTGCACTAAAGAACGAAAAAGGCTTCCCATTTCCTCGATCTCCCGCTGCCGCATTCCCGCAATGGGTTCATCGAGAAGCAAAAGACGCGGGCGCAGCGCAAGGGCCCTGGCGATCTCAAGCCTCCTGCGCTCACCGTAGGAAAGGCTGCCCGCGGGGACCAGTGCCCGGTTTTCAATCCCCACTCTCGACAGGCAGCCCCTGGCATCCTGCCTGCTTTGGCGCTCCTCAAGCCGGGCCGACGGCAGTCTGAGCAAACGGGGAACAAGCGCGCGTCCCACCCTTAGGTGCTGTCCGGCAATAACGTTCTCCAAGCAGGTCAAGTTCGAAAAGAGGCGGATGTTCTGAAAGGTGCGGGCGACTCCCAGGGCGGCAATCCGATAGGGTGGCAGCCGATGGATCTCCACGCCGTCGAGCAGCAAGCGGCCGGAATCAGACTCCGTAAGTCCGCTTACTACATTTATTAGAGTCGTCTTGCCCGAGCCGTTCGGCCCTATAAGTCCGTGGATCGTTCCAGCCTCAACGTAAAAAGAGACCCTTAAAAGAGCGTTAACTCCTCCGAAAGACCGGCTGATCTTTTCGAACTCGAGAAACACGGTTCAGACCTCGCTTTGAACTGCGCCGCCGGACCTCCCGGCATTCCCGCCAACCTTCCTGTTGAAAATGAAGATCAGCCCATTGGGGAGGTAAAGGATCACGAGCAGAAGAATGAGTCCGTTCACGCCTAAGCGCAAAGACCCAGCCATCACCCCTGCTCCCCGGAGCACTTCGGGTAGAGCCGTGAGTATAAATGCTCCTAAAATGGGGCCATAAACCGATTGCCTCCCTCCGACAATGTTATAGATCAGCAGTTGGACAGCGGCGTAAAAGCCAAACTCACCCGGTGTAACTATGAAGTTCAAATGAGCATAGATGCCCCCGGCGATTCCGGCGATGGATGCACCCAAAACAAACGCCAAGGTCTTGTAGTAGGAGGTGTTGATACCCATAACCATTGCCGCGGTTTCATCTTCGCGAATGCTGGCCAGACTCCAGCCGATTTTCGAACCGCGAAGGATCGACAGGAAATAAGTTGTGGCTGCGAGCACTCCATATATGACGTATGTTGTCGTCTTATTGGGAATACCAACCAGTCCCTGGGCGCCTCCGGTGATATCCATGTTTACAGCCGCAATCCGGACGACCTCCCCAAATGCCAGGGTGGCCATGGCGAGAAAAATGCCCCGCATGCGCAAGACCGGCATACCGATCACAAGCGCCGTTATCGCCGACAGGCCGGCCCCAGCAGCAATCGAGACAGGGTAAGGCATATTGTAGCGCATTGTCAGAATGCCGGAAGCATATGCACCGATTCCGGCGAAAGCAGCATTGCCAAGTGAAAGCTGCCCGGCCGAGAGCGTGACATAGAGGCTGAGGGCAAGAATGGCATTAATCCCTATGAAGTTGATAAGGCTTCCGTAAACGGCATAAAACTGTGACAAGGATTCCATCAGGCCTCCCGCACCCGTCCGCGTCCGAGCAGTCCGGAGGGCTTCAGGATCAGGATCACGAAAAGGACGGTAAAAGACACAGCATCGCGGAGATTGGATGTGCCCGTCAGTGCGACCGTTAACACCTCGCTCAATCCGAAGGCAATTCCACCGAGGATGGCCCCGGGAATGCTTCCCATCCCTCCCAGGATGATTACGGCAAGCCCTTTGAGTTCTATCGAGCGGCCCATATCCGGGGCCAGGGCATCGAAATAGAGTCCGTATAAAATACCGGCGACCCCGCCCAGAGCAGAGGATACAAAGAAGGTCAGAGCAATTACGCCGTCAACATTTATGCCGAGTAGCCGTGCCGTACGTTCGCTCTCGGCAACTGCCCGTATAGCCTTGCCCGTGCGGGTGTACCTGACAAACGCCGTCAAACCCAGCATCAGGCCCAGGGCGATCAGAACGATTTCCACCTGGAGCGAAGTTACTGTAACCGACTCGAAGCGCCAAACTCGATTCAGGAAAATCCCTTCGGGAAATCGCACCGTTCGCGCCCCGAAGATGCCCAGCGCAACGCTCTCAAAAATGATTGCCATGGCGATGCTGGAAATAAGGCCGGAGAGGTTTGAATCGGCGCGGCGGCGAAGAGGAGCAAAAGCCACCCGGTCGAGCACAAGGCCGAGCATTCCCGAAAACAGAGCTGCCAGGGGAAATGCGATCCAGATTGACAGACCTGCAGCAGTTGTAAGCCAGAGCGCTGTTAGCCCGCCAAGGGTAAAAATGGCGGCGTGGGCGAGATTGAGGATGTCCAGGACACCGAAAACCAGCGTATAACCGACTGCAAAAAGCCCGTAAACGCTCCCGATGAAAAACCCGTTTATCAGTTGCTGAAGCAGAACAGCCATACGACAATGTTTCTTGCGTCAGGAAGGGGTTCACCGCGCAAAGATCGCATCGCGGCTTTTGAACATTTATTATTCCGCAAAAATCTCGAACTTACCTTCTCGTACTATCTGAACTACCGGGATGTGATCCGCATCGCGGTTCCCGGTAAAGGAAAACTTCCCGAGCACCGTGTCGAGGTCCCTGATTTGCGCGAGCGCATCACGCACTGCCTTTCGATTATCGGTCGAACCGGCGCGCCTGAGCGCTTCCCTCGCAATGTAGACTCCGGCGTAGGCCTGGGCTGCAAACTGGTCGGGCGGGGAACCGTATCTGGCGGTGTAGGCTTCGACAAAATGACGATTCAACGGATTAGAGGAAGTTGTATTCCAGGCGGCCCCGACGATCACATTCTCCGCGGCCTTGCCTGCATTTTTCATCAATGAAGGCGAATTGAATCCGTTTCCGCCTATAATGGGCACGTCCGTGGAAATCCCCAACTGCCGAGCTTGGCTCACTATTCCGGATGCTTCCTCCACAAGCGCGGACACGATCAGTGCATCCGGCTTTACGCTTTTGATCTGCGTCAACTGGGGCGAAAAATCACGGTCACCCTTGGCGAAAGTCTGCTCGCTCAAAATCTGTATGTCAGAGTCCCCAAGCGCCTTTTTGAAAGCATCGTAGCCGCCCTTTGTGAAGGCGTCATCGTTTCCGTACAATACAGCCACTTTCTTGATGCCTAATTTTTCCTTTGCGACCCGAATCGTGTTCGGAATGACAACCATTTCCGTCAGGGAGTCGCGAAAGATGAAGTCGCCGATGTCAGTAATGCCCTTTGCAGTGTTACTTATGGCAAGGAGTGGGACCCCAGACTGCTGAGCGATTCGGTCAGCCACCTGAGCCGTGTTGCTGAGCGTTGGACCTATGATAATTGCAACCCTGTCGGCAGAGATGAACCTGTTAAAAACATTTACGCCCTGCTGAGGCTGACTTGCATCGTCTTCGAAAATCGCGGCGATCTTGACTCCATCCTGCGCGGCCTGAGCGTTTATCTCATCGATGGCCAGGAGCGCGCCGTACTTCTGAGTCTCACCATAGGCAGCAGCGGCGCCTGTCATACTGAGCGCAAACCCGACTTTTGCTTCTTTTGCCGCGGCGGGCGCGCCAGAGCAAATCCATATCAATCCTAAAACGAAAACCCAAGCTGCGGATACTCTTTTCAAATTGTTTCCTTCCAAGATAGAACTCAAAGCATAAAAATCAGGTCCTGCAAAGGATCATAAGTATTCGGAAAATGGCTCACCTACTTTCGTCTGTCAAGCCGAAAGGCAAAACCAGGACATTCTTGGGGCCATTTTTCATTCTGTGACGCATTGACGAACTTTACGACGAGAAATCCGAAGGAGGAAAAATTCGCTATAACCGTGATCAAAGCGCCGTCAGAGCGTTCTTCAACTCTTCAACTCGCTTGACACACTCTCGGTTCTGTGCAATAGAGTTTTGAAATGCAGGATTAAGTGAAGAAATGAACTATCTCTATTGGGGCATGTTTTTACAGAAGTGTTTTTTCGCGTCGCTGTCAGTGTGCGAACTCTATTCCCGCTCTTTTCGCTGATCTTCGAGTTGCTGTCCCACATCCGTCTGCGAGCTTTGGTTTTAAGCTGAATGTCTCTCTTTGGCACTTGAGGGAAAGGAGGTGGTGGTAGTCTTGCCGTTTTGACGACGTTCGAGTTGATTCAAGTCTCGTAATCCGTGATTAATACTTACTTCACAATCGCATTCTTTTTCAGGAGGGCTTACCATGGCTGGACAAGCAACGGGAAATCCGGCAGTCGTCGGATTGGCAGGTTTTGGCATGACAACGCTTTTACTTCAGTTTCATAACTTAGGCTGGTGCGGGAGCGGGATTGTTTTTTGCACCGCTTTGGCGTTTGGCGGGGGTGCACAGCTTATAGCCGGATTCCAGGAATTCAAGGCCGGGAACAATTTCGGGTACAGCGCTTTTGTATCGTATGGAGCTTTCTGGATCGCATTAGCGCTTATGTTCCTGGTTTTGGACTTGCAGCACGTACAAGGCTCTTTTATAGGAGATCATCTCAAAATTTCCGGGTTCGATCTCGGAATGTTTCTATTAGGGTTTACACTTTATACGGCAATCATGTGGATCGGTTCTATGGCAGTCCACACCGCCATGTTTCTTACCTTCCTAACTCTGTTGCTGGGCTTTATCGGCCTTGATCTGGTCTTTTTGGCCGGCATGAAAAATCTGCTGATCATAACCGCCTGGGATTTGGTCGTTTGTGCTCTTCTTGCATGGTACATGATGGCACATGTAATTTTTCTGCAAGTTTTCGGCAGGGATATTCTGCCGGTTGGCAAACCACTGGTCAGTAAGCCGGCATAATCTGCCCCAGATTCGATGAATTGATTTAACCCGAAAACCAGCAGCCGGTTCAGCATACTATTGCCGTTCCGGCTGTTTTCATGGCCTCATCCTTCTTACATAGACTATAAATGAGGTTATTTTTCCAATCCCCGCAATTTTGTTTTGCAAGCGCTGCTTTTTCAAATTTCGTAAAAAAAGCCGGGAACTTTCTCCCGGCCGATATGAATAGATTAATTTATGTGAGGAAATGCAGCATCAATCATGGGCCAACACCGAGAGCCCTGTCTTCAATCCTTTCTTCCCAATTGCCGTCCTTGCAAACAAAACATCGACTTTCTTCACATACCCGCTCGCCGCTCTTGAATCTAAAGTCTCCTAAAAGACAAACTTCAGTCACCATCGCCATAACCTCCCCCTGGTTAAAATTGCTCTACTCCCAGGACCTGCGCGAATTAACTCGAAAACAAAATAAGCATTCTTATTCAGGAATTCCACTTGGACGCGAAGAATTGAGGGGTTGAGGAATTCAGGGATCGTGGGGTCAAACTCCAAGCATTTGATTCCAAAAAAATAATCCAACGATCAGCTCAAATTTTCTCTTCAAGAGTTCTTTTTGGGGGTGGAAATCTACTGCCTGATATAAGTTGAGCAATTTACCGTACAATCTCGCATCGTTCTGGAATTTCCAAATTGCTAATTTCCCCGGTTTTTTTCTGTCTCGACTATTCGGGAAAGGCGCTCGCGCGTATTGATGTCAGGGTTTTTCAGGACGAGGTCGAACAAATGTCTGAGGACCCTCCCAACCTCCGGTCCAGGCGGAATATCCAAAATCTTGATGATGTCATCCCCACTGAGCGCAAGTTCACGCACATTGGAAGCGGAAAGCCGTTCGAGCTGAACTCTCATCCTGTCTCCAAGCCGTCTTATGCCCTCGATTCTGCTTTGGGTTTCCTCAAGGGCCCCCGGATATCCTTCAGAAAGGATCTCGGCTTCGGCAAGCGCAGTGAAATCCGCCAGAAGCGCAGGATTAACCGTGGTGATGAACTGCCTGATCCTAATGTCGCTCCAAGAGATGGCTTCCAGCGGAAGCTGATGCAAAACGAGCGAAGAAACTTCATCGATATTCCTGTTTGACATGTTCCACCACTTCATTATTACCCTGGCGCTACGGGAGCTTTCGCGTCGAAAATTCGAGGGGAGTCCTTCCGGCGCCGCCTCGTCAGCCGGCAAGGCTATCTGGTGAAAAAGGGCGGCGAGCCTCACGCGTGTTCTCTCCGGAGAGTTAACGATACATGAAAGGGTATGCTCGTAGATGCCAACGCCCGATCCAGTATGGGCCGGAGTATGCGAGCCCTCATCCAGGCAGGGAAGCAGTTTCCCAAAGGCCCCGCTCTTTCTCAGCAGGCCAAAGGCCCCTGACACGTCCCGGGCCGGCAGTATCTTAAGTATCTCGTCCCGAATCCGTTCGCCCGAAACGCTTTCCAACTTTCCGGAACACTCCCGCATGGCCGCGAAAGTGCCGGCGTCGACCTCAAAGCCGTAAATCGCGCGCATACGGGCAGCCCTAACGATCCTCAGCGGGTCTTCAGAAAACCTGTCCCGTGGATTTCCGACCGCGCGGATCAGTCCAGTCAGCAAATCCTCGCGGCCTCCGTTCGGATCGACTAGAACGCCATCCGGATACGAGAGCGCAAGCGAATTGATCGTAAAATCGCGTCGCCCGAGGTCTTTCAATATTCCGGCATGTCCCGAAGGCTCGAAGCTGGTCACTTCAATATCACGGGTACTGGTGTGGACCTGAACCGTGCCGTGACGGATTCCCACCGGAATGACCCTTGGAAAAAGAGAGCTGATTTTCCCGGTGCTTGCGCTTGTAGCAAGGTCCCAATCCTTTGGTTCGACCTCAAGAAGGAAGTCCCGCAATGCCCCGCCAACGACCCACACGTCAAATCCAGCTTTGTGGATTTTTTCCATGGCTGCGAGAACATCGCCCGGGACTAAAGAGAGTCCTGGCCTGGCGGACGGCATTGGCATCGGGAGAGAATCCGGGTAGGGTGTCAAAAATTTGTAATGTTGATAAAATTTATACTTTTTCGATCTGCGCTAACTCTGCTCATGTACATTTACATTTTTCCCAACAAGCTTCCGCCTGGTTCCTTAAATTCGGCTTGATCTTTTCGCAATGGCAAATATAATAGAGAAACTTGGAAACTGCCAGTGTCTCGTCGGGTGTTTTCAGTCGGGCATTATACCATGGACTTTAGAAGGCAGGTTTTTTGCATGGATACGGCACAAGCATACGGCAAGATGCAGGAAGCAAATCGCATAATCGAAGATTTTCCCATCGGGAAATACGCGCTCTATGCGATTCTGTATCTCGCGGAGATCGCGCTCTGTTTTACGATTATTCGCTTTATTTAGGCTGGACTTATTCGTTTCAGATAAGTATATTCGCCAGAACGTAATAAACAATTTTTTCGGAAACTGAAAATGATCGCTCTCCCATACCTGTTCCTACTACTAGTGCTACTACTTAGTCCGCTGCGCCGGACCGGGGGAACTTACGCCTTTCTCTTCCTATGATGTAAACTGAGACTGACAGACGATTAAAGGCCATGGGTTCTCCCCATGGCCTTTTTGCTTTTTATGGACTTTTTTTATTTTGAACAGCCGGCATTGCACAAGGAGAAAAAGATGAGCAGAAAGATCCATATTTTTGACACCACGCTCAGGGATGGGGAGCAGGTTCCGGGAGCAAAGCTCAATAAGAGGCAAAAAATCGAAATCGCCCAGCAACTTGCGAAACTCAATGTGGACGTGATTGAAGGGGGGTTCCCCTGTTCTTCCCCTGATGACCTCCAGGCGGTCAGAGCAATCTCGCAACAGGTGAAAGGACCGGTGATAGCGGCCCTTGCCCGAGCGGTAAAAGAAGACATTGATATCGCATGGGAGGCAGTCCGCGAGGCCGAACAGCCCCGGGTTCACGTTTTCCTCGGGTCGTCCGACATTCATATAAAGAAGAAGCTGCGGCGCGACCGCGACAGCACCCTCGTGATGGCTGTAGAGGCTGTCAAATATGCAAAGAGCCTGTGCCAGGATATCGAATTTTCAACCGAAGACGGATCGAGGACGGATTTCGACTTCCTGTGCCGCATTATCGAGGCTACCATTCGGGCCGGTGCCACCGTTATTAACGTTCCTGACACCGTTGGATACGCTGTGCCCGAAGAGTTCGGCGACCTCATCCGTAGAATCCGTGAGACCGTTCCATCGATTGATCGCGTCCGTCTGAGCGTCCATTGCCATGACGACCTCGGATTGGGGGTCGCCAACAGTATGGCCGCGATTCGCAACGGGGCAGACCAGGTAGAGTGCACGATCAACGGAATCGGCGAGCGGGCCGGAAACGCATCCCTCGAAGAAATAGTTATGGTGCTCAAGACACGGTTTGCCAGTTACCAGGCCACTACAGCCATCGATACCACAGAGATCTACCGTACCAGCCGAATGGTAAGCAGGCTCATGAACATCCCCGTCCAGCCAAACAAAGCCATAGTGGGAAGCAACGCCTTTGCACATTCTTCGGGAGTTCACCAGGACGGCGTTCTCAAAGACAGGACAACATACGAGATCATGATACCCGAGGACGTCGGGATAAAACAGCACTCCATAGTGCTCACTGCCCGCTCCGGAAGAGCCGCCCTCAAACACCGCCTCGGCGAACTCGGTTTCTCGCTCCAACCCGAAATCTTCGAGCGCGCGTACAATCGTTTCATCGATGTCGCCGACCGGAAAAAAGAGATTACCAGCCAGGACCTCCAATCTATTGTCGAGATCGAGATTTCCAAGGTGCCGGAGACCTATACGATGCACAGTCTGCAGATCATGAGCGGAACGAAAATGGTCCCGCTCGCTTCCGTAACTCTTAAGAAAGACGGTCAGCTCTATACGGACGCCGCGACCGGAAACGGTCCGGTAGACGCTGCTTTCAACGGGATAGAGCGAATTATCGGGGTTTCGGGAAAGCTTCGCGATTATGACTTGAAGGCAGTTACGATGGGCAGGGACGCCCTTGGTGAAGCTATGGTAAGAGTGCAGATCGGGGAGACTATCTATTCGGGCATAGGGACCAGTCCGGACGTTATCGAAGCCAGTGCCCGCGCCTACCTGAATGCATATAATCGATACTTTGCAAACGGCGGTGCGGGAATGATTCAGGGGCCGGCTGCCGATGCCGGTCCGACCGAGGAGATCGTGGAGACTGGCGACGATTGACCCGCGGGCAGGGGCACCTCGGATCACCTCCGATTAGAACCGGCCCTGGACTTGATCCAGTATCCGGAGCAAGGGTACAGGCCCTCGGGGAGCTGGAAACCGGTCTCCGGATATTGGAAAACTCCAGGCTCCCCGAGGTATCCAGACCCTATGATCTGTAGATTGCACTGACGATTATCAGATCATCCACCTTTTCGAAATAAGCCACTTTGGGGAGCCATTTCTTTGTCTTGGGATGATACCATTTGTACTCCACCCAGCCCTTACCCTCTGAGTTGGCGATATCTACTATTTCTTTTATGAATTTCTTTCCGTCTGAATCCATCAGGTCAATGAAGTCCTCTCCCACGAACTTCTCGTTTATTCCATGGGCCAGCATAGTTCCCTTGGAATTGAGGACATAAACGTACATTTCATCCTGGATGAACATTCCGTTCGGATTTGTAAACTCGGCGAGGGCGATCCTCTTGCCGGAGGCCCTGTAAAAAGATTTCGCGTTGTTCACCCAATCCCTTGCATCATCCTTGGTCCTCAGGCTCATTTTAGTCCTCCTGTAAATGTGGAAGCTGAAAAAAGAACTTGAATTAATAATGGAAGGTGCCTCGAACAGACAGACCTGAACTACGCGCAGCCATGGTCAAACTTGAGCAAAATAGGACAAAACAAATATAGAACAGGCAGTCACATTTTTTCTTGGAAATTCAAACATAGACTGGCGAGAGCCCGCCCCAGGGCACACGATGCAACTCGGAACGCTCCGGGGAGTGGAAGCCCGCTGACTTAAACCTGAATAATATCGGTGAGTGCAATAAGTCAATATCTTTCTGACACAAACCGGCCTGGCGTAACCCTTCGATGCGCATTTCTTCATATGCCCGAACCTGGGATAATGAATATTTCTTTTTTTTGCAGTGCAATTTAAATCGGCCCAACCCTTATTGAACAAATCCCTAAACACGTTTAGAATGCGTGGCTAGTTTGGATGCGAGTTTTATCCAGGGTCTCGGGAAGATGAAAACATTCGAAACAGATGCAATCGTTCTTAGCACACGCGACCATGGCGAGTCGGATCGCCTTGTGGCGTTTCACTCCGCCGGATTTGGTACTTTGCGTGGAATTGCCAAGGGCGCCAGGAGGAGCAGGAAAAGGTTTGCAAACGTATTTGAGCCGTGCAGCCTTGTGCGGCTGGAATGTCGGGAGAGGAATTCTTATATTTGGATCGAAGCTTGTGCGTTGGTTGAACCCTATCTTCCCATGCGCACAAACATAGAGAAGTGGGCATATGCAGCCCTTTTTTCCGAAATCATTCTGGAAATGGTCCCTGCAGGGGAGCCACACCCCGGTCCCTTTCTGCTTCACAAAAAGACTCTCGACAGATTGGAGTGCGACAAAGACCCGCTGAATGTGTTATTATTGGCGTTACTGCGGTTTCAGTTTTTGATGGGGTATATGCCGGCCATGGACGGATGCGCGGTTTGCCAGTGCAAGCTGAAAACCTCCAAACAATGGTTTTGGCAGGCGGCTCATGGAAAACTGGTTTGCCAGGATCACTTTTGTTCAAATACCAGGTATATTGTCCTGGATATGGGGACTTTGGCGTTAATACAATATTTGAGGATAATCCCTATCGAGAAGATTTGGCGGCTTCGGATGCGCCAGGAGATGAAAGCGCCCCTTTTGAGGGGTCTTCTCGATTGGTTCGGCTATCATACCGGAAAGCAAATCCAGAGCATCAAGGTGCTTGAGCAAATCCTGCCCTCTTGTGGGTTTTCCGGGAACTGGCCGATCAACAGAATAAATCGGCACAGCAAAGAGTTTCGAAAACTGATTACTGAACCCGACGCACCGGGAATCTGATGTTTCCGGAGAGGGGAAAAGGCGGTCTTTTATGGACTGGATCAGCCAATTTGAGGGAATCGCTCGCACCTCCCCGTGGCTTGCAATACTTCTTTCCTTTGCAGGAGGCGTTTTGGCAAGTTTTACGCCGTGCACTTATCCCATGATGCCGATAACGGTTGCCTTTATCGGCGGAAAGGCGAATGGCAGTAAGCGCAGAGGCTTTCTGCTTTCGGTTTTTTACGTCCTGGGCTTGTCCATTGTTTATTCAGCCCTTGCCGCCTTTGCCGCCCTTACCGGACAATTTTTCGGGGCTTTAACTGCCAGCCCGTGGGTTTATCTGATCGTTGGCAATATTTGTCTTTTTTTCGGGCTTGTGATGCTCGAAGCGGTACCCCTTGCGCCGCCCGGATTCCTCAATAACTTGAAGGTAGCAGAGTTTTCAGGACACGATGTTTTTACCAGTATGATACTGGGCGGGGCATCGGCCCTGGTCGTGAGTACCTGCACCACTCCCGTTCTGGGCGTTCTTCTGGCCCTGGTGGCAGCCAGGCACCAGATCGTCCTTGGGGTGGGCATGCTTTTCTCATTTTCATTCGGTCTAGGAGCTCTGGTAATCGTAGTGGGTACGTTCACCGGATTGCTTACATCGCTGCCGCGGTCCGGGAAATGGATGCTTCGGGTCCAGAGGATCTTCGGTATCCTTATGATCCTGGCGGCGGAATATTTCCTTATCAAGACTGGAGAGTTTTTCATATGAGCTTTTTAAAAACCTGTAAAAAGTTCGCATCCCTTTTTGTTTCATCCGTTTTGTTCATAACTATCCTTATCTGCTTGCCGGCCAACGCAGCCGAGGAGAGCAAAGCGGCCATCGAGCTTCAGAACTTGAAGGGATCCAACGTATCTCTGAGCCAGTTTGAAGGTCAGAAACCGGTACTTCTCTATTTCTGGGCGACATGGTGCCACTACTGCCAGGCTACGCGGCCGGCAGTAATCAAGATGCAAAAAGACAATCCCGACGCCATTGAAATTCTTGCGATTAATGTGGGTAGCGGGGACTCGCTGGCCAAAGTGCAACGCTACGCCGAAGCCAATCCAGCGCCTTTTACCGTCCTCTACGACCCCGATTCAAAGGTCACGCGTTCTTATAAGGTCGAAGGAATTCCCCATTTCATTTTGCTGGACAAAAGCGGAGCGGTTAAATACAGCGGCAGTCGGCCGCCTTCCGATCCAATGAGTCTTCTCAAGTAGAAACGGAAGAGGAAAAGGATCAATGAAGGATGTGCTGACCATAATCATGGCCGGAGGCAAGGGTACGCGGCTGCTGCCCCTGACCGAGGACCGCTCCAAACCCGCCGTCCCATTTGGGGGCATATACCGGCTGATCGATATACCCTTGAGCAACTGCATCAACTCGCAGCTCTATAAGATCCTGATCTTTCCACAGTATAAATCGCAATCCCTGGTGGACCACCTGGATGAAGGCTGGAATATATTTTCGAGCGACCTTGGCCATCATTTGCGAATTGTCGCCCCTCAACAGAGAACCGGAGAGGTATGGTACCGCGGGACAGCCGACTGCGTGCGTCAGAACCTGTATTTAATCGAGCGTGAAATGCCGCGCTACGTTCTGATCCTCTCCGGCGATCATGTCTATAAAATGGACTATACCGCATTTCGCGATTATCACGAAAAAGTCGACGCCGACGTCACTGTGGGGCTTTTGGAAGTGGACCGGTCACAAGGCTCCGATTTCGGGATCGCCGAAGTGGACAACAACTTCAGAATCCGCTCATGGGCCGAAAAGCCCAAGGACCCAAAGCCTATTCCGGACGACCCGGAGAGGTGCCTCGCCTCGATGGGTATATATCTGTTCAGGGCCGACCTGCTGGTCGACCTTCTTCACAAGACAGACTATGACGATTTCGGAGCGGATATAATCCCCAGACTTATAGACAAACTAAAAATCTACGCGTACCCATACAGGCGTCTGAACCGAATTCGCGATTATATCCACCAGACCGATCCCGATGGCGTCAGGAAGCTTGAGTTGGTCGAAGCGACCCGCGACTCCAAATACTGGAGGGATGTCGGTACCCTTGACTCTTACTGGAACGCCAACATGGATTTGACTGGCGTAGAACCCTTCTTCAATCTCTACGGTACCCTTTGGCCTATCAGAACCCGTCAATGCCAGTACCCACCTGCCAAGTTCGTTTTCAACCATCCCGACAGCAGAGTCGGCACGGCGGTTGATTCACTTGTTTCCAGCGGCTGCATAGTAAGCGGAGGGACCGTAAGAAGTTCGGTGCTTTCCTGCGGAGTCATGGTCCGGAGTTGGGCAGAGGTGGACGAATCCGTAATCATGGACAACGTGGAAGTGGGCCGGCACTGCAAAATCAAAAAGGCCATTATAGACAAGCACAACGTTATCCCGCCATATACTGAAATCGGAATAAACCCGCTGTCCGACCGTGAAAAGTTTACCGTAACTCCTCGAGGAATAGTCGTAGTGCCCAAGGGCTATTTCAAACCGAACTGAGTCCCGATTCAAACCACGGATGGGTAGCGCAGCGCGGTGGGTGATCACAGATCAGATGATTCACAGGCAATTGAGTGAGCCTATCAAGCACAAAGATCTATACTGGGAGCGTGTAGCTCACGGATGAACACAGAAGCCAATCCGTGATATTCGTCAAATTCGTGGTTGCCCGCGCCTCATCTTCGACAAATGACTTCGCCCTGAGGCATTGCGAACCGGGCTGCCCCGGCCATCAATTCCAGGTTCGTTTTAAGGAACTCCTTAATCTCTTCACCGGGCAACGCAGGGCTATAAAAATACCCTTGCACCGCGTCACATCCATGTTCGCGCACGAATGCTAGCTGGATCTCGGTCTCCACCCCTTCCGCAATGACCTCGAGGTTAAGGCTGTGAGCCATTGCAATAATTGCAGCCGCAATTGCCTCATTGTCCCCGTCGCCAGGAATGTCACGGATGAAGGAACGGTCTATTTTGAGGATATCCAATGGGAAGCGTTTGAGATAGGCCAGTGACGAATAGCCGGTCCCGAAATCGTCGATGGCGACCCGCAGCCCCATCTGTTTGAGTTCGCGCAGGATACTGGAGGACTCCTCCATATTCTTCATAATGGCGCTCTCGGTAAGTTCGATCTCCAGCAAAGTGGAATCAAGGCCCGATTCTTTCAGGGCGCGCGTTATTGAAGCAACAAGGCTATAAGGTCTGAACTGAATGCTTGATATGTTGACAGCCATACGGATGGGAGACATCCCCATCTTTTGCAGGGCCTCATTAAAAATGCAGGCGGTATTTAGTACCCATTCACCTATCGGGACGATCAAGCCCGTCTCCTCGGCCAGCGGAATGAAATCTCCCGGAGGGACAAGCCCGATCTCAGGGTGCTTCCAACGAAGCAGTGCTTCCAACCCTACGATCTTTCCCGAATTGATATCTATCTGAGGCTGATAGTAAAGAAGGAACTCCTGGCGGTCCAGCGCCTTCCTGAGTGCGTTCTCGAGCGAGAGTCTCTTGAACGATGAAGCGTTCATCGCCTCAGAGTAAAACTGGTAATTATTCCTGCCCTGCTCTTTTGCGTTGTACATCGCGGCATCGGCATTTTTGAGCAGTGTATCGGCGTCTTCCCCATCCAGCGGGTAGACCGTGATCCCGATACTCCCAGTAATGAATATCTCGTGGCCGGCTATAATCAAGGGTCTTGAGATGGAATCCAAGATTCGTTTTGCGACCTTGGCGGCGTCCTGTATTCGATTTACCTCCGGCAACAGAATCGTAAACTCGTCTCCGCCAAGCCGCGAAACGCATTGCGAATATTGGGCATCCACATTGCGGGCAGCTTTATCGCTTTTGCGAAGGCCTTCGTTTATCCGCTCGGCGACGCCCTGGAGCAGCAGATCTCCTACTTTATAGCCGAAGGTGTCGTTTATCCGTTTGAATCTGTCCAGGTCAATAAACAGCGTGGCAACATAACGGCCGTGACGCTGTGCATGAGCAACAGCCTGCCCCAGATGGTCCTTGAAGGAATTTCGGTTGAGCAATCCGGTCAGGATATCATGATAGGCCAGGCGAATTATGCGCTCCTCGGTTCTTTTTCGCCCCGTGATGTCGCGCACTATCGCCAGGGCCTCATCTTTTCCGCTGCCCACAATTCGCCATTCATAATACCCTGCGTCTTCGCCAACCTGGAGTTTATGTTCGAAAAACCGCATCCCACCATGAGTGAGCGCCATTTCCAGGTTTTGCAGAATCGGCCGGGAAACATCTTCAGTGAATACTTCGCTGATTTTCTTAGACAACAGTCCCGCGCGGGAAAAAACCTTGTCGAAACCGCTCGGTTCTTCCACCTCCAGGATACGGCCGTCCCTGGTAATCCGAAGCAAAAGGTCGGGCAGGGCATCTATCAACGCCCGGTTTTTCATCTCGCTTTTCCTGAGATTTTCGCTGACAAGGATCGAGCGCCACATGTAGCGCAGGCGATGATGAAGGATAGTCCAGTTGATCGGTTTGGTAATAAAGTCGGTGGCACCGGCATCGTAGGCACGGTTAATCGATTCTATATCGTCCAAACCCGTCATCATCAGCACGGGAATGTGCCGGCCATCCGGCAGGTTTCTTATCTCCCTGCAGGCTGTAAAACCGTCCATCCCGGGCATGACTACATCGAGGAGCACTATGCTCGGTTTGAAGCGCTCAAAGGCCTCCAGCGCCTCGATTCCGTCCGAAGCCTGCTCGACCATAAAGCCTGATTCCTCGAGTAGGGCGCCTGCCAGCAGCCGAGCCCCCCTGTCATCGTCTACGACAAGGGCAACCGGACTCTTATTCCGGCTTAACGAATCATCCACAAAGCCCCCTTTGGATCTCGCTTCTTAGCGCCTCTTTCGCCTTGCCGTATTCCAGCCGAATATCGGAAATCAGGGAATTGCAGCCGTGGACTGAGTTTCCACGAGCGATATCTTCGACTTGCCTGCACATTTCGGCAAGCGACATCGCCCCCAGATTGGCGCTAGCCGATTTCAGCGCGTGGGCCGCCCGAGCCACACCGTCCGCATCACCAGCATTTAGCGATTGGACCAGTCTTTCGATCAGGACCGGGGAGTCATTCAAATAAATGCTAATAACCGCGCAAAGCATTTTGGGGCCATTTGGTCCCAGGGACTTAATTTTATCCAGACTCTTTCGATCGAGATAATCCTCGTTGACGATTTCGGGTGGTCCCGACTCCTGACCGGGCACTTCAGTGCCCCCAGTTGAATCCAGGGCCGGTTTCTTGTTTGACCACTTCTCCAGCATACTGGAAAGCTCGCTCATCAGGAAAGGCTTGCTCAGATGATCGTCCATTCCAGCCTCGAAACACCGCATACGGTCAGCATCCGAGTCGTGGGCCGTCAAGGCCACAATCGTAGTTCGGCTACATCCGCTCTTCTCCCGCTCCCTGATTACCCGGGTCGCTTCAAAGCCATCCATCACGGGCATCTCACAGTCCATAAAGACAACATCG
The DNA here is from genome assembly GCA_052147195.1 of Syntrophobacteraceae bacterium. GTDB lineage: Bacteria > Desulfobacterota > Syntrophobacteria > Syntrophobacterales > Syntrophobacteraceae > SbD1. The sequence continues at coordinate 55,373 of JBKQLC010000026.1, forward strand.
TATGTGCCTGATTCCATTTGACTTATCGCTTCATAGCCATTCGAAGCTACATCAACGCGACAGCCAAAGGTCTCCATCATTGCGCACCCGACTTCCCGGTTCACAGCATTGTCTTCGACAAGAAGCACACAAGAGTTAAGCGCCATCTTTATTTTCCTGCAGAATTATTCGCTCAACGTAACTGCCCCTGATCTCTTACGACTTAATCGGAATCCTCTGAAAAATCTTGAACACTTATCATGCATAACCGCAAACCGTTAATCCGTGCAAATAAAGCAAGTGGTTATAATCAATGGATATTTTAATTGAGCAGTCCACACGCAAAAAACTCGGAAAAAACGGCCGCCAGCACTGCCGACTGAAATACATCCCGGAAATCATTATTTAAAAAGCGAACTTGCGAGGTGTTTTGATCTGGAGCAACGATGAGTTGAACCCGCCCCCGAAAATCGTGGAACTCAAAGCTAGAGTGCGCGCTGCTGACGCGATACTTTTTGTGACCCCCGAATACAACTATTCGGTTCCCGGCGTCCTGAAAAATGCTATCGACTGGGCCCCCAGGCCTTACGGCGACAACGCATGGAATGCAAAACCCGTGGCTCTCGCGGGGGCTTCCGTTGGAGCGCTTGGAGCTGCCCGCGCGCAATACCACCTCCGGCAATCGTTTATTTTCCTGACTATGTACCCTTTGAACCACCCGGAGGTAATGATAGCAAATGCCGTGTCAAATTTGACGAACATGGAAATTTCAGGGATGAAAAGGCAAAAGAACTTATCAGAGAACTCTTGACAAGACTTGTCGAATGGACCCGGCTGCTTCGCGCCTTCTGACGATAGGAGCCAACTCGCCTTCAACAACGCAGGAACAAAAAATGGCAGGGCTAGACGCGCTCCTACCATCTCTAAAGGCAGACCCATTACTATTGAATCCGGGCCTCCGATAAGGATAGGGAGCCCGGTCTACCGGCAGCAACCCTAGTAGGGGTAGTATCCATATGGGTAAGGATACCCGTAACGGGGGTAATACCCGTAATAAGGGTAGTAATACCCGGCGTAATAGGGGTAGTAATATCCCGCCCAATAAGGACCCCATCCCCATCCCCAGCCGCCCCAGCCCCAGCCGCCACGCCAGCCCCCGTGCCAGCCTCCATGCCAGCCTCCATGCCAGCCTCCGCCCCCGTGCCAGCCTCCGCCTCCGCGCCACGCATAAGCCGGGTTCGCCATGAAAAGCGTCCCCATGATTAGCATCACAGCCAGAGCCACCGTTAAGATTCGAGTTAATCTCATCTCAATACCTCCATCGTTTCTTGATCCTGGACTGATCTTTTACTGCTGTTTTTCTCTGTCCGCTTCACCATAATGACGAATGACGCCCGGATATGGTTCACATTTTACAATAATTTCTTTCGGTTTTCCATTAGCGCCGTACCGCAAAACCCGCACCGGGCAGCCTGAATCAAGAACAATTCAGCTTTTGACAAGGCCCGTAAAAATAGCGCATGAAAAGATTCTATCGATATTATGTTTTTCACTTGCTGAGCAAAAATCAAGGACCACCTCTTTGAAAAGCTACAGGAAAGAGGGATAGATGCTGCAATGAAGCTGTGTTGGTGTTTTATCAGTTGCCTCTCAGGTTATTATTGTTCGATAGTGTGAACCTTGATTAACGCAAGCGCCTGCCGGGACTGCGGCTGTCAACACGGGAGTCCGGCTGCAGGCGCCACCTGGACCGGAGACAAACGATGGAAAAACCTCTTCTTAAAGTGCTTCTCATCGAAGATGATGAGGACGACTACACATACTTGCGAGCGCTCCTCTCAGACATCAGTTCGGCAACGTTTCATCTGGAGTGGGTGGATACATATGAAGCGGGTGCACAGGGGATTTGCAGCGCAGAGCACGATGTTTGTCTCCTTGACTATCGCCTTGGCGCAAGGGACGGCCTGGAGCTTTTACGCGAGGTAGCCGGATGCGGGCGCAAAATGCCGATTATCCTCCTTACCGGCCAGGGGGGATACGATGTGGACCTTAAAGCCCTGGAGGCAGGAGCAGCCGACTACCTGGTCAAGGGACAAATCACTGCGGATCTTCTGGAACGCTCCATCCGCTACTCAATGGCACGAAAACGCACCGATGTTGAACTCAAAAAATACCGTGACCATCTCGAAGACGTTGTACTCGAACGCACCAGAGAACTCGAAGAAGCAAACAGTAAACTTCAGATCGCAATCGGTGTGTGCCGCAAAGCGGAGGAAGCAAGCAAGCAATTGGCGGCCATTGTTGAGGGATCTGAAGATGCAATAATATCAACGACATTGGATGGGATAATTACGAGCTGGAATAAGGCTGCCGAGATCATCTACGGCTATACGGCGGCAGAAACAATCGGACAGAATTCGAAATCCTTGTTCGCAAGGACCGAACATGTTGATCAAGTGCCGGACCTACTTGAAAGCATAGGTCGTGGTGAACGTATTTTCCATCACGAGGCCATTCATCGCAGGAAGGACGGTGACGACATCACTGTTTCTTTATCTATATCTCCTATCAGAGACAGCACCGGTACGATTATTGGCGCATCGGCTATCGCGCGCGACATCACGGAAAGGGAACGGGTACGCAGGGAGCGGGAGAAGCTTATCACTGAACTCCAGGCGGCACTCGCCAAAGTCAAGACCCTGAAAGGATTGCTGCCTATTTGTGCATGGTGCAAAAAAGTACGTGATGACCAGGGTTATTGGCAGCAGATTGAAGCATATGTTCGCGACCATTCTCAAGCCGACTTCAGCCATGGTATTTGCCCTTCATGTGCTCAGAAGCTCAAGCACTCGATACCAAATGATTGAATAAGACAAAGCGTGCAACAATGCCCTGTAATAGACAGTTTTTCAGGGTCCGCCCGGCGGGGCCGCTCGCCCTCGGGCGCGAACGTTAAAAAACTGCCCGGCTCGTGATGCGCAAATTTCCCCCCATCTGTCGTTGCCTCCATACGAGCGCTTGCCCGAACCGTCCAGTATGCTGATCGTGCCGTTGGTCTCAATGTGAATTACGCGGGCGGAACAATTCTCGCCTGCTACTTTCTGCGGGCAGCTTTCGGTTCTATTGACCTTTCCGCCGATGATGAAAGCAACTCTGACGGCCTAACTCAATACTTCCGATAACTCCGATTGGACCTGTACCTTCCCTGTTAAACGCTCAGCGTGACACTCTTGCATTTAAACGAGGGTTGGTGTTTACTAAAATGAACATAGGAAACCTTTTTGAGGATAGCCGGAATGATCGAACTGCTTCATTCACTCCCCATTTTTTCTCCGCTCAAGGAGAAAGAACTTAAATTCCTCGCGGAGATTGCCCGGGTGATTGAGTATCCTCCCAATACCACCCTTTTGCGCGAAGGCGACCACGGAAACTGTCTGTATATAATCGTGGAAGGCAGACTCGAGGTTCTAAAATCGCTGGGCACAGCCGACGAGTACATTCTCGGGGTTCGCGGTCCCGGCGAGTATATCGGGGAGATGTACCTTTTCAACCCTCGAAAATTAAGGACTGCAAGCGTAAGGTCCCTGAGCCGGGTTCAGTTGTTGGAAATATCGACGGACGACTTTCAAACTCTTTTGAACCGGCGGCCTGAGTTGGAATATCAATTGGCATGCGGGGTAACTCAGCGTCTGCTCGATACCGAGATAAATCTTCTTCGCACAATTGCCGACAAGGATCGCAAGCTGGCCCTTGCACTGACAAAAACTAAATTCCACCAGTCATATGAGCCCGAAAATCTCAGACCACTTCCTGAATACGAAGAAGAAACCGTAAAAACGAGGATGGGGAGTGAAACTGTTCCGATTCGGATCAGGACTTTCGGGAATTTTCAGGTCTTCCGGGGTGAAAGCCGGGTTCCGGACCAGGACTGGAAAGCAAGGCCCCCAAAATTGCTGTTAAAGGCGCTGATCGCCCGTGGAGGCTCAGGAGTGCCGAAGGACCTGCTTATTGAGGACCTCTGGCCGGAAGCACCCCCCGAGTCCGGTGACAGCCAGTTTAAAGTGGCTCTGCACCGGTTGCGGTACGCACTGGAACCCTCCATGGCCAAATCCCGCGGCTCATCCTACGTGATCTTAAAAGATAATCTTGTCTCTCTCAGAAAAGATATTTGCCGCACGGACCTGGAAGAATTTTTGTCGCTGCAAAAGCAGGGGAAAAAGGCAGAAGAAGCAGGAGACATCGATCATGCGCTCCTTTGTTACAGGTCGGCAATCGATCTGTACAATGGGGACTTCCTTCCCGAAGATCTCTATGAAGCCTGGGCCGAACTTAGAAGATACCAGTTGCGTACTCAGTACATCGATCTTTTGTACCGCACGGCCGCATCGTACGAGACGCAGGGGAAGTCAAAAAAAGCTTCCGAGTACTACAAAATGATAATCAAGACCGATCCTGTCTGCGAAGCAGCTTATCAGAAGCTGATGCTCATTTACTCCAACGGCGGCATGCGGGCAGAGGCGCTGAAGGTGTATGAAGACTGCAGGAAGACCCTTGAGAGGGAGATTGGAGTAGAACCAGGCAGGTTGACTTCCTCTATTTACAGGCGAATCATAGAACTTTCCTGAGTCTCAATATCTCTTGAATTCCGAGGGAGAACAGTCAAATGAGAGTCTTTGTAACCGCTCGGCTGCCGCAAGAAGTCTTGGCTCGAATCGCGCAAGAGCATTCCCTGGAGGCTCACGATGAAGATACGCCCATCGACAGGGAAAAGCTGCTGGCGGGAATTGAAGGAAAAGACGGGCTTCTTTGCACGATCACCGACCGCATCGATCTTGAGGTCCTCGAGCGAGCCCCCGGACTCAAAATCATTGCCAATAACGGAGTGGGCTTTGACCATATCGATATTGCGGCAGCAACCCGGAGGGCAATTCCGGTAACAAATACCCCCGGAGTGCTTACCGTTTCGACTGCCGACCTTGCTTTCGCCCTGATACTTGCTACAGCCCGCAGACTCATAGAAGGCGATACGATGACCCGGAACGGAAGATTCAAATTCTGGGCCCCTCTCCATTTCCTCGGCCAGGATGTAGGCGGCAAAACACTAGGCATAGTCGGCTTTGGAAGGATCGGAAGAGCGGTTGCCAGGAGGGCCGGCGGATTCGACATGAAGGTGATTTATTATAGCAGGGCAAGGCTGGAAAAGGATGAAGAAGACAGGTTGGGTGTTCGCTTTGCCCCGCTCGATGAGTTGCTCAAAGAGTCGGACTTCGTATCTTTGCATGCACCGCTCAGAGCGGAGACACATCACATGATCGGCGAAAAGGAGCTGGCATTGATGAAAAGCTCGGCCTGCCTGATAAACACTGCCAGGGGGCCAATCGTCGATGAAAGATCCCTTGTTGAGGCATTAAAACAGGGACGTATCCGGGCAGCCGGCCTGGATGTCTATGAGAACGAGCCCTTGTTAAGCCCGGGACTTGCCGAACTCGATAATGTAGTCCTCCTTCCGCACTCGGGAAGCGCAACTATTGAAACCCGCACCCGAATGGCCGTTATGGCAGCGGAGAACCTCCTGGCCGGGCTTAGGGGCGAACGCCCCCCCAACTGCGTTAATTGAATGTATCTACCTATCGATTATCATGCAGAGCACGTCCATTACATTCGTGCGTGTGGGACCGGTGATGAAAAGATCTCCTATTGCTTTGAAAAAATTATAGGAATCATTTCTCGAAAGGTGATCGAGAGGATTGAGACCTTTCCGCCTGGCTCTTGGGCAGGTATCGGAATCTGCAAAGGCGCCGGCGGCATCGGTTGGCCCATCTGAACCGTCGGTTCCGGCGCTAAGCACGGCAATCTTCGGCCATCCATCCAGGCTAAGCGCCGCAGCCAGGGCCAATTCCTGGTTCCGGCCCCCTTTCCCCTCGCCCCTGATCGTAACCGTGGTTTCGCCTCCGGCCAGAATGCAGGCTGGAGCAGCAACAGGGTGCCCGGAGGAGACGATTTCTTTTCCTATCGCCGTAAAAGCCTGTGCGATCTCGCGGGCTTCGCCCTGGACAAAAGAGGAGAGAACCAATGCGGCGTACCCGAGATCCTCTGCCTTCGTGGCTGCCGCCAGCAGAGCTGCGCGGTTGCTCCCGACAACCAGGTTCTGAACCGTTTCGAATACTATATCCCCCGGCTTGGGTGATTCTTCGATCAGCCCATCTACGCCATCCCTAAACAGCCTGAGCACAGAGGCTGGAAGTTTTTGCGAAAGCCCGTACCGTTCGACAATCCGGATGCAATCGGCAAAGGTGCTCCGATCGGGAACCGTTGGGCCCGATGCGATCACATCCAGTGGATCGCCGACAACGTCCGACAGAAACAGGGACACCACCGTAGCCGGGTAGGCAACCTTTGCCAGTTGCCCTCCCTTGGCCAGGGACATGTGCTTGCGCAGCGCGTTCAGTTCGAATATGGTGGCCCCGCATTCAAGCAGAAGCCGGGTCGTTTCCTGCTTTTCGTTCAAATGAAGGGGAGGACGCGGGGCTGGAGAAAGCGCGCTCCCTCCACCCGAAAACGCGCAAACAACCAGGTCCTGTTCCGTGCAGGCTTTCAGACGTTCCAGAATAAACCGTGTGGCTTCCAATCCGGCCTGATCCGGTACCGGGTGCCCGGCTTCCATCACGCGGACTTTGTTCAAAGCGAGGCCGTGATCATATTTGACAGTTATCCAGCCATCAGTGAGCCTCTCGCCAAGGACCTGCTCGAGCGCCTTTGCCATTGGCGCGGTTCCTTTTCCGAAGCCTGTCACGAAAATTCTTTTGAAGCGCTCAAGCTCATATGAACGGCCTCCAACCCTCAGTTCGTTGCCGCTCAGCTCGATGTGGCGTTTTACAGCCTCTTCGGGGTCAGCCGCTCGAACTCCAGCCATAACAATATCCCGAAGCGTCTTTTTTGTTTTCTCATCCATTAAAAGCCCCTCAAAATGTCTTAGGTCCTTCGTGGCCCATGTGGTAGGAGCGCTATTTTGCAAGAGGCTGCGCAGAAAAGCAAAAGAGATTTCTTATGCTGGTGCGCCCTGCCGGGCGCGCAATAAAAAAGGGACAAGCAGGAAAACCGCTTGCCCCTCGAATGGTCACTGAAGTAGATAAGACACCCTATGCATCCTACCCACCTTTATAATAAGGGACAATCTTCCATAGTCAAGCGGTCCCCGGGCAGTTAGATATGAAGCCGGAAGAAAGCGCATTGCGCAACAGACGTGGCCACAGTCGGGATGAGAACTCAAACCTTAGGCGCGCCTGTCCTATAAGTTGGAAGTTGCTTTTCTAAAGGGGGTTTAGGGAGAACCGGCCTGCGCCAGGTCTTCTTCGACATAGCGTAAAGCAGCCTCGAGCAAAGCTGTGCGCGGATAATTATTCTTGTCGATAAGTGCTGCAAGCAGGGGCGATGTTTGCCTGCTGAAGGGCATAGCTACAGCGAAATGATCCGCGTTAGGATAGCCGAGCAGGACTGAGCCGGGAATAATCGCATCAGAGGATATGACCATGCCGTCGTTGACAGGTTCGGTTTTGGCAAGAATATCGTAGAACGGACGCAAAATCCGGGAAGTATTCTCACGCGAAGTAAACGCAGCCAGCGAATAGTAACGCACGCTCCCGGGCAGCCGGTGCGTAGACAACCATGAAACCCGCACATTGCGGCGCAGGCTCTCAACGGCTTCGGCGCCTTCTCCCGCAGGGCACGATGAAAGCGGTATCCTATGGATAAGTTTTGAGAGAAACTGCGGAAACACATCCGCCAGGGGGGAACCGTTGACCGCCCCGGAGACGCTAACGACAGCAGAAGTCCGCTCGGCGACACCGGGATATTTCACGATCGCTTCGAGGGTATCCACGGTACCTTTTGAGTGCGTGACGAATATCAGCCTCTGCCCGGCCGGCATGCCCATGACCGCGTCCCGGATTAGCTCGGCGTTAGCGCCGCTCCCCTTGCGTCCCCCTGTCTGGATGTAGTCCGTCTTATAGCCGATTTCTTCAAGCCGCGCGCGAGCGTCTCCGAAGACCGTGGATTCGTGTGCCACGCACTCTGCCAGAAAGCCAGGGACCATGACTACGCGAAAAAAGCCCCTGGATTGCCCGCTGGGAGCTGGTTTGCCCGTTGGCGGCTCTTCACCTTGAAGTTTCCACAGGACTGCCGAGTCATCCCAGGGAACTCCCGCCGCGTCTTTTGGGCGAAGGGACGCGAGCACGTCTTTAAAGATTTCGCGAAAGCGCCCCCTGCCGTCAATGATTCCGCCTTGTGCAGCGGGAGCTAAAACGGAAGGCGCAATCTCTTCGGGGGAAAGACAAACCGGTCGGGCAGCGCAAGAAGCGAGCATGCTTGCGGCAAACATGGTAATAAGTGCGGAGACGTATGAAAATCGACCTGAACGCATCAAGTTCAAATTGCCGGTGTTTTTCTGTTTATTTAAGCTAATCGATAATCGATGCCGAAATCGGCCCGATATTGCCAAGCCCTATCTCCTGGTTCCTCTGTTCTTAGTTCCATGGAATCGAGCAGCTTCGCCGTCCCGGAACACCACTGAAGCTCCATCACTGTATATCCATTCAACACCGCCGGACCTTCCGGTATTAGAAAGCAAGGTAACCTTCTTTACCTGTGCTGGTTTTCCCCAGACTTGTTCCACCTGAGCCATAGACATACCCATGCAGACCTTACCTTCAGAAAACGATTCCTGAATAAGTTCCTCTCGCTCCTTTCGGGCTGCGTCCTCAGCGGACGTCCGTGTTGGCGGGGCATTAACCGAAGCTTTCCCGCGGGCCGGCAGCATATTGGGCGCGCTCATTGCCTGCTCGCGGGTTCCACTGATCGAACGTTTAAGTGTCCACAAACCATCATTTTGTCCGCAGGTTCCGACCTTGATTATATCTCCGGGTGCTTTATCCTGAATACAGACTTCCAGGCCCGGTTTTAATTCCTGACATTCAGGATTGTCGCCTCTCAGAATTTTAAGCCAAAAAGAGTCCGCCTGGCCGGAGTCAATGAACTTGACGGCCTCTTCGACCTCAGCGGCAGAGTAACACCCAAACGAATATGCATTCGCGTAATACTTGCGATTTTTGTCGACAGAAGAATAGCAGGCAACTACCACTATGGCGAGAAACATTGCCGCGACAATTGGTTTTACCCCCGCAGGCATTGAACCTGCCTCCTGTTGCTCCTGAACCTGTTTATGGAAACGGGGAGTGCAATAATCTCCTTCTGGCTACAGGGCTATCACAATAAGACCGCAAAGGATACCGATAGATGCCGCAATCATACGATACGCCGGCCAAACACACAACTGAAATGCCTGTGTGACTGTTTTGGCATATTGTCTCACCGTCACGATCCGGTACCGGGTGCACTCAGCAATTCCAGCGCCCGCAAGAGCTGTTTATCTTCACTCTCTCGTATTTGAACCATAGTCATGTCTTTTATTCTCGCGGGATAGAGGGGATCGATTTCTGCAGGCAAAGGGACTTCCACGTCCGGCGAAATACCCTTATGCCAGATCACGCGCCCATCAGGTGTAAGCCATTCTGCTATGGCCAGAAGCAGTGCAGAACCATCCGAGAGCCTGAATGATTCCAATACCGTACCGGTGCCAAAGGTTTTTTCTCCCACCAACCTGGCCCGGTGAGCATCCTGTAATGCTCCCGCCATAATTTCCGCAGCGCTCGCCGTTCCTCCGTTAACCAGGACGACAAGTTTCAGGTCGGGCGCCAGTCCTCCACGTTCGACAGGCACCGGCATGGTAACGCCCCTGTTGTCTCTCACCAAAGCCACATCACCGCTGCGAAGAAACTGACTGGTTGCGGCGATGGTTGATTTGAAAACCCCGCCCGGGTTATCACGCAAGTCCAGAATGGCGGCTTTGATTCCCGCTTTCTTGATTTCCCCCAGAGCCTTGCGTAATTCATCAGTGACCCCCTGGCTGAATCCTGCGATTCGTATGTCTGCAAGTCCGGACCCCGGCAGGCGTGTCCAGGTGACATTGTGAACGATTATCTCAGCACGCACCAGGGACACAGTCCGTGTCTGTCCAGTCTTGGGGCTCAGGACGGTCAACGAAACCGTAGTCCCGGACCTGCCTGTTATATCGTTTATAATCTCTTCCAATGGGAGTCCTACGACATCCTTTTCACCGACCTTAATTATTACGTCACCGGATTGGAGGCCGGCTCTTTGGGCGGGAGAACCTTCAATTGGCGCCAATATTACCGTGTGACCATCCTTAATGCGCAGTTCCACCCCTATGCCGGTGAAACTTCCTTCCAGAAAATGCTTCTCAAGATGCGCCATGTCAGGGGTCAAAAAAGCACTGTGCCCGGTGTCCCCCAAGGCATTGACCATGCCGCCTATTGCCCCGTAAGTTAGCTTTTGAGACTGAACCGCTTCACGCCTGACATATTCTTTAGCGATAAGGTCCCATGCCTCGGAGATAAGCTTGTAATTAAGCTGTGCCGGTGCATCGCCTGCAATTCTGGCGAAAACCAGGCGGTCCAGAACGATGCCTCCGACAAGCGCCGTACATAACGAAAGGAAAACAAGGGCCTTCGGACCGATGGTCTTGAAAAGTCGCAAATTCATCATTTTCTGCTCCAGATGTCAGAACCTCTAAAGTCAATTCTTATTGCTGAACATAACAAATGTCATTCAGGCAGCGGCAGTCAACCGGTGAGACAGGGCCGCGCAAGAACGCCGGCGAGAACTTAATGGATCAGTTTGCCGATTCTTGACCACCTGACCTTTCCCGACAGATTTTCGGCCTCGCGGTCCCATGAAAAGTAAATGATGAAACTCTTCCCCAATACGTTATTGAGTGGCAAAAACCCCCAAAACCGGCTGTCCTCGCTACGGTTGCGGTTGTCGCCCATTACGAACAGAGAACCTTCCGGAACTAAGACAGGGCCGAAATTCTCCACTGCAGCTATGAAATCCGGCGTCACTTGCTCATCGAAGTAACCCCACGGATCAGAGATCAGCGTATTATCGATATAAATTTTACCCCCGATGATTTGGACAGTTTCCCCCTGCATTCCAATGACTCTTTTAATGAAGTCCTTCGATCGGTCTTTGGGATAAATAAATACGATTACATCCCCTCGTTTTGGCTCATTATATGAAAATATCTTGATGTTCATGTAAGGTATACGTATTCCATAAATGAATTTGTTAACCAAAATATAATCTCCAGGCAGTAATGTCGGTTCCATGGATCCGGATGGGATATTGAATGCCTGTACAATAAAAGTCCGGATAAACAAGGCGATCAGGATCGCGATGACGATCTTTTCAATATTGTTTATCACGGATCTCTTATCAAACATTTCCCCTACCTTGGAAGCTTAATTCAAGTCAAGACATGAGCCGGATCGGTTGATGGCCTGCTTGGAAAACCTGTGTAAAATCTTCGGTGGAAACCGCCTTCCTCTCCATTCGTCCCGCAGCAGTTCATGCCCTTGAGGGACACCCCAAACCATGAAAAGGCGCCTGACCGAGCCGTAGTCTAGCCCCTTGTGGGCGGCCTTTTCGTAGCAGAGTACCGAACTCATCAATCCTTTGAAATTAAAATGTTCGGCGAAGTTGTCAAGAGTCGTCAAAGACTGGTAAGCGACGTAAGTACGTTGCATCGTTGAGCAAGTGCGCCGCAAGTTCTTCCCGGTCACGGCCCCCCCCCGATTCGCACGACCCCCGAAACAGGACACTCAAATCCAGATATGATTTGTAAAACTTGCGTATTTCAGAACTTCGTTTTTTCAAGGATAGGAGAGCATGGCTTTTGGCGCCCCCTGGTAACACCTTGGAATCGATGATAGTTCTTGGCCTCATGATTTCATTTCTTTCTTGTGGCAACTGGCCGTTCAATTTAGAATCATTTCGTCTCTGCTGGGGTGAATTCGAGCCATGGAGTGTCCAAAGACAATCAAGCTCATTCCAGTCTTTCTCTCACTTGCAGCTAGCCGTTTATCCAGAGATCATGAACAATCCCGATTCAACCACGGGCAGCAAATCGATGATGAAATGTTCAGAAAGAAAAGGAAGCGAACAGCGGGATGGACGAAATTTCCCCTGGATGTCAGGGGGGAAGGTAAATGGTAATCGGTTAATCGGTGAGCGCTCAGAGGCGTGGATTGTCGCCACCCATGAAAAATCACGCGAAACAATCACTGTGTAAGGCGCAAAGGAGAGGGACAATGCCTAAAGTTCTCTTTAGCCTCACGCCCATGCTGCTGGGATTATTATGGGTCACTGTTTCTGCTCGACCGGCGGCCGAACCCCAAGGCAAGCTTGTCGTCGTCAACGGTAGTCATCTTTGGTATCGAATTGCAGGACAGGGGACACCTCTTCTCTTAATCCCTGGCGGTCCAGGTTCTTCGCATACTTACTTCTATCCCGGTCTCGAGCGCCTCGCGGATTCCTTTCAGCTTATCTTCTTCGATGCATTCGGGCGTGGACAGTCTGACCGGGCAAAGAATCCTCAGGAGTACAGCCTCGACCGGGATATAGAAGATATCGAAGGTCTACGAAAGGCTCTCGGCTTTGGCAAGATCGCAGTGTACGGTCATTCCTACGGCGGTGTCGTGGCGCAGGGCTATGCCCTTCGGTACCCTCAGTCCCTAAGCAAACTCATATTGGCAAACACTTGTCACAGCGCAGAAATGTGGCAAAAGGGCTGCAACGATAACTGGAATAATGAGATACAAAATCAGTATCCTGAGGTGTGGGCTGAGCTTCAGCAGGTTCGCGCGAAAGGAAGCGTTACATGCGATCCAGATTACCAGAAAGTCCAGGGGCGCGTGCCGCTATGCCTCCTCTATTTCTATGATCCATCTAATTCGAATCTTACCGTGGATACAAATCTCGATGTTTTTCGTCAAATAGCTGGACCAGATGCCGGTATCGTGCTCGGGGGTGACTTGGCCTCGATGGATTTTCGAAGCCGGCTTCGCGAAATTCAGGTTCCAACCCTGGTGCTCGCCGGGCGCTTCGATCGCGTCGCGATTCCACGCTTTTCGGTGCAGTTCAGAACTTTCATGCCCCGGGCCCAGTTTGTGCTGTTCGAGAAATCCGGCCACCTTCCATTTGTTGAGGAGCCGGAGCTGCATGACGCCATAGTGCGTACATTTCTTGGGAACTAAATTTGAGCCTGAGAGTGGGTTGAAGTGGACCTTAAGCATATTTTACCCCTGCACGTAAAAAGTCGCTTAAAATATCTCCAACTCTGAACCAGAGACAGTTCACACAACTTTCCGATCTCGAAAGAGTACAGTTTGCGGCGATTCGGTAAACAAATAATTCGATAATTGCGAAGATTTTAGCGTTCCATTTTCTCAAGAGCGAGAGATATCTGAAACCGACGAGTTTGGAGCCCTTATAACGAGACTCCTGTCTTGGTTGGTTCTTTAGTGGGGCGCAGCTTATGCCGGCCGATCGAGTTCCTTCCTGACAGCCAATCCAAGTTTCTCAAGCACATAGGGTTTTTTCACGTAGGCCCCCACGCCCAATGCCTGAGCTCTACTCACCCGTTCTGTCTCAGAAAAACCGCTGACGATGATCGCTTTCTGATGAGGTTGGATTTCAAGTATTCTGGCATAAGTGTCGAGTCCATCCATGCCGGGGTCCATGATCATATCTAAAACAACCAGATCAACCGCGTTTTGCTTGAGATATTCAACCGCTTCTTCACCACTGGAAACACTGATGGCGGTGTAATTCAGTTTCTTGAGCATCGTACTGGCGAGATCTCGCTGCTCTTTAACGTCATCGACAACAAGGATGGATTCATCTTTCCCCATGTATTCAGCAGCCGAAACCGAAACTTGCTCCAGGGATATTTCCTCTCTTGTCACAGGAAAATACAGGGTGAAAACGGTTCCTTTGCCTTCTTGACTTTCTACATTGATATATCCTTTGTGATCTTTGACTGTACCCCACACCACCGCCAAGCCCAGACCAGTCCCGCTGCGACCCATGACCTTTTTCGTATAGAAAGGCTCGAATATGCGCTTCAGATCGCTAGCTGCTATCCCTTCACCCATGTCAGATACGGAAAGGACGACATAGTCCCCCTCACAGACCTCATCGTATCCGGAAACAGGTTTATCTAAATACTGATTCCGGGTTTTAATGGTGATTACGCCGCCCCCTGGCATGGCTTCAGAGGCGTTGGACACCAGATTCATAAGCGATTTGCTGAGATGAACGGCAGAACCCGATATGTTAAGAAGGTGCGCTTCCAAATCGGTCGTGATCCGGGTGCTGGGGTGATAGGAAGAGATCCCGGCGAACTCGGGGGAGTTCCCGCATTCCAGGACGATGTCATTCAAATTCAACACCTTTGTGTTGGAGACCCCCCGTCTCGCAAGGGTTAGAAGGTCCTGAACAATCGCGGCTGCCCTCTGGGCACCCTTCAGAATCTCATTGGCTTTTGATCTTGCCGAACTGGACTCACCCGAATCACTTAAGAGCAGTTCGGAGTAACCCACGACAATACCTAAAACGTTGTTGAGGTCGTGGGCCACTCCCCCTGCCAAAGTACCCAGGGCCTCCATCTTCTCGGCACGCTGCAAACGACCTTCCAGCACCTTTTGCTCTTCCTCTGTACGCTTGCGCGCGGTGATATCAACGGCAAAACCACATGTACCGAGAACCTGCCCGTCCGTCGTGAAAACAGGCGTCTTGAATGTATGGAACCACTTTACCACCCCTTGGTCGATAATGCGCTCATCAGAATCAATGGGTGCGCGCCTTGTCATGACCTCGTTATCATCGCTCTGGTATTTTTCAGCAAGTTCGCTCGGCCAGACATCCAGATCAGTCTTTCCTACGACCTCTTCCAACTTTTCTCTGCCGCATGACCTGACGAAGGCATGGTTTATGGTGAGAAAACGGCCTTCCGTGTCTTTGAGCCAAAGCAGGCCAGGTTGATTTTCTATTATGGCCGTTAGATAAGACCCCCGCAGATCCAGCTTTTCCTGAGCCTGCTTGCCTTCGATGAACTTCCGCACGATGAACAGCCCCGCCAACACCACGACGACTATGGCGAGCAGGGACAGCAACCCGATGATGGACATAGATGCATTCATGGCCTGGTGCATGGCGACAATGGCAGCCGACTGCTCTGCGGTATTAGACGTCCGCAAGTCATTTATCGAGTCGATGAGGGAGTTCACGGCCGTCTGGCGCTGGGCTCTGGCGACCTCAATCTTGTCCGTCGAGGCAATCATGGCGTCCAAGGCCTTTGAAAAATCCGCGATCTGTGGTTCAAGAGCCGCAAGGATTTTTTGTACACGCGGTGAATCGGCGGCACCGGTGCGCAGTGTCTCCACCACCGGGGCAAACTCTGCGATCGCATTCTTAGCTGTGGCGACGTCCGCTGGG
>JBKQLC010000027.1:0-49654 GCA_052147195.1 Syntrophobacteraceae bacterium
AACCGGTTTTTGTTGGCGTCGCAACCCCAGGGTGGCGCTTCTCTGACCCTGGGCTATTATATGCAGCCCCCTCGGGGCAAAAATCCGAACCACAGGTACTCATTTGCCGGAAGACCCAGAAAAAGAAGGATGAGCCACTAATCATCAGGGTTTTCTTTCGCGACTCGCCGTTGAGGCAAATATTCCACGGACGGGGAATGTTTTACCGGCTGGGGAAACAAATCAATCAATTTGTTATATCAATTATTTAGGACCATGATGACCCGAGTGATCATGCAAACATGCGGGTCCGTCATTTTCATGAACCTTCGAGAACACTGGTTTGTAAGCCGATGATCCGGACCCCTGCCTGCCGGCTTCATAAGGATAGCAGAAAATCGGGGATCTCTCCCAGACAGTTCATGCACAGGACCCTGGCGCCGTAATCGCTTATTGAAAGAATACTGACCGAAGCCAGGCTGATTTCCAGCCTCGGGAAAAAGTCCAGGGGAATACCCGCGTAATGAGCCAGGACGGACTTTATGGGGTCCGCGTGGCTTATGACTGCAAGTGTGCCGTGCGGGTATTCTTTCCGAAGTCTTTCTATCTCGGTGACCATCCTCTGCTGCACTTCGACCACGAGTTCCCCGTTTGGCGGCCTTGTTCCGGTGCGAAAGGTGTTGCAGTGCCGCCATAGGGGATCATCGGCCAGATGATGGAAATCCAATCCGCTCCAGTCGCCGAAATCAACCTCGGATAGTTTTTCGTTTGTACGTATCTCCAGTCCTAAACGTCCGGCCAGGGGAAGGGCGGTTTCAAACGCGCGCTCCAAAGGGCTGCAGTAGATGGCGTCTATTGATATCCGGGCGAGCCGTTCGGCCAGGATTTCGGCCTGGGCTTTTCCTTCCTCGTTCAGGTGTACGCCGGGCAGTGTTCCGGTCAGGCGCTTTCCAACGGCAGGATTGTCTGCATGTCTAATTAAGAGAAAAACGGACATGAACTGCAGCCCCTCTACCTATCGATTGCTCGATCATTGCTGTTTTGTATAATCGAAGAACCCTTTGCCGGTTTTGCGCCCGAGATAGCCTGCACGGACCATCTTGCGAAGCAGAGGCGCGGGACGGTACTTGTCCTCACCCAGGTCCTGATGGAGCCCTTCCATTACGTGCAGAAGCGTGTCGAGACCGACCATATCAGCCAGGGCCAAAGGTCCGATGGGATGATTGGCGCCCAGGACCATTCCACGGTCTATGTCTTCGGCTGACGCGATGCCTTCCGCGAGAGCGCAAATCGCCTCGTTGAGCATTGGACAAAGGATCCGGTTGACTGCAAACCCGGGGGCTTCCTTGACTTCGATAGGGGTCTTGCCCGTCTTTTCGACAAAACTTCTTGCGATCGCATAGGTGGCGTCGGAGGTGAGAAACCCTCGCGTCAGTTCCACGAGCTTCATCACCGGGACCGGATTGAAGAAGTGCATGCCGATGAAGCTTTCGGGCCGCTTTGTAACGGATGCCATTTCGGTTATGGAAAGGCCCGAGGTGTTCGAGCAGAAAATTGTGTCGGACTGACAAATGGAATCGAGTTCTTTGAAGACTTCCAACTTCAGGCTCATCACTTCGATTACGGCTTCTATGACGATCTGAGCGCCGGATGCCGCATCATGGAGATCGGTCATCCCTTTGATGCGTCCGGCAACTGCTTCAGCGTCCGAGGCCTGCATCTTTCCCTTTGAAACGGCGCGTTCGAGGTTCTTTCTGATCGCAGCGTGCCCTTTTTGAATGAACCTGTCTTCAATGTCGCGCATGTTTACACTGAACCCGGCTTCAGCAATAACCTGGGCTATGCCCGCACCCATTATGCCCGCGCCTAATACGCATACATTGCTGATTTCCATGTTTCCCCTTTGCTCTTCGGTTCGCGTCCCTCATTCAACCAGGCGAGCATTAAATAGTGTCATCCGGAAAACCGGTAGAGTTATCGGGCCAGCGGCCGGGCGGTGAGACCGCCGGCCGGAACCTCGGCAGCCCGCCTACCCCCGCGAGGCGGACGCCTTAAGTCCCCCTTATGTAAAGGGGGCTTTATTAATTGGGGCTTGTCCGCAAATAAAACCTTTGCGCTCGCATCCGGCTTTTGGCCTGCTTTGGCCGCTCCTCAATCGCAAAATGCTCGATGTAGCTCAGTTGCGCCTGCGGTTTTGCTCAATCTTGGCGGCCAAATCGGTCTCAAAATAGGGCGCGATCCCTAAGAGGCTTATTTACGGGCAAACCCTGAGAATAAACGTCAGAATTAATTCCGCACCTTCGTTCTCGACCGCGTTCTATTTCCCTGCCACCGCAGGGTTGGCCCCCTTGACTTCGATTGTTTCGAGAATGGACTTCTCCTTCAGGAACCCGATAGCGATTGCTCCAACCACTGCCAGTAGAGACCAGAACAGGAAAACATTACTGAAGTCGTACGATTTGTCAGGAAGCGTGACGACCAGATAACCGGCTATCATCGGTGACAAAAAAGCCCCGAACTGTCCGATGCCGTTGGAGACCCCGACCGCACGGCCGACCAGTTCCTTGGGATAACGCCATGAGGGGAAGGCGTACATCATGCCCCATGCCAGATTGACGAAAAAACCGCCGATCGCCAGGCAGAGCAGCAGCATCGAGGTATTCCCCTTGGAAACATGCCCGATCATGTTGAGGGCCGGGATGCATCCCAGGAAGGCAATCATCGTTACGACCTTGGGCTTTCCGCCGAACCACTTGTCGGCCATAGTCCCGCCAAGGTACATCGAAAAGAAGGCCACGATATAAGGGAGCGATGCATAAAAACCCATGGTCTTCAGGTCCAATCCATGCTGCTTAACAAGGAACGTGCTGATCCAGGTGGTCATTCCCCAGTAAATCATCAGCATGATGAAGAGTCCTATGACATAGAGCCAGAACTGGAGGTCGGTCAAAAACATTTTGGTGCTGTAGGTCTTTCCGTGCTCGCCGGCCTCAACGTTTACGGAGGCCGTGATCATGTCGTACTCTTCCTTTTGCACTTTTCCTTTTTCGTACATCACTTTTGGGGAATCATTGGTGAACTTCCACAGCAGAAAAACGCCGACTAAACCCGGAGCGGCCAGCACAAAAAACACCGGCCGCCATGCTCCGCCGAAAAAAGCCGCTGCGAGCTGAGTGACCAGAATAGGAACGATCGCTGGAGCAACCGCCCATGTCGTGGAAAAGAAGCCGCTCGCCCGGCCCTTTTCCTCTCTCGGGAACCAGTTCGCAATCATTCTTATCGCAGGCGCAAAGTGCTGTCCTTCACCGACCGCCAGGCCCAGGCGAAGAATAATAAACTGCGTAAAGTTGCGAACGAAGCCGGTTAGAAAAGTAATCAGGGTGAAGACCCAGATTGCTATGTTCATTGTGTTTTTCGGCCCGATTCTGTCGGCAAGGTATCCCGCAATAAACTGGGCAAGCGAGTAGCCGAAAAAGAATATCGAGCCCAGCCACCCTATTTGTACAGCGGTCAACGCGAGGTCTTTTTGAATATATGGAAGGAATGTGAGTACGCTAATCCGGTCGAAATAGTTGATCAGGTAAAGCAGCCATATGATGCCTAGTATTAAGTGACGGTATCCCCATACTGTTTTGATGCGCTCGGCCATCTTAGTGCTCCCTTATGGGTCATAATGTTTGTAAAAACATCCCTTCACATGATTACGACTCGAATTGCCTGTCTGGATTTCGTTACCTCAGCGTTATTCTTTGTCTTTTATTTTGGCGATCTTTTTCGCATACTTCATCTTCTCGCCCAGTTTCCCGAGCCTTTGATACATAATCCTCTGACTTTGAGGTGAGCCTGCACCATGCATGCTTTCGACCAGTGCGGTCCCACCGGTCATGTTTTCCAACAGGCGGAGGATTTTCATCCTGGTCTCCGTGGAGACGCCCTCGACGCCTTGCATGTATTTCTCCACGTACTTGCCGATCTCAGGGCTGCGCAGGTCGCTGTCGAACGGGAGCGTAGCCATGATGCCTCCGCCGATATCGTGGGCAAGTCTCGATATTTCGTAGATGACCCGCGTGATGTTATGCTTCGTGCAGTTTGCGAGAAGCGGGTCAGGATAGTAAGCTCCGCTCCTGGTTTTCGATCCCAGGGCCGAGCAGGCGATCGAACCCGCATAGACGGTCTCGGCCAGGTGCAGCATCTCGACGAGTTTGTCCTTAATGTGGGTTGCGCCCAAAGTGCCCTGATATTGTGCCGCAAGCGCGCTGGCGCCGATAACGACGTCGGAAACACCGCCCTTGCATCCACCGTAGTTTTGCCGGTGAAGTGTCGCGAACCTTTCGACGAGAAGGCCGCTGAAATCCGCCTCGCCGCACATGAAGACCCTTTCCCATGGGACGAAGACGTCTTCGAAAACTACGAGGGCCTCTCCTCCAACCATACCGAACTCACAGTTTCCCGCATCGATTCCGCACTCGAATTTCCTCTCCTCGTTCGTCTGGCGCCCGAAAATCATCGTGATGCCTTTGGCATCCAGAGGTATGGCCGCTACGATTGCGTAGTCTTCATCGCCTTCGGCCATCGACTGCGTAGGCATGATCATGATTTCATGACTGTTCACGGCGCCGGTCTGATGGACCTTGGCTCCCCTGATTACGACGCCGTCCTCCCTTTTCTCGACTACCCTGGTATAGAGATCGAGGTCGGCCTGCTGGCTCGGCCTCTTGGAGCGGTCGCCCTTGGCGTCTGTCATTCCGCCGACGAGCATGAAATTTTCGTCCTGGAGTCTTTCGAGATATTTGAGAAATCGCTTGAAGTATTGCGTGCCGTGCTTTTCGTCCATTTCGAAGGTAGTCATGTAGATAGCGTTGATGGCGTCAAATCCCACGCAGCGCTGAAAACAGCTCGCTGTTTCGTGGGCGATGACGCGGAGCATCTGGACCTTTTTTATGAGGTCGTCCACTGACGAATGAATGTGGGTGAAGCGGTTGATCTTTTTGCCGGTGATGCTGCTCACCGTGGTGAGGAGGTCTTCGTGCTCGGGCAAGAGGGCGAGTTCGTACGTCTTGGCCGCGGAATTTATATGAGGGATAAACGCAGGATGCGTTGTGCGGTCTTCGACTTTTTTCCCGCTGTAGTAAATCAGTGTGTTCTGCTCCTTCAAACTCTTGATGTAATCTTCTTTGGTTCTGATTTTCATGGTCTTACCTCACTGAGAAGATGTTGGACAATTTCTGATGGATCGCGTTTATCGTCGCCGATCGATACAATTCTTCGACAGGCCTTTAGAACCATGTCTTGTGTGGGACATGCGGTGTCGCAGCCTGAGATGACGAGAACACATTCGAAGTCAGGGTCGTCGAGGGTGACCCACTCGATCAGGTCACCGGCCGCATTTTGAATTTCCTGAAAATACCCAACTCGATCAAACCCTGGATCGCATCCGCCGCAGTATTTCGCAGCTATCCTTTTCATAATCGCTACCAGGTTTTCCCAATCGGCTGCTGCCTCACCGGAAATCAAATTTCCCGTGTCCATAAAGAGGCCATTGAAGGCCCGCCGCCCACGCAAAGAGACGCCCCGCCCATAGTCAGGCCGAGCCGTTCTATCTCGTAGTAGAGGCTCACGATGATTCGCAGCCCGGTGCTTCCCACCGGGTGTCCCAGGGCTATCCCGGAACCGTTGTGGTTTACCTTGTCGAGGTCCAGCTTCAGGCCGAACTCCCGTTGGAGCACCCTGCCGACACCGAGCCACTGCGCCGCGAAGGCCTCGTTGATTTCCCAGTACTCGATATCTCCAAACTGGATGCCCGCCTGTTTGAGGCATTTCGGAATGGCGAAAGCCGGGCCGATGCCCATCAGTTTCGGATCGCAGCCCTCGCTGCAGATGTTGACCAGTTTCATGAGGGGCCGGATACCCAGCTCTTTTGCCTTATCGAGGGACATCAGAACTGCAGCCGAAGCCCCGTCATTTATGCCGGAGGCATTAGCCGGCGTTACGACCCCGCCTTCCTTGAAAGGGGCTTTCAGGCGGCCCATCTTTTCTGTACTGGCGTCCGGGATTGGATGCTCGTCGGTATCGAAGATCTGAGTGCTCTTCTTGACCTTCACTTCGACCGGCACGATCTCCTGCCGGAAGGTCCCTTCCCTGATGGCGCGGGATGCCCGGCTGTGGCTCAAAAGAGCTAGTTCATCGCACTCATTGCGGGTTATGCCGTACTTTTCGGCGACATTTTCCGCCGTCAGGGCCATATGGCCGGGGACGAGTTCGTCCACGAGTCCATCATAGAGCATATGGTCCTGCACAGTTTCCGGCCCCATCCGGTATCCTTGTCTCGCCTTCGAGAGGAGGTAGGGCGCGTTGCTCATGCTTTCAGCACCGATTACCAGCCCGATCTCGGTCTTCCCCAGCATGATATTGTGGCTCGCAATTTCCAGCGCCCTCATGCCCGAGGCACAGTTCTGGTTCACACAAACGGCGCTGCTCCTGGTAGGAAGGCCGATTCTCATCCCAACCTGCCTGGCCGGCAGGGACCCCTGCATGGCACCATAAATCTGTCCCATACAGATCTCGTCTATGCTCTCCGGCGTGATCCCGGCCCTTTCGATTGCGGCCCTGCCTGCGGTCATGGCGAGATCCCTTGCCTGCACGTCCTTCAGACTTCCCAGAAAATCGCCGATCGCTGTCCGACATGCGCTGACTATAACGACATCTTTGATCACTGTTTTAGAGCCTTTCCGGAATGTGGTTTGAAGCAAAAGGGGCAGCGGGTCCGCCTCAGACAATCGTGTGCCCGCCGTCGATGTAAATCTCCGACCCGGTCATGAATGCGGGAGCGGTCGCGAGATAGAGCGCCAGAGACTTCAGTTCATCGACTTGCCCAACCCTGTTCATGGGGATCATTTTTTTGATCAAACCCTTGCCCGCTTCGGACTCGAAGAAACTCGCATTGAGATCGGTCAGAAAATAGCCGGGACACATCGCGTTAACCTGTATGTTGTCCCTCATCAGTTCGAGTGCCATTACGCGGGTCAACTGAAGCACCGCGGCCTTGCTTGCGCAGTAACCGGTCATGTTGCGGGCGGAAATTTTCCCGAGAATGGATGAGACATTGATGATTTTCCCGCTTTTCTGCCTCACCATTATCTGTGCTACAGCCCTGGAGACCAGGAAAGTGCCGCGGAAATCGACATCCATGACCTCGTCGAGGTCTTCGTCGGTCATCCGAATGACGGGCTTCTCGCTGCCGGGGATTCCCGCACAGTTAACAAGAACATCTATTCTTCCGAATTCGTCTGCAATTTCCTGAACGGCGCGGTCCACGGATTTGGAGTCGCGCACGTCCATCGACTTTGCCGTGGCCTTTATTGCGAATGTATTTTGAAGCTTTTCCGCTACCGCCTGGCACCCCAGCAGGTTTCTCGCAACGATCGCGAGATTGGCCCCTGCTTCAGCGTAGATTTCGGCAAAAGCCAGCCCTATTCCCCTATAGCCGCCGGTAATGAAGGCTACTTTTCCTTCCATGGAAAACAACTTTTCAAAACATTCTCTAGCCATCCTCTTATTTCCTCAAGTCTGATTCATAGGGAGTCGCGTACGTCATCATCAGCTAAATATTGCTTTCAATCTCTCGCATGACGAATCCAGCATTTCGATGTAGTTTTCGAACGTAAGAGATCGCAGTCCACCACCGGTGTAAATCTTCTGGGAGTCAACTATTCTTATGATTTCAGCTTCTTTTTTTGTCGGTGGAGGCGTCGTCTTGAGATTGGGAGATACCTTCAGGTCCCATGAAACTTCTTTGCGGACGTCATCGGCGGTGATGCCGGGATGGACTGAATCGAGGTAGGCCTCTTTTGACTCTTCATCGAACCGGAATATGGCCATGTTCGAAATAATGACGGCAGGGCCGTTACCCGGGTATCCGTGCCGTTCTCTGGACCCTGGCCCATCCAGGTAGCCGGGCGATGTGTTAAAGTCGACCTTTTCCAGGAAACGGCGCTTCTGCTGGTTCATCATGATAAGGCTGCGCTTTGCCGAAACAGCTATGTCGTTGGCGCCGCCGCTGCCGGGCAGCCTGGTTTTGGGGGTGTAATAGTCACCATCTCCGAAAATAGTCGTGCTGTTCAGATTCCCGTACTTGTCCACCTGCGCTCCCCCGAGCATTCCAAGGTCGAAGTAGCCGCGCTGTTGATCCGAGAAAGCCCGCCACAGGGAGGTCACGCATATGGCGTTTTCCCCGCATGCATTATCGCCGATTCCAAGCATCAGCCGGTAAGGCGTGGCCCCGATGCATCCCGATTCGACGACCAGGATCACGTTCGGAGCATGAGTCAGCTTAGCGACCAGTGCGCCCAGGCATGGTATGCCTACGCCTACGAATACGACTTCCCTGTCTTTGACTTCTCTTGCGGCAGCGACGACTAAAAGTTCCTGGAGCGTATAATCTTGCGCGTATTCTTCCATATGGCTACTCACACGTGACTCCTTTCATATTGTCGGCTCAATGCAGGGAACCCGGATCTTAGCTGTCGCACCTGCAGAACTTTCGCTCGATCTGGGAGAGCTTTCTTAAGCGGCCCCACCCTACTTTTTCGCAGTATTCCTCATGGTCCTTACAGCCGAAGGCCCATTTATCCATCCATCTTTTGAAGCCGTCGCTGCTATCTATCTCCGCCATCATTTCCATGTGAAATGGAAGGTCATAGGCATAGGCATAACACATGTTCCAGGGATGGCTGCAGAAGGGGACTTCCACGACTGCGTCGACGACGTACTGCGGCACGGTCGTAAAGGTCGGGGCCTTTTTAATATCGTCGGTCGAGACTATCTCTTCGCAGGTGATGATCGTTCTTTTCGCGGCGCGCGCGATGTTTTCGGCATTGGAGGAGAAGCCCAGGTACTGAGCGTTTCCGAGCATATCTGCCCTGTTTACGTGCACGATTGCCACATCCGGGATGGCCGCAGGCACCAGCGCCACCTTCGCGCCCCCGTACGGGTCATCGATCACCTTGATCATGTCGTTGTATGTTTCGATCGATGAGCCTATAAGCGATCTTGTAGTCATGAAGGGAAGGCCCATGGCTCCTGCCAGGAACCGAAGCCCCATCGTGTAGTTGGAGAATTCGCGCACTTCTATTTTACGGGGGATTCCCTCCTCGACGGCCCGTCTGTAGCTCGGACTTATGCCTGCCACCGCAAAGGCCAGCCAGGCGACTTCAACCCTCTTTAGCTGCCCGGTCCCGACCAGGTAATCCGCGCACTCGCAAGGACTGTCCCCCATCAGGGTCATGTCCTTCTGGCCCTGCCTTACGATCTCGTAAGTAGGGGCTACAACCTGCTGGCCCCCCATACCGCTGAATGCGATGGAGCATCCGTCGAAAACAAACCTGGAAACGGCCTCCTTTAAGCTCATCCTTTTATCTAAAGCTTTTTTAGTGTCCTCAGCGCTCATCGTTCAGACTCTCCCTTTCTGATTTGCCTGCTCCAATGTTGAAAGATTGTTGGGAAAGCAACCTCCGTGTTAGTAAATGATCGATGTCCGGTATGCGATTTTCCTGCCTCTGCAAATTGTCTTGCCGTGGTGTTGAAACTGTACATAAAGAGCATTTAATATGCCACGCGGGAGCTTTTTGGAAATCGGCTTTTATGACGGGATGTTACACAATTTACTTGCCTTGGTTCAGGAAGTGTGCTCAACTGCTTATGTCTCATAATAGGACATATCTGTCGCAGGCTGGGACACGAGCGGGACATGTCTCATCCGTTGAAGATGCAATCCGGCCGGGAGAAATGCGCTATGTCAGAGCATGGCAAGTGGTTTGATGTGATTTACGGGGAGTGGCGGAAATTTGTGCGCGGAATGCCGGTCGACACGGGGATAGTCCGTCCCGTTATTCTCGATTCCTGGGAGAGGTGCAGGTCGAAGGGAGTCAGCCCTTATCTCACGAGAGTGCCGCTGGTCCTGGGTAAAGAGGAACTCCAGACGCTGATCGCAAAGTACGGAGAACTCATCGATATAAGCCGCCCGTTCATGGAACGTCTCTTCAGCTTCGTTAAGGGTTCCAACTTCATTGTAGCCTTGTCTGACGCGAGCGGGTTTCTAATCGAACTCGTCGGGGATGACCACATCCTGGAAAGCGTGAAGAATGGAAATTTTGTCGTGGGCGCATGCTGGAGCGAAGATGTTGCCGGGTCAAACGGCGTTGGGACCGTCCTGGCAGTGAAGGAGCCGCTCCAGCTTTATGGGTGTGAACATTTCTGCGTCAATTCGCGCAGATGGTCTTGCTCGGGAGCACCAATTCATAATGCCGAGGGTGAAATGATCGGGGCCATTGATATGACCGGTCCCTATGAAAAGGCCAATCCTCATACGCTGGGGATGGTTGTGGCTTCGGCACATGCGATAGAGAACGAATTCCGCTACAGAAAAGCCTTGACGGAAATTCAGGCAGCGCACAGCTTTCAAAAGACGGTCATTTCCTCAATCCCTGAAATAATCATTGCTGTCGACAACGATGGAATCATTTCTCTTATGAACAATAACGCCAGGAAAATATTCGGCGCGAGTGTACAAAGGTTTGTCGGCAGGAGACTGGGAGAGCTTTGGAGCAAGAATCCCAACATCATCCAACTCATAGCCGGCAATGAATCCCTGACCGACGTAGAGGTGAGACTATCTTTAAAGAACTCCCAGGCAGACTTTACTCTGACCTGCAATCCAATCCTTTCCGCGAACAGGGTAACCGGAAAGATCATCATTCTGAACGAGATCAAGCGGGCCAGGACTCTTGCTGCGAGAATGATGGGGGCTAAGGCGAAGTTGCACTTCGAGGACATCATCGGGGGCAACGCGGCGTTCCTCGAAACGGTGAGGCAGGCCCAGATAGCTTCCCAGATAAACTCTAACGTTCTTCTTTTGGGCGAAAGCGGGACGGGCAAGGATCTTTTTGCGCAGGCCATTCACAACAACAGCAGCAGAAGGGATGGACCCTACGTAGCCATCAACTGCGCGACAATTCCGAGGGACCTGATTACCAGCGAACTTTTCGGCTATTCCGGGGGAGCTTTCACCGGTTCGAGGAAAGGGGGGAGCCAGGGCAAGTTCGAGCTGGCCGACGGCGGTACGATATTTCTCGACGAGATAGGGGAAACGCCCCTGGAGGTGCAGGCCGCGCTTCTGCGGGTCATAGAGGATAAATCCATAATCAAGATCGGCGGCACAAAGGTCACGACCGTAAATGTGAGGATAATTGCCGCAACCAACAAACAGTTGAAAGAAGAGGTCCGGAAGGGGAAATTCAGGGAAGACCTCTATTACCGTTCCAACGTATTCACGATCCGCCTGATCCCGCTCAGAGAAAGAATAGAGGACATCCCACTGCTGGTTGACTCCTTCATAAAGAACATCAGCAGGTCGATGGGCAAAGAGATCGCCAGCATTGACCCCATGGTGCTGGAATACTTTATTAGCTACCCGTGGCCGGGGAACGTGAGAGAGTTGCAAAATGTTCTGGAAAGAATGATCAATATCGCGCACACATCAAAACTGACGGTAGATCTTCTGCCAAGTGAGATTATCGATTCGCTGTCTCCGGAAAATGCGGAAGAAGATGTCGAGTCGGTCGACAGCATGGAGCGTGAACTGATCCTGAAGCTGCTAAGGTCGAGTCTCACCAGGAAAAACATTGCCAAAAAACTGGGCATTTCGAGAAGCACTCTGTACCGCAAGCTGGATAAGTATGAATTAGACAAATAACAGATAACGTGATGTGTCCACCCCAAGGCCCTTGCGCGCGAAAGCGGCAGAGCGGGGAGAGGGGGCGCCTCCCATCCGCCCGCCTTCAGGGGGAGTTCAAACCTGCGCTTCTTACGGGGAGAGCGGTTACCCGGCGAACTGTTCGGCTACATGGAAAGAGTAGTTGCAAATACAGTATGTTACTACTTGTCCAGCAGTAATTCCTGTGAGACTATGATAACCAGAAAAAGACTAAATTCCCGGGTGCAGGGAGGTATACAAGGTGGAAACGACGGCGAGAGTCCTTATTGTCGACGACGAAGCGGATTTCCTGCTCCTCATAGGTCAGTACCTGGAGGCGAAAGGCGTCGATTTCGAACTTGCCGGTAGCGCAGCGCAGGCTCGGAAGCTGCTTATGGATTCCCGTTTCGACTTGGTGATCTCGGATTTTAATATGCCGGGCGATTCAGGTCTTGATCTTTTCCATTTCATTTCATCCAGCTATCCGGGGTTGAGATTTGTGTTGATGACCGGATGCACTGATAAGGATTTGAAACGGAAAGCCAGGAGACTGGGAATCTGTGGATATCTTGAAAAACCGTTTGTCATGTATGATCTCATGAAGGTCATACACAACCACGAGCCAGCCGTCTGTCGAGGCGAAGTTTACGTCCATGCATCCTGACTGATTTCGGTGGAAAGGCCGTTTGCGGCTTGGGCCAATTCTAAACAATGACCCCATCTTGCGGTCATCACCCCATCGTGCCGCTTGATTATCCAATTCCATAAATATATAGACGGTTCCGGCGTGAAAACGTGTGCGGGTTTGAGTGCCACCCGGATTGTCAATCCTCTCCGATTTCCGAAAACCTTTATCCCGCCATTTTCTTCTGACGATCCATTATGTATAGAATCTTGGATTGGATCAGCGGGCCATGTCCTATTTCTTCCTGCTCGTCCAAATCAAAATCGAGGCTGGTGTGGCTGTGAATCGAGAGGAGCCCCAACCCGGCGGCCAGCGCGTCGCGAACCCATGCGGCCCAGGAATCGAGCGCATCAGGGTCTCCCTCGATCAGGCACCTGAGCGTGACGTTCGTTTTGAGCCCGGCCATTGCCCGGTCCCCGTTAATTTCATCGACCAGCGCTTCATCCAGTCCAGGACGCCTCACGAGCACCGATTCGACGATCACCTCCAGGTAGACTGCAAAAGGGTCCCGGCCGGCAATATCGGGATTGCAGACCGCACACCGGCCCACGTCGTGCGCAATTTTATTGTTCTCGGCGAATAGGTTCTGCCGGGCGATTTCCTTGAAATGGGAAACGGTGTAGAGGAGAGAATCGTTTACGGCCTGGTTGCGGCTCACATCAGGGCCTCCCTTTAGCGGGTCAACGCTTCATCGTAGCCTGGTGACGAGTAATCCAAATACTGAATATCCGAAACAATGGCAAGGATTGAAAAATTCCCATCGCCTTCAAGCGTGGCATCAGTCCGGATTAACCATCATTTAAAACCCAACTCCGAAGAGTGCGTAAACAAACAACCCTGAAGTTAGTACCTCACCCGGGTTCCCATTTCCAATTAGAGTGGATTTTCGCCTGCATCCTTCCCAAGCCTGACCCCAACAGAGTGCGCATGTTCATCTCCTCAATCTAAATATCTTAAATTCCTCAACAACTTGTTGCTTGGATCGTAATGATTATCGTTTCTTTATAAGCTGCTGTGGAGTGTCAAGCAGACAAACACCTCTAAATTTTCTAACCAAAGTTTAAGGAGAGTATTCCATGCCGACGATCACGACCAAAGACGGAACGCAGATCTATTATAAGGACTGGGGCAGCGGACAACCCGTGGTTTTCAGCCATGGCTGGCCGCTCAACGCGGATGCCTTTGAAGACCAGATGTTCTTTCTGGCCTCCCACGGATACCGCTGCATCGCCCACGACCGCCGCGGACATGGCCGATCGAGTCAGCCATGGAACGGCAACGACATGGACACCTACGCCGACGACCTGGCGGCACTCGTCGAAGCGCTCGACCTGAAGAAGGCGATTCATGTCGGCCACTCGACGGGTGGCGGCGAAGTTGTCCGCTATATAGGCCGCCATGGCACTAAACGCGTGGCCAAAGCCGTGCTGATCGGCGCGGTGCCGCCGCTGATGTTGAAGACGGCCGCCAATCCCGGAGGGTTGCCGATCGGGGTGTTCGACCAGTTGCGCGCCAATGTCCTCGCCGACCGCTCGCAGTTCTGGAAGGATCTCAGCATGCCGTTCTACGGCTATAACAGACCGGGCGCAAAGATTTCGGAAGGCGTGCGCGAGTCATTCTGGCTCCAGGGGATGATGGCCGGCTTTCCCGCCTCGTACTTCTGCATCAAGGCGTTTTCCGAGACGGATCTGACCGAGGATCTCAAGAAAATCGACGTGCCGACGCTAATCCTGCATGGCGATGACGACCAGATCGTGCCGATCGGCGCGTCGGCCCTTCTTACATCCAAGATTGTCAAGGGCGCCACGTTGAAGATCTTCAAAGGCGCGCCGCATGGCATGTGCACGACGCTCAAGGACCAGGTCAACGACGAGTTGCTTGCGTTCATCAAGGGGGAGTCGATCAAGGTGGCGCGGGCCGCGTAGGAAAACATTAACAAGAATGACATGGCAGGGGGGCATCCACCCGCAAGAATGAGGTCTTGAGTGATAAAGGTCTCGCGTTGGGGGCGGTCATCCGGCAAAGGGAGCTTATAGAGGGGTTTCCCTCAACCGGGTGCAGTTCCCGGGGCCATGACCGTTCTGCTGGGGAGGGCGGATTTGCAGGCAGCAGTTGATTCTGAGAACAAATCCCCTCGTTGAGCAGTCTTACCCAGTTTGATCGAATCGATACCTTTCGCCGCGCCACGCCTGCGATCGGAATCCGGATAGTTTATTGAAAAAAAAACCGTTATTGTTAAAATAGCGTCGGCACGAGCTATTCGGGACTTGATTGCTCCCCCTTTCCGAACCGGAAACTGCAAGTGTCTCATCCGGCGGTTCCTGAAAATAGTGTTGTATCGCGTCAACGCAAATGCAGGATAGTAGCACGAAGATGGGCCTCCTGCTGTAATGCTGGAAATGCCGCACGCAGGGTGGCCCGGATGATCGGTTGTCCGGGCGAACAGCCCGACGCGCGGTTGGGTGGGCTGACGAGATTTTGACTGCGGCCCCGCCGCCTCTTGCGGACGCGAAGCGGATAATTAAGATAGGCGGGGCATCTTATCACTTGCCGGAGCAACTAAAGTTCCCGGCTCTTTGTGTGGATGGAAAGCGAATGCGGCAAAAAACCCTGGAGGTCGAGCACGGTCTAGAAACGGTCAACGACCAATTGGCCGCTTTTGGCGGCCTGGTCGATCGAGGGACGATCAGCGAGCCGGACCTGGAAAAAATCCTTCGGGAGTCTGACGGCGCAGTAAAGCGCATCGAAGAGTCGATATTAAGTCTGGGCGTCCCAAAACATGAAATTCTGCTTTGCCTGAGCGAATATTATCGTCTTCCGTTCGTAGAATTTAAGGAGAACCTGCCGTCAGCCGGCGGAGTATTGGAGCGTCTCGATCTGGAGGCGCTCAAGCGCGATCTTTGGTTCCCGCTTTCAGTAGGGATGGGAGAGGCCCGGGTCGCAGCATCCAGTCCTTGCGACCCCGAACTCCTTGAAAAGATCAAAGGAACTCTCGGTGGCCTTTCGATCCGCTTCATAGTGGCCCTTCCGTCCGATCTCACGCGTATGATCGAGCACATTCAGGACATCAATCCGGGTTTTCCGCCTTCCGCTGGAAGGACCCCGCTGGCCCGGCTTCGCACCAGGCTTGCAAGCGACCGGACGGTCCTTGCCTGGTACAGAACCTCCATGGCAAAGGGACGAACGGGCCTGGCACTCCTGAGAACGGGGATTTCGTTCATCGCCATCAGTCTTACTCTGCTAAGAGTTTTCGGACTCGGCTATCTAAGCATCATCCAGGCGCCTCTTCTGCTCGTGGGTATCATCATGGCTGCGGAGGGCCTCAGTTGGTATCTGCCTACGAGGAAGCTGGAACCGGGTGAAACCGGCTACCTGCCCACGCTATCCACCTTCGGGACCACCATTGCCGAGCTGAAATCGACTGAAAAAGGTCCGTTGCTGACGAGGTCTGAGCCGGTCCAGGGCGCAGAACAGCTTCGGACCCGTTGGAACAGGCTCTCTCCGGTTATGAGGCGCCGATTTTTCGCAATCGACAGGACGGACCTGGCTGAAGAGAGGACTTTCCTTGCGGCTTACAGGGTAAGGATGGCAAAGGCCCGGACCGGCCTGGCCTTCACCAGAACCGGCAACTCCTTTGCCGGCCTGGGCATCCTGCTTATCAGGCAATTTCCTCCCGGCCTGTGGACGATCTTTTATGCCGGCCTGATCTTATCGGGCCTGGTGATGTTTCTGGAAGGCGCACGGTGGTACTTCCCCGGACGACGAGCAGGGCTTGAAAGCACTAAGACTATACGTCAAATCGAGGAGAGCACTTCCATATGGGATTTCATGTTCCGCGCTTTCAGCCGGCTCGATGACATGCCGCCCAAACTGATGGTCAAGGGGACACATGCCCCGGGCATCTGGGGGACAACCGGCCTTGCTCTGGAACGCACGCTCCTTGCCGAAAGGCGCAACGTCAAGTCAAGGCTCCGAACCACGCTGGCAAGGTCGAGGACCGGTCTCTCGTTCATCAGGACGGGAACAAGCATCTTTTCCGTCGGGCTGGGTCTGCTGGTTTATTTCGGCTGGGGGCATATTCTATGGACTCTTTTTGATTTCCTTCTGATGCTCGCCGGCCTGTTTTTGATTGCCGACGGCCTCCACTGGCACATATCCGCCGAGCGGACGAAAAGACAACTGCCTTATTGCTTCGAAGACCTGGAGATCCGCATGCCGGATTTCGGCAAGCCGACCATGTTTTGGAAAAAGGTGATATTTAGCTATGATGACAATGAATGTAGCTGAATCCATGGAGCATTTTCAGGCCCTGGTGGATTGGGGGACTATTACCGCAGATCAACTGCGCTCTTCTGGGGAAGCGGCGCAGGCCAGGGACGTGGAAGTAGAGGAGGTCCTCCGCTACGATCTCGGCATTCCACGCCGCAAACTGCTGGAAGCCCTTGCCCTGCATTACCGCTGCGAGTGGGTGGAGTACGACGAAAGACTTCCGGTACCTCCTGAGCTTCTTGAAGGGCTTGATCCGGCGAGGCCCTGTTCAAACCTGTGGTTTCCCGTCGCATTGGATGACGACACCGTGGTCATAGCGGCCCGCGATCCCAACGACCCCCTGATCATCGAGGAGATCGCAGACTGCTTGAAAGCCGAGAAATTTCGGTTTCACGTGGCCCTTGCTGAAGATATTTCCTATTTCATAGAGGATTTTCTGAACTCCGATCCCAGCCATCTTATAGGAAACGAAAGAACGGCCCTTGCGCTCTGGCGCAATACAATGGCCCGATGGAGAACGAAGCTGGCGAGCTATCGGACGGATTTCGCCAGGGTAAGGACCCAATTGAGCCTCCTGCGGGGAGGCCTGACGATGATAGTAATCGGAAGAACGCTCGTGCGCAGCGGCAGAGCGATCAATCTGGCGCCTGTCTACTGGGCGATGATGGGCGTTGGCCTGCTGCTTATTTTTCTCGGACTGCTAAGTTATCACAGGGTCAAAAAGTCCATTTTCCGCCCCCCAAAGCATGAGACGCTTGTGGAAGTCACGGCGGCAAGCCTGTACTTTCTGGAAAACTACCAGTTTGCCGAAAGGGGAGAGCCCGGCGGCAAAAACGGAAAAAAGACGATGCTGGCCCGGCTTTCGGACATGGCGCATCGCACCGTGACAATCATTGAGCCCTCGTATGACAACAAGCCGCGCTCGCAGCTCGCACACGAAAGGAACCTTTTCGCCGCGCAACGCACCATCGCGGCATGTTACCGCACCATTTACTCCCGCGCCAGGACCGGTCTTTCTTTCATTCGCACCGGGGTCTCCTTTGCAAGCGTCGGGGTTGGCCTGATTACCTATTTTGGTCTGAGTTTGCTAAACATTGTCGATGCATTTATAATTTTGGCTGGCCTGCTGATGGTCGTTGACGGTATATTATGGTCATGGCCGGTGAGAAAAGAGAACTACGAGGCCCTGAAGTGCGCGGTGTCTTTCTAGCTCGTTCCCGTCCCGATTCTTCGACGCCGAAAAAATCCCTGTACGCCCCTGGCGCTCCACCAGGCGTTTATGTTGACCGCATTCATAATCGTTCAGCATGATTTCTCACCACGAAGTTTGCCACGGACCCCGATCCTGGGATGAAAATGTCTCGAGGAGCGTGGAAAATCCGGCGGTGGGACCGCCGCCGGATTTTGAGTCTTCGCGTGGAGGGGACGCTGTCTGATGAGAACCACATTTTCCGGTGAACCATTGCCGCAAACCCGCACGGTGGAAAATTTATGAAGCTAGTCCACAAAATAACGATCGTCAATTTCATCAATATTTTGTTGATAGCCCTGACCGGCTTTTTTGCCTACCGCAGCCTGGAACAGGTGCTGACAAAACTCAGGTTCATGGAAATCGCCGAAGACCTCAATTCATCTTTTCTCGAGATGAGGCTCGCGGAAAAAAATTATTTCCTCTACGGAGATAGATCGGCCCTCCCGGAAATCGAAAAGAAAATGAGCGCTGTCTTTTACGCCATCGATGCTTCCAGGCCGGATATCCTTCGAGCGATCGGCGAGAGCAAAACAGTCCAACTGGAATCAAGCCTTGCTAGTTACCGGCAGGCCCTCGAGAAGGCCCAAGTAGGCGACATGGCCGTGCAGACCAGTGTTCGGGAGGCCGGCCAAAAGCTGGGAGAATTTACAAATTATATAACAGTCACTGAGAGAGCAGAGGTGAGCCGAATCATCGCAGGCTCAAAGAGGGGACTCGCTTTCTCTCTGGCGTTCATCCTCCTTTCCGCGGTCGGCATCACCCACCTTATGTCCTTCAGGGTCCTCAGTTCTCTCAAACGCATAGAAAAGGCGACATGTTATATATCCGACGGCGATTTCAGCAAAATCGAACCTGACACGTCCCGGGATGAATGCGGCCTCGCTATTTCTGCGCTCGTTTCAATGGCTCAAGAACTCCGGAACCGGGAAGAGCAGGTCATCGAGGCAAGGAAACTGGCTTCAATCGGGATACTTATCGCAGGCGTGGCCCACGAGGTCGGAAACCCGCTCAATAATATCTCAATGCTGGCGCAAAACCTTATCGACCTCTATGATGGCATGGGCCGTAACGAACATATCGAATACGTGAAAAGAATCGAGGAGGAAGCCGAACGCATTCAGCGGATAGTCAAAGATCTGCTCGATTTTGCCAAACCCAAGAAACCCGACCTCAAGGAGACCTTCATCAACAATGTGGTTCATAAAAGCATGCGCCTTGTCCATAACATGATCTGTATCTGCAATATCGAGGCGCAGCTTGATCTGGGTGAGGATCTACCTTCAGTCTATATAGACGAACACCAGATCCAGGGGGTGCTGATCAACCTGCTCACCAATGCGCTTCACGCTGCATCGCCTGGAGACCGGCTGCGCCTTTCAACCCGTTTTAACCGCAACACCAGCCGATTGGAAGTGGAGGTGGAGGATTCCGGGAAAGGAATAGCCCCCGAAATGCTGCCCCACATTTTCGATCCTTTCTTTACCACAAAAGGGGCAAGCGGAACCGGACTGGGTTTATTTGTGAGCTATGGAATCATTAAGAATCATAAAGGAGACTTGAGGGTGAGAAGCGAGCCGGGGGTAGGGACCTGCTTCACTATGGAACTCCCCGTTTACAAACAGACCGATAGGAGCGAGCAATGTCTGGTTTCAGGGTTATAGTAATTGACGACGAGAGGATTGTTGGGCAGATGATTAAAGCTTCCATGGAGCCGGACGGCTACAAAGTAGAAACTTTTCTGAATGCGGAACCTGCCTTTGCGCGGCTCAGAGAGGAAAAATTCGATGTAGTGATCACTGACCTCAAGATGAAAGGCATCGATGGGATGGAAGTCCTGCGGACTATCAAAACCGCATACCCGGAGATCAAAGTTGTAATGATAACAGCCTTTGCGAGCCTGGATTCCGCAGTTGAAGCCATGAAGAGCAAGGTGGACGGTTTTTTCGCCAAACCGGTGAAGATAAAAGATCTGAAAGAGTGCGTCCAAAAGCTTCTAAATCCGGCTGATACGTCGGCCTGCTGAAAGCGGCGGGCCGCACGCCGGGATCGCCAAGCCGGCTATTTTTTCTATCCTCACCCTTCTGCTCGAAGGATGGGAAACAATCGGTACTGCATCGTACAGGGGCGGGCCTGGCGCCCGCCTCTGTACGGCACTATGAAACATTGCAGGCCGGCAGCCTGAAAATATTTTGAGACGCTATTTTCGGATCATGGAATTACGGCCTGGATGTAGCCGGCATCTCCAGTCCGGTGATCGACCACCAGGAATGCAGCTTTTTTATCGGGCGGCAGAGCCTCGACCGCTGCCCCTAATTCTTCCTGGTTCCCAGTGGTTTGCGTGTTTACCTGAAGGATTATGTCCCCCGGCTCCAGGCCAGCCTCGCCCAGAGGGCCCTTGAGATTCACTTTGACCACCTCTACGCCCTGTCCGGCCTCGATACCATACTTCTTGGCCTGCTCGGGAGTAACAGGCTGCACGACGATTCCCAGCCTTTCCTGGGCAGAGCTTGACATCAGCTTTTTTTGTTCCTGTTCGCTGCCTATTTCCACCTTTAATTCAAGTTTTTTCCCTTCGCGCATCACGGCCATGGTAATTGTCTGCCCGACTCGGGCATTTCCCACGGCGTTCCTGAGACTGGACGCGTCAGGAACTTGCCTTCCTTCGAAATCCACGATCAGGTCGCCTTTTTTAAAGCCGGCGTTATAGGCTGGACTGTCCTTGATCACGTCTGCAACGAGCGCTCCCCTGGTTGAAGTCAGCCCAAGACTTTCGGCAAGTTGAGGCGTGAGGCTCTGTAGACTCAGTCCGATATAACCGCGGTTGACCTTTCCATTTGCGATCAGTTGTTTTGAGACATTCATAGCCATGTTGCCGGGAATGGCGAATCCGATACCCTCAAATCCGCCCGATTCGGACACGATAGCGGAATTGATCCCGATCACCTCTCCCTGCAGATTGAGCAAAGGTCCACCGCTGTTTCCAGGGTTGATCGCCGCATCGGTCTGCAGAGGGCCTCCACCTGATTGTGTTATCGCCTGTCAATTCGGGACAAGCCGGTCTGAACCTCCATGGGCATTGAACGAGAAATACAATTTTAATTCGGCATGTCCAGCCAACCGGACCGCAGAGGGAAATTGACGCCCAGCTTTAACACGCACCGGCGGAGTGCTTAGCTTACATATTAAAATTGAAGCCAGGGAACTCGGTAAATTAGAGTTTCCGGATGGACGCAGGCCGAGGGAATTTACCAATATGGAATTTCACAATGATATCTGAATTTCTGCATGACTTCCGAAATCTGGCCTCTCCCTACTGGAAATCCGACGAGAAATGGAAAGCACGTGCACTGCTTGGCGCAATAATAGCGTTGAACCTGGGGATGGTCTATATCCAGGTCCTGGTAAACGAATGGATCAGGGAGTTCTATAACGTCCTCCAGAGCCTGGATAAAGCCAAGTTTGCTGCTGAAATCCTTCGTTTTTGTCTGCTGGCGGGTGCATATATCGCACAGGCGGTTTATATGCTCTACCTCAGTCAAATGCTGCAAATCCGATGGAGAAAATGGCTTACAGACAAATACTTGCGGGACTGGCTCACACACCAGGCATATTATCGAATCAATTTCGCCGCCCCCGTAACCGATAACCCCGACCAACGAATAAGCGAGGACATAAATTCATATATAGAGCTGATGATCAATCTTGGGACGAACCTCTTGAGTTCGGTGGCAACCCTTGTATCCTTCCTTGGCATCCTCTGGATATTGTCGGGAACACTCATTATTCCCTTCGCCAATCATGCCGTCAAACTCCCTGGATATATGGTTTGGGCCGCGTTGTTTTATGCCGTTCTCGGCACCTGGCTCACCATGCGTATAGGGAATCCTCTTATCCTTCTCAATTTCAATCAGCAAAGGTTTGAAGCGGATTTTCGCTTCAGCATGGTCAGGGTTCGCGAGAATAGCGAGCAGGTTGCGCTGTACGGAGGTGAGCAGCAGGAACAGGCACATCTGCTGGATCGCTTCAATATCTTAATGGATAATTTTTGGAAAATTATGAGGCGGCAAAAGCGCCTTTCCTGGTTAACCAACACCTATAGTCAAGCAGCAGTCGTCTTTCCTGTGATAATGGCGGCCCCTCGTTTTTTCGCCGGTCAGATGGACCTGGGGGGACTCATGCAGACGGTGGGTGCATTCGCAGCGGTCCAGGGCGCGCTTTCCTATCTTGTTACAAGTTACACGACGATAGCCAAATGGCGCGCTGTAATAGACCGCCTGGTCGGCTTTTCCCGGACACTGGATATGCTGCAAAACTCCGGATCCTTGAAGCCCACCGAGCGTATCCACAGTCCCGAGCAGGAGATAAGGATCGACTCTCTGAGTGTTTTCCTCCCAAATGGGAATGCTCTGTTTCGAGATCTCAAACTCAATATTGCACCGGGAACACATCTTCTTATCACCGGACCATCCGGTAGTGGAAAGAGCACACTGATTCGGTCTCTGGCGGGTATCTGGCCTTTTTGCCAGGGTAATATTTCCTTGCCGGACATGTCGTCGATAATGTTCCTGCCTCAAAAACCCTACCTCCCCCTCGGGACCCTTCGCGACGCGCTGTGTTACCCGCATTCGGACGGTTATCGGCCGGAAGAGCTGGAAAAAGTGCTGGAAGAATGCGGGCTGGGGCACCTTGCAGCCTCGCTGGAGAAAGATGAGGACTGGTCTCATGTACTCTCTCTCGGCGAACAGCAGCGCCTCGCGTTTTCAAGGGTATTACTTGTCAAGCCGGACTTCATATTTCTCGACGAAGCAACGGCATCGCTCGATGAAGAGTCCGAGGCGGCCCTGTACGAACTGCTTGAGACTAAATTTCCGCACTCGGCGGTGACGAGCGTAGGACACCGCAGCACTCTGATCGCCTGGCATTGCGAAAGGTTGACATTCGAAGGGGACTCCAAATGGGTAAAATCCGCGCTGGAAAGAGAGTGCAAAGGACCTCATCAAAGTTTCTGAGGATATTCGATGGGGTGGGAACGGTATCTCGGGAGCAGACGGAATAATCTGCAATCCCCTATGCTCAGTGCGCTCCATCGCGTGAGGAAAGATAATCTTCAAGTTTAACGAAGCGGTACCCTTGATCTCTAAGCTTCCGGACTATTTTGGGCAACGCCTCACCCGTATGGTATCCACGTCCATTGATGTGGAAGATCAGAATACTTCCTGGCTGGACCTTCGATAAAACCCAAGCGGACATCTTCTCAGCCGTAAGGTTTCGGGCTGGATCTCCACTGGGGAAAGACCAGTGAACGACGGCGTATCCTAAACTCTCCACAAGGTCCAGGGCCTTGGGACTATAGTTGCCGGCAGGAAATCTGAAGAAAATGGGCCTGCTTCCCGTAATGTCTTCAATTATTTTTTGATTCTCGATTACCTCGAGGTATATTTTGCTCGCTGGTAATGTTTCCATATGGTTGATGTGACTAAGAGAGTGGTTTTGTATGCTGATCAGATCATTTTTCGCTAATTCAGCCAGGTCGGAGAAATTTCTTTTCGCAAACTTGCCACTCACAAATATGGTGAATGGGAGTTTTTCATCGACCAGGTAGTTAAGAATCTTGACATCGAGGTAAGATGGTGTCTTGGTTTCACAACCATCAAACGTGAGACAGACGACCTTTTCTTTTGTTCCAAGGTTTGTAATTACCTCACCAGCACATGGGACAGCCACCACTAACAGTAGAATGCAGGCGACCAGCATCTCTATATAGTACTGATATGCACCTGTGCGTGAGCAATTCAAAACTTCTCTCCTTTAAGAACCTTATGAATGCGATCAGAATTATGGCGAGACTTTCCTCCGATGCGTGTTGCCTGGTTCCCAACCACCATCTTCTTTAACACAGTTCAGCGCTATTTCCCAGGCCGATGACTTCGTGGAATTCTTCCTCAACCTCTTACATAACTCAATGCTCCGCGAGGTTTAAGTGCTTCCTCTCAGCGGTGTCCTCCGCCACCACCTCTGCCGCCGCCGCCGAAGCCACCGCCGCCGAAGCCACCACCGCCGAAACCACCACCTCCGAAACCACCACCTCCGAAACCACCACCTCCGAAAAAGCCGCCTCCAGACCCGCCGCGATATCCGCCGCCGGTAGAGAAGTGCTCTGACGGAGCGCTGCTGGACGTCCGCCCGCTGAAGGAAGAGAACCCGGAATCGGCGTCACGGCTTGATCCGGGACTGGACGAGAACCTGTCCATATCTCGCGCGGACCCTGAAGATGTGAGGTTTCGCGACGCTGATGTGTCCGCCGTGGTTGCCCTTGCCCCGGTTTGCTGGTTTGCCGTTGCGCTTGCGCCGGCACGAGCAGTCGCACTGATCCTGCTTACCGTGCCGTTTGCATTTGTTACATGATTAGTAATTTGGTGGTTATGATAGCGCCTGTCGAAATCGGTCAGGATGAAGAAGCCTCCGAACTCGTATCCGTCCCACCAGAATTGGTCTGGGACCCAGTCATAGAGATAGGCGTATTCCCAGGGGGGCTGATAATAAGTCACGACAGGGGGTTCGTTAGCGTAATAGTAATCGTCAACAACATAGGGTTCCACATATTCGGAACCCTTCGGGGGAGGAGCGGCGGAGCTAGGCTGGTATCCGGAGCCGGACCCATAATTGTATTTTTCGCCGGCCACTTTGACCGGAAGATTCATTGCGATGCTCACTTTATCCACTATGCCGGCCGCATCCGTTTCTGAAATCCGCAAATTTCCCGAAGACGCCGATCTTGCTGCGCTGGCCCTAACTTCGGCAATGATATCGGGCGTCATAGGATAGTCGGCAATCCATCCATTTCGAGGCGTGATGTTGATCGAAACCAGATAGTGTTCTGCAGCCGCTTCATCTTTCGACGAGGTCAAATTAAGGGCAGTGGCCAACTCTACGGCAAATTCGCCTTCCCGTACCAGGGGTTGTTCAATAGGAGGGGGCCCGGAGGGTGAACTTTTCGCGTTCACCGAGGAAGTATATGGAGCCGAAACCAGACTTGCGGCAAGAAATATTAACAGTATTGTTTTCATTCAGATACTCCTTCGCGACGGACTGGGCATACGAGGACAGCCCATAGTAAATATAATCATTCTGAGCATCTATCGAGCTTCTCATAATAATATCCAAATAATAATATTAGTCGGAATGAGTCGTAAGTCATTTAAACATGGGCTAGTTTCTGCTAAGATTAACTCCGGTTCAGCCGAAGGCGCGATCAACCTTCTGGTCCGGTTGCGCTCGTCGTCATGTACGCCCTCACGCGGCCCCGTTCCAGGTAGCGGCTATGGGCCTTAATGAATAAGAACCGCGATAGTTATGCCCCGGGATCTTCACGCTCCGTGAGGTATCCGGGCCTTCAGGTGTTTCTGGACAAAGACTGATCGATCATTGAGTATTGATTGCCGGGACTGTGAGAAACTCGAGGGTGAAATCGGTCGCTTCGGTGAAGACAGGTCTTGGGTGGGGAAAAAAATCCACGTCCAAACGGGCAAAAATTAAAGACCCAACCGGATCAACTTGCAACCCGGTATGGATGTTCATGTGCAGGCAAGTCTATCGGGATTTCAACCCGAAAAGTGATTCCTCTTCCGGGATTGTCGGAAATCTCTATATGACCCTGGTGAGCCTCGATAATCTTCTTGACAATAGCGAGCCCCAGGCCGGTGCCTTCCTTCTTGCTCGTATAGAAAGGGGAAAAGATTTCCTGCCTTTTATCGGGCGGAATGCCGCAGCCGTAATCAATCACATTTATCAAGAGGTTTTCTCCCTTTGTATCACATCCGATTATAACGTCCTCACCCACCTGTGAAGCTTGTATGGCGTTTGTCAGAAGGTTTATGAGCACCTGCTTCATCCTCATGAAGTCCAGATAGGCTACGGTAGGAGTACCGGAATCGAGACGGCTGCAAAGCTTTATTTTTTTCTCTTTAGCCATGGGGGCAACTATTGCGAG
The DNA here is from genome assembly GCA_052147195.1 of Syntrophobacteraceae bacterium. GTDB lineage: Bacteria > Desulfobacterota > Syntrophobacteria > Syntrophobacterales > Syntrophobacteraceae > SbD1. The sequence continues at coordinate 25,925 of JBKQLC010000027.1, forward strand.
GCACTCATTCACAAGCTGGCCCATATCGCCCTTTGAACACTCAAGTTCCAACGGACGCGAAAAATCAAGCATGCTCTTCACCATGTTTTCCATCCGCTGGGTTTCCTTGACTACGATTTCCAGCAGGTTTTGGACGGGGCTGCCGGCGTTGATGCGCTTTTGAGCCAAGCATGCGAAGCCGCCGATTGCGATAAGCGGGGTTTTCATATCGTGGGCTACAGCGGCCATCGCCCGCCCCATTGCGGCCAGACTCTCGGATTCCCGTAAAGCCTTTTCCGCTTTTTCACGCTGAATGATCTTCCACATTCCATCCATCAGGAGCGTGAGCTGCCGGGCATCTGAGAGGTCATATTCCGTCGCTTTGTTTCCTGCGCCTGCAATGGCTACAATGCGGTCATTTTCAAATACCGGGACGATCAGGATACGGGCAACCGTAAGGTTAGTTTCCAGGAAAGCTCCGGAGCCGGGATCGGGACCCGGGTAGTCGTTTATGACTACAACTCTCCTTTCTCGTATAGCGTCTGCGAAAACATCCGCTTTTCCAACCTCTATTTGAATGGGAGATCCCCCGGCCGATCCCTGCCATGGGGTTTCCTGCCAGCTATGAACAGTCAAAACCGTCTCGGATTCGTCCAGAAATCCAATCCAGCCGACTTCACTTTTAGTAAGCCTCACCAACTGTTCCAGGGCGAACCTGGTGGTCTGATATGTTGAGGAATCAGTCATTTGGCTTAACTGCCACAATGCCTCGAGGCGTGCTTCATCAAATCGCCGCATCTCCTCTACCTGCTTGCGCTCCGCAATCTCTGCGCTCAGTGCCTCTTCCCTCAGCTTTCGCGCGGTGATGTTCATGGCGGCATGGACCACGTTGGTTACTTTCCCGGAGGGGTCCTTGATAGGGTTGGAGGAAACCATCCACGTCCTCCCATCGGCTTTTGCTATCTCACCTTCGTGGGGTTCCCCTGTTTGCAGGGCCTTGACTACTGTGCATCCCGTGCAAGGTTCCGACAGACCATGGATAGCTTCGTAACACTTTTTCCCTTTCAGCTCCTCGGGTGTCAAGCTGAAGACCTCCTCTGTCGCTGAATTTGTCCAGATTATCCGCATCTCCGGGTCAAGGTATTCAACAGCCACGTATCGCAGGCTGTCCAGGATTGCCGCTTTGTCCTGCTCCGATTTCCTAAGGGCGTCCTCGGCTGTTTTTCGGGCGGTAATATCGGTGCCGATACCAAGTACTCCGCACACTTTACCCGCTTCATCAAAGAGAGCTTTATTGGCCCACATGCCCCAGACCCGATCACCGTTCTTGCGCATATTTTCATATTCATACCTTGCGCAGTGATCGGGATTATGAACGACGTCCTCTATGAGCGCCCTGAGGTCCTGTCCGGCTGAATCTGTTTCAGGCATAATGGTGCCGACGATATGGTGTCCGAGGATCTCCTCCTCGGTATAGTCGAAAAATTTCTGAGCAAATTCATTGACAAATGTGATTGTCCCGTCAAGATTCAGCTTTACGATGCTACAGTTGGCGTTTACCACCAGCTCCCGGTACTTTTCCTCACTTCTGCGAAGCGCTTTTTCCCGGTTGCCGATCTCATCGGCCATCGCATTAAAAGAAGAAGAGAGGTCCTGAAGTTCTGCAGAGCCCTTCAAGTCAAACCGTTGGATTGGCTCCCCCCGTCCAAGAGCCAGAGCATAATCACGAAGCCGCATGATTGGGTCGATAATGCCGCGTGAGAGAAAAAATGCGCCAATGAAGATAACTGCCGTAAGGAGCAGGAAAAGTCCTGACATATGGAGGGCCTGCGATCTGATAGGCGCTGTCGTTGCGTTCTCGGACCGGCTGACGCATACGACCCAGTTGTTGAAGCGGCTCGGAGTACAGGTAACGATCCGCTCCTCTCCAGTGTAAAGGCTCGGGAAGATGCCGGTCATTTTCTTGCCTTCCAGGGCCTGTCTGATGGCCGGGCGTCTCTTCAGAAGATCACGATCTTCCCATTTCAACTCTTTTTGCGGGTAACGATCCACCAGCATTCCACTGCCGTCTATGATGCTTATCTGGCCCTTTTCGGAGAGGTGAAGCCCTAATATACCCTTTAACTTTTCAGCTCTCACTGCGGCGGCGACAATGCCAAGCAGCCTGCCTTCCCCATCACGGATACCCCGGCCTATAAAGAAGACCGGTTTATCCGTGCCACGTGACAGCAGGTCGCTGACGCTCCAGTCGCTCCCGGCACTGATAGCGCGGACAAACGGCTGGTCGGCTAAATCCTCGCCAATTACCCCCGGCATATCTGATGCTATGATGCGGCCCTGGGGATTGACCCAGGCAAAGTAACGAATTGAGGGCAAGGCGGCCTTGTTGGCCACGAGTATACGGTTTATCTGCTCAGAGGAGAAATCCGGGGGCATGGATGTAAGGTTTATACCGATGGCCAATTCCTGATGGACGACATCCTGAACGAACATATTGAGCGTGCCCGAGACTGCCCGGGCAAGCTCCAGATTGCCCCGGAACTCGTTTGCCTGCCTGCTCTGAAGTCGTTCATACAGATATCCGGCCTGAAGCAAAAGGGCCGCAACAAACATAGTGAATATGAGACAGTACAATTTGCTCCGAATGGTTGGGAGCCATCGATTAAAAAGCACAATCAATCCTGCGTTGCTGTCAAATGTCGATAGATTTTCTCGATTCCCCGAATTTGCCGGATAGATGGCGCTTATAACATTTACTTGGAGTGGAGAAAAGGGATATGCGCAGGCGGAAGGCAGATTATGAGCAATTCTGTCTCCGATCTTTGAAAAGTAACACAAATGTAACAATAATGATCCGGTCTAAGAGGTTTTGATAGACAACCTGACTTCCCATCAACTTCATCGCCGTTTTTCTTCTATGTTTTGCTTTGAGAAATTATCCAGGAATTTTCAGGATTCCCATTTCACGACTCAGCAGGCAAACTGCAAATGAAATGACAATTTCCTTATTGGCCACGTGTGTCCAGTATGCGACGTGTTCCTGCATCACCCGGCTTCAGCTTCTGTCAAAGCCCGGGCAAAGGCCGGTCTTGGCGGAATAAGCTTACGTAGGAAAAAGCTCATGTTTCGTTTTCTATAATTTCCCATGGGTACTGCCTGAGCTTCGTTCCCGCTTTGAGGCAAACAGTTCGCAATCTGAAACGATGGCGCAGTCGACTTCTATGACGACTGTGGAAATTACATCCTCTCTTCGGATAGCATTAGGCATGAAATGGGGGTTTGGTAGTCCAACCGGCGATTGCTTCTGTTATTGGTTACAAAAAAGGGGAAGGCCATAAGGGGTTTCCTTATGGCCTTCTGAAACAGAGGAGACTCGTAAAACCGATGAAGTCCGAGAAAGACTTTCCACCACTAACGGGAATACAGATCGAGCATTGGGATCAACTTGGTCACATGAGTTTCAGCATCCGTTCGAGTTGAGCATGGAGATAACTTCAGAGCGCGAGCATGAACTGGGCCTGGATAAGATCAACTTGAATTCTCTTTTCAGCGTCCACCTTTCTTAGGAAATGCGAGTTTCAGCACGATTCGAATGTCACTTCCAAGTTCGGTTTCTAAGAGTTCCCTGTATAAATGTGGAGACGGGCACACCCTCAAGTTCAGTTTCCGGCAGCCACTCACCCTTCCTGGAATTCGGCGACCCTTGTACAGGCAGAATGCAAAGCAGCTTCAAAATCAACGAGGTCAAAGGGCTTCTTCAGGAACGTTTCGAATTCCACTCGATCCAGATCTTCAGCTATAGCTTGGAAATCGTATTCAGAAAGAACAATCGCAGCGGTCTCGGGAGCAATGAGCTTGAGCTTTTCAATAAGAGAGGGGCCATTCGCATCCGGAAGATGATATTCGAGAATGACAACATGAGGCGGCACTTTTTGAGCAAGATTAAGGGCTTGACTAGCTGTTGAACAACTGTCAAAAGCATATCCGGCCTGATCCAGGAATTTTTCCAAAGAGCGTCTCAACGAAGCGTCATCTTCGACAAGGAGCACAAGATTTTCAACACGCACATTCGCCTCCGCCTGTTCCTTAGAGCAAGTAGCGTGCCACGATAGCTGGATCATCAAGATACTGGCCAGAAGCGCATTTAGGGGACTGCCTTTTTAACGACGCGCAAGCCTTGTTTGGATAATATTCTACACCTTTTCAGGTTACTGATCTCCGGAATGCTCGGTCTGCTTTAGAAAAACCAGTTAATTCAAGCTCTTGAATCTAATATGTAGAATATTCTTCATAAAAGAAAGGTATTGGAGGATTTTGTTCAATCCGAATAGTGTGAACGGAGAAAGAGGTACTCGCGCATTATTTTTCAATTCTCTCCTCTCCCTCGACTCTTGGAAATTGCACCGGGAAAACTGACCTGCGCGGTCTTGACTCCGTGTCTCCATCTCCTTAGATGCACTTCCAGGGCAATTCACGTTGCAAATCTGCGCAATTAATTACTCAACTACAGGGAGAGAAATCATGGAAAGAACCGTGACCATGCACGGAAACCCGCTCACGCTGGCGGGAACGGCATTGAAGGTGGGTGATAAAGCCCCGGATTTCAAAGTGGCGGACAACAGCCTCGCCAAGACTGGACTTACTTCCTATAAAGGCAAGGTAGTGGTCATTTCGGCAGTGCCCTCTCTGGACACTCCCGTCTGTGATGTCGAAACGCGCCGCTTCAACGTGGAAGCGGGGAAATTGGGGGATGATGTAGCCGTGCTCACCATCAGCATGGATCTTCCCTTTGCCCAGAAAAGGTGGTGCGGCGCCGCGGGGGTCTCTCATGTGACGACCTTGTCCGACTACATGGACGCAAATTTCGGCTTGGCCTACGGAGTACTGATCGCGGATCTGCGTCTGCTGGCGAGGGCCGTTTTCGTGATCGACAAGGGCAACACGATCAGGCATATCGAGATCGTAAGCGAAATCACGAAGGAACCCGACTACGAGGCTTGCCTGAAAGCGGTTGAGGCTTGCCTGAAGTAGCCGGAGTAGGTCTTATCGCGCAAGCGAGGCTGACTAATTTGGCGCTTACGTTGTTCCGGGGTGTGGGGAGGTACCGGGTACTCTCCCCACATCTCGTTTGTATGATGAGGAACCCCGTTCAATAAAGGCCATATTGAAGATCGATACCCTTCCATCGGTACCCTGTATCATTCCCCGCTGGATTCGTCAGAGGCGCTTAGGTGATAGCGCCTGTCGCCATTTTTGTCTTCATTGAAATGTCGCTTTTTCGCCACGGTTTTGAAACATCTTCATGGTAGCGTCTCTCTCAGCTTTTCAGGGTGGGACCTGACCGGCCTGCTTGTTTTTGCAGGAACCGGAGCGGCTGGGGGTTTTTGCCTATTCCCGATTTTTCTTTGGCCTGCAGGGGAACTCATCTTCGAAGAGCGACTTCTTTTTTTACTTTTTTTCATTTTAAATGAAGAAAAGCCAAACCCATCGTGAGGTGGGGACGGAAAGCCTGCGGGTCCTGCTTTAGCTGGATAGCCGGGTTGCCTCTTCGAAAGGCCGCTCGGCTTTTTTTGTGACACTTTGCCCTCCGGGTTACGGCATCAAAAGAGTCAGAAATAGAAGCCGACTGGAAGTGCTTCTGTTTCTGGGTTTTTTGTTCCGGTCTGAAAATGTTCCCGGGGTCCATCCGAGAGGGGGTGAGGACTAGGACAGAGGGGTACTTTCAAGGATAGGGACTGCCACTGATCAACTCATATCGTTACTTTGCCGGTCGGTTTGAAGGAGCGTAGAAGACTTGCAGCAATCCCTGAAATCTCCGATCTTAAACGTGAAAAAGTCTGCTGAAACTCAAGAGGAGGTAAGAGCATGAAAAGAAGAGATTTTTTAAAATACGGTTCGACCGGGGCAGCCGGCTTGGTCCTTGGTGGATTGACACGCACACCGCTTTTTAGAATCGGCAATGTTTTTGCTTGCTCGGAAAATGCATGGAAATTCGGCGTTATGGGGGACACTCAATGGACCCTGCACCCCGGCAATTCCTCAACTGAAACCATCGCCCAGGACCCCAGCGGGCTAAACCCAAACAGTGTGTCTGTTTCGATAATCAACCAGGTCGATGCGCAATTCGTAAATCTTGGCGTTAAGTTTGTGATCCAGGTAGGCGACCTGACGGACTGCGGCACGACGGCCGCCATCGCAACCCGCGCCCTTGCCGCCCAGACCAATCTGTATCCTCACAATATCGGCTTCTTTCCGATCCGCGGCAACCACGAGACCTACGGCGGCGAGTATGGAGACTTAAACTTATACGCTATTCCGGCTATCCAGGAAAACTTCCCGCAGACGCGCGGCCTGGGGGCCACATGGGATGCCTTCAATTTCAACAGCCCGACCCACATCAGCACTGACCTCGACGGAGTGAGCTATTCCTTCGATTATGGCCGCCGAGGCAACAGCGCGCGTTTCCTCATGCTCGATACGTGGGCTACGCAGAACAGCAACCCCCAAAGCGCCGCCCTCCCCACCGGCACCGTTAACGCGGATGGTTACTCCTACGGTTACACCGTCCAGCAGCAGCAACCTTGGATCAGTCAGCAACTCGATATCCTGACCCGCGGCACGGACCACGCTTTCATCTTCACGCACCAGCCGCTCATGGCCGAAAGCCACCAGGATACGATGTTCAGCGGCTACACGAATGCTAACCCGGCCTGGCAGAACGCTTACTACTCCAGCGTCATGAAAAATGGAGTCAGGTATTGCATCGCCGGTCACGACCACATACATCAGCGTTCCATTATAGCCAGTCCAGATGGCAACTCGAAAGTCCAGGAGCTTATTTGCGCTTCGTGCAGCAGTAAATTCTACACGCCAACAGCCTTGGCCGACCCCGACTGGTTCAGCCAAAAATCCCGTGAGACCTCGGTTTCCCAGGAATTGTACACAGTCGGCTTTTACATCTTCACCGTGGATGGCCCGCTCGTGACCGTCGATTTCTATTCCGACGACAATGGCCAATGGAGTTCGAACGCGAGCTATCCGTCCGGGGGATCTGGTGCAGGAACCCTAACCACCCCCATTTTCGATTTCGTCAAGAAGGAGACCTGGGGTTACAGCCTGAACGGAGCGGAATACCTCGTAAATGAAGGATCAGGCGGCACGACGACGCAGTTCAAATTCGGCAAAACGACTGCCCAACTCTTTAAGAGCAGCAACGTCACGGACGAGACCGGGCGATCCCTAACCAAGGCCGTGGATGCCTACTGGGCACCTAAGCCGGCCCAAACCGGCGCCATCAGCGACATACTGACCCTGTTGGGTGTGATGGATGTGGGCCCCGTTCTAGGCGGCGCTCCGACCGATACGTTCACTCTGTCCATGTCGTACGACCCCTCGGAAACTCTGAGACGCGAGCACATCAACCATGGGCGTATGATTACATTGAGCACCATTGGTGAGAGAGGCCACTGGATGAACGCGGTGGACGAAAATATAGGCGGCACCAAAAATTTCGTTTTTGGCCCCTGGAACGCGTCCTACCCGCTTGGCACTTATGGTGTTGACCCCACAACAAAGACCGCCTGGGCGGTCCTCAATTACAACGGTGATTTCGCAGTCGTCAAGAAAGGGCGCTAGCTTTAGCTCACAGGCGATAATGACCCGCCCGAACAGTGCGGCAACTCGACAGACGGCAAAGCCCGGGCGTTTTCGTCCGGGCTTTGTTGTGGGCGCCAAGGAAATTTGCCGAGTTCCGGGTCTCTTACCAAACGTTTCCTATCAGATCAAGTACGCCTCGCGGGGCGTCGAGCGGCAATGCTGCATGGGCGGAGTTTATCCCCGGCCGGTCTTGAACGCAACTTAAGTATCAGTGGATTTCCAAAGAGTTCCCGGGGCTAAAAATGGGAGCCGGTTTTGTGAAAATATCATGAAAGACAGGCAGGTTGATACTTTGAGGGTTGCTCTCTTTTTTTATGCTCACTATTTCGGAATAAATACCCATAATCTTCGTTTTTAATTCCTGAATTGTATCTTCCTCATCCGGCTTATTCTCAATTGCGATGTATAAATTACACAGCATCTCGATCTGAGTATGCAGATAGACCAGCTCTGAGGTCGTATTCATAGCTTTAATCCTCTATGCTCCCAGATAATCAAACGCATCGTCTTTGTAAATAATGTCAATAACGTATTTGTCCGGTAGGTGATAAGTATGTTTCACCTACATACCGGCGCATGCTTCTAAAGCGCACCTGGTTTTATGGTGGAAATGGCGGATTGGATAGAACCCAGTTTCGACTGGGGGCTGAATTTCCCAGAGCGGGTGCAGCGAAACGCAAGAAATGCGGGAATGGGAAGTGACCAGTTCTAACTGTAAACATAAATGCGTTTAATATTTATTATTGGGCGATAACGGTCGTGTTATGTTTTGAGCCAAGGAATAAGAAGGCATTCGCCAAAAAGTGTCGTTCACTGCCTGGGTGCTACAACAAATGGTGCAACCCTATCAATACCGCATGTTATGATTACAAATACTCTGGCTTTCGATTAAAAAATACTCAGTCCAATTTATTTATTTCTCTCAACTCAGTGCCTATCGTAGTGAAAGTGCAGGGCCCTGGCTGATAGCCTTGCTCAGCGATGTCTTCAATAATGAGGTAAGTAATGTTTTTTCATGACCACGCTGTTAAGCCGACCCAATTAGAGTGTCTACCGTAAAGAATGGAGATCAACAGGGCTCTTCTTGGTAGAGTGGCTGATTTTGCCGTATCATGTTTCTTGACGGCTTAACGACTGAGCGAGTGTGCCATCGTTGAAAGAGACGCTTCCCTTTCCTGCCAAAATACTGAATAAGGAGAAAGAATATGAGAACAAAAAGTTTGTGCCTGTTGTACTGTGCGATTTTTCTTGCGCTTACGGGGACCCCGGCGCTCGCCCATTGGGACCACCACCATCAGCAGCAGGCGATCATCCCGAATCTTCCAGCGAGTCCAACGCATTCCATCACGACCGTTCCCCCCAATGGGGACGTCAACCCTTACGGCGTTGCCTTTGTTCCATGGGGATTTCCTTCGGGTGGGCTGCTTCAGCCTGGCGACATTCTCGTGTCAAACTTTAACAACTTTAACAATCTCCAAGGGACCGGCACCACCATCGTGCAGATCGATCCAGCCACCAGTACACAGTCACTTTTCTTTCAGGGGCAAACAGGGCTGGGACTCACGACTGCGCTTGGAGTTTTGAAGCGAGGATTCGTGCTGGTCGGAAATGTCCCGTCTACCAATGGGCTTGGCGTCTGTACTCAAAGCGGTGACGTGGAACAGGGGGTTGAGCAGGGCTCACTCATAATTCTGGATAAGAACGGAAACCTGGTAAAGACCCTGAGCAACGCAGAGTTTCTCGACGGCCCGTGGGATTTGACGATCAATGATGAAGGGAATTTTGCTCAGCTATTTATTTCCAACGTTTTGAGCGGCACGGTGGTACGGCTTGAGCTGTCGATTAACGAGAATGATATTCTTGATCCCGTCATAGTGCTGTCGGCAACTCAAATCGCGTCTGGGTATTTGCATCAGTGCAATTCTGCAGCGTTTGTCGTCGGCCCGACCGGATTGGCATACGATAATGACCGGGACATCCTTTATGTCGCGTCCACTGGAGACAACGCTATCTTCGCCATTCGCGATGCGCGCCACACCAATAAAGATAACGGGATGGGTAAGATTGTAGTCAATGACGCGGTCCATTTACACGGTCCACTCGGTCTTGTGCTGGCCCCCAACGGAGACCTCATTACCTCGCAGGGCGATGCTGTCAACGAAGATACGACTCATCCGAGCGAAATCGTCGAGTTCACCCCCTGGGGAAAATTCGTTGCGCAGATTTCGATCGATCCTGCTATCGGGGGGGCATTCGGGATCGCCCTTCATTCTTTTGGAGATGGATTTACCTTCGCGGCAGTTGATGATAACACGAGTGTGCTGGATGTGTGGGTGGTTAAATAAATAGAGGCCGTCGATCCTGAAGGCCTGTCAAACGTTGTCGAGACATTCGGCAAGTTCCAGCAGACCTGACTTATGTCTTACGAGCTTTTCCGGGGTGGTCAAAACGGCGCCCTCTTCCGGATTGTTTGGCGATAATCCGGAGCGTGCCTGACCACCCCTTTTTATACCATGTGCCAACTCAAGTCCCTCTTCGGACAGTACGACGAGGCATTCCGGACGAACGAGTAAATTTCATTCAGAAACCTTTCGGCAGCGACGATCCAGCGGCAAAAGTCAGACAGGTGCCGGACGACTTGGAATAGCCGGCTAAGAGGTCGTGTCGGCGTTGCTCCCCGCTGTTAATCACGCCCGCCCCCTTTGCACCCTTTCAATGGTTTTCCAGGCACTGCAGGAGGAGTTCAGGCAGGCTCATCACATGCGCTATGCCGGTGGCTTTTTCCTTAAGCGAATTATAGCACCAGTTACAGGTGCAAAGGATTTTGTCCAGGTTCAGTTCCGCAGCCTTTTTCATGACGCCGGACTTCTTGCAGCAAAGTTTCTTCGGCAGATCAACGACCTTCAAGCCTTCGATCCCAGCCAACCGTTGGCGATACCGATCCCAATTCAGAAATGTTCCGGGATAGAGAGCGCGATGGATGGTGTGGCATCCTTCAAAATATCCAATCACCGCCGGTTTCATTTTGAGCTGGTGATTCTCAAGCTTGTCGAGAATCAGGTCGACAATGTAAACGTGGGTGTCCGCGTCATCCTTGAAGGCATGTTTTGCGGCATACGCGCACCCGATACAACAGTAAGCAAGGGTGGTCGCTCCCTTTTGGCGCGCAAGGTCGAGGTTGAGCTGGTTGAATTCCAGGCTGAGCGTTCGGGCACGGTCGAGTTCTTCTCCTGTGCTCTCCACGATCAAGGGCCATCCGCAACAATATTCACGATCAAAATGGGTATGGTCCACGCTCAGCAGATCCAGCAGCCTGATGTAGTCACGCAACAGGAACGGATTTGTGAAGGGCCTGTAGCAACCGAAGAAGATGCCGTTCTCCGCCTTGGCTTTGGGTTTCGGAATACCGTGTGCTGCCAGAACTGCGGCTCGCAGAACCGGACTCATCCCATGGTTTCCATATTTTCTGATCGATTCGATCTCCTCGGCAATCGTCCGGCCGCAGGAAAGTATCTTCGCCCTTTCCCGATCAATTGCAACCCGCTCGCCGGCAAATTTACCACTCTCAGCCATAACACACCTCCTTGAGCCCGGTTCTGATCAATATCCAGTCATATAACACTTTCGGGCCAGAGGGTCTCACGCTATTTGGATGCATTTCCGGGTCTTCCTGCAAACGTGTACATGGACAGTTTGCACGCGAAGCCGCGAAGAAGAACGACAGCAGGATACAGCCTGGAGCGCGTGATGGTGGTGTCTCCTCAAATTGCCTGAAACCGGTTCCTTTGACACGCGACTTGCGTTTTTTATTCGTATATGGGAAGGTTTTATGGCCTTGAAGGGTGTCCGCGCGGGTTTTTTAGAGTGGCGGACGAACCCCCGATACCCGTCGAGACTCGCTGGTGGTCAGGTTGATGCATTCGGATGGACATCGCTTATCGTCAATCCGGTAAAACCTGGAATCCGGCGCCTTTCTTTTACCTGTTCGGGTAACAGTCCGGCAAAAGCGCTCTACATTCAATCAAACTCAGAAGCGAGGCCTGTCATGATCAAAAAAATCGCCGTAGTGGGTTCGGGAACGATGGGGCATGGTATTGCCGAGTCTTTTGCCATGTATGGATATGACGTCAATCTATACGACATAGATGATGCCAGGCTGAATGCAGCGATAGGGGAAATCAGGGAAGAACTCGAACTGTTGTCCGAGGAAGAATTCATTGAGCCTCATGTAATAGAGGCAGCCCTTCAGAGAATCAAAACATTCACGGACCTTAAAGAGTCTGTAGCAGACCGCGATTATGTAATAGAGGCAGTCCCCGAGGACCTGGAGCTCAAGCAGCGCTTGTTTCAGGAACTGGACGGATACTCCCCGCAGCATGCCATTCTGGCCAGCAATACGTCCAGCCTGAAGTTAAACGATATGATCGCCCGCCTTGGCGATGAGCGCAAACAGAAGGTGATGGTAAACCATTGGTATAACCCGGCCCACCTCATGCCCATCGTGGAGTTGTCCTTTTTCGGCAACATGCCTGAATCGATCTACGTGGAAGTCGAACAACTTTATGCCGGGATCAGGAAGCAAACGGTCAAGGTCCTGAAAGACGTCCCCGGTCTTGTGGCAAACCGGATTCAGCAGGGTGTCGCAAGGGAGGCTTTCTCGATCATCGAACAGGGTATCGCGGCGCCGGAAGACGTGGACAAGGCCCTTAAGTTCGGGCCAGCCTTCAGGTACGCAACGACCGGACAACTGGAGGTGGCCGACTTCGGCGGATTGGACATCTGGTGTATCGTTGGCGATAACCTTCTGAAGGTTATGGATAATTCTCAGTCCGCCAATAACCTGTTGAGGCAGAAGGTAAAGGAAGGGAAACTGGGCATCAAGACAGGAGAAGGATTTTACAAGTATCGGCAGGAAGAGATCCCGGAAATCAGGAAGAAGTTTATGAAAAAACTCATAAACCAGTTAAAGGCATCGGCCTGCTATGTTTGATCGTCGAACTGAAAGGATAGGTGCATCGCCCAACAGATGTGAGGCATGAAAAGATGATCAACAGAATTCTCATGTTTTTCGTAAACCTGATGCAAAAGTATCTTCCCGACCCTTTTGCAATTGCCTGGATCATCTCTCTGGTAGTCGTTGCCATGGCGATGGGCATAACCCACAAAGGCCCCGTGGAGATAGTCAATTACTGGGGGCAGGGATTTTTCGACATCCTGGCCTTTGCCATGCAGATGACGCTTGTAATCATTACGGGCTATGCTCTGGCCTCGGCCCGGATCGTGCGCAGGTTTCTGCAGGCTATCGCGCGCATACCTCGTACCCCCTGGCAGACCGTCCTTTTCATTGGTTTTGTCTCAATGGCCCTTTATTACTTGAACTGGGGGCTGGGCTTGATCGCAGGCGGCCTGCTCGCTCGAGAAGCCGCCAAATTGCATCCGGATGTAGATTTTCGCCTTATGGTCGCGGCAGCATTTTCCGGAATCATCATTACGCATGGCGGCCTTTCAGCATCTGTTCCCCTGCTCATAAACACCAAAGGGCATTTCCTGGAAAAGGACATGGGGCTCGTTCCCCTCTCCCAGACCATCTTTCATCCCCAGGCGCTGTTTATAGTCATTACCCTCGCTATCGTAATTCCCTTTGTGCTCATACTGATGATTCCGAAAAAGGAAGACACCGTTTTGGCTGATCCTGCGCTCCTCCAGGAAGAAGAGGTTGCAGTCGTTTCAGGCCCTGTCGAAAAGCAATTGGCGGACCGTGTCGAGTCCAGCAAAAGCCTGAACTACACACTGGGATTGATGGGCCTCATATATCTTATTTATTATTTTGGGAAAAATGGGTTTAACCTCAACTTGAACATAATCATATTCACATTCCTGATCCTTGGGATACTTGCCCATGGTACGCTCATCAACTACTCAAAAGCTGTAAGCAAGGGAAGCAACACTGCCGCCGGGATTATTCTTCAGTATCCCTTTTATGCCGGCATAATGGGAATCATGAAAGGAAGCGGCCTGGTCTTCGTGATATCCGGCTGGCTTTTGCAGATGTCGTCTTACAGGACTTTCGAGCTGTTTTGTTACCTCTCATCTCTAATTATCAGCGTTTTTATTCCTTCAGCCGGGGGGCACTGGGTTGTGCAGGCGCCATTCATGCTGCCCGCTGCCGCGCAGTTGGGCGTCGAGCCCTGGAAAGTTGCCATGGGCGTTGCATGGGGCGAGAGTATCTGGAATGTTGTCTGCCCCTTCTGGGCATTGCCCCTGCTGGCAATAGCCAACATAAGCATTCGTGATTTGATAGGGTTTTCCGTCCTGTTGTTCATTATCGGCAACGTCGTCGCCATTATGGGTATCATGCTGTTTCAATAGCGGGCATGGCGCAGGGGGATATTTAGCTCGCCTGACGCGGAATTTGAAGAAATGCTCAAACCGATAATTGCTGAGAATCGAGAAATGACGTGGATTTTAGCCTGAATCCACCTGAGAGCGTGGTCTGAAAATCGCGGCCGGTTATAAAGGTCTTTTCACGAAGGCCCGATCAGCCCGGATTATCGACAAACAAGCGAGATAGACATCGCTGCAAAATTTCCGTCCTATCCGGGTTGGCGGCTTGCAAGTACACGTTCTTCCAGTTCTCGTCTGCGGTGAACATAATTCGGATACCAGGTCGTGAAGGCCACCGTTCCGATGAGCAAGGTATATGTGATAACTTCATAACCCAGTTCGGACAGAATAAAATGATTCATCTTCCCCCAGGCTAAAATGGCGTTCACTGAAAAGATCAGGCCCCAGGCCGAAGCTATGACGACATTCGTCCTGATGAACAGCGGGTTATCCCAGAGCGACGGGTCGGTGTGCTCTCGCGCGTAGTCCAGGGTAAACGGCTTCCTGATGGCAATGGTCAGCCAGGTGGAGACAGCCAGCGCCCCGTTGGCCATTATACCCATGTGCTGCGCGGTCCACATGTTGTTGAGCAGCGCCACTGCCACCGTGGCGTATGTGAAAAAGAGCAGACCCGCCCACAGGATGACACCCCTGTGCAACCGGGTAATACCCATGACCACACTCAACACCAACGCAACCACCAACCCGAGTTTGAGACGAAACAGACTGTCGCGGGCAATAATAAGAAACGAAAGCCACGGTGCGAACGTGAGAAGCAGCTTGAAAAAGGACATGCTCATCTCCTTTCCCTAGAATAACATTAGCGCAGTAGAAATTTTTCCCCGGCGTCTGCTTTTGCGGCTCCGGCCCTATCCAGGAGTTGGGTTTTTTTGGTGTAAGTTTTTTCTTCCTCCCACACCTCAAACAGGGAGTATAAACCCGTTCAAATGGTGAGAGCCGCGAAGGAAGGCGCCACGATTGGGCCTGCTGACGGCTCTTGGGAGGAGGCATTAGACCTACGCTGATATTGTCGGAAAGAAGACCAAAGATCTGAAGTAAAATTTAGCCGCAGAGCCATCCCTTACTGCTCTCTCCTTGCCTCCGGAAGGCCGGTGAGGTATATTTTCCCTCATGCCGCACGCCGCTGATTGAATTCGCCAGGATTTACAGGATTTACGCTCATAATTTTCAGGAGCAATCAGTGGCTCTGACCTAAGCCCAAATCTAAGTCGTCCCTGTTTATTGACCCTCGATGCTGTCCCATACATGGAGGCTTTATGCTCTACAGAAAGCTCGGCAAAACCGGTTGTGACGTGTCTGTCCTTGGGTTCGGATGTATGCGGTTTCCCATAGTCGGGGGTACCGGTGCAGTGGATCTCTTCGATCCGAGCAAACCCATCGATGAAATGGCTGCGCGTGAGATGATCCGTTACGCCATCGAACATGGCATCAACTATTTTGATACGGCCTACCCTTACCATGGCGGACAGAGCGAGGTTTTCCTCGGCAAACACCTGAAGCCATACAGAAAAAAGGTTCTCCTTGCAACCAAGCTCCCGACATGGCTTGTTCAGGGCCGGCAGGATTTCGAGCGGTTCCTGGGCGAACAGCTTGAAAGGCTCGAGACCGACTACGTCGATTTCTACCTCCTGCACGGGCTGAATCGCCAGTCGTGGGCCAGCATGAAGGAACTGGGCGCGCTCGATTTTCTCAACAGGGCCATGGCAGACGGACGCATCCGGTATGCAGGGTTCTCTTTCCACGACGATGTGAAGATATTCAAGGAGATTGTGGACAACTATGACTGGGCTATGTGTCAGATACAGTACAACTATTTCGACGAATACTACCAGGCCGGGAAAGAGGGCCTGAGCTATGCTGCATCCAAAGGAGCCGGCGTAGTTATCATGGAACCCCTTCGTGGAGGGAAACTTACGGACCGAATCCCGGAACAGATCCAAACGCTTTGGGATTCGGCACCGGTGAAAAGGACTCCTGCCGAATGGGCGCTGCAATGGGTCTGGAATCATGGAGAAGTTTCAACGGCCTTAAGCGGAATGAGCTCTATGGCTCAATTGATCGAGAATATCCGTATTGCGGAGGATGCCGGGGCGGGTAAACTCTCGGGGGCTGAGCTGCAAGTCGTCGCCGAAGTCTGCGGAGTCTATCGCAACATGCTCCGGATCGGCTGCACCGGGTGTGCTTACTGTGTGCCGTGTCCCAATGGCGTGAACATTCCTTTGAATTTCTCCCTCTACAATGACTGTTTCATGTTCAAGGATGAGGACATCAATTTCATGCTCTACAATCACATGCTCACCCCGGAGCAGAAGGCCTCGAATTGCGCCGAATGCGGCGAATGTGAAGAGCACTGTCCTCAGCAGATCAAAATCCCTGAGGAATTGAAAAAAGTTCATGCAAAACTGGCTCAATAGGCTGACGTCGAACATAAGAGGGTATGGAAGCGGCGGTGTGGAAATGGGTCACGTCCCGGACAGCCGTGCCCGGTCAGCATGCCGTTAGATGCTTTTCTGCCGGCTTGACAGGCATCCGTTATACTATTGATTTTGAGTAAATCTCCCAACATGGAACTGCCGGAGGAGCAGGGATTTATGATCGACAAACTCACGCGTCGAAAATTTCTGAAAACAGAGCTTGCGGCGACGGCGGCAGTAGTTGTGGGACACCGGCTCACGATGGCCGATAACCGCCATCTGTTCGAAAAAACATGGATCAGGTCCCTGGAACTCTCCAACCGCGCCATCAGGTCATCCACATGGAGCGGCGTAGGAGACCAGAAAGGCTATGTGACCGATCGCGCCCTGGAGTTTTATGGGGAACTTGCCAAGGGAGACATCGGGCTCATTTTGACCGGCTACCAGTATGTCATGACAAATGGGCAGGGACTGCCTTACATGTTGGGCAATTACGACGATACACAGGTTGAAGGGCTGAAAAAACTTGTCGATACGGTGCACAAGGAAGGTGGCAAGATCGCTGTTCAACTCGTCCACTGCCTGGCAAGGGCCAACCCCAAGCTTTTTTTCAGGGAAGGCGATGAACTATGGGGTGCCTCCGCCGTTGCGTATTCCCCGGAAGACAAAGTCCCCAGGGAGATGACCCGGACAGATATTGCCCGGCTCGTGGAGGCCCATGCTGCTGCAGCGTCCCGGTCTCTCAGCTCCGGCTTCGACGGTATTCAGATTCATGGCGCTCATGGGTTTGGTATCAACCAGTTCCTCTCTCCTGCATGGAACAGGCGCGGCGACATGTACGGCGGCAGCCTTCAGAATCGGTATCGTATGGTTGGAGAGATCCTCGAAGCAATCAGGGGAGAGGTAGGAAAAGATTATCCGGTTATGTTCAAACTCAGCGCACAGGATTTTGTCGAAAACGAAGTGGAGCTTTCCGAATCGGCGGAAATTGCCCGGCGTCTTGGCGATGACGGAATAGATGCGATTCAGGTAAGCGCCTGCTGCTCGATTTCGAATCCGGATAAACATTGCACGAAGAGTATGATCGTTAAAGAAAAAGATGAAGCCTACCTGGCGGACTTTGCCCAGTACATTAAAGAAAGGGTCAATGTCCCCGTTATAGTTGTCGGGGGCATACGGTCAGTGCCCGTAATAGACGGGATTCTGAAAGAGAAACGGGCGGATTACATTTCCATGGCCCGCCCTTTTATTCGCGAACCGCACCTCATCAAACGATGGAAGGCCGGAGACAGCGCCAATGCCAGGTGCATCTCATGCAACCGCTGTTTCGAGACGGGGATGAAGGGTCAGGGGATTTCGTGCTACTGGGAAAGGAAGCTCAAGGAAGATCGCGCTAAGACATAGATGTGAAACCGGTTCCCGTTTATCCCTGACCTTCGATCTTGCCGTAGATGTCCCGCGCCATCTGAAGATCCCGGCGCAGAACAGGGATGGTCTGCTGAGCGTAGCACTTGAGATCGGGATTGGTAACCTCATTGGCCATCTGTTCGAACAACTTCACGTTATCTTCTTGATCCTTGATCGCCTGATTCATATATTCCCGGTCAAAGTCCGGGCCCTCAATTTTTGCAAGATGCAGGATCGCCTCCCGGTCTTCTCTGTCCATATCCGTGTGGACTTCGAGGTCATTATTTTTCGCGATCTCCATGAGCCGGTTGCCGGCAAAAGTATTACAGTTTGCCATCATCCGGCCGAAACGCCGGACATCGGCGCTTGCCGCCCGCTCGGCGGCCCTCTCGCCGAGCGCAGCTTCCAGCATGTAGCCGTCTTCGGCTTTCCTTACAAAATGCCTGTCGCATTCCGGTTTGACATAGCTTATGAATCCGAACGCAGCCATCCTGTCAAGCTGTGGGGGACCTTCACATTCTCGCGGCCTGGCGCCGGCAGAGCCAAATGCTAAGGCGATCACGGCGGCCGTCATGATAAATAACAAAAAGGGTTTTGAACTCCCTCTGTTCATTTCTTTTCTCCTTAACTAAGTCTATGACATCTTTATAAAATACTTTAATCACTGATAAGGTGCTCCGAATGGGGGACCGTCGTTCAGGAAGGGTTTAAACGTAACGGCGGAAACCACCGGACAGGCAAACCGATTACACTGCCATCCGGGAAGGTGGTGACATTCAATTGTTCCAAGTTCTGCGGGCCGTAATAAATGGTGATGATGACTGAAAAGCTCCCGGGTAAAGGCAAATCTCACGCTCATCGGGAAATAAAGGAAGGAGCAGGAACGGCAGCTAAAAAACGTTGGATTTACACACCGCCGAAGCCGTTTCCCGCAATTTGCCACAGTGTTCTTCAACCCGGATATTGGAGGTCCCGGGCTGGTGCTGTCAGTGGATCGGGGAAAACCAGAAAGAAGTCTTGTCCCGGCCCACATCGGTAGCTGTCCCCTGGTACCTGAAAGCCATGAAAACGGCATTGGGCGGCAGGTTTATCCTGCGGCTGAAAGGGATGGGATCAAAGGAGCCGCGATTGGTGGCCAGTCCGATTTCTTCGAGGACCTTGCCGTTTTCATCCAGAAATATCGCACCAAGTTGAAAGCTCCGCAGGTCCGTGTAGCCCATGACCAGAGAATAGGAAAACCGGACGTTACCCGACAGGTCCATTTGCCCCTGGTCTTTCGAATAGCTGTATTCGACGCTAAGGTCGTTGCCTTTCCACCGTCCGGAGTACCGGGGCTGCTTAATGGAGAGGCGGTCTGCGGCTGATACGGATTGCGCGCCGGCATCCGCTGCGATGATCTGCGACGCAGAAACGAAAAAGGCCGCAGCGATTACAGACGAGAGGAAAAACAATCCAGTTCTCACATGGAATCCTTTTTTAAACCCGGTATTCTCCAGATTTACAATCCGCTGTTTTCAATGCGATATAAGATAAGAGCTGATTTGCAAAAAACCAATCAGCCCCTGATTGAACCGGCATCGCCGGCGTGAAAGGCTGGTGCGGCAAGTATCTTGGAGGTGATTTTATTTAAACCGATGATATGCCGGCCAATTTGACCGCATGTCATACCCGGGGCAGCTTTTCCGGCTTCCTAGGTTCTAAATTGCCGGATTCCCTTCCCTGCATGTCTAAATGAGAGAATTTAACCTCCGTCCTCTTGCACCCTGACGCCGGAGGTAGCATTACTTGTTGATATTAATACGCTAAGCGTGAATAGTAGATGGTTTCCGATTTGATCCCTTATCCATAGGAGGTTTATCCATGAGCGTGCTCTTTTCACGATTCCGTCTGAGGGAAATCGAATTCAGAAATCGAATATTCGTATCTCCAATGTGCCAATATTCCAGTCAGGACGGAATGCCCAATGATTGGCATCTGGTTCACCTTGGAAGCCGTGCCGTTGGAGGGGCTGCCCTCGTTATGGTGGAGGCTACAGCCGTTTCCCCCGAGGGACGCATCTCGCCATATGATTCCGGTCTGTGGTCTTCTGACCACGGGAAGGCATTCAGTCGTATAACAGCCTTCATAAAAAGCCAGGGAGCTGTTCCGGGTATTCAGCTCGCGCACGCCGGGCGCAAAGCATCAACGGATATCCCCTGGAGGGGAGATAGCCCGTTGGATGAGAGCGCAGGGGGATGGCAACCGGTAGCTCCCAGCCCGATTGCTTTCAGCGAGCATTCCCCGGTTCCGCGAGAGTTGAGTAGCAAGGAGATCGGAGATATACTGACGAAGTTCCAGGCCGCTGCCCAATTCAGCCTCGACGCCGGGTTCGAGGTACTCGAAATCCATATGGCCCACGGCTATCTCCTTCACGAGTTTCTCTCGCGACTATCGAATAAACGTACCGACGAATTTGGCGGGACTTTCGAGAATCGTATCCGTCTTCCTTTGAAGGTAGCCGAAGCCGTGCGTGCAATCTGGCCTTCTAACCTGCCCGTTTTAGTGCGAGTCTCCTGTACCGATTGGGTCGAAGGTGGATGGGATTTAGCCCAATCCGTCGAACTCTGCCGAAAGTTTAAAAATGTTGGGGTCGACCTGATCGATTGCTCGAGCGGGGCCTTGGTTCCCTATGCGAAAATTCCGGCCGGTCCCGGATTCCAGGTTCCCTTTGCGGCTGCCATTCGAAAAGAAGTTGGCATGCCGACAGGCGCTGTCGGCTTTATCACGCAACCGGTACAGGCGGAACAGATTGTCGCCACGGGGCAGGCTGATGTTGTACTGCTGGCAAGGGAGATGCTGCGCCAGCCATATTGGCCTCTCCATGCGGCATACGTATTGGGCGCCGATATACTCTGGCCAAACCAATACCTACGCGCAAAATCTCATTAGCTCTTTACGGCCGGACTATTCTCCATGAGAGAAACGGTTTTTCCCGCACCCGGCAAGCAGCTTTGAGTCAGTTGAGAAGATGAGGACGGTTGGTATGATAATAACGACAAGGGATGGAAAATCTTTCGATACCGACAGAGACCTGACCGCTCCGGAGCGTCATATCCTGCAAAAACTCTTCATATGGCAATTGTTTGCTTCCAGCATCGATCAGTTCAAAGAGAAGGAAAAGGAGGCTATGTTTAGAGGCTGGAACAATTCAGGCCCGATTAAAACCAGCGAAGCAATGAGGGCGATTCTCGCTGAATTAGAGGAAAAGGTCGTCCTTCGACTCAGCGAGGATATGAAATAAAACTACCGGTTCACAGCGGCTGGATTTCTGATAATCTGACACAACTTGCATATTACTTTTCAAATCCCGGGCCAGGTGAAAGATGTTCCATTTCCGAGACGGACTGCTGCTCATTGCGACCTTGGCCTCCATCCTTACGGGTATTATCTGGCCTGAGTACGGAAAGCCCTTCCAGCCTTATCCGATCTATTCCATGATGGCCCTTCTTTTCTTCAGCTTTCTTCCTATCCGGCTCGGCGCCATCTTAAGTTCAGTAAGAAGTTCCGCGCTCTACCTCTGCTACTGTGCCTTCATCAAACTGATTGTGCTGCCTTTACTGATATTCGTTTCTTTTCGGTACATGTTTCCAAAATATGCTGTCGCAGCGCTGCTTTTGAGCGGAGTTTCAACGGGCGTGGCATCGCCTTTTTTCGCGGGTCTCCTGGATGCCAACATTTCTCTTGTCTTCGGAATGGTTGTTGTCAGCTCGATTCTGGTTCCATTCACACTTCCAGCCTTGGCCTATATTTTCGTCGGCAAATACATGGAGATATCCCTTCTCGGCATGTCAGGCCTCCTGGGGCTGGTCATTTTTTGTCCGCTCATTCTCGCCGAAATCTTGAAGCGCTTTGCCCCTGGCTTTACTTCTAAACTGTCCAAGGGCCAGTACAGTATTTCCCTGGTTTCGTTCGTGGTCACCAATCTCGGCGTCTTTTCACAATACGCCGCTTTTCTCCGCGATGAGCCGTCAACCGTCTTAATCTCCCTGGGTGTCTCCGTAATTTTGGCGGTTGTCTATTTTGTGGCGGGAATGCTGTTTTCCTGGGGGCGGCCTCTGCCTGATCACCTTTCGTCGATTATAGCCTTTGGAATCATGAACAACGTGCTCGTCCTGGTCTTAAGCTCCCAGTTTTTCAGCCCCATAGAAGCGACCGTGGCAGCGATGTATACAATCCCCTTCTTTGCCCTTATCGTTCCATTGCGTCTCTATCAGAACTGGGCCCGGAGGCAGGGTGCTCCCTGAGCTGTTTTGATTCAGGAAGAGTTATTCATGCCCCATCGGGGACACCCTGAAACCATGAAAAGTCGTAGGATGGGTGGAGCGAAGCGCAACCCATCAAGTCTTTTCGAAGCAGCTCTTCATGTCCCTTCGGGACACCCTGAAACCATGAAAAGACCCGTAGGGTGGGCTGGCGGAAGGGGCTGTTGCCCAAATGCACTTTCTGACCCTGAGCGCCATACGCGATAATTTTTGACTTGCCGAGAGATTTCCATAACCGTCATTCCGGCTCAAAAGCCCTGCCGGAATGACGAAATGATAATTTTTCTCACCGTCAGGGTGTTTTCTGGTGTGCATGCTTTGAGCAACAGCCCCGGAAGCGCAGCCCACCAGAACTTTTCGTCAAAGACTTACTGTTGTTGCCCAACGGACGCGCCGCTGGTCCGATGCCCAACCGCAACCCCAACCCCAATCATCGACACCCTCTTTTTTCGGGTCTCCGGGCAAACGTTTAGCTGTGTCGTTTCGACACTGAGCTTTAGGCTAAAAGCTTACGCTGAACGACGTGAAGTCCTGGTAAATGGAATGAACCGATTCATGATTCCTACAGTATGGTGGTTATAGGGCACTGGATATCGGTCTGGGGATGTGTCGGTCTGCGGATGTGAATGAATTTTTGGAAGTTTATTGCCTTCAAAGAATTATTTCTTTTCCGCAGTAATTTTACAAAAACCTATAATCATCGGATATTATTGAATAAAAATACTAATTGGGTCTCCTGTTATTGCCTGGCTGACCTTAGTTGAAGTTGACAAGACAGCAGATCGGCTTATATTTCGACTAACGAGATTTACCGTGCATTGTTAGGTGGTTGTTGGATTTAAAAGAATGACTATCAGGGTTTTCAGGAGATATAAAATGAGCAAAAAACTGATTCTTGGATTGGCTTTAGCAGTTGTTTTATTCAGTGGTTCTCTCTTTAGCGCACAGGCCGATTGCGGCTTTGGCTGTCTGCCTCACATCAGCTTGCCGTCATGCTGGTCCTGTGGACACGTTGTGGAGAAGAGAGATTTGGACAGGTCAGAAGCTACTTGCCAGGGCGCGTTTAACTTTGGCCCGACCACACCGAGTATAATGGGCGCAGTAGGCGCTTACTAATTTTGTCTGACAACCCTGCCAGTCGGGGATACATATAAGGCATATGTACCCCGATTCGGCTGGGGTCCCGGCAATAACCTATTTTATCGGCAACCCAGGCCTTCTCACCCCTCATCTCTTATTTCACCGATCAATTTTCATCCAGGCAGACCAAGCGCCGTTTTCATTGCTTCGATCCCGGTCCTTTCGATAAAGCGGGCGGTCCTTTCTCGTTTTTTCCCGTTTGCCTGGTAATATTGCAGAGATTTCTTTGCAAGTTCCGGAACTTGCTCAGTTGTCAAACCCTCGGCCAAAACGTCGCCGAACGACGTGAAATCCTGGCAAACGGAATGAACCGATTCATGATTCTTCCAGTATGCAGGTTATGGGACACTGGATACTGGTCTGCGGGTGAATGAATTTTTGGAAGTTTATTGTCTTCGAAGAATTATTTCTTTTCCGCAGTAATTTTA
>JBKQLC010000028.1:0-58132 GCA_052147195.1 Syntrophobacteraceae bacterium
TGCTTCACGGTTCCCCTCCCAAGTGAGTTCTTGTGAGGTGACATAATGCCATGAATCCTAAACTATTACAAATACTTAAATAGGACACGACTAGAAAACTAATATTTATAAGCTCACGGATTCAGGAATTCTTCCGCAAATGGGAGAGGCTCCGGTTTGAATAACTGGACAATTTACAACACTGTACGGTTTCAGAAAAGCCTGTCTGTACGAACGAGGAGAAGGTTTTCGCCAGCCGGAAGAGCAGCCGGCCTCGAAGAAGAAAAAGCGGTCCCTGCAGAGGCTGATTATCTTATCTGAATATTGACCTGGAATCTTTCCGCTGCTTTTTCAATTCCTTCCCAGGGTCGATACAGAAATATCTTGAGCTGGGTATTGCCCGCCTTTACGGCTTTCACTTGCCATTTTGTCAATAACGGCCCGCCGACAATTCGCCCTTCCTTGAGAGGGGTATCGGTAGATGACAGCACTTTCAGATGAGTTTCATCCGGATCGACGATTTCCCACGAATATCCCGTCCCGCCTGAGCGCTCCAGGCGTACTTCGAAAACTTCGCCTTCGGACACTGTGATTTCTTTTCCATTATCGGCTTGCGTAATCACTGTCTTGGGTTCTGCGCCGGCCACTGAAGCAAGGCCGGCAAAAGGTAAAAATAAAATCGCAACAAGAAGAACGATTCTGCAGAGTTCCACCACTTCTCCTTACAGTTATCAAGATGCTTTTTCCGGCTTCAGTTTGCCGTTTTCTTCGAGCCGGAATACCCGGCCTCTCCACTCCACGCGCTTGCCGAAAAGGGCGGCAGACCAGATGAAAAGGCTGAAGAAATCTCTTAATGGAACCAGCAAAAGATTGTACCTTAAAATTTTGTCCCCCAGACGGCGAACCCCCACCATCCATGCCATCCCGAGCCTTAATGCGACAACCGATGCGAAGACGAACAGTCCAAACCCTGAAAAACCTGACAAAGCGAAATAGAGAAAGGAAAGAACCGTTCCATTGGTGATCAGTGAGCCGGTATGTCCCCACGGAGAACAGGCCCGTATCCCCCTGGCCCACCTTATCTGGTGCCGGACAAAATCACTTATGCTAAGCTTTGATAGAACCGTCTCGACCACGCACCTGGAAAGTTTTACCGGCAGACCTGCCTTGCGAACCAGATTACCAATCATGTAATCATCTGCCAGATAGGGAGCAAGCGCTGCAAAACCGCCTATGGTCACGAGCGTTTTTTTCGTGAGCGCAATAGCTGCTCCGAAAGCAAATGAAATCCCGCCGACCATGTGGGCCACGAGCACACCCGGGGCAAATTCCGAGGAAATCCCTGCGGCTTCGAGCTTTGAAGGAATTCCCGGCGCGTCCCCGGCGCGATAGAGACAGGTAACGAGACCTCCGGAATGCGGAAGTTCCGAGGTAAGCACCTTCATAAAGTCCGGTCCGACCCGAATGTCGCTGTCCAGCATCAGGAGAGTCTCATACCTGGCTTGAGGGAGCATGTTGTTTAAGGTGTTTACCTTCGGATTAGGGCCGATCTCGTTGGCGCTTATCACCAGTTGGATTGGGACGTGTGGGAAGTCGGCGCGCAGCCGGGCAATAACCGGAAGAGACGAATCGCGTGAATCGCCAACCCCGAAGACGATCTCGAATTCAGGATAGTCCTGGCGGCAAAGGGACGCATAGTTTTGATAGGCCCGAAAATCCTCTCCGCAAAGCGGAATCAGAATTGAAACCGGCCGATATTCCCCGGGGAGGGGCGAAGGCGCGGAGGCAAAAAACTTTTCGGCGGCGATTATGCTTACAAGGTAATAACAGGCGGAAGCCGCGGTTAAGGTACCAAAAATGACCCTGACAGACTCAAGGAACATCGAGATGGACAATGACCGGTCATCGGGCAGGCATATGAGCGCCACGCCGAGGCATACGAATAATGTACCCGCCCAGCGCATGCGGTCGATTTGTTCATGGAGAATGAATTTTGCCCCCAGTACCGTTACCACATAAACGATGGCAGTGGCTGGAACAACGAAACTCAGATCGGCCCAGGACAGCACGGTCAAAAAAGAAAAAAAACTCACGGCCAGGCATACCACGCCCAGAATGAAGTTCAAATTACCAAATATTTGCTTTGTCGTTTGCAAAAGCTGAAGCCGGTTGAGCGCCGAGACGTCACCAATTTGCTTCATTCCCCTGGTGAGAAATACGTCGCCCGCCGCGTTTGAGAAAACAACCATCAGGACCATCAAGGCGGTCAACATGAGATTCCCCCCGCTCCAGGTTGGCTTCTTTCCAGAAGCTGTTTCTCCAGTTTGGCTTTTCTTGCGCCCGAGAGGGAAACCAGGATGACCCCGAAAACGATCAGCACAGAGCCTATCCAACGCGCCTGAGAGACAGGTTCGTCCAGAAAGTAGCTGCCGGTAAACACATTCAGTATGTATCCAATCGCAGTAGCCGGAAGAACGAAGCTCAGGTCAGCCCAGGAAACAACTGAAAGAAAGCATGCAAAAAAAAGAATCAGCAGAACGACTCCGCCCCATATAAAAGGGCTCTTCAAGGCGTATGCCAGCATAGTGAGAGAGAAGCCGTCGCTGAAGGAGGGCATCGAGGCGATGACTTTCATCCCTTTGCTCAACAGTGTATTTGCGACTGCCTGGGAAATAACAGCCAGGGAAATTACAAACGCAGTTTTCATGAATCCTTTTCCAGGTCAAAGTAGGTGGAAGGGATTATGCGAAGCCTTTCCATTTTAGAATGGGCCTCGGGATCGATCAAGATGCAAAGTTCTCTGAACCGCTGCATTTGTCTTGTATCATCGGCTGACGGCGAGCAGGGGAGGGCGGGATGAAAATATATTTCGCTGAACCCCGGCGGCAGGCCGTCGAGCAGTGATAAGACATACTCGAGGCTCATAGTGCCGGTAAGCAGGTTTCCATATACTCTCTGCGGAAAACTAAATCCACGGCTTCGGATGCGTCGCTTCATTCTCCCGGTCAAGAGTTTGAAAATGAGAGCATTTCCGGCTGCAAAGATGGGCGACTGCAAGAAGGGGAGGGCTGAAAAAAAACTGTCAGCCGGTACCCGCAGCCTCTTTATGCCGTATCTTTCGGCACTTTTGACTATTGCATCGAGGACGACGGGATGCACATGCATGTGGCAGTGGCTGTCCACGTGCGAAAAACTGAGTCCCGATTCGCAGAATTTTTCAAATTGAGCGGCGACTTCACCGAACAGTTCCGGTCTGGCTTTCCTGCAAAAGAAATATCGCAGGCCGGCCAGCGCCGGGTCGGATAGAAAAGCTCCATTCTTGCCGACAACGTGCGGGATTTTCGAGGGGGACAGAACCGGACGGCCGTCGGCGCAGGTAACGTGAAGCCCTACAGCCAGGTTCGGGTTCTCTTCTGCCAGGGTTATCGCGTGTTCGAAGGCCCCGCCGGAGACGATGAGGCTGGCGCTCGTCAGAATTCCACGGCGGTGAGCAAGGATTATAGCCTCATTAACCTCCCTGGAAGAGCCGAAATCATCCCCGTTTATAATAAGACGGCGCGATTTCATCTCTGGTACCCGTTCACCACAGAGGCACAGAGAACACGGAGGGTAGAAAAAGTCATAGAATTCGCCGACGTATGCCGTCCTTTAATATTGCAACATTGAAGTTGATGAGCAGGCCGAGTTTCCAGCCTCCCAGTCTCAGGTAGGTCAGAAGCTGTGCTTCATGCCTCTGTGTCCTCTGCGTTCTCTGTGCCTCTGTGGTGAACGCTTGCCATCTCTGACGGAGCGAGATCCGGGTATTCTTTCACCTGGTTTTCTCGAAAACGTTGCCGGTAAATTTCTTGCGCCGTGCGCGCAATCTCAGGTAATCGCGAGCTTCATGGTAGAGGCGGCTGCGCTCACTTCTATCGAATATTGCCCGTCGCACGATCCTGTAGATCACCTTGGGCCGGAAATAATAGCGGCCGTAGAAGTATTCGACCGCATCCACTATCTCCTGGCGGCTGAGCCAGGGATACTCGTAGTTGGGGAGCTGGTGTCCCAGCTCGTCCGACATGTCGTCTTCGGTCAAATAGCCGTTGGTTTGGAGATATTCGTAAAATTCAGTGCCGGGATAGGGGTGCGCCAGAGACACCTGGATGGTTTCGGGATCGAGTCGCTCGGCGAATTCGATAGTGCGCATTATCGTCTCTTTGGTTTCACCGGGGAGCCCGATCATGAAATCACCGTGCACGGTCAAGCCCAGTTCGCGGCAGTTTTTCATGAATGTGAGGGACTGTTCGACAGTAATTCCCTTCTTCATGTTATTGAGAACTTCCTGGACGCCGGATTCAAAGCCCACCACCAGAAGACGGCAGCCGGCCTCCTTCATCGCTTTCAGCATATCGTAATCGGCATGGACCCGGCTGTTGCATGACCATGTGAAATTGAGCTCTTTGAGATGCTTGCAAAGCTCTATAACGCGCGTTTTACCCCATGCCCAGGTGTCATCGTCGAAGAATATCTCTTTTACTTCGGGAAAAAGTTCAAGTGCTCGTTTTACCTCGGCAACAACGCTTTCGTTGCTTCGAACGCGCCATGGATGCCCGGTGAACGTCTGCGGCCAGAGGCAGTAGATACAGCGGGCCGGGCACCCTCGCGAAGTATAAAACGAAAGATAGGGGTGTTTTAAAAAAGGAATATTGTATTTGGTCGGATCAATGTCGCGCCTGTAAATTTCCACGATGAAGGGAAGCGAATCCAGGTCCTCGATTGGGGGCCGGTCAGGATTGTGAACTATCTTCTCATTATCCCGGTAGCTGACCCCTTGTATGTCCTTGAGGTCTTTGCCGGAGGCGAATTCCGCAACGGTGTAGTCGAATTCCTTTCTCGCAACGAAATCGATGGCCGAAGAAGCATTCAGGGCCTGCTCGGGCTGGACCGAAACGGGAGGACCGACAAAGGCGATTTTAATGGAAGGATTGACTTCCTTTA
Source organism: Syntrophobacteraceae bacterium (assembly GCA_052147195.1). GTDB lineage: Bacteria > Desulfobacterota > Syntrophobacteria > Syntrophobacterales > Syntrophobacteraceae > SbD1. The sequence goes on from JBKQLC010000028.1 coordinate 4,957, forward strand.
TCATCTCAGCCAGTCGGACATCGTTGTAAAATCCGGGTTTGCTGGTGAATAGAACGAGGAATTCGAAATCCCTTGCGATGCGAATAGTCTCTTCAGGGCTGATTCCGTGGGGCGCGGCGTCAAGGAGCCTGCTTTGCTTTATCAATCCGGCGGGATAGGCGAGCCATACGGGGTACCAGTAAGATGCGATTTCGCGGCGCGCAGGCCAGCGGGCGCCTGCTCCTCCGTCAAATTTTTCGAAAGACGGAGGGTTTAAAAGCAGAGTTTTCATTTTCGGTCGGCTCCTCAAATTCAAAGAAACGCACTATAAGTGGGCGAAGGGCAGCATGTCAAGAAGCCTGGTCCGGGAGCACGGTCCCGGATTGGCAAGACGAGATCTGCCGATCGCATTCTAACGTGATAGGTGATGTGATCGATTATCAGCTATTCCGTACAGGGTGTTTTGGCCGGAATAAACTTGGAGTGTAGCCGCGACGATTATATTTATCCACAGTCAATTGCCTCGCTGATTCCCTTGCCGGCAAGGACCATCGGTGAAACGTTCTCTTCAGCGGGAATAATGCAGTTGATGATTGCAGGTCCTGGTTTTCCAAGCGCCTCGGGCAAGCCTTTGATTACGTCCTCTTCGGTCCTGAACGTATAACCCTTGATGCTGTATGCCTTGGCAAGGATTTCGAAATCAGGATGAAACGAGAAGTTTACGGCCATATAGCGTCCCTGGCAGTAGAATTCCTGGAGCTGACGCACCATGCCCAGAGTGTAATTGTTCATAATGATGATCTTGACGCCGATGCCCTGCTCCATCATCGTACCCAGTTCCTGCATAGTCATCTGAAAACTGCCGTCCCCGGTCACCAGAATGACGCTCTTGCCGGGAGCGGCAAGGGATGCGCCAAGAGACGCGGGCAGACCGAATCCCATGCAGCCGAGCCCGCCGGAGGAAACCAAGGTGCGTGGTTCTTTGAACCTATAGTACTGGGCTACCCACATCTGGTGCTGGCCAACGTCGGTAACGATAATGGCGTCACCCCGGGTGCAGTTCCAAAGCTGCTCGATAATGAACTGTGGCTTGAGGCCGCAGTCGCGGTTGTAGCTAAGGGGGTATTGCTCCTTAAGGCTCTTGATGCGTGAGAGCCATTCGGAACGGTCGATTTTTTCAAGAAGTGGAAGGAGCGCCTTCAAAATGAGTTTCACGTCGCCGACAAGGGGCACGTTTGTGGGAATCACCTTTCCGATTTCCGCCGGATCGATGTCGACGTGAATTACGGTTGCGTGCGGGGCGAACTCGTTGATGTTCATTACCACCCGGTCATCGAACCGTGCGCCAAGTCCGATCAAGAGGTCACATTCCGTGATTGCGAGATTTGCGTAGCGGGTCCCGTGCAGACCAAGCATGCCAAGGAAAAGCGGATGGTCGCCGGGAAAACCGGCAAGGCCCATAAAGGTATTGGTTACAGGCGCCGATATCGTTTCGGCAAACTCAAGGAGATCCTCTGAGGCATTTGAGGCAAGGATTCCCCCTCCTGCATAGATAACCGGTCTCCTTGCCTTTGCAATGAGTTTCGCGATCCCGGCTATTTGGGCGGGATGCCCTTTGTAAGTAGGTCTGTAGCCCCTTAGACGCACCGTCGAAGGGTATTTGAAGCTGATTGTCGCCTGTGCCACATCCTTCGGAATATCTATGAGAACCGGGCCTGGCCGGCCGGTCGATGCGATATGAAATGCGTTCTTCACGACGGCCGCCAGCTTCTGTGGGTCCTTAAGGAGGTAATTGTGTTTTGTAATCGGCAGCGTGATGCCCGTGATATCCACTTCCTGGAATGAGTCGGTTCCAATCTGCGCAGTAGGTACCTGTCCGGTGAACAACACGAGCGGGACGGAATCCATGTAGGCATTTGCGATGCCTGTAACAAGGTTGGTGGCCCCGGGGCCGGAAGTCGCTATACAAACCCCCACCTTGCCGGAAACCCGGGCGTATCCTTCCGCAGCATGCACAGCTCCCTGTTCGTGCCGCACGAGCACGTGTTTTATCTTGGTTGAATGATAAAGAGCGTCGTAAACAGGGAGGATGGCCCCGCCGGGATAGCCGAACGCGACTTCCACATTTTCTCTTTCGAGGCACTGGACCAGGGCCTCGGCAACCGTCATTTCCACAAAGCACCTCCGGAATTTCCTAAAACTCTGCTGGCCGCTTCTAATTCTCTTCCAATTCCCGCGCCGACGTGTCGCTCAGGGCAACGAACTTGCTCCCCCGCAGCATTGCTATCTTCCCTGTGCGTACTAGCTCCTTGATCCCGTAAGGGCGCAGGGATTCCTCAAACGCGTTTATTTTACCCGCATTTCCGGTACATTCGAACGTCATGGTTTTCCTGCCCAGGTCAACGACTCGAGCCCGGAATATCCCTGCAATGTGCATGATCTCGACACGCTGGGTCGGTTCGGCCGCTACCTTGATCATGACCAGTTCCCTGTCAACATATTCGTCTTCAGTTATATTGCTGATCTTGATAACATCTATGAGCTTGTGGAGCTGTTTAGTGACCTGCTCGATGAGAGGTTTGTCTCCTTCGACGACGATGGTCATACGCGAGACGTCGGCTCTATCAGTGCGGCCCACGGCCAGACTGTCAATATTGAAGCCGCGCCGTGCAAAAAGGCCTGCAACGCGCGTCAGAACGCCGGGGGCGTTCTCAACCAGTACGGAAAGGGTGTGCTTCTCCATTTACTTGAAACCTCCGGCCGGTTTTTTAGAAACATGCTCAATTACACGATTTCGGCGAAATATATCAACATTGACTGATCTTTTAAAGCGCAATAGATTCAAATCCTTTGCGCCAGGGCTGCAAGAACCGTCGGCAAGGGCTATTTTAGTTTTAGTTACAAGGAGACTCTATTGCGCTACAGCAAGATCATAAACTTCTTCTTCGAGATGGGAATGCTTAAAAAAACGCCCCGCTCGGGTTTTCAGTTTCTTGGGTCCGGCCGCGAATCCGTTGCAGACCATTCGTTCCGGGTGGCAATGATCGGGTTCGCTCTCGCGCGCATGGACGGAAGCGTCGACCCGTTCAAAGTGGTTTGCATGTGTCTGGTGCACGATCTGCCGGAAGCACGTACCGGGGACCAGAATTATGTCAACAAAAGGTACGTCACAGTGGACGAAACCGGAGCAATAGCTGACCTGGCCGCGTCCCTTCCCTTTGGGGACGAACTGAAAGAGCTTCTCAAGGAGTACAGGGACACCGAGACCGCCGAAGCCAGACTCGTTCACGATGCCGACCAGCTGGACCTGATTTTGGAGCTAAAGGAACAAAACGACCTCGGAAATTCTTACGCAGAAAAATGGATACATTTTGCCCGGCAGCGGCTGATTACTGCGATAGCAAAAGAGATCGCCGAAGAGATCCTGACGACGGATTCAACAGACTGGTGGTTCAAAGGGCACGATGAGTGGTGGGAGAAAAACCACGAAGTGTAGTTTGCGGCCCTTGCGACTATATCCGGCTATTCTTTGTCTTTCTTCCGGTGATCGGATATCGATATTACATTGCCCTGCTTGCCCGATTTATCCTGCTTCTCTTTCCTGGGGGCGACCAATTCGGGCTTTGTCGGGCTTTTCTTTTTGTCCTCAGGCTCTGGGGTAGCATCTTCTTCGGCGGGAGCAACCACTTTTTCTATCCGCATGGGCCGGCCTCCCATCGTGAATTCTTCGCCGTTGTAATAGGGCTCGCGCAAAATCCAGGTGACCACCAGCAGAGGAATCTGCAGGACCAGTAATTTGACATGGAACCAACCCGGTTTCACGTCTGCGGATATTTCTTCGACCCTGGCAAAGAAGGCCGTGTTATCCATATGTACGAGAACTACGTCACCAACTTTGGTCATTATTTGCCGCCCGCACCCCCCCCGGTCGATCAATCCTTATCGGCCTCTTAGAAACAGTAGCTCATGTCCATATGGGACGCCCGAAATCATGAAAAGACCCGCAGACCCGCAGAATGGGTGCAGCGAAGCGCAACCCATCAAGTTTTTTCGTACCAGTATAAACTTCACGAATTAAGGAATATAGCCGGACGGGCGATTTTTCACAATGGGTCAATGATCATAATTTTTATTAGCGCCGTTTCGTGTCCCTGCGTTTATGTATTCATCGCCCAGGCTTGCCGGGACCAGCGGCAGCTTTTTAAGAGGGGGAACCTGGAACCCGAAAATCATCTGTAGGAACAAAGTGACGATCCTGAAGGTTGCCCCCCAGAGAAGTTCGGCTCGCCCGTTGATGCTGTAGATGAAACATGGGAAATCCACGGTTGTTCCGCTGAACCGCCACTTCAGGCGCGGAGGAACGTTCATCCTGTAGACTGCGTAATTAAAGGGGTTGAGAAGAGCGCGCAAAGGAAACCGTACGATTCTTTCAACTTCCCAGCTCAAAGTGAACTCTTTCTGGCATGAAACCCATGCCGCCAGCGGATGGATTACCCGGCGATAAAGAACGAGACACTGTGAGGGAAGCGGGCCCAGGAAAGTCAGCCTGAAAGGGTTAAGACGCATTTCTTCCCAACTCTCCCGGAGGCCTGCCGCATAAAGCAGTGAGAGGAATTGCGCATCTTCAGGTTGCCCTGTTTTCAATTCATACCAATAGGGCCATCTTGAAAGAGACGAAGCACTAAACTGCAGAAGCCGGGAAAGAAAGTGGTCTAGTTTTTCGATGGCTCCGCCCGGGCAGCATAGGTCTCCAGGCTGTTTGACTTCTTTTGAACGTTTGTTCAGTATAATGCAGGCCTCGGGAACGCTGCCTTCCACGGGCACTATCTCCCCAAGCAGGAGCAATACGCTCGAGGTGCGCACCCCTGAGCAATCGGGGTTGGGGGAAAGGGCCTCAGGGCCGCAGTGCTTTGAGAGCACACTCACCACACGCTCCCGCAAAGCGGCTGCATCGAATACGAGGTTCAAATCGGCTGGCGGAGCGTTCACTTTGGCAATCCCTGCAGCTTTTTCTCTATGCGTTTTGTCGAGATGGGGAAAAGGGTTTTTATTTCCGGAGCAAACAGGCTGATCTTGAATTCCTCGATCATTTGGGCAACATCCTCTATAAAATCGAGGCCCTCTTGCGTGGGCCGGGAAAGAATCCGTTTTCTGACCTCACCTAGTTCAGTCCGATATGATTCAATCTGAGCTTCTTTGGCCAAGTCCTTTTCCGGGGAGACGTAAGCCCTCTCCGCGCGAATGCTCAGTGCCCGGAGGTATCGCGGCAAAAGTCTCATACGCTGATCGGAGAAGCACGACAGAAAATTGGGCGGAATAAGTGTTTCAAGTTCCCCGGCGATCACGGCCAGCCGGTCGTTGACAGCCCGGTTTTTGCCTGCCATGCGCAAAAACCGGTCGAGAACAGCGCGTGTTTCATGCCTTTGTCTCATCGCTTCGAGAACGGGTTTTAGAATGTCATTGCCGATTATTCCGAGACGGCCTTTCAGTTTTTCAAGATTTCCAAAAAAACGGTTCCGGTCGGGGCATTGGGCTAACTCCTTTTCGAAAATCCCCCGTAGAATATAATCATAGAGAGCCGAAGAAGCCTTTTTAATGCCGCCCATGGAAAAAACAATCGATCCAAACGCATCCGGAAAAGCCCAGTCTTTTCTGAAGTCTTTAAGTTCGGCGGCGAAGGCGTTTTTATACAGGCGCATTAAACCTTCGCGGGTCGACTCCCGTGCTCGGTCCGGCTCGGTGAAAAGACGAACGGCGACCCTTCCTTCTTCATCTGCCAGCCCCGGATAAGCAAGTCGCATAATCCCCAATGCATCGGTTCCAATCTCGATGCTCTGCGGCAGGTTGCCGAAATCCCATCCGGCAAGTTCATCTCGTTCCCAGGTTTTCCTGGCCTCATGCCAGAGTCTGTCTTCGTGCTTTTCAATTGCAAATGGCCGAAGGCTGGCGATGTCGCGGCCCGAAGTGAGAACATCTCCCTTAGGTCCGATCACTTCGTACCGCATTCTCAGAAGATCGGGCAACTGCTCTGCGTCCCATTGTTCAGGCTGAATGCGGATTCCGGTGACATTTAGCACCGCATCGCTGAGCCTGCCGTAAAAATCTCCTTGTCCGGTCTCAAGGGCACGCAGTATACGCGGGGCGGTTTCGTTAACGGGGACAAGTTGTTTGCGTAAGCTTTTGGGAAGAGACTTGAGGAGGACCGTTACTTTTTCCTGGAGCATGCCGGGCACAAGCCACTCGAAGGATTCCGCAGAGAGGACAGGCAGAATATGGACAGGCACTGAAAGTGTGATGCCGTCATCCTCCTCGCCAGGGTGGAACGCGTATCGAAGAGGAAGCTGGACCCCACATGCACTGAGCGTATCAGGGAATTGCTCGATCGCCTCGAAGTCTGGTTCGGTTCGAAGGAGATCTTCCTCCTTCATTTTCAGAAAATCGTCTCCCCCCTTGTCTTTGATGAGTTTGTCAAAGGACCTGATATCGGCGATTTGCGAAATGCGCGCATCATAGAACTCGACGAGAGCCTGGTCATCTACGAGGAGGTCACGCCGGCGGGTCTTGCTCTCGAGTTGCTCGATTTTTGCGAGCAGGGCGCGGTTGTGGTCAAGAAAGCCGTATCTGCCGGGGAGGTCTCCTTCGACAAGGGCTGAACGGATGAAAATCTCGCGCGCTTCTGCCGGATTTATGCGCGCGAAGTCGATTTTGCGCCGGTCGACCAGAGTGAGGCCGTAGAGAGTTACCTTTTCAAAGGCGGCAACCTGGCCACGGCTTCTCTCCCAGTGAGGCTCCGACCAACTGTACGTGCAGACGTGCCGCCCGGCTTCTTCGATCCATCCGGGGTCAATGCTTGCAGACGTCCGCGCAAAAAGTCGGGAGGTCTGCACCAGTTCAGATGCGACAATCCATTGGCCGCCCTTGTTGAAAATGGTTGATCCCGGGAATATCATCGCCTGCCGGCCTCTTGCAGCGGTGTAGATATTTTTGTCCTTGCGCATGGCAACCTGGCTGAGATAGCCGCTGAGAATGGAGCGATGGATGGCGTCATAGCCGGCCGGGGTGGAATTTTCGATAAAATCCCCGAGTTCGTTGAGAATGGAGCGAATTTCTTCAAAAATGTCGCGCCACTCGCGGATGCGCCGAAAAGAGAGGAAATGCTCACGGCAGAACTTTCTAACCTGGCCGGAAGTTCTGCGCGAGGACCGTTCTCCATTTATCCTGTAGGGACCTGCATTTCCGTTCAGCGCCGGTTGGCCATCCAGGGAAACTCCTGTGTCCTGATCGGCGGTTTCGGACAGCGTCTCAGTTGTGATCGGTTCCTGCCAGCAGGCCTGCCAGATTTTTAATAGCGACACGAAATCGGAGCGGCGGTCTCGAAAAACCGCCTGGGCCTGCTCGGCCTGCGCTTCCTGGTCGAGCGGCCTCTCGCGCGGGTCCTGGATGCTCAGTGCTGCGCCGATAACCATAAGTTCCCGCAGTGCATTTCCCTGCCTTGACTCGATCAGCATCCTGGAGATTCGCGGATCGAGCGGCAGCCGGGCCATCATTTTGCCGATCGGAGTAAGCCTGTGGTGAGCGTCAACAGCGCCGAGTTCGCGCAGAACGCCGAAGCCGTCCTTGATTGCGGTGGGAGAAGGCGGATCAAGGAAAGGGAAATCCTGCACTCTGCCCAACTTGAGGTAGAGCATGCGTAGAATTACCTCGGCAAGATTGGACCTCTGGATTTCCGGTGGCGTATAAAGAGGCCGATCCAGGTATTCAGTCTCCGAATAGAGCCTCACGCAAATTCCAGCTTCCACGCGGCCGCACCGCCCTTTCCTCTGGTCGGCGCTTGCCCTGGAGACGGGCGCCACCGGAAGGCTGCAGGTCTTCGACCTTGCGTTATACTGGGCTATTCTGGCCAGCCCTGTGTCTATCACATATTTTATTCGTGGAATTGTGAGGGAAGTCTCCGCAACGTTTGTAGCAACGACAATCTTGTCCTTGGAAATCGGCGCGAAAATCCTCTGCTGGTCGGAGGCCGCCATTCTACCGAACAGAGGCATGACAACCGTGTTCAGATAGCTTTTCTCCTCGAGGCGTTGGACCGTTTCCCTGATGTCGCTTTCGGTTGGCATGAATATGAGAATATCGCCTCTTTTGCCGGGGCCTGCCTTAAACAGGCCGGCCGCCGCCACCGCCTGATCGATGTAGGTTGTATCCTCGGTTTGCTCGCTCTCAGCCGGATCGAGGGGCCGGTACCAAACGTCAACCGGCCAGGTCCTTCCGGAAACTTCGATAATAGGCGCTCCGCCGAATGCACTCGAGAATTTTTCCGGATCGATTGTTGCCGAGGTGATTATCACCTTGAGTTCGGGCCTTTTCGGGAGCGTCTGTTTGAGGATGCCGATGAGAAAATCTATGTTGAGGGTACGCTCGTGCGCTTCGTCCACGATGATCGTGTCGTAAGAGCGGAAATTCCTGTCCCTTTGGGCTTCAGCGAGCAGGATGCCGTCCGTCATGAATTTTATGCGGGTCGTGCGGGCGGTCCGGTCCTGGAAGCGTATTTTGTATCCAACCAGGCATGGTCCGTCCTGGCCGATTTCTTCAGATACCCGTGCGGCAAGGCTGATCGCCGCGATCCGGCGCGGCTGGGTGCATCCGATGAGGCCGGTTCGGCCTCTATCCGCCTCTATGCAAAACTTGGGAATCTGCGTGCTCTTCCCTGAACCAGTCTCACCCGTAATTACAAGCACCTGGTGTTCGCGGATCGCGTTGACGATCTTTTCCCGCCATTCGGTAATGGGCAGTTCGGCGGGGTAGGATGGCACAAAATCATGCGGTGTACCGCCAAATCGGCGATCTCTTTGTCTGGATGGTGGAGATGTCATCGAATGTCTTTGCAACCACTCCATTTTGTGATTCGAATTCCTGGTGGAACTGATAGTCTATCTCTTCGCAAACGATCTTTACAAAAGACCGGGCTTGTGTCAATTGTCGTCCACCTCGCTCGTAGCGTCGAGATATGATTTATATTTTGATTAATTATAATAGTGATAAAGAATTCCGGCTAAATTTACGCCGGCTGCGGAAGGACGCGCAATGATCGAGTTCAGGGACAAGGTGGGAGAAGCGGCCGATTCAATAAAAAAGCATTTGGAGTGCGAACCGGTGGCTGGGTTGGTCCTTGGCACCGGGCTCGGCGGCATTGTGGATGAGATGGAGAAGACCGTCGTCGTCCCGTATAGCGCTATACCTCATTGGCCGGTCTGTACCGCCCCGGGACATCACGGACAACTCGTATGCGGCAGGTGGGCTGGAAAGCCGGTCATTACGATGGACGGCCGTTTTCACCTCTACGAAGGCTATTCGCCTCAGGAGATTTCATTTCCGATCCGGGTCCTTCGGGCACTCGGAACAAAAACGCTCGTGCTGTCGAATGCGGCTGGCGGGCTAAACCCGAATTTCCAGGCTGGGGACCTGATGGTAATAACGGACCATATAAATCTTACCGGGCAAAACCCGCTCGTTGGAGCTAATGTGGACGAGTGGGGTCTGCGGTTCCCGGACATGATCGAGCCATATAGCCGCCGCCTCGTAGCTCTTGCCGAACAAACGGCACTGAATGAAGGTATTGCGCTGCGCAGGGGCGTCTACGCCGGAGTGCTCGGTCCTTGTCTGGAAACAGCCGCAGAAACACGCTTTTTGAGGATGGCCGGGGGGGATGCTGTGGGCATGTCGACGATCATCGAAGTGATAACGGCAGTCCACGCAGGTATGGAGGTTCTGGCAATATCGGTAATAACCAACGTTAACCTGCCCGATTGTTACAAGCCTGCGGTGGTCGAGCAAATCATAGAAACCGCAAACCGTTCAGGGAAAATCCTCAGCAGGCTTTTTGAGAAGACACTGCAAACGTTTTGAAGCCGAAGCGAGGCTCTCCTCTCAGTCCGACCATGGACTCCAGAAGTTTCTCTGGAAAAAATCGTCACCAAAAATCTCCTGGTTCGAGCCGCACTTTTTTATACGGCCTTCGTAGAGCACAGCGGTCTTTTCTGCCAGAAATGGAATCTCGCTGTAGTCGTGCGTAACGAAAAGAGTGGTCATTTTCATTTGTCGCAGAATCTTGCCCAGATCGTTCAGCAGCGAGTTGCGGGTGGGATAGTCGAGTGAGGCGAACGGTTCATCCAGGAAAAGCAGGTCGGGCTCGAGGGCGAATGCCCTGGCCAGGCTCGTGCGTTGCGCCTCGCCCCCTGAAAGCGATCTTGCGCGCTGAGAGCAGATATGCGCTACACCAAACAGATCCAGCCATTTTTGCGCCCTGGCGAGAGCCGCTTTCCTGGGTACCTTGCGAATCCGTAAAGCCGTGGTGAGATTGCCGAGGACTGACAAGTCGAGAAGGAGCGGCTCCTGAAAAACAACGGCCATGCGGCGTCGCAACTGGAGAAGATTGTTTGGGCCGGCAGTGACGCCGTCCAGTTCGATAGTCCCTGAGGTTGGCTGATGGAGCAGGGCGAGAGTGAGTAGGAAGGTTGTTTTTCCCGCTCCGTTCGGACCTATGAGCGCGATGGTCTCTCCCTGGTTCAGGGAGAAATAATCGACATTGAAAATCTCCCTGGTGGAGTTTGCGCGCCGCAGATTTTTGGCGACCAGCAATGGTTTCAAAACTGAGTCGGCAGCCTTTCGGATTACATAGGCGGATAAATAAGCTGGGTTGAGTGCAGGCATGCCACGCAGCCCGTAAATCACAACCTGGCCATTTGGACCTCGCGGCTAGCCTGCGAACTGTATCATACCAAAAACATTTGGCAAATAGACGTTGCCTCAATCCTGACACATACTATTTTGCGGCGGCCTGGTCAAAACAATTAGTTGGTGTTCATTCGGAAATCCCTGAGCTACAGCTTCCGCCTGAAGGATGATTCTGAACTATCGTAAAATTCGGATTTGGACAGTAAAATACCGTATCCACACGAATATCAATGATAAATTCCCGGTTTTCAAAAATTGCATTAAGTGATCGCCCTGAATTTACGATAAACTTGATATCAGGTGTGTTGTGTGATTAGTATCTGAGCGGGGGCTGGCCGGTGACATCCTGCTGCAAGTCCGTTTGGCCCGGCGTTTTGGTTTCTTATGCAGATCTATCCCGGAGAAAGGCATGGAAAATTCCGACGATCTCCTCATTTCGAGTTGCCGGACCGTCATAAAGACAATCCTTTTCTGTCTGGATAATGCGACGAAGGCCACAATCTACAAGATCGGCCTCATGCCGGAACTGACCTCCGTTCGTGTTTTGTCGGGCACAAGGACAAACGCTTCTAATGAGAAAGCTTTTGATGAGTTCGAATGGGGATTGCCCGCGGTCTCCGATTACAACCCTCCCGGCAAGAAATGGGAACAATACCGCGACCAACCTGACCGCCCACTGGAAGCCATGGGCTGGTGCGTGGAAAAGCAGACTAGTTGGACGGCCGAAAATCCGATGCTCGACCCCCGGAGTGTCAGAAAGCAGCTTTTGGGACTACCGGAAGACGAATTTCACATGCAACCCGTGCTGGTTCGGAAAAAGAGCCTCTATGGTAATTCCAATGAAAACACTCAATATCCCGTCGACTGGCAGGGGAACGACATCTGGCGGGACACCGAAAATGTCGTCGCCGCCGTTATAAAGATTCACTTTATGCCTGGCACGTTGAGGTGTGGAGACCGTTCGACCAGAATTGTAGGGGAATTAGCCCAAAGCCTCGGTTCCGAACTGTTGACTTTATGGTTCAGAGAAAAGCTCTACCGGGCGAGCAAAGACTTTGCCCGCCAGCGCCTCCAGAGCTGCGAAATCCTGGCTCATGAGCTAAGGAATACATTGGTCAAACTTGGGTTTGTGTTCTCAGCGATAAACGCTCAGATCGCCATTCTCCGGGAGAGCTGGGAAAACCTGCTTAAAGAGCACGTGCCCGGACTCGAATGGAAAGGACCTGTTCTTGAAGCTCTGTGCGGCGCCTTGAGCGAAAAATGCCATGATCTGAGTTGCTCCGGGGATCTGATCGAATTAAGTCAAGGGCTTCTCATGGAGCAGAAGGAACTGGCAAAACTTTCTCTTTCTCCCTACCAGGAACAGGAGTGGGTCAGAAACAAGATTTATCCCAAGTGGGAAAAACTCTTTCTGGTGTCAAGCCTTTGGAACCAGTCGGAAATCAACTCTCTTCTGGATCGGCTTTCAAAGTCACTGCGTACCGGAATGAACTATGATCTGTCGAAGAAGATTGACGGTTTGCCGTCAGAGCTTCTCGGACGGTGGTCTGAACTCGCCTATGTACAGATAACATCGGGTAACCTCTTTCAGTTGGATGAAGTAATCCAGTTGGTTGAACAACCGATGCTGCCGGTTCGTCATAAAATTCAAATGCTGCGGGTGCTCAAATCGTTGAGGGCCTTGGTTCATACAATTCCGGAAGTCGAGGAAAAAGCTGCTAAAATTCTTCAGTCGCTAAGGTATGGCTCATGGGCTGAGGATGAATTCAGGCTCGATTCCAGCCTTCTCGAAAGGGAATCCGATCGAGAATTTGGAATGTCCCTGACCTATTGAATCGTCGATTTTTTTTGTAATTTATAAGTGTCTTTTGTCCATTTTCTGAAAATTATGCCGAAAAGCGGATATAATGGTTTCATTTCATCCGTTATGGTCCCTCACCGGTTGGGCAGGCAAAAAGTTTGCGGAGGTGGATGCGAGATGGCCAAGGCAACTGGCAAGGTATCTTCTCATGCTGATCTGCAGGTCTCCGGTTTTCGCGACCCCCTTCAAAGTATGGCGATGAAGTATAAACATTTCTTTGACGCTGCGTCTGACATGCGCTTCATATCGAGCGGGTGCGGAAAACTGCTCGATGTGAATCAGGCTGGAGTGAAACTGTTGGGCTATTGCAGCAAAGAGGAATTGCTGGACTTAGACAATGTTGGAATGCTTTTCCGCAATCCTGAAGATGCAAGTCAGTTTCAGCGGCGGCTTGAAACGGACGGTTTTATCAAAGAATATGAAGTGGAGATGAAAAAAAACGACGGCACTTTTTTTTCATCATGCGTTACCGCCACTCTTTGCTTCGAGGACGACGGTTCCACATCGTGCGAAGGGGTGCTAAGGGATATAACTGACTTAAAGGAACTTCAGGATGCCTATCATGAAGCCGAAAGACAGAACCGGGAGCTTTCGGAATCCGAGCGGAGAATTCGGGATCTCAACCAGCAAATACTGAACATGCTGATGATTATGTCTCACGATATCCGGGGTCCCCTGGTTTCGATTGCCGCCACCCTGAAGCTGCTCATGCGCGGTTCTTTCGGCCGAATGGATGAAAGCGTGTGGAATACGGTTTCGGATTTAATGGGGCGGGTTCGGCACCTGATCGGCATCGCGGAGGATTGCCTTGGAAGCGCTCATTCCATGGAGGGTGGGCTTCGCAAAAAAAGAGAAGTGATAGACCTGCGCCAGGATGTCATAGATGCGGTACTCGATGAGCTGTCAAATGACATTGAGCAACAGCGCATAGTAATCGACAACCGGCTCGGGGCTATTCCTGCCGGCACTATTCCAATCGGTATCGATATGATGTGGCTCAAAGCGGTATTCAGGAATCTTTTCAAAAACGCCATACGATATGGTGGTAAAGGCTGCACGATCGCTTTCGGATTCGAAGATCACGGCTCTTTTTATCGTCTGAACGTCTACAATAGCGGCAATCCTATTCCGGAAGAATACAGAGACAGGCTTTTTACCAAGTTCACCCGGATAGACTGCGGGGCCGAGAAAAAAGATGGGTTCGGCATGGGCCTGTATCTTATAAGGGAGATCATTCGGAAGCACGAAGGCGACATGTGGTACGTGCCAAGACCGGACGGTTCGGATTTCGTTTTTATTCTGCCGAAACAGCCGGCATGATCTGTTCACTTCAAGCTAGTCTTCAGATTCACTTCCTGCTCGGGTATTAATCGTGATTTCTCCCTCCGAGATCAAAAGAGCGGCCGCCGTCATTGAAGGCCACATAATCCGAACGCCTCTGGTATACTCTCCCACCTTCAGCAGCCTCGCCGGTTTCAAGGTCTATCTGAAATTGGAGAATCTCCAAATAACAGGGTCGTTCAAGATTCGCGGGGCGACTTTTAAGATCCAGTCTGAGCTTGGCAAAATCGCCAAAGGGGGAGTCGTTGCGGCATCGGCCGGCAATCATGCTCAGGGGGTTGCTCTGGCGGCGAACAGGGCCGGGTTGGCCGCCACAATCGTTATGCCTGAGTGGGCTTCGATTTCCAAGCAGGAGGCAACGCGCGGCTACGGCGGGGAAGTGATCCTTGAGGGACAGAGTCTGGCGGATTCGATAAAAAAAGCGCTGGAACTGGCAAAAGAGGGCAAAACCTTTATCCATCCATTCGACGATCCGTCGATAATAGCGGGGCAGGGGACCATTGGCCTGGAAATACTGGAAGATCTGCCCGATGCGGACCTGATCGCCGTACCGGTCGGCGGTGGAGGGTTGGTGTCCGGGATTTGCGTCGCTGCCAGGGCACTCAGGCCCGGGATTCGGATCATTGGGGTTCAGGCGCAAACGTGTCCTGCAGCTCTCAGGGCGCTCGAAACCGGCCAAATAGAACCGGTAGAGGCTCACCGGTCAATTGCCGACGGAATAACGGTCAAGCAGATCGGGCGCATTCCTTTCGATATAATCCGTAAAGAGATCGATCAGATTGTGCTGGCCGATGAGGACCGAATTGCCGAAGCTGTGATTATGCTGCTGGAGCGAAAGAAGATACTTGCCGAAGGGGCAGGGGCGGTTTGTGCGGCTGCCCTGCTGAGCGGAGAGATCAAGGCCCCTGCGGGGGCAAAAGCTGTATTGGTGGTAAGTGGGGGCAACATCGACATCCCTCTGCTGGACAGGGTCATTCGCAAGGGCCTGTCGCGCAACGGACGCATAACGCGGTTCAATGTCCGGTTGGATGATGTGCCCGGCGCGCTGGCTTCACTGCTGGAAGTAATCGCCATGGCCAAAGCCAACGTGCTTCAGATCTATCACAACCGGGGCGGCGCCGACATGTCCATTCATCAGAGTTCAGTGGAACTTGAAGTCGAAACGCGCAATTTTGCACACATCAGCGATTTGGAGACCGCTCTCAACGCGGCAGGCTACAAGATGGAAGGTCCTGTTCGCAATTCCCGGTGATTGTGTGCTCGATTGGTTTTTCAGCCGGCAGGAAGGAATCACCATGGACGCAATCCAGGCAGTTATGACCAGGCGGAGTATTCGCAGTTACAAGCAGGATGATGTCCCTGGGGATATGGTGCAAAAGCTGCTTCAGGCTGCTATGAACGCTCCATCGGCGGGAAACCAGCAGCCGTGGCATTTAATTGTGATCAGGGAGAGACGGATTCTGGATGCAATCCCTGCTTTTCACCCCTATTCGAAGATGTTGAAGCAGGCTGTCCTGGGAATTGTGGTCTGCGGAGATTTAACCCTCGAAGTTTATAATGGGTTCTGGGTCCAGGACTGCTCGGCCGCGACGCAGAACATACTTATAGCGGCTCACGGGCTTGGACTCGGGGCTGTCTGGCTCGGTATCCATCCTTTGGAGGAAAGAATCGCCGGGATGAAACGACTCCTGTCATTCCCGGACCACATAGTCCCGTTGAGCATAGTCTCAATAGGCTGGCCTGCAGAGAAAAAGGCGCCGGTGATACGATACAAGCAGGAAAGGGTCCATTACGATAAGTGGTGAACCATCTAATATCTACGCTGTACGTATGTTCTCATTTAAGCCGGAGTGCAGGTCGTTACAGGAAGTCTAAGCTGAATTGAGGGATGCGAGAAGGATCTTACGCCGGGGTGACGCCCTGCCGACTTCGGCAGTAATCGATAAGTGCTGTCCTATCCAGCCGATAACGTCTCATGCTTCTTCCCAACCGGCACGCAAACCGCTATTATCCGCAACTGCAAATTCAGCATAATAAAACCAGGACACCGGAATGATCGATTTTGAATGGCAAATCAGGCGGAGCGCCAGGAGAAAGAGTCTCTCCCTTTGCGTCTACCCGGACAACAGGGTCATCGTGGCCGCTCCGGAAAAGCTTTCCCGAAAAGAAATAATGAGTTTTGTCGAGAAGAAATCCGACTGGGTGCGCAAGAGACTGACTCTGAACCGGGAAAAGCAGGAAAAACTGCCCGTGCGGGAATTTATTTCGGGCGAAAGGCTGCTCTACCTTGGTACGGAGCAGACCCTGGAAATCTGTGAACGGCGCAACGCCGCGGTGTCCTGTGAACGAGGAAGAATAATCGTCTCCATACGGCCGGAAATCCCCGCAGGGACCCGCGCCCCGCTTATCAGACGGCAGCTTATAACCTGGTATGCAAATATGGCGCTGAAAAAAATTGAAGAGCGCGTCACGCATTATATGAGAATAATCGGCGTAACACCCCGCGCAGTAAGGATCAAGTCTCTCAGGTCACGGTGGGGAAGTTGTTCTAACAGGGGAATTATCAATTTCGCGTGGAACATAATTTTGGCGCCGGAACCCGTCCTGGATTACCTGGTAGTACACGAGTTGTGTCATTTGGTTCACCTCGACCACTCGGCGGAATACTGGATGCTCGTGGAAAAATTTCTTCCCGAATACCGTGAAAGAAAAAAATGGCTGAGGGAGAACGGCCAAAGCTTAACCCTATAATTCGCCCCCTAACTGTCGAGCCGGACTCTACCCTGGCGAAAACGTCCGGCCCGGCCCTTTTTCTTCGCTCTGCCACCAAGATAGGTTATCCATCTCATCTGGCATTGACCCTGCCTGCAGCCCAAGATTCGAGTCTGGCGGCGATCCCTTCCTGAGACATCAGCAAATCCAGGACATTTTCGCGCATCGCGTGCTCGACGATATTCGGATATACGGAGCACTCGTGGTCCTGCCCGATTGTCAAGCCTCCCCGCTCCCGAATAGTCAGCATTCCCCGTGCGCCGTCCGTTCCCAACCCGCTCAGCAAAACACCGCAGGCGTTCTCCCCAAAATGTTCCGCGGCGCTCTCCAGAAGGGTATCGATGGCCCCCTCGGCTGAATTTCCTGCATCGATTACCGGTTCGCCGTCGTGCGAATCGGTTGTTATGCGCATGCCGCAACGGGTCGTGCCCACGTATACCTTGCCTGAGCACAGTTTTTGCGGGCCGGTTACTGCGACCACTTCGAGCGGGCTGATCTCGTTAAAATAGGAGCAGAACGGTCCTAGAATCCGGGGATGGATTTCCTGCAAGGCTATTACCGACCCGGCAAAATCAGGCGGAAGATGGGTCACGATGCGCATGATGGTGTTCGGCCCGGCAAGCGTGGCGCCGAGAATCGCCACCGCAGAAGGGGCGCTGTTGAGGAAAGTAGGGTGGACGTCCGGCCGTTTTCGTCTCCGGACCCGGCGCATCCGGTGCACCTGCATCCTCGCTGCCGCGCGCACCCGCATGCGGATCAACTCCTCTTCGGTAATCCGGTCCGAGCCGTTCGCTTTTGAGGGCTTGGGGACGAAATCCATCACCCCGAGCCTAAGTGCTTCGAATGCGAACCAGCCGTCCTGGACCAGGGAGCTGATGATCAGGACCGGGATCTGATAGCGCACCATAATATTTTTGACAGCCGTGATGCCGTTCATCACCGGCATGTCGATATCCATCGTCACGACGTCGGGTTTGAACGACGGGATTTTATCGAGGCAGTCCTGGCCATGAACGGCCACGCCCAGCACGTCGATGTGGTCGTCCTTGCTCAGTATCTCTTTAATTGCTTTCCTCATAATGGGAGCATCGTCCACGATTAGTGTCCGGACCCGTGCCCCGTTTCCGTTTTCATCTGTAGCAATCATTCCTCACCACACCTCCATTAGATTTTCCGGAGCCGTCCACGTGATTGCCTCCGGCGTGTATTCCGCCGCTTGACGCACGCTTTCGACCATGTCCGCACAAATTATTGTTTCGGGCGGCGGCACTATAACGCGGGCGCCGTTTCGCAAAATTTCCTGCACTGTCTCGTGTGGAAGCGCATGGGCAGCAGAAAGGCAGAAAATATTGAGCCATGGCCCCGCCTGTCTTGAAAGCTCAGTGAGGCAACCGCCTATCTGATCCTCCCAGGAGCAGTCCCCGGGACTGCTTCCCGTTTCGATTGAGGGGATCCCGGGATAGAACCTGACCGGCAGAATGTCCTCCCCCGTCCCGAGGTGTAACGCGCCGTACGTGATGGCGTCCCCCGCTCGAAGCTCTTTTGCCGTTACAGCGGTTTGTTCTTCGATCATATGGCAAAAAACCGGGAGAAAACCGGCGGCCATTTTCTGAAAGCCGACTACCAGGTTATTGAGGGCGATCTGGCGCAAAGGAAGCCTGAACCAGTCCATCCACGCCCCTTCCGCTCCGATCACCACCAGTATCCCGCCACCTTCACCGCTGGGCTCGAGCACATTGTCGTGCGACTGCAGGGGTTTTCGCCAGCGCCGGAAGCGGGTTACGTCGCCGCGCGCCGCGCGTTTTACCAGATCGCGCAGATGTCCGCCGTAGCATTCGATGTCGTCTTTTGCACTCGGCTTTGGGATGAAGTCGACCGCACCCAGCCTCAGGAATTCGAAGAGGTCGCCCGGTGCGCCGTTTCCAAGCGAGCTGATGATGATCGCGGGGATCGGGTGGCGTATCATCACGTGCTTAAGAGTCGTATCCCCCTGCATAACGGGCATTTGGATATCGAGAGTGAGAAGGTCGACAGGGCCATTGGCTTCGAGAAAATCGAGACACTCGCGGCCGTTTTTCGCTCTCCCCGCCACTTCGATCGCAGAATCTTGCGAGAAGATGCGCTCTAGCTGCCGCCAGAAAAAGGAAGAGTCCTCGACGATCAGCACCCGTAGCTTGCGCGTTTCGGCGACCGGCGTGAAAAGGGGTTCGGGCGTCTTTTGCCCACGGTCTTCGGGCGCAAGCTCGTCGAAAAAGTTAAAAATTTGGGTGAGCTGCTCGTCGTCCACCTCACCGTCAAGACCGGCGGCCTCGCCGTTGCCCGCGGGCGGGTACTCGGCAATGTGCGCTTCGTCGCCCTGGCGGATGCCTTCGATCAGAAGGTGCTCCCATCCTTTGAAGATGGAATCCCTTTCGGCAACCTGAAAAGGCCCTATCTCGAAGCAGCCGTCTTTCCATTGGAGGATCTCAAAAAAGGCAAGTTCCCCTTCGATCTCCCCTGCCTGGGCGTGGCATATTTGTCCGCCCTTCATCCAGATGAGGCCTTTGCCACAAGAAGAAACGACGCTGATGGTCTTGTCCGAACGCGATAGGCAGAGCATCTGGAGGAGATCGGGGAGCTCCAGGTTGAGCGTTCCCGTAAACCCTTGAGAGTCGGGCCGAGTAGGCGAAGGACCATGCTGCTTATGCTCTTCCTCTTTCGGGGTCATCCCAGTCATTTTCCTGTGGAAGTATGCTCTCGATCACCCGCCTCTTCACCGAAGGCGACCCTCACCGGCGTACGCGCCGTTTAATGCACGTAGGCCGGTTGCGAAGCTTCGACGCTACGATGGGGCCCCTTCATGCGTTTGAGAAGGGCGGAGACATCCAGGATCAGCGACACGGCGCCATCACCCAGAATCGTCGCACCGGAAAATCCGTCGAAAGCGTGGTAGTCGTCCTCCAGTGGCTTGATAACCACTTCACGTTCTCCGATCAGCCCGTCCACCACGAGACCCACCTCCCGGAAGCTGGTGGAGACGACGACGGTAAACTTTTGGGATTCCTGCTGCTGGTCGGCGCCAATGCCGAACAGTTGCCCGAGATGGACGAGGGGAATGGTCTTCCCGCGAAGACTGACCACCTGGAACCCTTCAATGGTGTGTGTTTCGCGGAACCGATACTGAAGAATCTCGGAAATCGAGCTGAGCGGGATGGTGAAGACTTGTTTTTCGCTCCGCACCAGTAGCGCGCGGATGATCGCCACAGTCAAGGGTATCCGGACGGTGAAGCGGGTCCCTATCCCGGCCATGGAATCGACTTCGACCGATCCGTTCATGCGTTCCACTTTTTCCTTTACTACATCGAGCCCCACGCCCCGGCCCGCCGTCCCGTCCACGCGACTGCGAGTGGAGACGCCCGGCAGGAAGATGGCGTACATCAGCTCCGAATCCGTCAGCCTGGCAATCTCATTTTCGCTCAGCTCCCGTCTTTCCTTGAGGATTTCCCTCAGTGTGCCGATGTCAACGCCGCAACCGTCGTCCTCGATCTCGATCACCACGTCATCCCCCTGGTGCCAAGCCGCCATGCGAATGGCTCCGGTCTCCGGCTTTCCGAGTCGCTTGCGCTCCTCGGGAGACTCGATCCCATGGGCGATCGCATTTCGGATGAGCTGAATGATCGGGTCCTGCATAAGTTCGAGTACCCGCTTGTCGATTTCAGTCTCTCCGCCTTCCACCACCAGGTCCACTTTCTTGCCCAGCTTGAGTGACTGGTCGCGAACAACCCGCGGAAAACGATGGAAAAGCTGCGAGATTGGAAGCATCCTGACGCGCATGACGGATTCTTGGAGATCGTTCGCAACCCGCCCCAGCGATTGGGTCGATTCGTTCAGCCTGAAACTGAGGGCCCGGAGTCTTTTGAGCTCGCTTTTAGGAATCCGTCCCTCGGTGGCCAGATCCCGGAGAATGTCGCGAAAAAGGGCCGCCGTCTGGATGAATTCGGACCTGCTGACGACCAATTCGCCCACCTGATTTAGCAGTTGGTCCACCTTGAGAGCGTCAACCCGAAGTGAAGCCGAGCTGGAGGTTTCATCGCCCGTATTGTGGGCTTTTCTGGCCTGTTTTCCGTCGCGCGCTTGCGAGCCGGAGGTCTCGCCGGGCGGCTCTTCCGTTGTTGGCGGGGCGAGCGGCGCCGGTTTATCCTCTCTCGGAGGCTTGGGGGCAATCGGTGATTTCGTTTCAACCTTCGCCGTTACACTGACGGGCTTAGCTATTTCCTCGAAAATATCCACATCCGTTAATTCGAAGGCCCTATCAACCGGCATACCCGAGTCCAGGGAGGGAATCTCCCCGGGCGCTTCGAGAAGCTCGATGTCCGGAAACCGAAGGGAAGGTAGTATTTCACGCAGCTTTTCCCAAGTCGAGCGGGCTAAGTCGAGGAGAATGTCTCCTCGGACGAGCCCCGGTTCGAACAGGGTGCGCACAGACTGCTCAAAATCCTGGAGCGCCCTTGTGACCGGTTCGTAATCCATGTAGCGCGAAGAAGCGATCATGCGCTCCATGAGTACTCCCAATCTGGCGAAGTCGTCCTCTGAAAGTGAGGATTTGCCCGCACCACTAGCCAATTTGACAAGCTCGGAATAAAGCTCCTGGAAAGAATCCATGAAAATGGTGAGAAGCTCCTGGTCGTCATCCTCCAGTGGAGCGGCGTGTCTTACTGAGGCAGCTTCACGGGCAGCCGCGGTTTCCGGGAGAGCTGCCGCTGGCAGGAGCCTGCAAAGGCGCTCGCGGCATGATGCAAGTCCAATTGCAAGAATCTCTCCTGTCACCCCGCCGTTTCGCAACGCCTCGGTGATTGTCAGCGAAAACTTGTTAAGGGCATTCACCGCCTCGCCAAAGTCCATGTAGCGCGAGGAGGACGCCAGGCGCTCGACGAGCATCTGTAGGGTGCGGACCTCAGATTCAGCCAGAAGGGCGTCCGGTGCGACAGCGCACCGGCAGGCGAGATCGAGGAACGTTTTCCGGAAGGATTCCGAATAAATGGCAAGGAGTTCCTCGTCGTCTTCAACGGAGACATCTGCGGCGCCCCCCGTTTCCTCCGGTACTGCTCCCGCCGGCTGAAGTTCAAGCCCGGGCAGCAGTTTTCGGAGACGTTCGGCGAGCGCCTCGTATTCTTGAAGGAGAATCTTGCGGTCCCATGGTTCACCATGGGGCAAGGTCGCATCCTCGAGCTTCCTGAGCTCAGCAGCTACTGTTTCGTAGTTCATGTAGAGCGATGAAGCGATGAGCCGCTCCAGCGCCACGCGCAACCTTGAGATTTCAGTATCGGAAAGATTTTGGCCCGAAGAGGTTGAAAAAGGCCGTCCCATTTCGGCGAAATGTTCCGCAAAGGACTGCAGGAAGATGGAATAGAGCTCGCGATCTTCCTCTTCGTCAACCTCGGTTCGCACATCTTCGGTCCGGTGAAATTCTACGGGAGGCTCACTGGAATCAGCCGGCTCAAATAAGCTCTCAACACCAGCTTCAAGCAGCGGGTCGACATCGACCAAGTCGATGCCGGTCTCGAAAAGTGGGCCCGGATGCTCCCGGTCCGCCTCCGGCGCCGCCCCGGGGACTGATTCCCCGTCTGCGGCGAGAAAGGCCCTAAGCTCTTCCAGCAGCGAATCCGGCAGATCGGGCTCTTCCCGTGTTTCCGCGATGATCCCGACTGCGTTCGATATGAAATCCACGCAGGAGAGCAACGCGCTGACGCCTTTGGACGTTACCGGGCGCGCCTCTGCCTGGATCTGGCTGATAAGGCTTTCCAATTCGTGGGTGAGGCCTGCCAGGCGCTCAAACCCCATATAGGCGGAAGCCCCTTTGATGCTGTGCGCTACCCGGAAAATCTGCTGGATCTCTCCCTTGTGAGCCCCCTCCTGCTCAAGGGTGAGAAGCGCGCGTTCCAGGTCCTGAAGGTGCTCGCGCACCTCTTCGACATATTCCTGCAGGAAATCCTGGGGTGCCATCGAATCATTAACCTCCCAATATCAAACTGCATTCAAGTCGTTGCCGCTCTTTGTAAAGCAGTCCAGCGTTTCGCAGGACTGCTCCACTGGGTTGTCCACATTCTCGCCGCATTGAATGCAACCTGCATTGCATCGTCCCTGTTTATGTCTTCGCTTCGAGCGCCCGGAGCAGCTCCACTTCGTCCCCTTTGCGGACCACGTTCCGCACGGGGATCTCCTTTAAGTGCTTCGCTATGCCGGGCTCGTCGAGGAGCGTATAGAAGATGATCGACGCCCCCGGGTCAAAGTCCAGAATCTCGCGGGCCGCTGCAATGCCGTCTTTTCCGCGCATCGTTACGTCCATCGTGACGACGTCCGGCAACAGTTCCCGATACAGGGCAACCGCTTCGCCGCCGTCGCGGGCTTTGCCCACGACGCTGTGGCCCGCTCCGGCGAGACACGAGACGATGCAATGCCGCATAAGATTGGAATCATCCACTACAAGAACACGTTTGGCCATGCGAACGGCTCTCCAAGTTTAGTCTTTAGTGTTAACCTGATCGCCAGACGGATGTTGGATGTTCGCTGCGCCGCCGCGAACCGCAGGTTGCTCCGCTGCCTGCGAAGGCGGAGACGCCTGCGCCTTCGCGTTCCACTGGCCGTTGCCGGCCGGTTGTTGCTCTTTGCCGCCCACCTGGGCCTCCATAGCACGCTGGGATTGACCGGTGGCTCCTTCTTTTGCCTCAGGATGTCCGTTTCCGCTCCCGGTGGTCTCACCGATCTTGAACTGGGCGATGAGGTTACTGAAGTTGTTCATCATCTCAGCAAGATTTTCCGAGGACTGTTGCGAGATCTTCGCCCCCGAGACGTTTGCGGCGGCCACGGTGCTCATTTCATTTACGACCTGCTGGAGCGCCATGCTGCGCTCTTTCTGCTGCGTGGTCATGTTAGTGATGTTGACCGCGCGCTGGTTGGCGTTCACCGAATCCTGCATGACCTGGTTTGCGCTATGCACCTGCTCACTGGTAGATGTGGAGATGCCATTGGTGAGCTCGTTCACTTCGGTCATGATGCCCCCCGCGCGCTGGCGCCGTTCGGCCTGCTCTGCGGTCAAGCCGGAGATATCGTTGGCCAGTCCCTGGAGGCGTTCCATGGCAACCGAGATCTGCCGAATGGACTTGTTCTGCTCGGAGGTGGCCGAGTCGATTTCATTAATCAGCCCGGCGGTTTGCGCGACAGCTTCAACTATGTTTCCGAGGGCCTTCTGGCTCGCGCTTGCCAGATTCGCTCCTTCCCGGACGCGCTCCCCGGAACTCTTGATCAGGCCCGAAATCTCTTTTGTCGATTCAGCGGTCCGTTCCGCCAGCTTCCGCACTTCCTCGGCAACAACCGCGAATCCGCGGCCATGCTCACCGGCGCGGGCGGCCTCGATTGCAGCGTTTAGGGCGAGCAGGTTCGTCTGGTCAGCGATATCGGAGATAACCTCAATAATTTCGGTGATCTGCTCCGAGCTTTCCGCAATGCTCTGCATGCCCTGTGCCACCTGCTCGACCGCCTCTTTACCCGTAACGGCCGCCTGGTAGGAGGTTTTCGACTGCGTCCCGGCCTGAGAGGCCTTCTGGGTGACCTCGGTAATCGTGGCGGACATCTGCTCGGTTGCGCGGGCTGTTTCGGCCACCGCTTCGCGTTGCTGGACGGCGCGCGAGTTGACTTGCTGGGCGGTCTCACCCATCTGCCCGATGATGTCCCTGGCTTCCTGGACCATCGCTGCCTGCGATTGGGCCCCCTGAGCGATGTTTTTGATGCTGGCGCTCAGTTCGGAGATGGACTGCACCGTGCCGTCGTAGGATTGTTGGCTCTCGCTGGCGTTCTTCTGTACCTCGCCTGCCGTCTTGCCCATGGTCTCGATGCTCTGGAGTACGTCCTGGGCGCGCTTGGTCTGCTCGGCGGCGTTGCTGACGATCTTGGCCGAGATGAGTTTTACGCGCTCGACGGCCACAGAAACCTGCCGGTTGCCGTCGATCAGAGTACCGAAGGTGTCTCGAAGTTTCTGGATAAGTCGATTGAACGCTTCGGCCATCCGGGCGGTTTCGTCGTTTCCGCGTACATTTACCTGGCGGGTAAAGTCGAGGTCGGTGGCAATGCTCAGCATGGCGCCGGAGACTTCCATGATCGGGCGCGAAATCGATCGGCTGAGATAAAGCGCTCCAAGAACGAGTACGCACAAGATGAAAGCCAAAACGCCGCCGGCCCTGTTCCGCTGCCTGGGCAAGGCTTCGAACACTTCGTCGTAGTCGGCGCCCGTGGCAACCAGCCAGTTCTTTTTAAAGCCTGCGAAACCATCGCTGCGGTAGTAGCCTATGGCGCGGCGGGCGTTAACCTTGGTTTCCGGGTTGAGAAAATCGTAGATGAGCAGGCCGTGATCGTTTGCGGCGTATGCCTGGGCGACCTGCGGGAGGTTGATCTTGGCATCGGTCAGCTTCATACCGAAGAGCCCTTTGTCCTTGTGGCCGATGACGCTCATGTCGGCCCTGTCGATGATGTAGGTGTAGCCGGTTTTCTGCACGGGGAAAGCCTGAGTGATCGTGTTGACAGTATCCCATCGCACGTACCCGACCAGGACCCCTCCCACCTCCTTGCCGACCGTAACCGGCGCGGCCATCGCGACGCTCCATCCCCCGGAGGAAGGCACGAGTGTTTTGAGTACCGCATTGTTTGCAAACTCTCCGATCTGAACCTTCCCGGCCATTGCCTGCTTGAACCAGCTCTGGTCTAGGAAGCTCGTTCCGATCGCCTGCGGCACGTTGGATGAGACACAGTTGCCGTTCCGGTCGAGGACAGCCATCAGATCGTAGTTCCCGGCGGACTTTACGTACTCGTCCAGGAACGCGTTTGCGCCCGCCTGGCCGCCGCCGATCTCGATGGCGGTCCGGACGACTTCCATACCCGCCGTTGCTGTGACGTCAATAACCCGGTCGTTCAGCATCATGTCGACGGCTCGTCCAATACGCCGCGAGTTGTCCTCCAGACGCGTCTGGATGTCATCTTGCAACTGACTCTTGAGGGTGACATAGCTAACAGCGAAAAATGCGGTAACAGGCACCATGGTGATCAGGATCAGCGCCAACAGCAGCTTGTTCCGTAAAGACCCTGTGATAAGTCCTTTCCCTAACATGACCTATTCCTCCTTCCTGCTCTCGTCCCTTTATAGAGACATCGCGTGCGATATCGACCCGTGCTCTTTGCCGGAAAATTCGGCGCCGATATCTCCGATTTCGTTCAACTCTTTCTGCTCGTGTGGCCTCAAAATCTGCGTGAAGTCCAGCAGGATGAGCAGCCGGTTTGTCAGTTTGATAACGCCTTCGATGTAGCGGGCGTCGATACTCAGAGCCAACAGGTGCGGAGTCGGCTCGATTTCGGCCATTGGTACCTTCATCACCTCGGAAACCGAATCCACGATGAACCCGGTCTGATGAGAACCCATCTCGAGGATCAGTATGCGCATCGACCGGGATGTCTCGCCGGGATTCTTCGCATTGATCCGCAGCCTCTGGCGCAGATCGATGATGGGAATGACTCGCCCGCGCAGATTGATCATGCCCAGGATGAAGCTCGGAGCATTGGGGATCGGGGTGATGGCGGGGAGCCGGATGATCTCCTGCACCATAAGAATGTCGACCCCGAACTCTTCGTCTCCGATGCGGAAACCGACGAGCTGCCTCATTGGCGTGGCTTCCTCCTGCATCCGCTGTCCCAGCGAAAGGGGAGAAGACGGTCTCATATTCATTACCTCCATTTCATGCATGCCATTCAGCGGAATTTGGAAACCAGCCTTTTTCGGCCTTTTCATTACCGGCCGGGTTTTTGCCGGGGCTGAGGTCCCCATCCAGTCAATACAAAAAAAACAGCAGCTTACGGACAAAAATCAACGTCGCCCATTCGGCGTTCGTTAAGGCGCCCGAACAGCGAGACTCTCGCATCTTTCATTCCTAGCCGTAGCGCCGCACGACTCCTGTGGGCAGGCGGCAAGCTCGTCAACAATGGCGGACACCGTTTTGAGTTCCACCGCGTAGCCCTCCACCAGGATTTTTCGCGGCAGGTCCTGTTTCAGGCACATCTCCGGAGAAAGAGCGAAAGCCCTTCCTCCCACTTCCCGGATGCGCCGCATTCCATCTAGCCCGTCATCTCCTTCACCGGAGATCAACAGAGCGACCGCGCGCTTTCCGAGAAGGTCTGCGGCCCCGGAAAGCAATGCGTCGAAAGAACGAACCGAGCCGTTACCCTTGACCGTTTCGACGGCGATTCCGCCATTTGCCTCCACGGGACGAAACGGGTGCTGACGCGAGCCGACTATCGAAGTACGGGGGGCAAGAACACCTCCTGGAGGACGAAACGGCGTGATGGCCAGCCCGCAATCCGCGGCAAGGCAGGGGACAAGCGCCTGGACCGCACCGGCGGACAAACCGGTGGAACAGACTACGGAAGGCGCCTCGTGCATCCCGGAAAGGGCAAAAAAGACTTTGAGCAGCAGCGGGAACCCTCCAGCGTCGGAGACTACAATTAGGAAGTCTGCTCCCTCGCCTCCGGAGGCATTCCCGTTCGACCGCGAAGACGCTCCCGCGGCGTTGGGCCTGCGACGAATGTACTGGGCGGCCTCGATTCGAACGCACGCAGCCTGCGCCACTCGGTCGCGGAGCTCTTGAGCTCCCTTCTCTCGTACGGCCTTGTCTTTTCCTGAAGGCTTGGCCATCACGTCGACCGCGCCGTATCGGAAAGCTTCGTAGGTTAGACGCGAAGTCTCTTGGGTGAAAGCGCTCACCACGACCACAGGTTTGGGATTGCGGATCATAATGTGCTTCAAAGCTGTGAGTCCGTCCATTTTCGGCATCTGGAGGTCAAGGGTGAGCACGTCGGGATTATATTCCTCAATCAACCGTAGTGCTTCCACTCCGTCGTGGGCGATTCCGGCAAGCTCTATTCTGGGATCTTCAGCGAATATAGTCTGGAGCGCCCTGCACATAAGAGGCGAATCGTCGACAACGAGGACGCGGCATGGTGATTCGGCGTGCGTCTTCGGAATCGTAATGTCCTCCAGTGAAAACCACTTCGCAAGAGAGGCCATCGTGCTCGGACGAGAAAGAGGGGATGACTGTATTATCTGGGAGATGGGCACATTCCCATCGATGAGCGCATAGAGCTGTTTCTGTTCCTGGAAGGAAGCGGCCGCGGAATCGTCCAGAGACGATTGGGATTCGGTTCTCGTTATCGCGCAGTCAAAATCCTTGATGAAATAGAACAGGAGATGGGCGTCCTGAATTTTTTGAAGTCCTGCGGCGAGGAGACTGGAAATGGATTGGGGCTCTGCCTCATTGGGCAGATTCGTTTTGCTTTCCCACGTGTACCAGCCGTCAGACATGCACAGGAACTCATAAAAGGCTTCTCTGTCCCGTAGATGTTCCATGACTGCCGAGATCAGATTTCCATCCCTAAAAAAGAAAGTGCCCTCTGCGCCACCCTTGTCAATAACCGAGAGTACCCCGCTCGCCTTGCGCAAATACAAGGAGGTGGCGAGTTCGAGAGCGCTTCGGGCTTCGAGGCTGCCGTTGTCGGTGAATTGCATTCGATTTTGTTGCCACTCGGAAACTGCCGGCAACCACTCGGAAAGGGCTTCAGTACGGAAATCGGGATCGAAGCGATCTATTGCCAGCCTGGGCCAGATGCCGTTTTGTCCGAATACCTTTTTTTCGACCTGAAACCAGCATGGAATCAAATAGGTGTGAGGGTGAGTCCGCCAGCCGAGCATGGAACCATTGAGCGCTGAACCCGGAGAAGAATCGCCGAACCCAATGATGACGTCGACTTGTGCCGGATCTTTGGGAACGCCAAGGGCATCCTCTCCCTGGATGATGCTTAGATCGCCCATTGCGGCGGTTAGTTCTTCCACTGCCGGTTTATTGTCCGGTGCGCTGAGGATTAGCACTTTCATTGTTTTGCCGCCTGCGTATGGAACCCAGTTGCGCGCTCCAGTCTCGAAAAAAGGCCTTGGGACGCTTTGTTGTACTCACCGCCTGCAATGGCAAACCGGTCTTCCACCATCGCCTTCAAGTCCTGTTTGCTTGTCACGAGCCCCTCCTCGCGCATTGCAAGGAGAATTTCATCCAGTTCCTCCGCTTTGGGAGTATATAGGTCGAAGCGAAACCTGTTTGGCGGATTTGAAAATGCGTATTGAATGAGTTGGGGTTCCTGACCCCAGTAGCTGGAAAGAATCTCTATCGCCTCATCGACGTGGTCCTGAGCCCAAAGGCCGGACATTATCGCCGTCTCGACCAGCTTTTGCACCCACTCCGGATGTGCCTGGATAAGTTCTTGTCTGACAATCAAGACGTTGCAGATGAATTTTGGCCAGATCGATTCAACATCCAGGAAACGTTTCCCGATTCCGGTCTGCAGGGCCTTGCTTGCGAAGGGCTCCCCGACAAAATAACCGTCTATCTCCGATGCAGCCAAAGCCACAGGCATTTCGGGGGGAGGGATCTCGATGACGCGGACATCGGATGGCATCAATCCATGTTCGCGAAGATAGCGTTTCAAAGCCAGGTAGTGACCGGAATATCTGAGAGGAATCGCTATCGTTTTTCCGATTAGGTCGGATGCGGAGTCGTATCTTGCTGAAGCTCGCACCACCATCGTACTTTCGTGGCGATTGCCGATATAGACAACCTTTAGTGGTACGCCCTGATCGAAGAGCATCAGGGCTAAAGGGGCAATGATGAAGGCCGCCTGGATATGGCCTGAACGGAAGGCTTCCCCCATTTCGGAAAATGAAGAGAATTTCAACGCTTCGAAATAAAGGTCGTCGCCTTTGGTAGCGCAATCGACGAGCGGTGCGGCAAGATTGGAGACAACGGGCATATAGCCCATTATTACCCGGTTCCGGAAGCTGCATTCCTTATTTAGAACCATGTGCGACCAGGTTACCGCCAGCAACCACAAAAACGCTACGGCACTGATTCGAAGACCCGCTGAATGTAGCGATAGTTTTCTCATAGCGCCGCATGGACTCCCAGGTGGTGATATATTTGTGACCGCAGTTCAGCCAGGGCTGGACTTGAAAGGAGCCGCGGGTGGGGAATATCTATGGTGTGACAGCATTTTATCCTGGCGGGCGGCTCGCTCATGATGACTACCCGATTGCTCAACTGCAGCGCTTCATCGATGTCGTGAGTGACGAAAAGAATCGTGGTTTCCTGAAGCATCATGTGGAGATAGAGTATTTCCTCCCGCATTTGAAGGCGTGTCAGATAGTCCAGGCCTGAAAAAGGCTCGTCAACCAGGAGAACATCGGGTTGGGCGGCAAGTGCCCGCGCCATTTCGGCTCTCTGGCGCATGCCTCCCGAGAGCATGTGGGGGTAGTAGTCCTCGAAATTTTCCAGCGACACGAGTTCAATGTAGTGCCTGGCTTTTGCGAGCCTTTCTTCGGGATTTTCCAGGCGGCTCAGGGCAAGGGTCACATTCTTCAGGATGGTGAGCCAAGGGAAAAGCGCGCCCTCCTGAAATACAAAAACGTGGTCCCCTCGAGGTCCTTCGACGGGCCTGTCATCTATCCAGACATCTCCCTTAGTGGGTTTTACGAATCCAGCGACTATCTTAAGCAGACTTGATTTCCCGCACCCGGAATGTCCGAGGATCGATACGAACTCACCCCGTTGGATTTCCAGGTTGATATTGTCGAGTACAGTGTTGGAACGGCCATTCGAACTGCGCTGCCCTGGACCCCAGAAGCGCCATCCGCGTTTGTGGTTGTTTCCGTACTCCAGCGTGACTCCGTTGAGGCAAATCTTACTTCTGCTCAATTTTGCACCTCACCGAATCAAGCCGCTCAAGTCTTGACATAAAGAAGTCCAGGACTACACCCACAGTCCCGATAGTCACCATGGCCACTACGATGCGGTCAAGCCGCATGGCGTTTCGGCTGTCTATAATGAGGAACCCCAGACCGCTCTTTACTGCAATCATCTCAGCCGCAACCACCACCACCCATGCCATACCGAGGGTGACTCTGAGCACTACGATGATGTTGGGGATAACTGCCGGAAGTGTCAGGTTCCAGAATGAACTCCAGCGGGTAAGCTGGAGATTCGCCGCTACCTGAAAGTACATGGGGTGGATGGTTGCGGCTGCATTTGTGGCCGCGAGGAGGAGAGGGAAAAAACAGGCGATAAAGATGATGAAAATTGCAGGTAGATCCCCAATCCCGAACCAGAGTATGGCAAACGGCGCCCAAGCCAGTGGCGATATTGGTCTCAGGAACTGGATGAGCGGGTTGCTGATCCGGTCAACTGATCGACAACGTCCAAGGAATATTCCCAGGGGAATAGCTATCAGAACCGCCAGATAAAATCCTACCGTAACGCGATATAGACTGGCAACGCAGTGCCGGAGCAGAGTCCCGTCCGCAATCAATCCGATGAACGCGCTAAGTATCTTGTCGATACCGGGTAGGAAATTGTCGTTCAAGAACATGTTGTGATTTCTATTTGCGAGTAAGCCTCGCGACAATTGTGCTGATCACGAAATCCCGCTCACGGTACGGCGCGCCCTTTTGAAGTTCGGACAGCAGGGGATTGTGCCTGAGCGCTTGCGGAGGACTGCACGGAGTTGTCCTTTTTATCCTCACCACTCGCTGACGCAGACTCTTCAAACGCACCGTATTTTATAGAAGCCAGGCACTCCACGACAGATTTGTACTCAAGCGGTTCTTCCCAGCCGACTATCTTGGCGCTTGTGGTGGCTGGGTCGGAAGGTGTAAGGGATTGCAGGAGCTTGCTCACGACGTTCCTGACGTCGGATGGGACGTGCTGGCAGACGGCCATCGGGTATTCCGGGTAGAGCTGGGTGGAGTGCAGGAGAGGGAAATCATCGGAAATTTGATGGATGACCTTAAAATTGGAAAGTTGCACTTTCCCTTCCCGGACCATCTTTTCAAGCTCTCCCGTTCGCACCGATCCAGCATCGACAGCTCCGTTTAGCACCGCATAAATTACATTGTCGTGTGTCTTCAATTCGCGTACGGATGTAAAATGCGAATCCGGATTGATGCCGTTTTCCCGAAACACGCGGACCGCCATCAACCATCCACCGAAAGCGGAACGCGAAGCACATGCGAAACTCTTCCCCTTGAGATCCGAAAGCTTCTCGACAGGGCTGTCTTTCCTGACCAGTATCACTGAACCAAACTTATCCAGATGCCGGTCGTTGTACTGATTGATTTGTGTCGCAATTGCCTGGACCCCGTAAGCCTTATTCAGCTCTGCATACATTGCTGAGTTGGCCAAAACGAAATCGATCTTTTTCTCTTTGGTCCACTGGGGCACCTGATCGTATTCAAGGGGAACAATGGAAAAATTCTTGCCTGTCTTGTTGCTGAGGTAATCAGCGGTAGCTTTCCATTCATTGAATGCTTGCATTGCCCCGCGATTTGCCAGGACCCCGATTTTGTACTCTTGCGAGTAGCCCAAAGACGGAACAACCCAGGAAAGTCCAGCGAGGAGGCAGATCGATATTAGTCTTAGCTTCATAATGGCACATCTCCTTTGCTTGAGCAGGTGCAGCTAACTGGTCGAGTTTGCTGATGCAATGCATGGAATATGCCACTGCGAAATCGAGCAGCTTCACCCTGTTAGCTTGTGTTGGAGAGACAAAAAATGACAATTTCCGTCACTATTTTTGCCTAAAAACGTCATTTGTTATTGGTTCAATGATCGTCACAAAGCGGAATTAACGTGAAATTATTTTTAAAGCTGCGTAGATCTATGCACTCGACGATTCAATACGTGCGGTTTTCCGGATCTGGCTTTTCAGACACTATGGTAGGTCACAGCGAAAGCAATACAGGGTTTGCAGATTGAACTTTGGTTAAGGAGGGTAGCGCCCCACTGTGTTGGTGAACCGCAAACATCCGTGGCAAATCAGAGGCTCAGATTGAAAGGCTTGGGCCTTTTTGCGCCTGGGGGAAAGAGATGGGGTAAGCTGTTAACCCGGTTATGCAACGTGAGTCGTAGAAGTGACCTCCTTCTTCAACCCGCCTCGTCGGCGAAAATCTCTTCGGTAAACGAAAACTCGGACCATGACTATATTTTATCTAGATAGTCAATTTTTTGGCAGAGCTTGTCAATTTCTGCGAATCTACGCTGCACCTCCGGGGCGCATGTCTTCCCTGGCATCACGCACTTCGTGAAATCCGTGGTTCAAGGATTCTTTTTTCTCCTCCATACGAACTCAACACACCAAAGGGGTCTCAAATTTCCACTCTCCGGCCTCTTGATTGCTCTTTCTTTACGAGGTTAAGATCCGGTGTTCAGGTGTCCCGAGAAAGCCGGATCTTAGATGTGGCCGGAGTTTCCATTTTTTGCCGTGTCATTCCTACCGTGGCAATATCTCTGGCTAAATTCGCTTCATTGGGGTATTATTCGATCATTGCGGCGCCGCACCTGCCAGGCAAGAGAGGGGAGGTGGCGGTAGAATTTGCGGTTGTGAAGATTTCTCTCAGTATTGATTTTTTTGGGGAAAAGTAATGTCCTACTTGCAGCAGATCGATCCTGAAGTGGCTGCGGTCATTGAGGAGGAGGAAAAACGCCAGAGA
Organism: Syntrophobacteraceae bacterium; assembly: GCA_052147195.1. GTDB lineage: Bacteria > Desulfobacterota > Syntrophobacteria > Syntrophobacterales > Syntrophobacteraceae > SbD1. Next base: position 38,244 of record JBKQLC010000028.1, read on the forward strand.
GGCCGCCTTGAGCTTATAGCATCCGAAAATTTTGTCAGCAGAGCGGTACGGGAAGCTCAGGGGTCCGTTCTGACCAACAAATACGCGGAAGGATACCCCGGGAAGAGGTATTACGGCGGTTGTGAATATGTTGACATTGCTGAAAAACTGGCGCAGGAGCGGGCCAAAAAGCTGTTTCATGCCGACTACGTAAACGTTCAGCCTCATTCGGGCTCTCAGGCCAATATGGCCGTGCTTTTCGCTGTGCTCCAGCCTGGCGATACTATACTCGGGATGGATTTGCGCCAGGGTGGACATCTGACTCACGGAAGTCCGGTGAGTTTTTCCGGCCGTCTTTTCCGGGTCGTCTCCTATGGAGTGCGGCATGACACCGAAGAGATCGACTACGATCAAGTCGAGCAGATAGCAAGGGAGGAACGGCCGAAGCTCATAATAGCTGGGGCGAGCGCCTATCCCAGGATTATTGATTTTGAGCGTTTTCGTCAGATTGCAAAAGGTATCAGCGCCTACCTGATGGTAGACATGGCGCACATTGCCGGCCTGGTCAGTGCGGGTCTTCATCCCAATCCCGTCCCGGTCGCCGATTTCGTAACTTCTACCACTCATAAGACCTTGAGGGGACCGCGCGGTGGTCTGATTCTGTCTCACGCCTCCTATAGCAAGATGCTCGACAGCCAGATATTCCCGGGGATTCAGGGCGGGCCGCTCATGCACGTTATAGCTGCTAAGGCCGTGGCATTTCAGGAGGCTCTTCAGCCCGAGTTCAAACAATACCAGGAGCGGGTTGTTGCGAACAGCAGGCGGCTTTCGGAGGTGTTATCGAACCACGGCTACCGGCTTGTCTCCGGGGGTACCGACAATCATATGATGTTAGTGGATCTCACTCCGAAAGGGTTAACGGGAAACGTCGCCGAGCAGACCCTTGATATGGCCGGAGTTACTGTAAATAAGAACGCCATACCTTTTGACACGCGCAAACCGAGTGTGACCAGCGGAATCAGGGTCGGCACGCCTGCGGTGACGACCCGTGGAATGGGGCCCGAGCACATGGAGACCATCGGGAGTTTCATGCACCAGGCTCTGGAATCGGTGGGCAACGAAGCAAGGCTTAAAACACTGGCCTGTGAGGTCTGTGAATTTTGTTCTGGTTTTTCCCTGCACGTATAAGATTTAATGTCCTCGCGAAGAGCCGGGAATTTACGAAGTTTTTATGGGGCTGGCGTTATGCCGCCCCAGTTTGATTTCGACGTGGAAAGTGGCGACTGGGAAATATGGCTAAAACCAATCCTGACGTTCAGTACATGAAAAGAGCCCTCAGCCTGGCTGCGTCGGGCGCCGGCAAGACCAGTCCCAACCCTCTGGTTGGTGCCGTTATTGTAAATAAGAGCGCCATTGTCGGAGAGGGATACCATCAGGTGCTCGGAGGGCCTCACGCGGAAGTGAATGCTATAAATGCCGCAGGCGCCGCTGCACTTGGCGGGACTCTTTATGTGACGTTAGAGCCATGCAATCACCACGGGCTGACCCCTCCGTGCACCAAAGCCGTCATTGATGCGGGTATTTCACGGGTAGTGTTCGGCATGCGCGATCCGAACCCCGATGTTGACGGAGGGGGCTGCGAAAACCTCAAGGCGGCGGGAATCGAGGTCGATGGAGGCATTCTCGAGCTGGAGTGCAGAGCACTCAATCAGCCCTTCATAAAATACGTAACCACTGGTCTCCCCTATGTTACGTTGAAAGCCGCTGCGACGTTGGACGGCTTCATCGCGACTTCGGCCGGGGACTCGAAGTGGATCACCTCTGAGCTGTCACGGCAGTTTGCGCATGGGCTTCGGTCACTTGCGGACGGCATTCTGGTCGGCGTTGGAACTGTTTGGGCCGATGACCCACTTCTGACCGCCCGATGGCTTCGGAAAAAAAACCTTCGCCAGCCGGTTCGGATCATTCTTGACAGCGAGCTTAAAATCCCGCTCGATTCTCAACTGGTTCGAACCGCATCAACCAGTCCGGTTTGGGCTGTCTGCCGGCAAGACGCCTCAGATATGAGAGAGCAAACTCTCAGGAATGCAGGTATCCATGTACTAAGGGTGGCCTCTGAGGGTTCAGGCCTTGACCTTGCGTCTCTCCTGAAAGAACTTGGGCGCAGGCGTATTTCCAGCCTGCTGGTGGAAGGGGGCGGTCGGGTTCTGGGATCTTTTCTGCAAAGCGGGCTTGCTGACGAGTTCCACTTTTTCTATGCCCCCAAAATCCTTGCTGATCCTGGAGGGGCCAGCATGTTTAGCGGGCGGCCGAGGCTGAAAATAGCTGATTGCGTTCGGGCTTACGGGATCAGGACGAAAAAAATCTCGGAGGACCTGCTTGTTTCCGGCAGATTCCGAGAGCAGCTCTATTGAGGGCCAGGAATAATGTTTACCGGTCTTATAGAAGGAATTGGAACTTTGCAGCGAACGGACCGTCTCGGACCGGATGCGCGGATGGTAATTCGCGCCGGTTTCCGGATGGAGAATATAGTCCTGGGTGAGAGTATTTCGGTTGACGGTGCATGTCTAACGGTGGTGAATTTCCAACAGGACGCTTTGACGGCGGACGTTTCCGCCGAGACGCTGAGCCGCACGACGCTCGGACGCAAAGGACCGGGGAGCCGGCTTAATCTCGAGAGAGCGCTTCAGGTTGGAGATCGCCTCGGCGGGCATCTGGTCACTGGACACATCGACGGGATTGCAGTTCTCAAAGAGCGTAGATCTGAAGGCCGTTCGCTGAGGCTGTTTTTCGAAGCCTCTGCGGAAATCATGAAATACGTGATTGAAAAAGGCTCTATCGCCATAGACGGAGTAAGCCTTACGGTCAACGGAGTTTCAAGCGGGGGGTTCGATGTGAATATAGTGCCCCATACAGCATCGGAGACCACACTGAGCGACTTTCAGATCGGCAGGGAGGTCAATATAGAAACCGATTTGATCGGGAAATATGTGGAAAAAATGGTCCATGCCTGGGGAGGCACGATTGAAAAACCCGGGAGTAAAACAAACATTGATTTCGATTTTCTAAAGCAACACGGGTTCATGTGAACCGCAGTCTCTCATGTCCCTTCGGGGACACCATGAAACCATGAAAAACCCGTAGGAAGGGTGGAGCGAAGCGCAACCCATCAAGGCTTTTCGTAAGAGATGGACGCTCGACCGGCTAACTTGAAGAGATAATTGAAAATATGTTATACGGAAGCTGGTTATCAATTGTTCACAGATTCTGAGAAGGAGTAGACACCGATGCCTTTGGCAACGATTCCCGAGGCGCTCAAAGATATAATCTCCGGAAAACCCATTATCCTGGTGGACGATGAAGATCGGGAAAATGAAGGCGATCTCTGCATTGCGGCGGAGAAAGCGACACCGGAAACCATCAATTTCATGGCGAGATATGGGCGTGGCCTGATCTGCCTTTCTCTTTCGGCTGAAATGGTGGATCGTCTTGATCTCCCGATGATGGTCGCCAGGAACAAATCGCCTTTTCAAACTGCGTTCACCATATCCATCGAGGCGCGAAAAGGGGTAACGACGGGCATAAGCGCGGCAGACAGGGCTCATACAATCCTCACCGCCATCGGCGACGGCGTGAAACCTGAAGACTTGGTCAGCCCCGGCCACGTGTTCCCTCTTCGTGCGAAGAAAGGCGGCGTTCTGGTCAGAACGGGACAGACCGAAGGATCGGTGGATCTGGCGAGGCTGGCTGGAATGAAGCCTGCCGGGGTGATCTGCGAGGTGATGAACGACGATGGGACGATGTCACGGCTGCCGGACCTGGAGAAGTTCGCTGCTGAACATGGGCTCAAGATCGTAGCCGTAGCAGACCTGATCCAGTACAGAATGCAGCACGAATTGTTTGTCCACAGGGCGGCTACGGCCAAGCTGCCGAGCACGTTCGGTGGGGAATTCAACATCATAGCCTACACCAACGATATAGACGAATACTGCCATCTGGCGCTGGTAAAAGGTGAGATTGACCCTGAAGATGAAGTACTTGTGCGTGTCCATTCGGAATGCCTGACGGGCGATGTGTTCGGCTCTCTTCGGTGTGACTGCGGCGGGCAGCTCCGGGCGGCTCTGACTCAGATCGGCCGCGTTGGTAAAGGGGTGCTCCTTTACATGCGCAACCATGAAGGGCGCGGAATAGGCATCGCAAACAAGATCAAAGCCTATGCCCTTCAGGAGGAAGGCTACGATACCGTCGAAGCGAACGAGGCACTTGGGTTCGAAGCCGATCTGCGCGATTATGGAATAGGAGCTCAAATGCTGGTTGATCTTGGTATCAAAAAGATGAGGCTCATGACCAACAATCCGACCAAAATCGTGGGGCTTCAGGGTTATGGTATCACGGTAACGGAAAGAGTACCGCTCGAGATTTCGCCAAATGAGTTAAACCGCGAGTACTTGAGCACCAAGTGCCTCAAAATGGGTCATATTCTTAGCTGCATTTCCGCGGAGGGGGAGGTTCGATGAGCGTTTTCGAAGGAAAACTGTTGGCCAAGGGTCTCAGGTTTGGAATCATCGTCAGCCGCTTCAACGATTTTATCGGAGAAAGGCTCCTGGGAGGCGCGCTCGATGCTCTCCAAAGGAGCGGGGCTGATGAGGAGAGCACCGATATCTTCAAGGTCCCGGGAGCATTCGAAATACCGTTGATTGCAAAAAAAGCTGCGGTGAGCGGTAAGTATGACGCCGTGATCTGTCTTGGAGCTGTAATCAGAGGAGCTACGCCTCATTTTGACTATGTGGCGTCCGAGGTCTCCAAGGGGATTGCCAATGTGGCCATTGAGGCCGGTGTTCCCATCAGTTTCGGGGTCCTTACCACCGATACCCTGGAGCAGGCGATCGAGCGGGCCGGGTCAAAGTCGGGCAACAAGGGCTGGGATGCTGCTGTCGCCGCTATAGAGATGGCTAATCTTATCAAGCAGATGTCCGCTTGATCTCTCATTGCGGCCGCGAACACCAATGGGCAACGATTTCATTGAACCAGGTTTTGTCTTTTACTTGCTGAGTTGAGTTTTCCAATGGGCCAGCGGCGCAAATCAAGAGAGATAGCACTACAGATGCTCTATCAGATGGAGATGACCTGTCAGCCTCCGCACGAGGTCATCGACCTATACTACCAAATGGTATCGGGCGAAGATGAGAAAATCGCTGATGTAGCTGAATCCGTTCGTCCTTTTGCAGAGCAGCTTTTAAACGGCGTTTATCAACACCGGGAGGAGCTGGACGCGATGATAATCGCGGCATCTGAAAACTGGCGACTCGAAAGAATGTCGATAATCGACAGGAATGTGCTGAGAATTGCTCTCTTAGAGATGCTCTACTGTCCTGAAATCCCGCCAAAAGTGTCCATAAACGAAGCCATCGATCTGGGAAAAACTTTCGGCAGCCCTGATTCGGGGGCATTTATAAATGGAATTCTCGATCACCTTCTGCGGGAAGTGAATCGGATTCGTGAAGGGTAGCCCGGATCAGGCTATTGACCTGCGGAAACTTCATTTTTTGGCAGGCACAGCTTTATCGCGCTCCCCCCATTGTCTCAGCATGACTCTCCGGGGATTGGCCTTAGAAATCCTCTCACCGCGATGGCGCTCCGCAAGGTGAGAAGACATAAAGCGGGAAAGTGAAGGGATTTCGCACTGATAAACGCTTTATTTAAATTTCTCGTTATGTTATCTGTATGCTCTGAAAAATCTGCTGGTTTCTGTATTTTTTGCGATGCAGGATGACTTAACCTGCACAGGGAAGAATTTTGGAGGTGGATTTGGGCTACGCCGTTGCACTCGGTGGAAAAGGCGGAACCGGTAAGACTACTATAGCTGGACTTCTCATTAGATACATGCTCAATCACGGGATGAAGCCGCTTCTTGCCATAGACGCCGATTCCAATTCTAATCTGAACGACGTTCTGGGGGTCTCACTGGAACAAACACTGTCGGAGGCTCGCGAAGAAATGAAGACGAGCGTACCGGTGGGCATGACCAAAGACGTATTCATGGAGATGAAGGTTGAACAGGCACTTGTCGAAACGGAGGGATTCGATCTGATTGCCATGGGCCGCCCCGAAGGCCCCGGTTGCTATTGTGCCGCAAACAATCTTTTGAGCAGTCTCATCGATCGCCTTATCGATAACTACCCGTTCATTGTTATTGACAATGAGGCTGGAATGGAGCATTTCAGCCGTCTTACCCAGAAAGATATCGACCTCTTGCTGGTGGTGTCCGACCCGAGCAGAAGAGGGCTTTCTGCTGCGTGCCGCATAGCCGAACTGGTGAAAACTCTTCCTATGCGTGTCTCGCAGATCGTACTTGTGATCAATCAGGTTCGGGAGGAACCGGCAAGCTGGGTGGAGGATGTAGAGCGTGTTTTTGGAAAAGAAAGGATCGCCTGCCTTCCCGCCGACCCGTTGATTTCAAAGTTCGATATGGAGGGAAAGCCGACGGTGATGCTCCCTGATGATACTATTGTGGTAAAAGCGGCGGAACAGTTGTTCGACCGAATTTTCCTGGATAAATCGCAGTAATCTTTTTCGACTGCAACGAACTCATGTCCCCATTGGACACCCTGAAACCAGAAAAGACCTGTAGGATGGATGGAGCGGAGCACAACCCATCAAGTCTTTTCAAAAACAGAAGAGGAGGAGAGGATGTTTCCTGTGCGCCGCGCGCTCCTGAGCGTCACGGATAAAGCGGGGCTCGCCGAATTCGGAAAAGGGCTGCGAGAATTCAATGTACATATGCTCTCGACCGGCGGCACGGCCAAAGCGCTTCGTGATGCGGGAATCGAAATAACGGAGGTTTCTGATTACACGGGATTTCCCGAGATGCTTGACGGCAGGGTCAAGACGCTGCATCCCAAGATTCACGGTGGAATACTCGGAATCCGTGACAATCAGGCGCACGCCTCGACCATGGCAAAGCACGAAATAGAGCCTATCGACATGGTCGTCGTAAACCTCTACGCGTTCGCCAAGACGGTTGCTCGCCCGGGATGTACGCTGGAAGAGGCAATTGAAAATATCGATATCGGCGGGCCGACGCTTATCCGGGCCGCCGCGAAGAATAACAGGTTCGTGGCGGTGGTAACGGACTCTTCCGATTATCCTGAAATCCTGAAAGAAATGCAGACGCTGAAAGGCCATATCTCCAGAAAGACCAGCCTGCGGCTGGCCTGTAAGGCTTTTTGCACCACCAGCAGCTATGACGCCAACATCTGCGAATACCTCACGGAGATAACAAGCGGGAAATAACCCTGCACATTTGAAAGCGCTTTGATGAGAATTTTGGTAATAGGTACTGGCGGCAGAGATCACGCTATTGCATGGAAATTCACTCAAAGTCCGCGGGTGAGCCGGGTTTTCGTAGCGCATGGAAATGCGGGAATTGCAGAGACAGCCGCCTGCGTGAACCTGAGAACCATTGAGGAGATGGCCGATTTCGCTCAAAAGGAGAGGATCGACCTGACGTTTGTAGGTCCCGAGAAGCCTCTTTCGGCGGGTATTGTCGATTTGTTCGAGTCGCGAGGGTTGGCGATCATCGGTCCTGACAAGAGGGCGAGCAGGCTGGAGTCCAGCAAGTGTGACGCCAAAGTGATGATGCGGGAACTCGGGATTCCAGTGCCGGAGTTCGAAAACTTCAGCGACCCGGACAAGGCCCGCGACTACATTCGAAGCGTCGGATATCCGGTTGTAGTAAAAGCGGACGGTCTGGCCGCCGGCAAAGGGTCTTTGGTCTGCGAATCCGTAAAGGAGGCCGAAGATGCGGTCCGTTCGATTATGGAGGAACGCATATTTGGAGACGCCGGTGAGAGGGTTGATATAGAAAAACGGCTCTACGGCCGGGAGCTTTCCTTTTTTTGCTTCACGGACGGCTACACGATAGTTCCGATGGTAGCGGCACAGGATTACAAGCGCGCAAGGGATAATGATGAGGGGAAAAACACCGGCGGCATGGGTTCGTATTCGCCTCATCCCTGGCTGAACGATTCTCTTGTGGAAACCGTCATGTCAAGGGTGGCTGAGCCGCTGATAAGAGGCGTTCGGGAAAAGTTCGGTTTTCTGTACAGGGGGATATTGTATCTTGGGCTTATGCTTGTTGAGGAAGGCCCCAGGATAATTCCTTACGTACTTGAAATCAATATCCGCCTTGGAGATCCGGAAGCGCAGGTGATACTTCCGAGACTTAAAACCGATCTGGTGGATATAAGCGAGGCCATCACAACGGGCAGACTGGGCGGGATTCAGCCTGAGTGGGACCCGGACTACAGGCTGTGCCTTATCGCCACAAGCGGTCTCACCAAGGGGAAGAAGGGCTGGTACAAGGGTTACCCTGACCGTTATAAAATCGGGGTACCGATTGAGGGTGTGGATCAGATCGACCAAAACTGCCTCGTTTTCCATTCCGGTACAGAAAAGAACGCTTCGGGGCAATTGGTTACAACGGGCGGCAGGGTGCTCTGCATAGTGAGTTCGGGCAGCACCCTCAAGGAAGCCAGGGAAACCGCCCTTCGCGAAATGGAAAAGGTGCGCTTCGAGGGGATTTACCATAGAAAAGACATAGGTCTCCAATAGGGGGGCCCGGGAGCAAGGCCCCGGATAATCGTTGGGGGCAGTCGGAGTTTGAACTTGGGAATAGTAAAAGCTCTTGTAATGACAGGGTTCGGTCTCAACTGCGATCTTGAAACTTCGTATGCATTGGAAGTAGCTGGAGCGGCAGTAGAGAGAGTACACCTAAACAGTCTTATTTCCGGCGAGAAATCCCTTAATTCCTACAAGATTTTTGTGATAGGCGGAGGATTTTCCTGGGGTGACGACCATGGCGCTGGCGTAATCATGGCAATGCGTCTGAAGCACCGCCTCCAGGGCGAGATTGCAGCATTTGTGGACAACGGCGGAATTGTGATCGGGATATGCAATGGCTTTCAGGTGCTGGTTAACCTGGGGCTGCTGCCCGGATTCACTAGTGGCGAAATGAAACGCGAAGTCGCTTTAATCGCCAATGACTGCGGAGGTTTTCGCGACCAGTGGGTTAACCTGTCTGCGAATGCTGCCTCTCATTGCGTTCTCTCGCGAGACATCAGGAGTATCGAACTTCCCATACGCCACGGCGAGGGCAAGTTTTTTGCCGAGAGCGGAATCATTGAAAAGCTTATCGGCAGGCAGCAGGTATTCCTGCGTTACTCAAAGCCCGACGGCAGCGCCGCTCTTGGAGAATTTCCTTTCAACCCGAACGGTTCGGTCGAGGATATTGCCGGAATCTGCGACGTAACCGGCAGGGTCGCCGGACTGATGCCGCATCCTGAAGCGTTCAACCATTTCACGAATCACCCCGACTGGACTTTGCTCAAAGAAAGATATAGGCGCGAGGGGAAGCCAATTCCCGAAGAAGGCGAGGGGATCAAGTTCTTTCGGAACGCCGTGCAATACTTTGTATAACCGGCTGTATAACCTATCCTCACAGATCGTGGATCCTATCAGAGCTTCTAATTTTTGACCCATTGTCAAAGCCTGGAAGCTAAACTTTTTACGAAATCGGCTTATGGTCAGATCTGTTCGAAAACTGCGGCTCGCCGTGCTCATATCGGGCGGCGGCACCAATCTTCAGGCAATGATAGACAGGTCAATCGCCGGGACGCTTAACGCTGAAATTGCAGTGGTGTTGAGCGACAGGCCGGAAGCCCCGGGTCTGCAGAAGGCTGCAAAGGCCAATATCCCTGCCTTTCATGTGGACTATAAATCTTTTGCGAAATACGCTCCCGGTGAGATAGAAAGAGTCGAATTGCCTGTCGATCTCGCTGATCTCGACCAAAAGCAGAAGATACTGAAAAATCCGGACCGGATGGAACGTCGGGCGAGGCTCGCGAGGTTGGTCCTTGCAGAACATGAACTGATCAAAGTGATAGATTCATACAGGGCCGATTATGTTTGCCTGGCCGGTTTCATGCGTCTGGTAACACCTTATTTCATAAATCATTTCAATGCCGGGAGATTGAGAATCCTCAACATTCACCCTGCGCTGCTTCCCTCCTTTCCAGGCCAGCACGGTTATGAGGATACATTTGGATATGGTTGCAGATGGGGAGGCATCACCGTCCATTTCGTCGATGAGGGCGAGGACACGGGGCCGATTATCGCCCAGGCTGTCTATCCAATCTGGGCCGATGACGACATTGGCAAGATTCGCGAGCGGGGATTGCAGCTCGAATATGAAGTATACTCTCAGGCGATCAATTGGCTGGCACAGGGTGATGTGGAATTGAAAAGCTCGCCGGGAGCTAGGACGCGCGTGGAGATAACGGACCCGGGATATGCCGAGATTCTGAGAGGCTGGGTTGCAAAAGGAATTCAGTGAACAGCGAAATTTGTCGCTGCTAACTGCTCACTGCTTGGATGATGCATGCGCGCTATGATTTTAGCGGCTGGGCTTGGGACCCGGCTTCTGCCGCTCACAAATAGTCGCCCGAAGGCTTTGGTTTGCCTTCGCGGAGTGACGCTGCTCGAATTCTGGATCGACCGGCTCAATCGGTGCGGATTCAGCGAGGTGATTCTCAATGCATACCACCTGAAAGATCGTATCGCCGAAGCAGTGTCGGCAAAGCAATGGCCGATACCGGTAAAAGTGCTGAATGAGCCGGTTTTGCTGGGAACGGGAGGTGGTATAAGGGCTGCAGCGGAGCTCTTTGGAGAAGAGCCTGTCGCCGTGATCAATGTCGACATAATCAGCAATATTGATTTGATCTCGCTCTACGAGCGCCACAAGCTCTCTGGAGCTGAAGTAAGCCTCGTGCTGCATGACTGGCCGGAATTCAACAATGTCGCGGTAAATGAGGAAGGATCGGTGCTCGGTTTCGGTCACGAGGCGGAAGCGGCCCACATGAGAGGGAACGGCGTTCGCCTGCTTGCTTTTACAGGGGTTCATTTCATCAATCCTTCCGCCCTGGCCGGTACAGCCTCCGGAGTCCCGGGCGATATTCTCAACATCTACCGGGGTCTTATAGCCAAAGGCGCTCCTCCCAGGGCTCTTTTCCAGCAGGATCTTTTCTGGCGCGAAGTTGGATCTGTCGAGAGCTACAGGAAAGTTACCAATGAGCTTACTCAACTGAAGCCTGACTACCTTCGGCCTGTTCCAACAGGAGAGAATATTTCGATTCATCCTGAAGCGATTATCCACTCGGGCTGCAGCCTCAAAGGGTCGGTCGTTGCCGGCAGTGGGGTCCGGATCTCGGAAGGTGTCTGCCTTGAGGACGTTATTTTGTGGAACGATATTCAGATTGAAAAAGGCAGTTCTCTTAAAAACTGCATTGTAGCGGACGGCATGACAATTTCGGGCAGCCACACGGGGAAAATATTCGCGCCGGGGCCGAAGTGAAATCGGGCATTGAGCCTTTCCCCGGACTAGACACCCTGGTTGAGAAGGCCGGGGCTATTTCAGGCGCCAACCGGGAGTGTCGTGTCGTGCCCCTGTTGGGCGATGGATCGGACAGAAGATTTTTTCGAATCTTCTGTAGATCTTCTTCGCTGATCGGCCTGATTTCTCCCCGTGTGAAAGAAGACTCGACCGATGAGAACGACTCCTATCTGCTGATCGGGAACCACCTGCATTCGAAAAGATTGCCTGTGCCGCGCATCTTGTATGCTGATGCCCGCGAGGGACGATTTCTCCTTGAAGATGCCGGGGACCTGCATTTGCAGAGTTTTGCCCGCTCCCGCAGGAAAAATCTCGAATCTATCTACCGCCATGTTATCGCAATGCTCGGAGCGCTGCACAGGAAAGCCCCGAGAGGTTTTGAGCCGGGATTTTGCTTCGATGAATCGCTATACAATCCGGCTTTTGTCTATGAACGAGAGCTCGACTATTTCCGAAAATCGTTTCTAAATGGTTGCCTGGGACTTGAAATAGGCCCTGATGAACTGCGCTCCGATTTCGAGAGGCTTGCGGAGGAGGCGGGCGTGTGGAAAAGTTCGTTTGTTTTCCATCGGGATTTTCAGAGCCGCAATATCATGGTTTGCCGCGCAAAGCTCTGGCTGCTCGATTTTCAGGGTATGAGGTTCGGGCCTCCGGCGTATGATCTTGCTTCGTTGCTGATCGACCCTTATGTTGGAATTCCTGAGGGATTGCAGGATAAACTTGTTTCAATATACTGGTCGTCCACAGGGAAGTTCCAGGGTGTCTCGAAGGGAGATTTCATCAGGAAATTCACAGCAGTAAAGCTCGCCAGAAATCTTCAGATGCTGGGCGCCTTCGGTTTCCTGGGCGCTACAAGGGGCAAGAGGCAGTTTCTGGATTATATCCCGTTCGCTTTTGAGCAGTTGGCTCGGCATTTGCGGAAAAACCGACGGATGCAGTTCCCGCGCCTCGAAAAACTGGTTTCAGATATCCACAGGTACGGCCTGAATTATCAAAGATGAAATCCGTGGAGATTAAATCTGGTGACATGAGTGTTCTTATCTGTTATATGGCGTGCACGGCAGGGCCTTGTGGGGCGCACAGATCGCAAATACTGCAATACTGAGATTCTTTATTTTTGCTGGAGGATACAAAGATGGGTTCTAAAACTCAAAAGACCGAAACGATCAGGCACAGAAAGCATCGCCCCAATACAATCAACAGGAAAACCGATCGGAAGGTGGTTCGCGAGAATCTGAACGTCATAGGGAAACTGGAAGACGAAAACCGGAAATCATAAAAAACCTTCGGGCGCTGCGCTTCTTACCATCATGGTAATCTGGGCGGCGCCTCTTTTTTCGGCTAAGTTTTTTCGTTGTTTGTGTTCCCGCTTCGCCTTGATCCCGATAATTTTTCCCTCACAAGAATTAACATGCCCATCACCACGATCAGCGCTTAAATTTAGACATGTTGGTGCATGAAGATCGCTATTATGGCAGCGCCTTTCTATCGTCGCCCTTTTATGGTTTCACTTCGCTACTTTTTCTCCCCATTTCGACAAATTCACCGATAATTCTTTGAGCAAGGAGCGGCGCGTTTCCTGCCGCCCGGTTATTAATAATTATATTGAGCTCAACATCGCTCCTGAGAGCCTCCCACATCAACCCGGCCGTCTGGGGAATCATCCCCGGCTGTATCATTTCCTCGATCAAGCGGTCAAAGGGAAATGCCTTCGCATAGGCGTCCTCGTAGCGGGTGCCGATTGGTGTCATTAGCCTGATGACGGCTTGGCGGCCGGCAGTGATAAAACGGTTTCCGGCCTTGGCGAACTGCATCCTGAGGGCAGGGAGCCAGGTCCAGTGTGACAGTATCACGCCTGCCCCGTGTTTTCGCAGCACATCGATTACGGGTTTGGAAAGGTATGCCTCCGTTCTCAGCTCCACGTGGTACTTGGTATCACGTGGAATAGCACTGAAAAAGCGGTCGAGCTGGGTTGCGAGTTCCACTGGGCCGGTCCGCTCCGAAAGCCTCTGGTATTCCTGCTCGAAGATTATGCCTTTAAGATTCGGGCCGAGCAAACTAAGCGCAGGTTCATAGAATTGCCGGGTAAAAGGCTCGGCGGCAAGGTAGTTTTCATTGGGAGCGTAATCTTTTCCGCGCCTTAACTTCTGAGCGAAAAACATCTGCGGCGCCTTCAAAAAGACCCGGTCTTCCGGCCCCATGTGCATGGAATATTGTTTTAGAGTATTGGCGCAGGGTGTGGGAACCCCTTTTTCGATAAGAGGGGCGTAAAAGGTGTAATCTATCTCGAGTACTCGGAAGTGCTGAAAATATTCCCTCACGGAGTCCACGGGCAGGACTTGTTCTCGGAAGCTCCTCTTTCCAACCCGGTTGGTGCGGCTGATTATTCGATCCCTGTAAAGCTCTTCGGAGTAAATCTGACCGATCCAGCCCCTGTAGCGGTCGCTCGCCGTGCCAATGGAGATCAGCGGAGGAAGGCAGCGGAAAACAAACCTCCCGGCACAGTTGAGGACTTCGTCATTGTTGAAAGTAGATGAGTTCATGGATTAGCTAAGCAGTGACTCATGACCCACTGGACACCCAAAACCATGAAAAGATGCGCGTAGGGTGGGCTAAGCGGAGCGCCGCACACCAGGGCATTTAGAGATAGGAGATTGTATCCGTCAGCCGGCCTCAGCTTCCCTTGCCCCTGAGGAACAGGAAGAAATAGGGTGTCTGGGGGGCATCGCAAGTTACAAGGATCGATTTCTTTGTTCCGTTCGAACAACTTCTCGGATCAACCTTGAGAGTGATGGTTCCCTCGCCACCGGGAGGGATCGCCCTGTCGAACTGGGCAACCGAAACTCCTCAGCCGGGAATGATTTTTTTGATTTTCAATTGGGATGTGCCGACGTTCCTTATGCTGAATTTATGGACGAATTCTTTGTTTTCGTTCATTGTTCCGAAATCGTAAGCTGTTTCGGCAAGCTGGACGATGGGCGCATTGTCTGTGGCGGCGGGGGCGGGCGAAACTGTTTCAGGGATAGAGGCAGCAGGATCGAGGAGGCATACCCCGGCGGTTGGGGAATCCTGATCGGTAGCCTTGGTTTCAAGATGCAAAACAGCACGAGATTCTTGTGCAAGGCGGTTTGAGACGCCCGTGAAGGTGGTGCAGCCTGATAGGGGATAAAGAACGAGAAAACAGAGCACTCCCGTAAAAAACCGTTGCATGCTTTACCTCCTTAGTTTCCAGGACCTTTTGGAATTCTACCTTAGGGGCAATACCTACGACTAAGAAGTGTCCAGGTCAAGTGGAATTTGCTGACCTGACTATAGGACTTGAATCTCTCCGCTGAAAAATCTGCCGACCTTGTGGTAGGTAATGGTACGTCAGATGTAGTGGGCTGAAAGGAAAAAGTCGAGTTCATTTAAACTGGAAGGCGTATGCGGAAAGTGGCGCCTTTAGTGGGATTGTCCAGCACTTCAAGACTGCCTTTGTGCGCCTCGATAATCTTTTTGACGATCGGAAGGCCGAGGCCGGTCCCCTCTTTTCTGGTTGTAAAAAACGGTAAAAAGATATCTTTTCTGATTTCAGAAGCGATACCTGACCCACTATCCACGACCTCGACAACCAGGTCGCCGCCTCTTCTGCAGTAGCGTATTTTCACCGTCTGGGCTTCGGATGACGCCTCAATGGCGTTTGTAAGAAGATTGATGAACACCTGTTCCATTCGGCAGCGGTCGAGCAAAAGGGGCGGCGCCGTCGTAAACGCTTCGACCCGCAGCTCAATGCTTTTTTTCCCCGCCAAATGCTTTGTCACGACGATACTCTCTTCCAGAATAATGCTGATGTCCTCAAGCGACTTCTGAATATGCAGTGGTTTTGAGAAATCGAGCATGTCCTTGACCATTTTCTCGAGCCGCTCGATTTCCTTTAAAACGATCTCCATTTTGCCCCAATCAGGTTGTGATTTCCTGATGTTTCGCTGCACCTGTTTTGAAAACCCTCCAATTGCTATCAGCGGAGTTTTCATATCATGTGCAACGCAGGAGAGGGCTCTACCGATTGCGGCAAGATTTTCGGCATCCTTCAGAGCTTTTATGGATCGCTCGCGCTCTACCAGCTTCCACATGCCATCCATCAGCAGTGTCAATTGCCTGAGGTCCGACTGGTCGTAATCCTCACTCTTGTTCGCCACGATGGAGACAGCAGTTATCCGATCTCCTTCGAAAACGGGAATGCTCATGAACCGCAGAAGAGGAATATGCGAGAACGGCAGCCCCCTTTTGTCCCTGTCATCAGTCGATGCCTCATTTACAATTACCGGTTTACGGTTCCTGATCGCTTCGGCCCATGTCCCGAATTCCTCTATTTGAAAACCGGCACGAGTCCCACGCGATTTCGAATGTGCGATAATTCCGGCGGACCAGGTAAGGACCCTTTCGTCTTCATCGAGAAAGCCTACCGAACCCGTCTCGCTTCTCGTGAGCTTTACCTGCTGCTCGAGCACGTAATCGGCAATTTCCCTTTCGGACGTCCAGGGGACCTGGCTGAGCTGAAGCAGGGCTTCAAGCCTCCTTTCATCCAGCCGCAGGGCTTCCTCGATTCGCCTTCGTTCGGCTATTTCGTTCATCAGGGCCTGATTCGCGCCCGCCAGTTCCTCCGTTCTTTTTTGTACGCTTATTTCAAGATGATCGTGAGCTTTGCGGAGCTTATCCTCAACCTCCTTTCTGTCAGTTACATCGAGGCAGTACTCGATAATCTTGGAGACTTCTCCGTTTTCATCTAGAATCGGATGACCATGAACTTCCACGTGCCGGGGCGTGCCCCGGGGACCATAATGGATGTGTTCGGTTATCAGCGGCTTTTTCGACTTTTTGATTTCCTTTAGAGGGCACAGATGCTCATCGCCTTCGCAGGGCTGGTCCGCCCTGTGATAAAGGGCATGGCATTTGGTATCGGGCCGAAGATCTGCGGCGGCGGCGCAATTGGCGAGCACGACGGTGTAGTCTTTGGCATCGACTACATAAAAAGGATGAGAAAGAGACTCGATAACGGTTTTAAGGAAGGAGTTCTGCTGAACTATTCTTTCTTCGGCCATCTTCCTGTCGGTTATGTCGCGTGCGGTCCCTATAAGGCCGACAAGGGAAACGCCGGCATAAAGGGGGCCGGACTGGAACTCGATCAGCCGAATACCACCGGCTTGTACCAGGACCCGCACTTCTCTGGGCGGAAGCTCCTCACCACTGAGAACTCTTTGCCTCTGTTCCTCCAGCTTTGGCAAATCATCCGGATGGATCAGCGAGCCGAAGTGCCTGCCCACCCACTCTTTCGGTTTCCAGCCGGTTACCTTTTCAAAAGCGGGGCTCAGTGATGTAATGGTCCCATTTGTGGCAATAGTGTAAATAATATCGAGAGAATGAGTTACCAGAGACCGGAAGTTTTCCTCGCTCGATCTGAGGGCCAGTTCGGCTTTCCGGCGTTCATGTATTTGCTTGCGGAGCCTGAGGTTCGTTTCCTTTAGTTCAGAGGTTCTCTTTTGAACAAGATCTTCGAGATGGTCTTTGTATCCCTTCAGTTCGAGTTCCGCTTTTTTTCTTTCCACCGCATACCGGATAGATCGTTCGAGCGCCCCGGCGTTGATCTCACCCTTCACCAGGTAATCGGATGCGCCTGCCGCGAGCGCCTTCAGGTCGATCTCGTTTCCGCCATGCGCAGTCAGAAAAATCACTGCTGCGCCGGCGCCTTTCTCTCTGGCTTCTGACAACAGTTCAAGGCCTGTTCGATCTCCAAGGGAGTAGTCCAGGAGACACACATCGTAGTGGAGATGGCTCAGGGCATCCAACCCGCCTTCATAGGAGTTTGCCCAATCCAATTTTACTTTTTCGAAGGATTCGGACAGGAGTGTTCTTATAAGGATGAAGTCATCCTCATCATCCTCAATAAGAAGCAACCTGAGTTTGTGGCTCAAATTCATCGGGTTTGCCTCAACGACTATAAGCCGCCTGCGGCTCGATTGTCACTTGCCCGGGGTGGTCCAGGGAGCAATCCGGGCATCGCACTTAATTGCGCTCTTTGGGCTGGATAGGTGTTTGGAGTTGATTGGGAGGCTAAAAAGTTTCCGGTCGATTCCGAGAAAGAGGGCGATTCGAGCACGTGAATGGCATTTAATATAGCCAGTACACACTTAAGTGGCAAGACCGGTATATTTTGACCTGGAATTCGATGCCTCTCACCATTTTGCCTTGTTTTTACCTGCAAGAATTTTTTTCTCGCCGCTATTTTGCCGCTTCTGGTTGCCGTTTGGTGCGGCCAACTCTGTTTGAGTAAGCTATTGTCACACTTAAAAATATGTGACCCATCCTGGTATGGAGGCCACTAAACATTGAAAGGAGAACATGGCGTGCCGCGGTTCTGCGAATCCGGCCTCATTCACGTAGTCGAAAAGTCCGCCAGGCTTTTGGCCTGGGAGCCTGTCTAACCCAAGTCTCTACCGCAGAAACAGCATAACCCCCGGGCAATTCAAAGAGTTCAGGCGGCAACTCAAGGAAGAAGTCAGGGAAGTTCAGTTTTGTTGTCAGTCGCTTGCGCGTTACAGGCTCCGCATGGCCATCAACCCCGATATGGGGTCAAGCTGCGGACTTAAGCATTTATCTGAAGAATGGGCAGGGGAGTAAGTATGTGACAAACGGCGCATTTATAGCGGCAGTGATTCACGTTGGAATCCCTTACTGCTTTTGGAGCCGCAGTCCGAACATCAAAATCGCCCTTTCAACAAGGGCGGTCCGGGGTACGGCAACGGGCAGAGTGCTTTAAACCAATTGATATTACAAAGAAAAAACGGTTCGGAGGATTAGTTAGCCAAAAGAGCCAGGTGCGATATGTCTAACCCAATTTTAAGTCTGGTTGCCGATTGCCGTTGGTCGCGGATAATAATCTGCTTACCTCAAAAGCAGTCAGGTGTTTCCGGTCGTCTTTCTTAAAAAAACGGTCCTCGCACCGTTTTGTCCTGGGTCAGGAGTTCCGGGCAGGACGCAAACCCGCGCCAATCCGGCGCCGTGGTTTTGAAAACCAGGCAAAATACGGGCAAAATGAATCTCTGGACTCCATAAGAAAGAGAGGCAATGGAATCACGGGCAAAGAGAGAAAAGCTCAAGGATACCTGCTGGCCGTGCTTGAACTGCTCGGAATCGTTCTATGCTGAGCAGAGCGGCACACCAGTTGCCGGGAAGACTGCGATAGGCTGAAAGAATGGCTTCAGGAAACGAATCGCAATTCATAGCCAAATTACGAAACCCCGCAAAAAAAAACTGCAATGAAACCTTCTTCAAACATAGTTTTTCGGAATGTCCCATTTAAAGGTATTGGAGATTGAGCTATAGGAGTGCGTCCAATTCAAGCAAAAAACCTCAATAAGAAACATGGTTTCCCGTCAGGAGAGACAAGGCTTAAGGATCAAAAATGTGTTGCTGACCAAATCAGCGAGATGATGGATGGTTTCCAACAACGGCTTACCATCAGTAATCCCCGGTTCATTGAGCGCTACATTAAATCGGAATTGCATTTTCTCGTTCACTTCAGCGTCGGCTGCATCAATGAAGAGTTCGTCGCCTGCTTTCAGAGGAAACAGATTATCGGCAGGTCTGAAAAACACGGATGGAAAGTTTGTGAGGAGGGGGAGATCCTTGCTGCCGAAACTCTCTGTAAGCATCTTCTCGAAGAATGGCCTCATATGTGCCACGAGGTCAACACTCTGGAAACTGGAACCAACGGTTACCAACAATCGATGCTTGTCAACGATATCGAGGCGGTGAAGTACCCACAATCCGTGCCCCTTCCCTCCTTGATATGGCTCGATACTGCGAAGCACATCTATGGCGTCTGGCCGAAAGTCCTTTATTTTTCGTTGAAGTTTGGATTCAAAGTCCGTGGCGCTCTCTCCGATGATGAAGTAATCCCATTTTTGAGGACCGGTTGGTCGGTTAGGCCCGATGAGAAACAAGTGCTGTCCAATGTGATCAAGGACGCTTCGCAAGTTGTGGATTGCATCTCCAGCAATGGCCGCAATGCAATCTGGCACGGTGTTAGCTCTGACTATATAATAGATCAGCTTGCCCACTTGAGGATCGCGCTTGGTCCCGACTTTATACGGCTTGGAATCGAAGAAGGTTTTGACCTCGGATTCAAGATCAGAGATGTGCTTTTTGGCCCGTTCAATTTTTACCTCGATGAGCACAATCCTTTCATTGGCTGTCATGGTTTTGGTTTCCTCCATCCGAAAAACCTGAATATCCGAACGGGCAGAAGTTAATCCGGCTTTAAGTGGCAATCCTATTGCCATTCGGTTGGGCTACCCGTCAGTGGCTTTTTGGGCTTTCTGATCCTCTCTGTTGCAATGCAAAGAGAAGGAAAGGCGATGAAATTGGAGAATAAAATTACGAAGATTATGAAATTCTTAGTGATATTTAACATATGATCTCC
>JBKQLC010000029.1:0-54579 GCA_052147195.1 Syntrophobacteraceae bacterium
CCTGAATCTCGACCAGGGTTTTTTCAACACCGTCTAATAACTTTTTACACTTCGATATCTTTGCCCTCTCCGCCTCTAGGATTTGTTCGGCAACCGTGCAACCTTTGAGTATCGCCGATAGTTCAATCCTCTCTCGCAAGTTTTCCGCTGCATTGAGAGCTATATCTTTGCCCTCGACATAGGCGGCAGCCCACTTTTCGGGCATGGCCCTTTTTGCATCGGCCAGCTCCATTCGGCGTTTGTCGGCATTCGCGCGGAAATCGGACAACGTTTTAGCCATGGCCTCAACCTTTTTGAGCCACGCTGCAGATTGCGGCTTGAATTCTTCCAGTCTTTTTTCGTTTTTATCCATGTTCCCCCCTTAATTATGGATGACTCCCCTTAGAAAGTTTGAGGGGTTGCGTGGAGTGGAGTGGACCCGCCCCCGCTCCACGTTCCCCTCGGCCAATGGCAGGAGAAGGTCCACCGGCCAACTTGTACTTTTCGAAATGAGTAATCGCCCGCCGGAAGCGTGGCCCGCTTAGTTTCCACCTGGAAGCCCTCGAAGGTAAAAAAACGCTGCTCGCGGGAATCGATAACTATTGTCAGAGGAAAATCAGACATAACGCTTTTTATTGTCCTCTTTGGCCTGATCCAAATCCTTAATATCGAAGTACATCTTCCTGCCACCCGGATACTGGATAAACGGGACATGTCCCTTCCACACGAGCTCTCGCAAGCCCCAGGGCGTCTTTCCGAGATAGATGGCTGCATCTTTCAGGGTCAGAACTGACGGCTGCACTGGATTAGTTATCCTGTGCGCCTCTTTTTTCTTTGTGTTTTCAGCTACTTTCAAGCTTTTGTGCCCGTCCTGTACCCGTTAATTTGTCTCGATAAACGCATTAGTTAATCGTTAACTGAGCTGGTTTTTCTTCTCTTCCAGTTCGCCTGCCTTGATTCACCCCAAGGACAGAAAATCCCTTGAATCCCATCCCCGAAAACTTCCCGGCAAGCCTCATTTAGCGCCTCGACGATTTGGCCAATTAAGTCACTTGTGGCCCAGGTCTTCGCGTTTATCTGGAAGATGAAGTCGAGGATTTGCGACGGATCGTTGCAGCGCTCCAGATCGATTTCATAACAGGCTTTGCCGTGGTAGACTTTCAACTCCAGGTTTCGCCGGTTGAATTTCACGTCCGGACAAGGCCTCTCTTTCTCGCGTAGTTCCCGAAGCTGCTGAGGCGTCATCCGCATGAGTTCATCGAGGTCTATGATTCCGCTCTCAAGATCGAGTTCATTCTGCTGCATGAGGTCTCCTTTTTGAACTTCGCAGCCCTAAAGTCGAATGGGAAATTGTTTGGCGGAAAAATTCGCCAAATATTTTTCCCCCTTTAGGGTGACATTTTGGCGAAAAAATTATCCAACAATTCCAATGGCTTACAATTCGCCAACCACTTATTTGGCATAACCAAAATTGGCGAAAATTTTCTTCGCGAAAACGATAATAATCCTGACAAGTTACGGGTAATCGCTTTTCGCCAACGGCTTTTTTGGCATATTTGGCGAATCTCAATCATCGTTCACCTCAAGATTGGGTTGAACATCCGGTAGTCGGTAGCCGGATTGCTTTCGATTTATCGGGACAATGAATATCTTATTTTCTTCGAGAGCCTCTCTGATAGCCGTTTGCGCGGTCCCCCTGGCTATGTTCGCGTATTTCATGACTGTGGCGACAAGAACTTCCTTGTGATCGACATATCCATCGAGTCCTTTTAGAACCAGAACGACGGTTTGAATCCGCGCAGTGCGCTTGGGATCAAGCTGGCATGAGTGTATCGGGATTAGCAGCGTCCCATTTACGCGTTCCAGAAAGAATTTTCCCACGGGTTCGTAATTTCTCGACTTCCGATGAGAGACCTCTATAACAAAGCGCCTGGAGCCGTCTTCCATTTCCAACTCTGGCCCCGGATTGAGTACCAGGATGTTGGCTGCCCAGTCGCCAATAGCTGATGCCCCGCGACCGGCAAAGACCTGATTGTCCGTTCCGCCCTTACCGGCGTGGTGCACTACGATGCAGGCCACGTCAGCCTTGTCGCAAATGACCGTGAGACAATCCAGGGTGCGACGCATGCTGGCGTTGTCGTTCTCATCGGCATCGTGGTAAGAGATTAAGGGGTCCAGAATGAGAAGATCCGCATGGGCCTTGTCTAGAAGTGAGAGTATGCCATCCTGAAATTTCTGCTCCGTAAGGGGTCCGGACAAACGGACATCGTTGCGGATATATGCGGAGAAAAGATGGTCAACCCCTTCCTCGAGCCATGGCGCACGTTCAAGGATCATTTTGAGCCGCTTCTTGGTCGCTTTTGCGGTATTCTCAGACTGGATGAATAAGCTGTTGCACTGTCGAGATATGCCGAATTGGTCGAAAAGATGAATTGGCGAATCCTGATCGCCGGACACCCCGGCGCGGAGCGCAATATTCAGGGCGCAAATAGATTTGGCTATTCCGGATTGTCCCACGATTATGAGCGATTCTTTTTCGCCAAGCAGCCCTTCGATGAGGGGTCTGTCTGTGAATTCCATGGAGAGGAGCTCGCGGTAGGAAATGAGTGTTACGAGGTCCTTGTCTTCAGATTGCCGCTGGCCGGGTGTATCCCCTTTCCCGGTCGGTTGCTCGGTGTACCCTGCCTCCCATTCAGGTTGCGGCCCTTCGCCGTTGCTGTCGGTCGTGCGACCGGCTCCACAGAATCCATTTGCCTCCAGATATTCAATGCGCTGGCGCTCTAGTTCCTCGAACTGTATCGGGTTTTGTTGCCCGTGGTCCAGGCTGGTCACTATGGCTTTGTACGCGGTTTCGAGAGAACGGACATTCGCCTTGGAGTCTATCGCGCTTCTCAGTAAACTCTCGGCATCCCCGCAGGTGAGCATCCCGCCGGCCACATATCCCCCGAGGAGTTTTCCGGCTTTGAGCAGTGTAGGATACTTTTCACCATCGGCGGCCCGTTCGATCATCTTCCGTGCCGTATCAAGAGCGCGCTCACCATAGGTAAGCTTCCGGCCCGGATCGGTCGGCAGACTGCAGGATTGCTTAGGGGCGCTATCCGTTGCGGGCTTGGTTCCGTTGCTTGTGATGGGAAGTATTAGCGCGGCTTCGTTTATATACAAATCGGGGTCATACGAGACAAAGCAGAGCCTTCCAACATCTTTGACGCTGCTGTCGATCTGGACGTCATACTTTTCACGGAAGTACCTTTCCACCGACAAGAAGCTGTCAGCGTGCCTAGTTCCATCAATCCTGACGCAAACCTTGAGGCCACCCCCCGGACTACGAAAGCAGGCCAGGACATAAGGGTCCTCTCTCAGCCTCTTTTCAAGCGCTTCAAACCCACAGGCGGGGGCCTCATCAATATCGACCTGGATCATGTGGGTGTGGGCTTTCAACTTTTCGGGGAGCGGCACATCTTTTGCGCGTGTGATCAAAAGAGCAGACAAGGAAAACGCCGGGAGCTTCTTTTTGCCGTCCTCGTATCCTGCCGCATCGCCGGCTGCCTTGAGTGCGCGAAGTCTCTCTATCGGCCCTTTGTATTTCCCTCGCGCGATGTCCGCTAAGATTTCCCTGAGAGTCGGCTCACCAATGGGGGTTACTGCTGCCGCATTGGAGAAGAGGGACACCTTTTTATCAAGCGAGGACCTGCACGTTTTGGGGTTGACATTCTGCATGATTCGGCTATCCTAAATCGTCGTCGGTTTTAGTATCTTGCCCTGCTGTTGCTGCAGCGGGGTTTTCTTTTACAATTCGAGCAAGAGCGGCTCGGCATATCAACTCATCTGATTCAGTCAGACAAACGATCCGCCAATCCACGACCGCACCATCCGGCCCGATCCGTAAATGAACCTCACGCATGCTCGTCGCCCTCGGCCATCAATAGCCAGGTTGGGCGGTTACAATCGGTCTTAATGCCCGTACGGCTTCGGTCTCTAAAACCTTCCGGGCCTCCTGCGATTGAGCCCGGTCAACGATTTTCCAGGTTTTCACCCCAAACAAATCCATGCCCGAGTGAATCCGGTGAATTTCATGTATGAGGTGGCCGGCTTCGGGGCCGTGTTTTTCAATTTGCCGACTCAATCGCTTCCGAGAACCTCGTGTAGACATATCTTTCCCTCCCGGGCCCTATTCACGTGGTGCAAAAGTGTTCGGGCGAAAATTCTACTTTATCAAGCCTCGCAGGATTGAAGCCTCGCGCCTCGCCGGAGTTGAGGCCATTCAATCTGATCGACCTTCAATCCGAGAGCATTTGCAAGTCGCTCCTTTTCGTCGGGGCAAGGCACGATATAGCCCCTCTCAATTAGGCTGACTCGCGCCTGTGATATTCTGGTCTCAAGCGCTAGGTCCCATTGGGTGAATGCTCTTTCCGCCCTTGCAGCCGCCAATCTCATTTGGTAAACCTCCGTCAAAAAAGAAAAGCCCAAAACCTTTTCGGTAATGGGCGCATTGTGAACCTAAATTATTAGTATTAAACGAACTTCACGACTAAAGTCTGGATAGTCGGTATTTCTCGATTTTACTTTATTTTCCGATACATGTGGTAAAGGTCCTGAGTATTTTTTGCAATAATATTTTCCTCTTTGAGAATTTTTTGAAGAATCCGGCTGACAAAATCCGCCCGTTCGTGCGTAGTTCTTTTTAACTGATAGAGATCAGGATCATCTAGGTACTCGTGCTTGATGTACTTCCAAGGTTTCCCGCATTCCTCTTCCTTGAAAAGCTGTTTAGTCTTGTCCTCAAGATCGCCCGATGTGTTGTGTACGTGTCTTTCAATTAACCAGTAAAGTCTTGTCGCTTCGTTGCCGCCAGCTTTCAGCAAAGATTTCCCTTCTCGCGTGGAAAGCGGGTCCATCTTTTTCCCTACCGGCTTCTGCTCTGGAATTTCGGTCTCTGGCTCAGGCATTTCTACTTCAAACATGGCGCTTTCAAGATATTCCAGCCAAGCATCACCTGTCTCTGCGGTTTGCGGTTCGATCAGGTGCCCCCATCCCGTGTTTACAGTATTCAGGGGTAAAAGGCTTTTAAAATTTGCCAGAACGTTTAAACTACACAGTTTCTTCATCCTGGAGTAATGCGCTTCGAATTCTTTTGCGGAAGCACAGTCAGGGAGAACTTTAGATTTTCCTGGTATGAGAATCATCTCGTGGATCGGGACTGAGGGATAGAGTTCATACCAGACGCCTCCCTCTATTCCGTATTTGGCATAATAGGATAGAGCATCCCCATGAAAGGGAAACGGAATAATCCCCTCCTTGTAGCGGCTCAGGGGAATCAGCTCGCCCGACTTGAGCTTTTCGAAAAATTTATACTCCGGTCGTATTGTCTCAAGGGTTTGCTTTAAATCTAGAATTTTCTTCGGCATGTTGCGCCTCCCAAGCGCTCCCGGAGTTGTCCAGGGCAGGCGGTCGGGAAGTCCGCTTTTCGCTGATCAGGCTAGCCCTGGAAGACACGCATATTTTATACCATGAAACTGTTCTCCGTAAAAGATTTGGCTCTTTTTTAGGTGTTATTTTTTCCCGCTGTGTCCGAATGTGCCTATTTTGTGCCTTGCTAACCTCGAAATAACCAAAACTAACCTAACATTTGCCAACATGAAAATTCCCTCTATTTCTTGATCCTCTCAGCATCTTCGCTCTGTGTAAGAATCTGCCCGATTCCTCTTTTTTGGACGAAATGTCCACCGTTATTGAAATGCTCAAGGAAGAGGGAATCCGCGACCGTTTCAAGGTGCTGTTGGGAGGCGGGCCTATTTCCCAGGCATTTGCCGATCGGATCGGAGCTGACGGCTATGCGGACAATGCGGCCGATGCCGTGAGAGTCGCCAAAGAACTTATCGCCCGAAAACCAGTAACCGCCGCCCGAACCTAAAAACCGAAAAGGATTAGTGAAAATGCAAATTCCAGAAGATACTCAGACATCCCTGGAAAGAGTCCTAAGTTACCTGCAGGGAGTAAACCCGCAGCGGATCGCGTGTTTTCCTCTTATTCTCAACCATGCGTCCAGAGCTATCAATGTGCCGGTTTCCAAGTGCATCCAGAATGCCGAACTCTTCGGCAAAGCCCACGTTGCCGCCTATCGGCGCTACGGAAACGACCTCATCACTTTCCTCTCCAGCACCTCTTCTCTTGCCGAAGCGATGGGGCAGAAAATGAACTTTATCGAGGACGACGCGCCCCAACTCGCCGATCCGCTGGTCAAACAACTCGAAGATATCGAACGGGTGAAGATCCCCGATTTTTCCAGTGACGGACGCCTCCCGGTCTACCTTGGGGCGACCGAGCACGCGGTGGCGGAGGTAGGCCAGGAGGTTTGTGTAAGCACCGTTTTGGCCGGGCCCTTTACAACCGCTGCGGCACTGCGCGGCGCGGATGTTTTTGTGAGGGACCTGTACAACAACAAGGAATGGGTCCATAAATTGATCGAACTTTGCTGTCAGGCCGGCCTTAAGTTTATTGACGAGATCCTGAAAAGGAAGTCTCTTCCAATCGTTGCCGAGCCAATCGGTTCAGCAAGTCTGGTAAGTCCTCGGGTATTCGCTGAATTCGTTTCTCCTTACTTGAAGCGGATGACTGATCACATTCACGCCAACGGCGGTGGACTTCCCGCTGTCCTGCATATATGCGGCAAGACCAAGCCAAACTGGAAGCCAATGCGCGAAACCGATTGGGATATCTGGAGCCTCGATGCAGTCGACATGGCGGAGGCGAGGGCGTTTGCCGGGGACCGGGTAACCCTGGTTGGAAACGTGACCCCGGCCAACCTTTTGAAGAACACTCCGGATGAAATTGACGCCGAGGCGAAGATTATCTGTGAGAAGGCCATTGGAAGTCCGCGAGGCTTTATCCTGGGGTCGGGTTGCGAAGTTCCAATCAACACTCCACCGCAGAATATCGATGCCCTTATAAATGCCGCACGTCGTTACGGCCGATTCGACGCTGATGACGTACTTAGCCCTAATGGGAAATCATGTTGCTGACCAGAGCCGCTCTTCTTTACGATCGGTTCAAAGGATAAAGTTTGGATCTGCGGGCAAGAAAAGAATGGTCTATTCCGGCGGCCCTGCTGGTTTGCGGTTTTCTGGGAGCCGGCAAGACCACCTTCATAATGGAGCAGCTCAGAAGTTCCAGGGGCAGGACGGCGGTCCTGGTGAACGAGTTCGGCGACCTCGGTATTGACGGATCTCTAATTCGTTCCAGGGGCGGGATCCATGTGGTCGAGATGCCCGGCGGATGCATCTGCTGCAGCCAGCAGGAAAGCCTGGTAGAGAGTGTCCGGACTATTGCCGGGGAAATCCGGCCGGATATGCTGTTAATAGAACCAAGTGGCGTTGCCGAGGCATCGGAAGTTATCAAGGTGCTGACGGACGAACCCTTGTTGGGCGTGATCCGGCTCGATTCCGTTATAACCATTATCGATGCTTCCACGTTCCTGGAATTTTCGGAACCCGACTCGTTCGGCTCTTTTTTTCTCGACCAAGTGACCAACGCTGACCTGGTTATCGTCAACAAGACCGACCTCGTATCCCCTTCGGAGCGCGAACGAGTAGCCAGGCGACTTTTCGACCTGAACCCAA
Source organism: Syntrophobacteraceae bacterium (assembly GCA_052147195.1). GTDB lineage: Bacteria > Desulfobacterota > Syntrophobacteria > Syntrophobacterales > Syntrophobacteraceae > SbD1. The sequence goes on from JBKQLC010000029.1 coordinate 7,596, forward strand.
TAGCTTTGCCGGTGGAAACGGCGTTTTGCCAACTGGAGACTTCCCTGCCTTCGGGAAGACAAAGGCAAGTCCGTTCCTCAGGTCATTTTGGACTTGGAATGGAATGCGTCAGCATAGTTCCCGAGCTGCCGATTTTCGAAAATCAATTGGAAAAATTCACCCATGCGCTATCAAGGGGAGAGTTCGGGCAGGTCTTCCGGTCCAAAGGCTTGCTGAGGGTCGAGGGTGGTAGGTGGGTGAATCTTCAGTTCGCCGGTGGAACTCCGACTCTGACCCCGGTCCATGAAGAGGGTCGGTCACGCATCACCCTGATCGGTTTCAATCTGGATCGGAAACGGATCAGTGAATTTTTGAAGTAAAAACAGGAAACGATATGACACAGAAAGAACGCTTGCTTAAGGCAATCCGGGCCGAGGCTGTCGACCGGGCGCCCTTCATATGCCCGGGAGGGATGATGACCATGGTCGTGACCGAAGTCATGGATGCCGTGGGATGCTCCTGGCCGGGAGCGCATATTGATTCGGAAAAAATGGCCGCACTCACTATCGGCGCCAACCGGCTTGCCGGAATTGAAAATTTCGGCCTGCCTTTCTGCATGACTGTAGAGGCAGAGGCCATGGGCGCCCAAGTGGATCTCGGCCACAAGGAGTGCGAACCTCGGGTTACCCGCTATGCCATGGATGCGATGACGGACATTGACCGTCTCACCTCAGTCGATGTGACCGGAGGGCGAGCCCTGGTCTGCGTGGATGCGGTCCGCATTCTCAAAGGCCAGTCCGGAGAGGTCCCGATTATTGCCAGCTTAACTGGTCCTGTCAGCCTGGCGACCTCCCTGGTCGACCCTCTTCTCTATTACCGCGCGCTGCGCCTGAATAAGGAAGCTGCTCATAATCTGAACAGACTTGCTATGGAGAATGCCATCGCTTTTGGAGACGCGCTCGTTGAAGCTGGGGCCGATGTGGTGTGCATCGCCGACCCGAGCGCCACCGGCGATTTGATCGGGCGCGCCGCCTTCGAGGAATTCGTCCTTCCCTGCATAAACGAAATGACGGAGCATTTCCGAAGTCGTTATGGGAAGCCTTCCATTGTGCATATTTGCGGGGATGCCAAGCGTCTTGGCGATGTCTTGCGGGGCCTGTCCGCCGAGGTCGTGAGCGTCGATTCGATCGTCGGCATCGAGCATTTGCGAAGTATGGTTCCGGGCAAAGTCACGATGGGAAATGTCAGCACTTATGTCCTGGAGCGGGGGGAACCAGCTAAGCTGGCAAGGGGGGCCGAACAGTGTTTGAGACATGGCGTCGATATTCTTGCGCCCGCCTGTGGCATTAGCCCTAAAACGCCGATGAAAAATATTCTGGCCGTAGCCGAGGCGGCCCTTAAACGCCCCAAAGCGGTATAGCCTCGGAGAAGAGCTAATGGCGATAGTCAGTTTTTACCCGGACCGTCGGTCGATCGAAGTCCCACGGGGCGCCACTATTCTGCAGGCTGCCCGGAAGGCGGGAATAATGCTCGAGACCCCATGCAACTGCGTGGGGATTTGCGCCAAATGCGCGGTTCGACTCGATGCCGATTCCCTGAAAAACATCGCTGTGATGACCCCCGGTCCACGGGAGGGGATCGATCTTGAACATGCATGGGTCCTCTCCTGCCAGACGGAGATCCTGGGGGATATTGCGGTCGAGGTGCCGGGCACGGAGCAGTCCGAAACGATCAAGATTTTGTGCTACGGTCGGATGCGGGCCGTCGAGCTTGATCCGTGTATCAGAAAGACCTATTCGAAGGAGGAAGACAAAACCAGTGTTTTTGCCCTGGACAGGCTTCTAGCCAGGGAGCCGGGGGACACCCGCGGGACCGATCTCGGCATTGTGGTCGATATTGGAACCACAACCCTCGTGGCATCCCTTGTCGATCTAACCAATGGGCAGGAGGTCTGCGTTGCTTCGGCGCTAAATCCTCAAAGCCTGCACGCCCAGGATGTGCTTTCCCGTATTCGCTATGCGTCTGAAGAGGCCGGTCTTAAAACCATGCACATGGCGGTGATAGAGGAGATAAATCGGCTGACGGGAGAGCTTGCCGCCAAGTCCGGCATTGCAGGCGAATCCATATATGAAATGGTGTTCAGCGGCAACACCTGTATGCTCCATTTGGCCACCGACCGTAATCCCTCATCGCTTGGAAAGTTTCCATACATTCCTGCCATAACGGGCGGCAATCACGTGAGCGCCAACCGGCAGGGACTTAACATAGCAGAATCGGGACTGGTTTATCTGCCGCCGATCATCTCCGGTTTTGTCGGGGCGGATATTACCTCCGGCATCCTGGCGACAAGGCTACACCAGAGCGCGGGGACCACTCTGCTGGTCGATGTCGGTACAAACGGGGAGATGGTCCTGGCTGGAAATGGCCGCCTCAGCGCCGCTTCCACCGCAGCCGGCCCCGCCTTCGAAGGGATGAACATCTCCTGCGGCATGCGCGCCGGACGGGGAGCAATAGAGGCTTTCGACATTAACAAGGACGGCGCGATTATTGTGAAAACCATAGAAAACGCCAAAGCTGCCGGGATTTGCGGAAGCGGTCTGCTCGACATCGTTGGCGAGCTTGTCGCACATGGGGTGATCGCGGGAAGCGGCCGCTTCGTGGATCGGAAGAAATCGGACCTCCCGGCCATGGTTAAAACGAGATTGATCGAGCGCGAGGGAAAAACAGCCTTTCTAGCAGCAGAGGACATCCTGCTAACCCAGAAGGACATCCGTCAGGTGCAGTTGGCCAAGGCGGCGGTCCGGACCGGCATCGAATTTTTGCTTCAGGATGCCGGGATCGGACCCGAAGAGGTGGACAGGATACTGATCGCCGGGTCCTTCGGTTACCACCTGCAGGAAAAAAGCCTCATCAACGTGGGACTCCTCCCGGAAGAATTTGCCGGGAAGATTGAATTTGTCGGCAATACATCCAAATCCGGGGGGCAGGCCTTTCTTCTGAATCGTGGGACCCGCGATGAAATGGCCGCCCTGGTGAAGGCAATCCAGGTCATTGAATTGGTCGGCGTTCCGGACTTTGACAAGGTCTTCGTCCGTTGCCTGGGTTTTTAAGGGACATCAGCGGCAGGACGATTGAATATGAACCTCGGTTTAGGCATCGATACAGGCGGGACCTTCACAGACGCTGTTATCATCGAAATTGATTCCGGCCGGATATTGACCAAGGCAAAGGCGGCCACTACCCGTCAGGATTTGCGGATAGGAATCGGCAACTCGTTAAGGGCTTTAGATGGATCTCTATTTCCTCAGGTGAAGTTTGTCTCCCTTTCCACCACCCTGGCCACCAACAGTATCGTCGAGGGAAAGGGCGCCAGGGTGGGATTGATCGCTGCGGTTCCCAAGCCCGAGAGCTTTTCCTCCTTCACGAATATCCCGGCCGAGGAAACGGTTGTCATCGCCGGCGCACACGATCGTCGGGGCCAGGTCGTCGCCGAACTTGATACCGACACCGCTCGAGCCGCTGTCGTCCGTATGGCGGAAAAGGTCGACGCCTTCGCGGTCTCCGCTTATTTCAGCATCTACAATGCGAGTCACGAACTCCAAATCAAAGAGATCGCCTCAAAGCACTGTTCTCATCCTGTCGTTTGCGGTCACGAACTTTCGGCCTCGGTCGGCATGGTGGAAAGGGCGGTCACTGCGATCCTCAACGCCAGGCTTTTGCCGGTCATCCGGGAACTTCTCGAAGCCGTGCGTCATATGCTGTGGGAAAACCGCATCGACGCTCCCCTCATGGTCGTTAAGGGAGACGGTTCGCTGATTTGCGCCGAGGTCGCAAAAGAGAGGCCGGTTGAGACGATTCTCTCCGGACCTGCGGCGAGCGTCGCCGGGGCCTGCCGATTGAGCGGCCACAATGATGCTGTCGTTGTGGATATGGGAGGGACCACTACCGATATTGCCATCGTTGTCAACGGCAGCGCGCCTTTGGACAATGATGGGGCGGTGGTTGGCGGATGGAAGACCCGGGTTCGGGCGGTGGATATGTGGACGGTGGGCCTGGGGGGAGACAGCCGGGTCGATGTGCGGCCGGAAGGCCGGCTCCTTATCGGTCCTCGAAGGGCTCTGCCTCTTTGCGCCGCGAGCAGGATATCCCCTCAGTTTTTGCTAACGCTTCGTGAGTTCTATAATCGGCATGCGAAAAAATTAAAGACGGATCTCAATTTCTTTTCTCTCGTGAGGAAACCCCAATTCGCGCTCTCCCGGTATGAGAAGACGCTCCTTGACGCTCTCGACGGCAATATTCTGCACTGTGACCGGATCGCCGAAATAGCCGGCCCATTTGTCTCTCTAGATCGTTTCGTGGCGCTCGGTTTTCTCTCTGAGGTGGCGTTTACTCCCACGGACCTTCTCCATGCCATGGGCACTCTCGATCTTTTTGACAAAGAGGCTTCAATTATCGGTGCGGACATCCTGGCGCAACGCATGGGAATGGACAGGGCAAAATTTCTGAATCGACTGGCGGATGAAATTACTTCCGCCCTTTACCTGCAGATTACGGCAAAGGCGCTCCAGGAAAATAAACGCCTCCGCCGCGTCTGGTCCTCGGCTAATTTTGATTTTCTCGACCTGCTGTTGCAATTGCCGGCTGAATCGGGAGTCGCTTTGGATGTTCGCCTCGGTCGTCCATTGATAGGAGTCGGGGCGCCGGTCGGGGCCTTTCTTCCTGAAGCGGCCTCCAAACTGTCGACCCGCTTGATTGTCCCTGAACATGCCGAGGTCGCCAATGCCTTCGGCGCCATCACCGGACGTGTCGTCGAGCGCACGGAAGTGACCATCCGTCCACATAGACTGGATGGATTTAATCTGCTGGCCACAGACGTGCAGTATCGATTCGACACCCTGGCGGAAGCCCTGGCTGCCGGTGAAGAACACTCTCGGAAAAATGCAAAGAGACGTGCCGAGGAAAGGGGAGGCAGGGAAATCGAGGTGAGCGTAACCAGGGAGGAGCTTTTGATGCCGATGGCCGGCACGCGAGGGGATCAGGTTTTTCTTGAAATCAAACTGACGGTCACGGCAACGGGTCTGCCGGCCTACTGAAGGAGAATATGAGTCATGCGTCTTGGAGTCATAGCCTGCACCGTTTTGAAACCCGAACTCGACCTTCTCCTGGGCTCCGTTCCGGAGGTTGCCGAGGTGGTCTATCTTGATGCTGCCCTGCATGTGTATCCACAGAAAATGCTGGAGCGGCTTCTGGAGGAGATACCCACAATGGGGCAGAAGGTTGACGCCGTCTTTCTCGGCTACGGCTACTGTCAGTCCCTGAGGGGAATAGACGAAAAATTCGACTTCCCGGTCATCCTGCCCCAGGTCGATGACTGCATAAGCTTGCTGCTGACCCCCCAGCGCTACGCCGAAGAAGTCCGCCGAGAGGTGGGAACCTGGTTCATGACCCCGGGGTGGGCCGACATAGGCGCCCAGTTGCTGATCAAGGAACTCAAGCTGGAGAGGGCAGCCCGCTACGGCCGGGACCCGATGGAGATGGCCCGCCGCCTGTTCACCCACTACAGGCGAGGGATCTTTATCGATACCGGGGTGGAAGGACGGGAAGCTTATATGGAAAAGGCTCAGGCCTTCTGCGAGGACTTTAACCTCACCATGGAAACCACAACTGCCGACACCTCGCTGCTCGCTAACTGGCTGGAGAAGGCTCGGCTGTGACAAACCAGGGTGTGAAGCGGGAAGCTCGAACCACTGTCTGAAGAACTCCCGATTATATTTATTGGTCGACAGGGAGCGCCAATTTCGATAGGACGGAAGCAATATTTGGAGGAGTACGCATGCGGCCTGCAACGATGAAGATTTTGGACGATTTTACCGAGCACAATATCTTAGCACTTGAGCACGCTAAGCGGGAGGGCCGTAAGATCATAGGCTTCTACTGCGGATTTGCCCCTTTGGAACTTATTTCGGCGGCCGGCGCCATACCGGTTGGCCTCTGTGGAACGAAAGAAGCACCCATTCCCGTTGCGGAAACCATTCTGCCGCGTAACCTGTGCCCGCTCATCAAGTCGAGCTTTGGCTTTGCAATGACCGATACCTGTCCCTTCTTTCGTATCTCCGATATGCTTGTGGCCGAAACAACCTGCGACGGCAAGAAGAAGATGTTCGAACTGCTCGGGAAATACAAGCCCTTGCACGTGATGCATCTTCCGCCTGGATCGGGTCGCCCATCCTCAAAAACGTTGTGGATGGAAGAGGTTCGCTTATTCCAAAAGATTTTGGAGAATTTTTGCGGTGTCGAGATCACACGGGAAATGATCTGGGAAGCCATCAAGATGTATAACTTGGAACGAAAGACGATGAAAACGCTCCATGAGCTGAATAAAGCCGATCCGGCGCCGCTTTGCGGTTTAGATACACTCAAGGCCCTGTTACTTCTCTTCTTCAACGCAGACAAGGAACATGGGATAGAGGTCGTTCAACAGTTGATCTCGGAGGTTGAAAGTGCGCCCGATGCATTTTCTCCGTTTTCTCCAGGCACTCCGCGCATCTTGCTCACGGGCTGTCCTGTGTCCCTGGGATCGGAGAAGGTGGTAATCATAGCTGAAGAATGCGGTGCAAGCGTGGTTTGCTTCGAGATGTGCACGGGTTGCAGAGGGTTTACCCTTGTCGATGAGGATAAGGGAAAAGACCCGATCGAGGCTATAGTCGAGCGCCATTTGGGCATACCCTGCGCGTGCATGTCACCCAACCCGGGACGTCCCAGGCTTATCGGGGAATTGATAAAGGAATACCGCATTGATGGCATTATTGACCTGACCTGGCAAGCGTGCCACACATTCGCCATTGAGGACGCAGTCTTGCAGCAACACAACCGGTCCGATTGGAAATTGCCCTTCCTTCACGTAGAAACAGACTACTCTTCAGCCGACGTCGAGCAGCTCAAGACCAGGATTGCTGCATTTATCGAGATCATGCAGGGTAAGAGAAGGTAATCTTATCGACATTTGGAAAGTTAAGGTTCTGCAGGAAATAACTTTGAAAATCCGGCAGGATAGAAAGTTCTTTTATTGTCAATCTCCTGAAAATTGAGAATCATCTCATCGGCCAAGGAAAAATTTCAAACAGACGTCAGAACAATCGATCAGCCCACTCGACGGAATCGGAAAAGATCTGCGGCACCTCTGATTCCTCTATCCCCAACTGTGAGGCCAAATTGGGGAAGTCCATCCAGTCTGCCTTTTCGTAAGCGATGGCAAGATCAAGAACTGTTTTGAAAAGATTGGTCTCACCAAGCAAAGCTTCCTTGATGGAGGTTTGAATAGGGAGGTCCTCAAGAATCTCTTCCATCGGTCTGCCCAGGAGAACATCCATGCACGAGAATAATCCCATGAAGAAAAATTCTGACTTCTGCCGCTTATGTCCGGCGGTAGAAGCCAGATTCTCGCTAAACCGTGCTCTGACCAAACAGAGCCTGAGCAGTTCCTGGGGCCGGTCATTTCCGAGTTCCATGATGACCGCAAGGGATACCCATCTTTTGATCTCTGCCTCGCCGAGGATCTGCAGAGCATGCATTATGGATGAGATCTCGCGACGCAAGCCGAAGAAGGCGGAGTTGACATAATTGAGAAGCTTGTAAGCAAGGGAAGGGTTATGCTCGATAATTTGCTTGATCGTATCGAAGCTCGGATTATCTGCGCTAACCTCTTTCAGAATGCGAAGATAGTGTATTTTGTGGGCGGAGATATCACGTCTTGCAAGAATTACCGGCTTGCAGAAGAAATAACCCTGAAAATAGCTGTATCCCATCTCCAGAGCTTTATCGAATTCCTCGCGTGTCTCGGTCTTTTCCGCAAGGAGCTTTACGCTGCCCGTACTGGGAAATCTTTTTGCTATGGCCTCCCTCTCCTGTTCATCAGTTAGGCGTAAGTCAACCTTGATTATGTCCACCAACTCCAAAAAAGGATTATCCTCGTTCCCACGGAGAACAAAATCGTCCAGAGCCAATATGTAGCCTTGAGAGCGGATCGTTTTTATAGCTTCGATCAACTCATCGTCAGGCTCTACATCTTCCAGGATCTCAACGACACCGATTTTCTTCGGGAGATAGGTAGCAGCACCCTCGAGAAGAAGTTTTCGAGTAAAATTCACGAAAATCCTTTTGCCTTCGGAAATTTGCTTTGCGCCGATGACCAAAAGGGTATTTCCGATGACGGAGAGGGATGCCTTGTCCCCATCAGCCTCTGAATACACATTCTCCAAGCCTGAGCGGTACAGAAGCTCATAGCCGTATACCCCCTGCTTAGCGTCGAAGATTGGCTGCCTGGCAATAAAGACGTCCATCCCACTTCCTCCATCAAAACCTATTCAGGGAATCCAATGGTCTCTCGGCACGGACGCTCGAAACCATGGTCAGCATGAGTAGGAACGAACAAAAGATACAAACGGTACAGGGGCAGGTAGCTGCCCCGGACAAACATTCGATGTACAACTTTATAATCGGACGCCATATTCGACGGCTTTACACAAAAACAGGGTGACGCCCGCTACGGGGGAGGCAAATTGTTTGCAGGACGGGACTGCAAGCCGTTCGACGAAGGGCATTTTCCTGGTAACTCCGTATAAAAGGGTTCGTGGAAAGGAAATATCTCGATTGCGATGATGCCTGGAAGCAGTGAGTTCGTGCGGTCCTTGGTCGGGGGGCGGGTAGGAAGCCGGAGGGGAGTGGTAGAGGGTTGAGCGCGGAAATTTGAGAATCGCTCGAATAGACTGATATTTGTGCGGTAAAAGATGGCGAGCGGAAGATGGCCGCCACAACGCTCTGGTTTCGAGAGATCTGTGACCGCGCGCTTTCAAAAATACATGCCTTTGAACAGCGCGCGGTCCATAAATTCTGTTACGACACTGTCTTTTCGCTCCACCAATCCAACGCGCTTCTCAGATTGAAGCCAGCGGAGAAAAGGGCAGGGCCCTTTTTCAGGCCTTGCCCACCGTAAACGCTACTCCTTTTCGTGCCTTTGGGGCCAGAAGGCCTCCTTGCACGGTACCTTGTGCACCACTATCTGGTCGACATTAGAGACCCACCGGCCCGCCGCAGTGTCGTTGGGGAGGATGAGACGTGCAAAGCCGCTGTCAGAGGACGTGGTCCCGTTGATCGAGCCGTCTGATGCTTTGATCGCCAGCAGGGCATACTGAGCGCCGGTCATATGGGTCGCCTCGTACATGGAGATAACTGTGGCGTAACCGTCGGTTGCCGAAACGACGACGAAACTATTCATGTCTCTCGTGTCAATGCCTGAGGCCTCGAGTACGCTTAGCAGCGTGGGGCCCGTCCAGACCCCTTTGGTGTTGGTGGTCGAGGAAGAGGCATCGAAGGTTTCTTGCGTCATCGCCTCCAGGTCAGTGAGATTATAGGTCCGGGGGGTGATCCCCTCACCGGAAACAATGAGCAAGGTCGAGAATGGGTGTACCGTTTCCACGCCTTTTCCGATAGGGACGGCCTTGACGACATCGATGTTGCACACGTTTTGGACCGTTCTGCCCTCGCCGGCCAGGTCATACCCACCTTTCTTGTCCAACGTGAGAGTTGCCCCCGTACCGGCCGGGGCGAACTTCGTGTCCAATTCGCCCACTGAAAAGAGGGCCTTGGAACCGTGCTTGCCGGTGACGAGCACATAATCGCCTTCGATCCAGTTATGGTTGGTCGGATTCATAGGGGGTGAAGTCTGACTGATGCCGCCACAGGTGTCTTCCAGCAGGGTCCACAGGTCTCCTCCTGTGCTCGAGGTGACGGTGCAGGGGACAATATTGAAATCTCCGGTAATACTGAAATCTCCGTTGACCCCATGAGCGAAGACCGGGCCGCTCGACGAAAGAAGCATAACCAATGCTGAAACTGTCATGATAAGAGCGAAATTCTTTTTCATAGTTCATTTCCTCCTTGATCCAAGTGGGGCGCAATGTATAACTCTTAATAATGAAGGACCCGCACTATGCTGCTTCCCCTAACCAGTTCGGCCCACCTGACCGGGGCAGGTGTTTTCCTGGTCTCATATCGAGTGGGCCGCCTGTCGTCTAAAAGTGTGTGTACCCGCGACCACCTCCTTTCCCGGTGACTCCTTCCGCCTCTCCCTAAACATTTCGCAACCTGGAATGCCGGTGAAAATCCCGGTGCGAACGGCCGCCGCATCATCATTGAATGATCGCCGCGGACCGCTCCCTCGTTCCCCCCCGGCAAATACCCTTGCCGCTCAACGCCCCCCCTTGGACCGGCACAGATGAGCATGTTGAAAATCGGCTTGGCGCGGCAGGCTTCAGGATGAGAAAAAGAGGTTCAAGATCGGTCATGATGCCGATAATTGATTTCCGCACAGCCGAACCCATCTTGTGCAATTTATAAGTGGAAAGTGTAGTTTGCAGACTACATGCGTAATTTATCAACGTCAATCAATTTTTTAGAACACACCAACCGGGAACCGGACCTGATAACCGGAAATTATCAGAGGGAAGGTCAGATTGAGGGATTGAGGAATTGAAGAATTAAGGGATTGAGGAATTGAGGAATTAAGGAATTGAGGAATTGAGGAATTGAGGAATTAAATCGAACGTACCTAAGAGGGATTGAGGAATTGAATCCCTCAATCCCTCAATCCCTAAATTCTTAAATTCTTAAATTCTTAAATTTCTTCTTCGCTCATATAGTAATCAAGTCCGAAGTGGGTGATTTGTTCCTCGCCCATGAGGTAGCGAAGAGTGTTCTTGAGTTTCATGGACTGAATGAACAGGTCGTGTTCCGGGTAGAGGTTCTCTTTGAACATCGGGCTTTTAAAATAAAAAGAGAGCCATTCCTGGATACCGCTCATGCCGACCCTGTGTGCCAGGTCCATAAAGAGCACAAGATCGAGGATAAGAGGCGCCGCCAGTATGCTGTCGCGGCAGAGGAAGTCCACCTTTATCTGCATGGGGTAGCCGAGCCATCCGAAGATGTCGATGCAGTCCCATCCTTCCTTGTTATCTCCCCGGGGCGGATAGTAGTTGATCGTCACCTTGTGGTAGTAGTTCTTGTAGAGAATCGGATAGAGGTGGGGCTGCAATATGAACTCGAGAACGGAGAGCTTGCTTTCCTCCTTGGTTTTGAACGATTCGGCGTCGTCCAGGACCAGGCCGTCCCGGTTTCCCAGGATGTTTGTCGAGTACCATCCTTCCAGGCCCAGCATGCGGGATTTCAGGCCGGGCGCAAGGATTGTCTTCATCAGCGTCTGACCGGTTTTGAAATCTTTCCCCGTTATGGGTACCCCGGCGGAGTCCGCCAGCTCGACCATTGCAGGAATATCGAGCGTAAGGTTGGGAGCGCCGTTGATGAATGGCACTCCGCTCTCCAGGGCGGCCAAAGCGTAAAGCATGCTGGGAGGAATGTTTGAGTCGTTCCTGTCGATCGCTTGTTGCAGGGAGTCTATAGAACTGTGGATTTCCCCGGGCTTCATGTGTACTTCCGTACTCCCGCACCAAATCATGACGCACCGGTCGAGGCTGTTTCGCTTCTTGAAATCCGCAATATCGGCCTTGAGCGCATCGAGCCTTTCGCGCAACCCGGCGGCGCTCTTCACATAAGTGCCGTCGAGGTTCTTGACGAACCTGCGGTCAAAAACGGCTTTCATGGGAACGATTCCGCTCAGAAAGTCTTTGACCGGGTCGAGGTGTTCCCGCTTGAGGACGCGTGCGTAAAGGGCGGCTTCGAAGCAGTTGGCCTCATAGAGGTCCCATCCGCCGAAAACCAGGTCATCCAGGCCCGCCAGGGGGACAAAATCCTTTATTTTAGGGGACCTGTGTTCAAACCTCTTTCCCAGCCGGATGGTGCCGAGCTGGGTAAGCGAACCTACCGGTTCAGCCAGTCCGCGCCGAACAAGTTCAACGCCCGCAATGAAAGTGGTGCTGACCGCGCCTCCAATACCGGGGATGAGAACCCCAAGCTTACCCTTCGGGGGCGTGATTTGTTCCCCCTTTTTCAAACTCTTGGCTTTCAAGACAAACCCTCCATATCCTCAAGGAGCGGGGAGCAAGGAGCAAGGAGCAAAAGCTTCCCGCTTCTCGTTCTATACTTTTCTCAGCGATCTCTGCGCCCTCCGCGGTGAATAGCTCTTAGCCTTTCGTTTACGATTTTTCCAGGTCCAGCAAAGCCCTTTTTATTTCAAGTCCACAAGAAAAGCCGCCCAGCCTCCCTCCGCTCGCAATGACCCTGTGGCATGGTATGAGGATGGGAACAGGGTTTCTGCCGCATGCCCGCCCAACGGCCCTCGAAGCCCCGGGGTTTTGCGTTTCCACTGCGATCTGGCCGTAGGACTTGGACTCTCCAAAAGCAATGGTCTCGATCGACCTCCAGACCTTATGGTCAAAAGGGGTCCCCTTGCTCAAATCTATCGGAACTTTGGGAGGCGGGACCCGGTTTATGAGGTAAGCGAGAATATATCCTTTTGTTCTTTCAAGAAGGTCCGAGTTAGTTCCGGGCGCCGGCGCCGCGTCGGGATATACCTTACCAACCGCTGAAATTGCGTCATCTTTAGAGGGGCGATCCGGGCCGAGAAAGTCAACCAGCGCAATTCCATCCCGGCTCTCCGCCACCAGGAGCCACCCGAGCGGTGTTTCGAAGGTGATATAACTCAATAACGTTTTCTTGTTCGTTTTCATTCATCCATATACTCGGAGATATAGGGATTTGTCTTGGCTTCATGTGCCAGAGTCGATCTGGGCCGGGTCCCGTAGTCATGGCCGGGCCAGACAACGGTATCGGGCGGGAGCGTCTTGACGAGGTTTTGTATCGATTGAATCAACTGCTTGAAGGATCCTCCGGGAAGGTCCGTGCGTCCTACCGCTCCTACGAAAAGAGTGTCACCGGTAAAAAGATTTCCTTCTATTAATATGCAGCACGCCCCCTGCGTGTGCCCGGGAGTGTGAATGAACTTCATCTTCAGATTTCCAAACGAAAGCTCATCGCCGTCCTGTACGCGCACGTCGGCCGGTCCGGAAGTCGCCAAGCCCATGCTGCGGGCAAACATCATGCTCTCCGGTTTTTGAAAATAAAGATCGTCGGTCGCGTGCATGACCACGCCTGCGCCGGTCGCCTTCCTTATCGTTTCGTTTCCGCACGTGTGATCGGCGTGCCCGTGCGTGTTGACAATGTATCGTAGTTTTATGCCCTTTTTACGCAGATGCTCAAGGAGGTCTTCTTCATTTCCTGCAGGGTCGATCAGGATGCCTTCTTTTGTCTCTTCATCGTAGACCAGGTAGCAAAATACCTGCATGAAACCGACCTGGATCTGCTCGATCTTCATCCCATTCCTCCAAATTGGAAAATTTTGGCAAAATAATTATAACCGGGCCAAGATGGACCAACTTCATCAAAAAGTCAAACGGCCGCATGCCGCAGGCGGACAAAAACATGAAGCAAGAAGCAGGAAGCGGGAAGCAGGAAACAAGAAGCGGGAATTACTGTTCCTTGTTCCCCGCACCTCGCTTCTCCTGAAAATGGTTTCCGATTGCCGACGGCAGAATCTCAAAGCATTATATTAAACTTAAGTATTTGTCTGAATTAGCCGGAGAAATTGATATCCGAGAGGTATAAAATGAGCATCGCAGAATACTTCGAAAACACAAAAGGGCAGGGAATCCTTGCGACAGCCGATAACGACGGCAATGTCGACGCGGCAGTTTATGCAAAACCGAAAATCCTCGATGAGAATACGATTGCATTCATTATGCGCGACCGCCTGACTCACGCGAACGTCAAATTAAACTCACATGCCTGCTATGTGTTCGTGGAAAGGGAAGGGGGCGGATACAGGGGGTTGAGGCTTTATCTGACCAAGCTCTACGAAGAAGAGGATAGTGAACGGCTGTATGCGCTGCGCCGGCCCGACCATAACGCGATCGCTGAGACCGGCGAAGAAAGAGGTCCTCTTTTTCTTGTCGCATTCAAAATCGATAAAATACGCGCGATAACCCCTAGAGGAGGTAATCCACTGGAGGAAGAAAGGGCGGTTGCCTGAGATATTCTTCCCAGTGCCCGGCTTGGTCCGGCCTGTGATCTATTCAGTGTTCCAGAAAGTTGCTGATGGGTTTCTCTTCGCTCCACCCATCCTACGACTACGAAAAAGACCTTTGACAGGGTCTACAGGATTAACAGGAACTCAAAGGCCAAAGGCAAAACAGGGATCCTCGGTGGTAATCGTTTTGTTAATCCTGTCAATCCTGTCAAAATCTCTCTTCATTGCGTGTCTGCTTGTAAAGGTCGCACCTCTTCATGGTTTCGGGTGTCCCAATGGGACATGATGGACTGCGGTCATCTCACAAAAACCGGCAAAAAACAGGTTTGCACAACTTATTTAATGGTATATATCCCCGAAAGCATCGGCCATACCGGTGTGTCACCGGCATGGCCGATTACAGTAAATTGATCTGGCCGGCGTTTTCGATCCGTATGTGTGAAGGCTCCGCGGCATTCAAGATGTCCTGATCCTACGTTACGTTTAAGATGGTATTAATTTCGAATTAAAAGACGGAAGGCCGTTTACTTTCACAGAGGCCGCAAGGCATGGGGTGACTTTCTACAAAGATTCGTTCGATTCATTATACGAGCAGTACCTGATTTGATCACCTGCAGCTATATCCTGATAAAAAACCGCAGGAGAAAGGCCAACAGGTTTGGACATACTTGATCCTATTGTTAAAAAGTTACCCCATGCCGGTTTTCATGGGAGATCCTTTGAAGAGGCTAACAATGCAAATCTTTAAGACTGACTGGAAAACGCCGGCTGGACGTTGCCTCAGACTTCGAGCCATCGATTGGGAGCAACTGCGCCGATTCAAGTGGATTCCGATTCTCGCGGCCTTTATTTGGCTGCTGGTCGCATGGATACAGATCATCGTGTTGCCGCGCGGCGACTTCAGGGGTCACTGGGGCATGGGCCAAAGACTCGTTCATGGCATCTTTATCTACAAGGGAGGCCTTGACAACGTCTATCCGCCCTTCTGGGCACTGGTACATGCTCCGCTTTCCTTCCTTGGGCTGCACCTGTCGCAGATACTCGTTTACCCTTTGGCAGCGATCTCCATCGTCGTACTGCTGCGCGTAGTCCATAAACTCTCAGAGGCACAATTGCCGCTCGGATCGGATGCCCTGTTCTGGTCAACCGCCCTGGCGGTTTTGCTGTCAAGCCTTTTCCTAGGCCGGGACCTCCCGGAGGTAGGAGTAAATACCGCTCTTGTGGCGATGTCCTGGTCGGCAGTTTATCTGTGGTCAAAAGAGCGGGACATTGCAGGCGGGACGCTGTTGGGGATGGCGGCTGCCCTGAAATGCACGCCCCTCCTGTTTGTGGCATGGTTCGTCCTGAAGCGGCAGTGGAAAATGGCGGCCAGTTCCCTTATCGCGCTTTTCATTTTCACCTTGCTCCCTATTCTCGTGACCGGTCCCGCCGAGTATGTCCACATGATGAAGCATTGGACAGGTTTTGTGGTCCAGGGGATTAGCGACCCTGATCCGTCACGCGGTCCATTGGGAGAGGAGAAAGTGGAAAACCTTGCTTTGCGGCCCGCGCTGGCCCGTTATCTCATGCACTTGCCATACGGTCACATGGGGAGGCCTGAGAGCATTGGGGACGGCAAAACCGAGCGGCCGCCCAGCCCATTTTATTTGCAATTCTTCGACCTGCCGCCCTTTTGGGCAGGAGTGACCGTCCGGATCATAATGGCGGCCCTGCTCCTTGGAATGTGCTGGCTAATGCGGCGGCGGCCCTCCGAACGCAATTCCTTTGAAATCGTTTGGGAGTGCGCGGCTGTTTCGATCCTTATACTGCTCTTTTCACCCGTCACCTGGGTTCAGCACAGTGTGGGGATTGTACCGGCGGTCTATTTGATTTGCCGCGCCGGCTTCGCAGGATGGCATTTCCCCCGCTGGACGATGTGGGCCATGAGCGGTTATGTTCTGTTCTGCTGTGTGATGAGCAGAGCTCTTTTCGGGAGGGATTTCATTAAACTGGCAAACAGCTACCGGGTCAAAACAATTGGGTTCCTGCTCCTCCTGGCCGTAGTGCTCGCTTGCCTGCGCCAGGCGTCTCAAAGTTCGACCCAAAAATTGCCTGGTCCCGACCGGCCCGGTGACACTGTCCCTGCCGTATAGAACCGGTTTCCTGTTGCCCGCACGACCCGGCATACGATGAAGAAACATATCCGAAAATACTATGAGCAGCTTTATCGGGAGCAAAAGGGCGCCAAGGTGCGCGGATCGGCAGGCAAACCGCTGGCCGTAGAACTCGGTTATCCTGCCGGCCTCATTGATTCCCTTCCTGATGAGATATGGGAAGATTTCCTGCCGTGCGGCAACGTGCTGCCCCATATCCATCCAAAGCCGGGAGACAGGGTGCTCAACCTTGGCTGCGGGACCGGGGTCGATTCCATTATCCTGAAGATCTCCATCGGCTCAGAACTTGCGATTCTAAATCTGGATTCGGCGATCCCTGCACTGACAAAGGCTTGCAGCCTGGCAGGAAGGTTTTTCCCGGACCTCGGGCTTGAATTTGTCTGCGCTGATGGGTGTGGCCTGCCGTTTGGGCCGGATTCGTTTGAGTGGATTATTCTAAACGGCGTGTTCAATCTCTTTCCGGAGAAAGGCGAACTGATCGTTGAGCTTTACCGGGTGCTGAAGCCGGGCGGAGTCGTGGCCGGGGCCGACCTCTGCCGAAGGGTAGTTCTACCGGATTACTTTGCCGCCGAGCCGGACGCATGGGTGTGGTGCATGAGCGGGGCTCTGTCACAGGATGAATTGAGCGCCGCCTTTGAGGCGGGCGGATTCGCTAAGCTCGATCTGGTCCCGGAAAATATAGACAATTACTTTGACAGGGCGGTATTTACGTTCCGGAAAAACGCGCCGGCAGGCGCCTGCAATCGCCCGGGAGAGCTTTCGGTTTAGTAAAGGGGGTTTTTTGAATTAATCGATGTGCTCGTCAACCATCTTGATGGCTTTAGCCGGGCACTCTTGCGCGCAGATTCCACATCCTTTGCAGTAATCATAATCTATCTTCACCGGAATGGACTTCTCGACAATCCCCTCGGGACAATACATCCAGCAAAGAAAACAGGACTTCCGCCCTGTTTTGGATGGAATGCATTTGGAAGAGTCTATCTCGGGCCGCGAAGATCTCCAGTCGCCGGTCTTTCCGGCTTCAGCCTTGCAAAGTTTCGATCTGGCAACCGTAAAGGGGTCTTCATGAGCCTTGCTGTATCCCATTTTAATCCTTCCACATTAATGCGATGGCTATCGGTGAAGGTCACCGTGATTTTCTGAACTCTTTAGTCATCCGGGCCGGCCGTACTGTTGAAAAATCAGGCACAGGCCTTGCTCTGAACACTGGACACGGCGGTCCCCTCGAAGGCCAGCCTTGCGCCGAGCACGTTCTGCTCTCCGGCGTCTCCCTTGAAATGGCTTCGCAGGGCCTTCTCGATGCTCTCCATGCCGATGAGCCCGGTCGCTTTGGAAAAGCCGCCCAGAATGGCCGTGTTGGAAAGGACCGTACCGGAGATGATGAGGCCCGCTTTTGTGGCCCACTGCGTGGCGTCAGTTACCGCAACCCTTACCGGAGATGCCAAAACTATCTGCTCGGGCGATTTCCTGGTGTTTACGATAACGATGCCGTCCGGTTCGATCCCGGCAACTACGTTGACCACTCGCAGTATTGTCTCATCAAGTACGACCACAATCGCAGGCTTCTGAACGAGGGAGAAGGTCCTTACGGGCTCGCGCGCGAACCTGTTTGTAGCAATGACGGGAGCACCCCTTCTTTCGGCCCCGAAAAACGGAGCGGCCGTAACTCCCTTGTACCCGTCGTAATAGGCGGCTTCAGCCAGAATCTCAGCGGCCGTGACCGCGCCCTGGCCACCGCGGCCGTGCCATCTTACCTCGATGTATTTGTTGTCCATTCTTCGAAGACCCCGGTTTGACTAAATCCCACAACCCATTGATTCGTGACCGGGATTAATAGCTTTTTAGCGGCCGAGAGTCAACATCGCTCTCACATTGGTTTCCGCCTGCACGGATTTTACCCGGTTAGAGTTCGATTGCCTTGATTGCCTGCTTTGATTTATGCTTATGGGACAGCCACTATACCGGAATGCTTTCCTGCCGCGTTTTCTAAAGAGGGGGGGCAGGAGATGTCAAAAATATCAGGAGCTTGAATAAATGGAGTCCCAAGAACGTACTATCGGCCACCTGCATCTCGAAAACGCCCTTAGTGTCTACTTCATCGACCGGTCCAGCCTTCCAGTCGCCGGGCGATGCCGGGTCCGGTTGCTGATTCGGGTCCCAGTGGAACCGATCGAGGACCATTTCAGAAACTTCGCCGACCCTTCCCTTGCCCTTGGCAGGTTGACCTCGCTCACAGGTCCCGGTCCGGTTGTGTTTCAGATTATTAAAATACGCAACTTTATCAGCCTGAACGATGTCGAAAAGACATTAAACGAAATGAAGGATGATTTTATCCGGTCGGGTCTTAAATACCTGGAGAACCCCGACTTTGCGGCAAAATTCATCGCGAAAAAGTATGAAGAGCTTTGCGCGAAGGATGTCGTTCGCCGTGCCCACGAGAAGGCCGTGGGTGAAATGGAAGGCAAATGACCACAGTGGGGCTCCTCGCCGGGTAAAACGAAGGGGCTGTCTCTGTCGCTATGTATAATCCTTCAACCCCTCAATCCTTCAATTCCTCAATCCTTCAATCCCTCAATCCCTCAATCTCTCAATCTCTCAATCCTTCAATCCTTCAATCCTTCAATCCTTCACTTAGAACCATACCTAATATTTCATGGGCATTATCGGCTTCTTTCTTGCCGACTTTGGCCGCGAGCACGGATATCAGGCTCTTCATCTGAGCCTCGGTCAGGCCGGTATTGAACCCGATGTTAAAATGGGCCTGCAACTGGGGGTTGACCCCCTCCATACTGGCCAGCGCGGATATGGTCGCGATCTCCCTGCTCTGGAAATCCAGGTTGTCGCGCCCGAAGATGTCCGCGAACAGGTGTTCTTTCAAGAAGGCATCAATTGCGGGAGCGAATGTATAGATCGCCCCGCCGGCTGGTGATCCTATCAGTCTTGTCTGAATTTCCGTTCCAAGTTTGAGCCTGCTTTTGTCAGGAGGCAGGGGGCTTGCTTCCCTGCCAGGCTCGTCCTTGATGCCTTTCTCCTGCCGTTCTTCCATAACGCTCATAAAGGTGCCGATGCCGTTCAGGCTGCGCGGAAATCCTGCATAGGCATACATCTGCACGAGGACCTCCTTGATTTCATTGACAGTCAAACCGGCATCCATTCCTTCGTTCAGGGCTACTTTCAGCTTGTCCAAATCTCCCTTGGCAGTGAAGGCCGCGATGGTGACGATTTGTTCCTGTTTGGCGTTCAAGCCTTCGTTTTTCATGGTCTGCGCCCCCGAAATGGCTGCTATGCTAAGCACTGAGATAAAAATGGCTGCCAAAATTACAGACAGTTTTTTTGTTCATGATATCACCCACTTGATTTATGACCGGCGCCGAGTGCCGTGAGGTCTAACGCTCTGAACTTCACGGTCACACCATGACCATTACCTTGATGGCCTTACGCGTATCCATCGCCCGGTAGCCTTCGGGCACGCCGGCGAGGTCGACGGTGAGGTCCAGGACCGGGGAAGGATCGAGCCGGCCGGCCAGCACATCGGCCAGAAGCTCGGGGATATAGGCGCGCACCGGCGCAACGCCGCCTTGCAAGGCGATGTTCTGGAAGAACATTCTGCTGAAGTCCATCGCAGCGCTGTGATGGGGCACCCCAACGAAGCCCACCGTGCAACCGGGGCGGCAGATACCGATTGCGGTGTTCAGGGAATCGCTCGTTCCCACGCATTCGAGCACGGCTTCGGCCCCGCCTTTGGTCATTTCCAGCACCCGGCCGATTGCTTCATCGCCGCTGCTCATGACGAGGTCGGTTGCGCCGAATCTTTGGGCCAGTTCCATGCGTCCGCCCCGATGTCCCAGGACGATGATGCGCTCAGCGCCGAGCCTGCGCGCCGCGAGGACGCCGCACAATCCCACTGCGCCGTCTCCAACAACGGCAATCGTCGCGCCTTTGCGGACGCCCGCGGAGACGGCCGCATGGTGCCCGGTCCCCATTACGTCGGTGAGGGGCAATACGGCCTTCAGCATTGCGGCATCATTTTCGATGCTTTGAGGCAAAACCACCAAATTGGAGTCGGCATAAGGGGCGCGAACCATTTCACCCTGCCCCCCGTCGTTTTTCATTCCCCAGAAACCTGCGTAAATACACGAGGTCTGCAGGCCTTTCCGGCAGAATTCACAGTCTCCGTCGGAAAAAGCGAAAGGGGCAATTACCCGGTCTCCCTTCCTTAAGGTGTGGACCCCGGGACCGACCTCCTCCACAATTCCCATCCACTCATGTCCTGTTCGCCAGCCCGGCTCGTAGGGCGTAAGCCCCCTGTAAAACCACAGGTCCGATCCGCAGATGCAGGCGTGGGTCACACGAACAATAGCGTCGGTCGGTTCCTTGATTGCCGGGTCGGGTACTTTTTCAACGCGCACATCCCCAGGTGCGTGAAAAATAGTTGCTTTCATCTTTCGACTCCTTCTTTCGATTCTGTCGGGTTTCGTGCGTCCGTCTTATAGGTTTTTTTCGCAGGCGCCCCGAACTGTGCCGAATACTTACCGTGCCGCCTTCCTTAAAAGGCGTAAGATCACCTGCGGTATTGATCGTCGCTGACCTTTTCCATCCACTCGACAGCTTTACCGTCGAGTTGCTCCTGAATGGCGATGTGCGTCATGGCCGTAGTTGCCGTGGCGCCGTGCCAATGTTTCTCACCCGGCGGGAACCAGATCACGTCACCCGGCCGAATTTCCTCTATCGGGCCTCCCCAGCGCTGCACGAGGCCGCAGCCGGCCGTCACGATCAGTATCTGACCGAGCGGGTGGGTGTGCCATGCTGTCCGAGAGCCGGGCTCGAATGTGACACTGGCTCCGAGCGCGCGAGCCGGATCATTTGCCTGGAACAGCGGGTCAATGCGCACCGTGCCGGTAAAATACTCGGCCGGTCCTTTGCTGGAGGGCTGAGATCCACTTCTTTTGATTTCCATTTTCTGAATTCCTTATTTAATGCTAACAGTCGTTTGTCTCGCGTTTGTAGCCTGCTGCTGCGACCGGAATGCGACAAGAGAGCCGCTTAGCGACCGGTCATTTGCTCAAGGTTCTCGGGGTACCGATCCCCTTGGATCGTGATCTTCGAAGATGCGCTATTGATCTCACGGAGATCGTCGGAGGTAAGTTCGACTGCAAGTGCTCCGATGTTCTCGTCCAAGCGATGCAGCTTCGTGGTGCCCGGGATTGGAACTATCCACGGCTTCTGGGCCAGCAGCCAGGCGAGCGCTATCTGAGTAGTTGCCGCTTTCTTCCGTTCTGCGATCTTGCGAAGCAGATCAATGAAGGCCAAATTCGCCTTCCGAGCCTCCGGCGTAAAGCGTGGAACGATGTTGCGGAAGTCGGAACTGTCAAATGCAGTGTTTTCGTCGATTTTTCCCGTGAGGAAGCCCTTGCCCAAAGGACTGTAGGGAACCAAGCCTATCCCGAGTTCCTCGAGCGCCGAGAGCACTTCCGCTTCAGGCCGTCTCCACCACAGCGAGTATTCGCTCTGGACTGCAGTGACCGGTTGGACTGCGTGAGCGCGACGGATCGTTTGCACTCCCGGTTCGGAAAGGCCGAAGTGCTTGACCTTGCCTTCCTGAATCAGGTCCTTCACCGCTCCCGCCACGTATTCGATCGGCACGTCCGGGTCAACACGGTGTTGATAGAACAGATCGATGGCATCGACCTTCAGTCGCTTGAGCGAGCCCTCGACGACCTGCTTTATGTGCTCTGGACGACTGTCCAGGCCTACCCATTTCGGGCCGCCATCGGGATCAGGTTTGAACCCGAACTTGGTGGCTATCACCACTTGCCCACGGAAGGGGAAGAGGGCTTCGCCCACGAGTTCTTCGTTCGTGAATGGACCGTAGACTTCAGCGGTATCGAAGAATGTAACGCCACGTTCCACGGCCGACCGAATCAGTGAGATCATCTCCTGCTTGTCTCGCGCCGGACCGTAACCAAAGCTCATTCCCATGCAACCGAGCCCGAGAGCCGAGACTTCAAGATTGCTGTTTCCAAGTTTTCGCTTCTGCATTTTTTGAACTCCTGTCTCTGAGTTAAAGATAGGAACTATCTTGTTTTTTCTCTCTTCGATAAGGGGCCATTTCAAACGCGTAAGATACTATTCTTTTCGCCTCGCAATTTGCTGAGCCATAAGTCGAGAGCTTTTGAAACCTCGCCTTCCTCGGCTTGCCGCGGCTTGTATAAGTCAAGACCTTCAAGGACAATGGCGTTTTTGGCCTGCTCCTTGAAATGCGGGAAAAATTTCCCGACCCCTCCCTCGTGGGTACAAAAGGCTGAAACTTTCTTACCCGCGAAGTCCGCCTGTGTTAAAAAACGCATCACGGGGGTTGATACCGTGTACCACCATACCGGGCTGCCAACCAATACCAGACCATAAGATGACATATCGGGTGGGCTTTTTTTCAGGGCCGGCAATTCGCGTCTCTGCAACTCCCTTTTGGCCTCTTCGATACATTCGGAGTAGTCGGCTGGATAGTTTTTTACTGTCTCAATTACAAACATATCGCCCCCGGTTTTCTCCCGTATCATCTCCGCAATGCTTCTTGTGTTTCCAGTAAGAGAGTAGTAGACGACCAACACCTTTGTGCTGCCGGCGCCTGTTGCGGCAGAATGGGCACTTTCCGGATTGCGTGCCGTGGCGCTTGACGCGCTCAGGTCCTTGTTTGCTCCCGTACTGAACCGTTCTTGGCCATTTTTCTGAGTCATTTCTTGTGCTCCTCCATTTCGGATTTTCAATAGCTCAACATATAGCGCTGCCCGACTCAGAACAGTAGATACGATTCTACTCAATTATTGCCTAATTCTCTCACGTGGCTATCCAAGTGAAGTGAATTGTGATATCAAGGGGCTGATGTGGAGAATCAAATGCCGCTTGGATTTTAAATAAAACAACAGGTTACTCAAAAATGACACAAAGCGACCGTGCAAGCCCGGAGAGAACCAACAATCTGCTGAAAGAGAAATTGCTGCGGTGGATGCCTCGAACCGGGGACTACCCGACCGCCATTGAAGGTTTTACGGTCTTCCGGCGAGATGAGGCAAATCAGCCCGAAAACTGCTTTTACAAGCCGCTTGTCGGGGTGATTGTCCAGGGATTCAAACGCTCCATAATAGGCTCTGAGGAGTACCGCTATGGGGAGAATCACTGCCTCGTTACCGGGGTGGATGTGCCGAGCGTAAACTACATCACTGCCGCATCACCGGAGCAGCCGTTTTTGGCGGTGTCGCTCAACCTGGATAAATACCTGATCACCCAATTGGCGGCGGAGATTCCGCCTTCCTCCAAGCTTGGAAATGGTTCCTACAAGGGAATGGCCGTCGCGGAAGTTGATCCTGGCGTGCTGGATGCATTCCTGCGCCTGGCTGAGCTTCACGAAAAGCCGGAACAGATACCGGTTCTTGCGCCGATGATTATCCGCGAGATTCATTACCGTCTGCTCATTGGACCTCAGGGCGAACGCTTGCGAATGGTCAACACGCATGGCACTCAAAGCAACCAGATTGCCAGGACCATCACATGGTTGAGGGATAATTATAAAGAGACTCTGCAGGTTGATGAATTAGCCAGGAAGGTGAATATGGCCACTTCCACCTTCCACCGGCACTTCAGGGAGGTAACGACCCTCAGCCCTTTGCAGTTTCAGAAGCGGTTGCGCTTGTATGAGGCCCAGCGGTTGATGCTGGCGGAGGATGAAGATGCTGCAATTGCGGCACTGGCGGTCGGGTATGAAAGCCCGATGCAGTTCAACAGGGAGTACAAGCGGTTTTTTGGAGAGCCCCCGCACAGGCATGTGAGCCAACTGAAGTAGCCCATTCCGAACACTGTTTGACAATCAGGTAGCCAAAAAGCTAATATTAACGTAAACAGCCGTTAGGGGTGCCTGTAAAAAAGGCTGAGAAGAAACCCTTATGCACCTGATCTGGGTAGTTCCAGCGGAGGGAAATGGCTGAAAAGACGCTTCGTTTTTTCAGACCGTTTCCGTTGAGGATTCGGTCTTTTTTATTTTTCATTTGAGTTGGTTTTTTTAATTGCCCGGTTTGATTTACAGTTCAATTTATCATTTCATATGCCGGTGGTGTGACGGATGCGCGCGCTAAGTGAAATAGAGCGAAAGATTTACAGCCGGAACATGCTTATTCCCGAAATCGGGGAATCGGGCCAATTGAAGCTGCTCGAAAGCCGAGTACTGGTTATCGGCCTGGGGGGGCTTGGGAGTCCGGCGCTCTTTTACCTTGCTGCAGCCGGGGTCGGCAATATCGGGGCAGCCGACTGCGATGCCGTCGATTATTCGAACCTCCAGCGCCAGATACTCCATGGCAGGAGAGACGTCGGCCGCAATAAGACCGAGTCGGCGGTTGAGACGATTGCACGGTTGAACCCCGATATTCGGCTTGAATTGTACGGGGCGATTTCAGCGGAAAATATCGCCGGGACCATCGCCTCCTATGATTTCATAGTCGAGGCTACCGACAACTTCAAATCGAAGTTTCTGGTAAACGATGCGTGTATGCGGCTTGGAAAGGCCTTTTCCCATGCCGGCATACTCGGAGCGTACGGCCAGACGATGACTGTTATCCCGGGCAAGTGCCCGTGTTTACGTTGCGTCTTCGAAGACGAGCCGAAAGCCGGGACTTATGAGACGACCTCGGAGGCCGGCGTTTTGGGTGGCGTCGCCGGCGTGATCGGCACAATCCAGTCAATTGAGGCTATAAAATATCTTCTGGACATCGGCGGCCTTCTAACTGGAAGGTTGCTCACTTTTGATGCGCTTGTGATGGCCTTCAGTGAGGTAAAGCTTCCCTGGGTTCGGAAGTGTGCCGTCTGCGGGGCGCTTGCAGAGGGCCCGGGAAGTGTAAACCCGAAATGAACGCATTCGAGATAATCTGGCCGGCCGGTGGGGGTGGATGGAGGATTTTGGCGTCCCGCCCTCTTGGCTATGCCTATATCTGCACACCTGTTGGGGCCTGAAATGAATTTAGATCCGGTTGCCGGCAATCTGGCTGCTATACGGGAGCGAATCGGGGCCGCGTGTGCGCGGTCGGGCCGCGACCCCCGTGATGTTAACCTGGTCGGGGTGACGAAAACGGTTCCAGTCGAGCGAATCCGCGAGGGGATAGAAGCCGGACTGAAGGTGCTCGGCGAAAACTATGTCCAGGAGGCGGTGAAAAAGAGAGCGGCCCTGGCTGGTCTTTCGCTCTCCTGGCATTGCATCGGGCACCTGCAGACAAATAAGGCAAAAACGGCCGTTGAATGCTTCGACTGGATAGAAACGCTTGACCGGGAGGCCCTAGCAATGGAGCTGAACCGCAGGGCTGAGATGGCCGGGATAAGAATCCCGGTCCTGATCCAGGTAAATATCGGGGGCGAAGAGAGCAAGAGCGGCGTCCGGCCTGACAAGCTTCGTTCCTTCTTTAAACTTGTGTCTGGTTTTGACCTGCTGGATGTGCGCGGGTTGATGGCCCTTCCGCCTTTTTTTGACCAGCCGGAGCGGGCAAGGCCCTTCTTCAGGCAGATGCGGGAACTCTTGGATATGCTAAGGCAGCAGTCCCTCCGGCCGGAAAGGCTAACTGAGCTTTCAATGGGCATGAGCGGTGATTTTGAGGTGGCTGTAGAGGAGGGCTCAACGCTGGTGCGAATCGGGACAGCGCTTTTTGGGAGCCGCTAGTGACAGACATAAACCTGTATACTTGCCCGGTCCCTTAGATCGAGCAGGGCACTGCACAGATGTAGGACCGTAGCCTAAACCACGTGCGGTTGATCGAGTGGTCGCTGTATACGCTTAACCTGAATGCTGTCCTCGCGCCGCCGTGCTCGGGCAAGATCATAATCAAGCTGCATCTTAAGCCAAGTTTCCGGGCTGCTCCCGAAGGCTTTAGAAAGCCGGATCGCCATTTCCGGCGAAATCCCGCTCTTGCCGTTCACAAGGTTGTTGAGGGCCTGACGCGTCACGCCAAGCGCCTTTGCTCCTTCGGTTACGGTCAATCCTAAAGGCTCAAAGCAATCATAGCGAACAGTCTCGCCCGGGTGCGGGGGGTTGTTCATTGTCGTCATGTTTTTTCAGGATTCCGCAGTATGAGTCTCTGGCGCAAAACTTCATAGAGCGCGACCGTAGCGGCTGAGGCGGCGTTCAGGGAATCCAGCGGGCCTGCGGCTGGAATTTGGACCAGCAGGTCGCACTCGCTTCTTATAAGTGGGCGGATTCCCTTTTGTTCGTTCCCAATAACCAGGCAGAGCGAAACGGTAAAATCCGCCTCATATGAATTTCTGCCTGCCCGGGCTTCAAGGCCCGTCACCCAGTAACCTGCCGACTTGATCTGCCTGAGAGCCCTTGCGACATTGGTTACCCTTGCGACAGGAACATACCCGGTAGCTCCCGCTGCAATTTTGATTACGGCGGCGGTCACACGCGCCGAGCGGTCCTTAGGGATTATCACCCCTTTTGCACCCAGAAAACACGCGCTTCTGAGAATGGCCCCAAGGTTTTGAGGGTCCTGTATGCTGTCCAGGACGAGAAGAGGTTCCCGCTCGGCAAGAGGTTTTTCAAGCAGGACCTCAAGTTCAGTGTAAGGGAACTCCGATATCCTGAGGGCCACTCCCTGGTGGTGAGTGTGGCCCGCAAGCTCCGCTATGCGATCGCGGATGGCAGTGCGGGTGACCGGTATTCCCCGCTTTGCTGCAAGCTCCTCGATCTCCTGCCCCCTCGAATCGCTTCGGGAAAGCACAAGCTCGCCGGCGGCAAGTTCCCCCGCAATCAGGGTCTCCCTTACGGGATTTACTCCTGAAATCCAGATTTCGCGCTCGGAGGGAGGGATCTTTTTCATTGAGGAAGGTTAAGCGCGTCAGGGTAGGTAAAAGACATTAAAAAGGACCTCAGCCTGGCTGCCTGGACGATCCGGCTGGATCGGCCCGCCTGCAGGATCGCCCTGAAGTCCTCGATTGCCTCCTGCAAGTCATCGTTGATGATGATGTAGTCATACCAGGGCGATTCCAGAATCTCACGCCCGGCGGCTGCAACCCGGATAGCGACCTGCTCTTCGGTTTCTGTCGCCCGGTTCCTGAGACGCTCCTCGAGCACCTTCATCGAAGGAGGCAAAATAAAAATGGTTTGAGCGGCCGGATAGGCGCATCGGACAAGACGCGCTCCCTGGACGTCTATGTCCAGCAGTACGTTTTGTCCGGCTTGAATCCATTTCTCTATGGGGCGCCGGTCTGTTCCGTAGAACTGGCCATGGACTTCGGCCCATTCCAGGAATCGCTCCGAGTTTATCCCGCTCAGAAATTCCTCCCTGGACATGAAATGATAGTCCTTTCCGGGGACTTCCTCGGGACGCATCGGGCGGGTGGTGCAGGATACGGAAAACTTCAGCCTGGGCCTATTCGCCAATACACTTCGGATGATAGTGGATTTCCCGACCCCGGAAGGGGCCGATACGATAAAAAGCTGCCCTGTAAGCGATGGAGGGAGCATAGGTTCTACGGCTGCTTTAGGAGGTTTGCCTCTTTGGTATTCCCGTCCATCAGAAGACGCTGGGCGATGGTTTCGGCCTGAACACCGGACAGGATTACATGGTCGCTGTCGGTAACAATTATGGAGCGGGTTCGGCGGCCCATGGTCGCGTCTATTAGTTTATTTCCCAGCCTCGCGTCTTCTTTCAGCCTTTTCATGGGCGCTGATGCGGGCGATACGATCGCTACCACGCGGTTTACTATCACCGTATTGCCAAAACCGATGTTGAGCAGTTTCACTTCCATGTTTTCTCCTGACGACGGTTGGAGCAGTTATACAGCAAGAAATACAAATCGGCAAATCCCCAGGGCTTCCGTCGAGGGCACTGGCCGCGATAAATTAGCAAGATCACACTTAGTTCATCGGTTTAGCAGAAGTGTTCATCTGTAAGCACCGAGTGTGCCACCGGCGGTTACCGATTGGGATTTTTCGACCTCAAAAATTTCCGGCATAATTTTTCGGCATAATTTTTCGACATAAAAGAAGGACTTTTTCTCCCCGGATCAGGTCCAGGGCAGGCTTTGACAAGAAAATCGACAAATTGCGCAGAGGCGTGAAGGAAACGCCCACCTCGCGGAGCATCGAGATTCGTACCGCCAGGCCGGGAAACCTGAAAAACCCTTTTCGGACGAAACTGGTCTCGTTCGCCTCCGGATTGATATGTGCCTAGCCCCGGGTTGGTCCTGTCAAACAGAGATTGAATTCTTATAAAATGCGACGGAAAATGCAAGAAAATTCCTGCCAACTGCTCAGGTTTTCTGAATTCGGGGATAATCATGACTCCTTGGTAAAAAAAGAGAAAATTTGATTAGCTCGGAATTGGTAGTTCTACACCGAAAATTGCTTCTGCGGTCAGCCTCGTGTTGATGAACATAAGTTGTGACTTATCTTAGTTCATAGGAATGGGCAGTGCATTCTCAAAGCTAAAGCACTTACCTTCTGAATGGTTACTTTCGATTCGGTCCTAATCCGGGAAAACAAAATGCTGGAGCAACTAAATGACTCTTCACCTGTAATAGTGGCGGGTTGCCGGACACCTTTCCTGCGCTCGGGAACCGATTTCAAAGACCTTTTCACTTATGACCTCGCGCGAATGGCCCTGAAGGGGGTTATCGACAAAGCGAATCTTGCGCCCCGGGAAATCGAGCATGTTATTTTCGGGTGCGTGCTGAGCGAACCGCGAACGAGCAACGTCGCCCGTGAGGCCCTGATCGGGGCGAACCTGCCGCTTCAAATTCCGGCCCATACCATTGCGATGGCTTGCATATCGGGGTCCCAGGCAATTTCGCAGGCCGCCGGGCTAATTGCCTGCGGTCAGGCTGATACGGCCATAGCAGGGGGAACGGAGAGCCTGAGCAACATACCTATTCTCATCAGGCGCCCGATGAGGCGCAAACTGATGGAGATGCGACGCCTCAAAAATCCTGTCGACTGGATCAGATGGGCTTCCGGTCTGCGGCCCGGCTATTTTCTGCCTGAAGTCCCGGAGGTTGCGGAGTTTTCCAACGGGTTGACCATGGGCCAGAGCAGCGACAGGCTCTCAGCCCGCTGGGGCGTCAGCCGGGAGGAGCAGGACCGGTACGCCTTGAGGTCTCATCACCTCGCCTCCGAAGCGATCCTCAACGATCTTTTTTCGGATGAAATTCTGCCGTCGCAGATTCCGCCACGGTTCAACGTTATCGGGAAAGACAATGGAATCAGGGGCGATACCACTTTGGAAAAGCTGGCAAAGCTTCCCGCGGCCTTTTATTTTCCTTTCGGTACTGCCACCGCCGGCAATTCTTCTTTTCTCAGCGATGGCGGGGCGGCGGTGCTGCTTATGTCCTACAGGAAGGCAAAAAGCCTTGGGTACAAACCTGCAGCCCGGATTGCCGGATTTTCTTTTCACGGGTGCGACCCCGATGACGAGCTTCTCCTTGGGCCGGCTTACGCGGTCCCGAAGCTCCTTCAACTAACGGGCACGCCTCTTTCGTCGATAGATGTTTTCGAATTCCATGAAGCCTTTGCCGGGCAGGTACTCGCGAACCTGAACGCACTCAACAGCGACGCCTTTGCCCGCGAAAAGCTCGGCCTTTCCGCCAAAGTTGGCGAAATAAGCATGGACAGGTTGAATACACGGGGAGGGTCTCTTTCCATAGGCCACCCATTTGGCGCAACGGGCATTCGTCTTCTCATAAGCTGTTGTGACAGGCTGAAGCGCGAAGATGGAGGACTTGGCATTGTCGCAAGCTGCGCGGCCGGCGGCCTCGGGCATGCAATGCTCATAGAGCGCTTGATCTGAAGCCGGAGATCTCTCAAACGGTGTCGAAAGAGGGCAGGGAGCATATATGGATTTTGTGAAACTCGAAAGGCATGAAGACGGGGTCCTTTTCGCTTTCATCGATAATCCGCACGACCGGGTAAACACGCTGTCCGAACCGGTCATCTCGGGGATCGAGGCCGTGCTCGATCAGGTGGGGACAGACCACTTTGCAAAGGCCCTCGTCTTTATCAGCAGCAAGAAAGACAGTTTCATTGCGGGGGCCGATATCCGGGATTTCGACAAGATGAGCGAACCCGGGCACGCAAGGGAAATTCTCACCCGCGTGCACGCCCTTTTCAACCGCATCTCAAACCTTCATTTTCCTTCAATCGCCGCAATCAACGGGGCTTGTCTGGGCGGCGGGTTCGAGCTTGCGCTTGCTTGTCATTTCCGGATTGCAACCGACTCCAGCAAAACAATCCTGGGGCTGCCCGAAGTAAAACTCGGAATTCTGCCGGCGGCAGGCGGAACGCAGCGCCTGACCCGCACTGCCGGAATTAAAAGAGCGCTCCCGCTCATGCTCACCGGAAAAAGCCTGAGCGCAAAAGAGGCAAAATCTCTCCGCCTGGTCGATATCCTGGTTTATCCGGAAGACATGCCGGAAACGGTAAAAAGGTGCGTTCCGTTTCTGCGGAAGAAATTCCCGAGAAAGGTTTCCTACCCGGCCGTGTTTTCACTGGACTGGCTGCTAAAGACCGTCCCCCCGGTCCGAAAACTCTATTTCGACGCGGCCCGCAGGCGGGTCGCAAGACAAAGCGATGACCACTATCCGGCTCCTTTCAGCATAATCGGCTGTGTGGAAGCGGGGATTGCGGGCACCATGTCCGATGGCTTCAAGGCCGAAATAGAAGCTCTCGGTCCACTGGTTCTATCTCCTCAGTCCCAGTCGCTTCGACGTCTGTTTTTCGCCGGGACGGCACTCAAAAGGAAACACTACGGGGCAGAGCCGAGACAGGTGAGCCGGCTCGCAGTGATTGGAGGCGGGTTCATGGGCACCGGCATCGCGGCGGTTTCAGCCCGGAGCGGCTACAGGGTTGCGATAAAGGACGTATCCCGGGAAAAACTTTCCATGAGCCTCAAGGATACCTGGAAATCGCTGGACCGGTGGACCCGATCGAGGAAGCTCAACCCGGTCAAGCGGGACATGCTTTACAGCCTGGTCGTTCCCACCCTGGATTATGCTAATCTGGCCGGGGCGGGGCTGGTTATCGAGGCGGTTTTTGAAGACCTTGCGATTAAACATCAAGTCCTGCGCGAAGTCGAATCAGTCACTTCAGCGGAATCCATATTTGCTTCCAATACATCTGCGATCCCCATAAGCCTTATTGCAGAGGCATCCATTCGCCCGGAAAACGTGATCGGAATGCACTATTTTTCTCCCGTGCAGAAGATGCCGCTGCTCGAAGTGATCATCACGGAGCGCTGCGCGGACTGGGTCCTGGCCACAGCCGTTTCGGTGGGACGCAAGCAGGGCAAGACGGTGATCGTCGTTAAAGATGGACCGGGCTTCTATACGACCCGGATACTGATTCCTTTTATGTTCGAGGCGATAAAACTGATCGAGGAAGGGGCTGCTGTCGAGCAAGTGGATGCCGCAATAAGGGGGTTCGGCTTCCCGGTGGGACCGCTCAAGCTCCTGGACGAGGTGGGAATAGACGTCGCGGCGCACATCGCGCTCGAACTCGAGGAGTTTTTGGCCCACCGCGGACTCCACGCCCCCCCGGCCCTTGAATCGATGGTGAAATCCGGATACGCGGGCAAAAAGAAAGGCGCCGGATTCTATGACTACCAGCCGAGATTGATTGACAGGATGGGCATTGCGGGCTTTGAACGTTCCGTGCCTGTTAATTCGAATATCTATGGCTTTTTTGACAGAGGCGGTCGAAAGATTGCAGACTCTTCGCAAATATGGAAAAGACTCGTCTATCTGATGATTAATGAAGCCGCCATGTGCCTCCAGCAGGGGACTATATCCAGCCCGGAGGACGGCGACGTCGGAGCAGTCTTCGGGCTCGGTTTCCCACCGTTTCTGGGTGGACCATTCCGCTACCTGGACACTGCGGGAATAGGGCGGGTCGTCTCGGAAATGGAAAACCTGTCCGCAACTCAAGGGCCACGGTTTGAGCCTGCGCCAATTCTGGTTCATATGGCCGAGCATGAAGAAAAATTCTACAGGAACGATTGAGACATAAAAACATGATCGGCGGGCAAGCCCCCGGCAGCAGCGGAGCTTCTGCGCCGCAGGCTCTGGATTCTTAATCTCCTACGGTGCTGACTATGATTTCCTGTTCCACTTTCTTGCCCTTGCTGAGTGCGGAATATCGCTTGAACATCCAGAGTTCCGGGATGATTTCGGAGACTATTTCTCCGTCATCGATGATTCGAACCACTGAGCTCTCGGAGACAACCACCGCTACCGAGTTGGTCAGTTTCGTGATGGATGCCGCCGCCATGTGTCTGGCGCCGAGGCCGAGCGGCAGGTCAATTCCCTCTAAGGAAGAGTCCAGGTAACGGCAGGCGGAAATGACCGTTCCATCATCTGCAACCACGAAAGCCCCGTCCAATTGAGCAAGTTCTTTGACCGTCTCACGCATATCGGTGTCGAAGATTCTCTTCACATGATTCGGGTGCCCCAGAAGAGGGTCGAGAATCAGATTGCGAGAATGCTTTATGACATTTTCAACGTCCGAGACCACGAACATTGTCCCGATTCTTCTTCCCTCCCTTCCCTCACGGGCAATTTCGACGGCAAGAATTATGACTTCCTTGAGGGTCTCGGGATTTATCCCTCTTTTCTCTGAGCATATCTCGCAGAACATATCCTCCGGCATTTTCATAAAATACCTGTCCATAAATTGCCCTCCTTCAGAGGCAACAGACCGAAAGCAACGAGGCAAGCCGGGAATATTATATTCAGCAAGGGGAAAGTAACTGATATACTTATTCCTTCAGGGTGGCAGAAAGCCGGTTTCTGAAACTCCCGCAGTCCTGGAGGTTTGGAAAACCCCTCTTTTTTCCGTTACTTGGCCTATGTTTACTTATGTTAATCATTGAAACCCGGAAGAGAACATGAAGTCGAGACCCATATTGGTTATCGGAGCGACAGGGTACATCGGGGGGCGGCTCGTTCCGCTGTTGCTCGAGTCCGGGTACAGTGTCAGGGTCCTGGGAAGGTCCCTTGCCAAATTATGCTCCCGGCCGTGGGCCTCACACCCGCTTGTCGAACCCATGCAGGGTGATGCGCTCAATCCGGAAGACCTCAAACGTGCGGTAGAGGGCTGCCGCGCGGCATACTACCTGGTGAATTTCAGCGGCCCCGCGCTGCGGGGTGATGAGTATGAAAAGGCCGAGGCGCGTGCAGCCCTCAATATGGCTACAGCCTCTGCGGGATCTTCCCTGGAAAAGATTATTTCCCTCGGATGGCTCGAAAACAGCGCCGGGGGTAAGCCCGGCAGATTTTGGCGGTCCCGGCTGAGGGCAGTAGAAATACTTGGTTCGGGTCCGATCCCGCTAACGCACCTGCGGGTTGCAGCAGTCCTGGGATCGGGCAGCGCCTTCTTCGAAACAGTGCGTTACCTGGCCGAACGCCAGCCCGTAATCCTTGCCGCACCGTGGATGCGGGCGCCTATCCAGCCGATTGCCGTCAGAAACGCGCTCGGGTACCTGATGGGCTGTCTGGAAAAAGAGGAAACCACAGGCCGGACTTTCGACATAGGGGGTCCGGAAGTACTGAGTTTCGAGCGGCTGGTGGAAATTTACGCGGAGATCGCGGGCCTCAGAAGCCGCCTGGTGTTTTTCGCCCCGTTCATATCGCCCGGTCAGAGCGCCCTCTGGTTGCACCTGGTCACCCCCATTCCCGTGAGCGTGGCGGGGCCGATTGCCGAAAGCCTCTCGGATGGCGCTGTCTGCGGGGAGAACAGCATTGAGTCTATTATTGCACAGGAACTGCTCGACAGCCGGGAAGCCATCCGCAGGGCCATCGACAAGACGCAGCATCATCGGGTCGAAGCCTGTTGGACAGATGCAGGAGCACTGGTCCCGCCGGAATGGACATATTGCGGCGACGAACAGTACGCAGGCGGAACCGTTTTTGAATGCGGCTACAGAATAAGAATCAGGGCCTCTGCAGAAGAAATCTGGGCGCAAATCGTGCGTATCGGGGGGATAACCGGCTGGTACTACGGCGAGTCGCTCTGGCAAATGCGGGGCCGGCTCGACAAACTCTTCGGCGGGACCAGCCTGCACAGGGGCCGCAGACACCCGGTCGACCTGCATATTGGCGACGCCCTGGATTTCTGGCGTGTTCTGGACCTTTCTCCGCCTTTTCGCCTCCTTTTGCTCGCGGAGATGAAGATGCCGGGCGAAGCTGTCCTGGAATTCAAAATCACTCCGCTCCGAGAGGGGGAAATCGAGCTTCAGCAACTGTCGCGCTTTCTGCCCCGGGGCTTTTTGGGGCTGCTTTACTGGTACTCCCTCTATCCCGCCCACCAATGGCTCTTCCGAGGCATGCTGCGCGCCATCGCCCGCTCTGTCGGAAAGCCGGTGTTAAAGGGCCCTGAACGATTCACGCATAAAATTCAGCCTTCGTGCAAAATTTGAATGCCCCCCTCCTACTGCATCGCGAAGGAAGAAAAAGAAGGTAGCGCCGTCTTCCACGGCGGCGTTCTGTGCCATGCAAAGGCGAAAACCCAACATTCGCTTCGCTCGCTCGTGCCTTTTTCGCGGCACAATTGCCAGCGACGCGAGAACAGCGGGAAAGCAGGTGAAAAATTGGGCACTTTGTTGTACTGTCCATATTTTTAAAATCCGGCTCATGGCCATCATGACAATTGATGTGATAGCTGGAAAGCAGTTGATGACTCGTTGGACAGCCCCATTGGCAATAGGGAAATAAATCATGCGAGAATTAGAATTTTCGGGCCAACTGACCGAGGACGACTATGGAGTCATCTCAGGATTCGCCTCACGTAAATGGTGGACTGTGTCCGCTGTGTGCATCACGATCCTCATAATAAACAATATCTGGCAGGGAGGAGGTCTGCGGGACACGCTATCGAGCCCTTCGGTAGCGATTCTCACATGGCTACCTATTGTAGTTTTTATCCCGGTGGTCTTCGTAGCGCAGCGCTTCTTTGTACGACGACACTGGCGAAGCAACAAGATAATGCAGCGGCCGATCAGAGGCACGGTATCGGAAGAAGGTATAACTTGGGAAATCCAAGGCCTCTCATCCGCACATGTTCCTTGGGACCTCCTTTTGCGATACCGCCAATCATCAGATATTCTTCTCGTGTACCAGGGAATTAGTCAAGTCTTCTACTTCTTTCCCCGTTATTTTGTGAACGAGTCTCAGTGGCAGGAGTTCCGTGAACTAGTTGCGAGAAAGCTACCTAGCAAGTAAGGGCCTAGTCCCAACATTCACGCTACCAGCGGTAATGGCTTTGATCATAAAACTGGACAATTGAGCGCACTGTTCGCATGTATGGCGGTCCTTAGTTTGGCCATCACCTACCATCCCAGCGCAGTGAGGTTCGCTGCAGTGCTGACCACAAGCCTTTCTGTTGGTGCTGTGTTTTTTGCTTCGATGGCGCTGTTGCTGTTGAGTATGCAACGTAGCGGTAGGCGCGTACGGATTTTCGAATCACAATTGTTCAAAGCGGGGTATACCGTTTTTGCAGTAGGTATGACCATTCTGTTGATGTTATTTGTCGTGGGCTAAAAGGCAGTGCTTAACAACTCAGCCATGTAGGGTGGGCACAGCGTTTCCGTGCCCACCGTTTTTCATTAACTTGTTGCGTGTTGGTGGGCACAATAATGCCGTGCCCACCCTACATGATTTTGTTGTACTGTCCAGTTAAGAAAATCATCAGACTGTAGGGTGGCTAAATTAGCATGCCGTGGTATCGAGTGCTCATAAGAGGCGAGAACTTCTTCATGCGATTGGACGGCAACGTGAGGCGATACGGGTTCTACACGAGCCGGTTGATTGAGGCGCCAAGTCTCGCCGAGCTGGAACGGTATGCGGTTGATCATATTCAGAACGACGCACAACTGCGGAGTCAGGTTCTGAACTCACCGGATACACCACCGGAAATTTACATAGAGGAGTTAATGGAGGTCGCCCCTGATACGATTCCGGAAAGCCAAGGAAGCTTTACCTTTTTTTCCTGCAGAGACTGATGCGTAGCCAGCTAACCCCTCACTCCAGCAGTTGCCCTGCTACTTTGCTGGACGAAAGAGCGTAAACAGCAGTACAGCCCGGACGTTTGACACTTTGAAGCATTTTGTCCGGTTAACAAACTTAGAGGACTAGGGCCAAGTGAACGAAAAAGAATTGCATGATTTATTGTCGCTGCAGGGTATCAGGCTGTTTGCTTTGTCTTTAGGATCATACCACCTCACGCTTATTCATCACAACAAGTCAGTTAAAGAATGGCGCGACGATATCAGGAGATATGTCTCAGAGATTAGGCATCTTCGGAGTAAGGCGGGGTGGGCTAATGACGAAGTTTTTAACGAAATGATGAAGAAACTCCACAAGGCAGGCTACTTTGATGTAACTGACGTAGTTGCCGACGTTTATGAGGGCCGAGTAGCTAGCTATTCAGCAGGGATTGAAGACAATCCGGCGCACGAGAAACAAGCAGACGGGTTCGGGCATTACGGGTGGGGATCAAAAAACGTAACATAACGATGCAATACCCATAATTTAACGGTTCGGAAGATAGCGTGCAAAAAACTCCAGAATCCGGGTGTTGTATTCGATACCGGCAAAGTTCTGAAGGTCGACATGCGCTGCTCCCGGCACTTTCCATATTTCCCTGGGTTCCGGAGCGTTGGCGTACAAGGCTCCTGTTTCTTCAATCTTCGTATGAAGGTCAGCCGTCCCGGAGACAACAAGCACCGGCTCCCGGATTTCGTGAATCCTGTCAATTGGCCTCAATGATTCCGGCTGGATATGAAGAATTGCGGGCATGACAAGCAAATAAATCTTGGCAACCGCCCGTCCCAGCCAGGCCGACCCGGTTCGGGCTTCTATCCGGTTGCCTATAGCTGACTCTATGCAGGGATATACGGATTCCAGAACCAGGGCGTCAACCGGTAGCGGCTTTGGGCCAAGAAGAGCTGCGGCACCTCCAAGTGAAATACCGATAACTCCGATCCTCTCTGCGGGAAGACGCCTGTGGAGATACTCCACGGCTGAAAGAGCATCAAGGCTTTCAAGATATCCGAAAGTGATTTGATTACCCGTGCTTTCGCCGTGCGCCCGGAAATCCATAGCCAATACGGAGTAGCCCGCATGGCTCAAAAACCTCATTCTTTCGACAAGCTGGCGCCGGTCCGCCCTTATGCCGTGCAAAAGAAGAGCGGCTCCCTGACCGGGAACTCCGGAAAGAAACCAGGCACGGAGTTTATTCCCTGAACGCGAGGGAATATCGATCGTCTCCGCGGCGGCCAAGTCGCGGGGCGGTGGCCCTACTTTGGCGTGAACACCAAGAGAAAGAATGACCCCCGACCCTGCCACTGCGGCAACAAGGCCCGCACCGGCGGATAGCGCCAGAATTAAAATTATTTTCATGAATCTCAATAGCCGTCCTCGTACGCCAAATTTCCGCCCTCTATAGGGGTCATGGGACAATGGTGCTTTTTCGCACGGTATAGAAAATCCAAGCCTTTTTGGCAAACGATTTGCTGGAAAAGCCCCCCTCTAGCGGCTGAATTTCTTTTTCAACAAACTGGCTATCGAACTCAGGCACTGGCTGAAAGTTGAACTGACTACAAAAGTTTAGATGTCCGAACGGGGATAGTGTTTTGGGATGTTGAGACGGCGAAGTCTTTGAGGTTATCGTTTGTTGGAATCGCGCAAGGATCCAGAGCGGATCGGCTAAAGTTTCTCGGCGCATCCCATATACTGCTGGACTTCATAAATCTAAATGAGGTTTTCAAGGCACCGGGAGACGCGCTAGAGCCAAAATTGGAACACGATGTGCGCTTGCAGAAGTCGCCCGCCGAATAAATGGGTTTAGCGTACGATTTTTTCCGAATTCTCTGAGCGTCCCTATTTCAGCTTTTGGAGATTCAAACCCTCTCGCCCCGATTTTTTACGCACTGTTTCGATTCCGGCTATTCTTTTTCCCGTGTCCCACTGTTGTCCCTCCTGCCAGTAAACCCTTACGGGGTCTATTCGGCGCTCGGGTCGCTCCCCAGCGTTGCCCTCCGGGAGGGCAAAATAACTCTAGCACGGAAAGATTCGGATCAGATATACTGATTGCTGAGAAAAGCTAAAAGAGTCTGTAGCGGCGACAAATCAGATAGATATGATGAATACGATAGTGAGAAGCAGACTCTCGCCAAGACTTTATCATAACTAGAAAAATTTGCTTTCATTACGTACAGTGTTGTAAATTGTCTGGTTACCGAGTCATGTTGCATGGCCGTTGGGTACTATGGAATTTCTCGCACAACTGCTTTCGGCATGAAGGGTTGCAACGATGGTCCAGAGAATTGCTTCTGGGTATGCTGGAGCTGTTCTACTTCCACTTCTCCTATTACCAATAGCTCTAATTAATACCATGGGGGGACATTCTCTAATGTATATCACAGTCTTGGGGTCGCCGTTAGGTCTCTTGGCAGGACTTATCATCTCTGATAGGAAACGGCATCTTGCACCCCAAATGATTCTGCTGAGGACCAGCATTGCCCTTGTGGTCGCCGTCGCGTGGATCGCTCTAATTGCATCCGCGCCATTCTTCGTTAACAATGGGTGGATATTAATCCCATTGGGAGGGCCGCTCATTGCAGCTGTAGTCAGCGGGCTCTTCCTTCGGAGATAGGCCACCCTTAGTGTCTGGTGCGGGTTTGCGGGCTGGCCGGGACACCTTTAACGGGACAAAACGCCGCAGGAGCCGATTTTTGAAGAACGACGAGCCGCAACACCTAACCGCAATGCGGGGTAATGGGGGGGCAAGCGCCTGCCACGGCGCGAATGTTCATGATCAACATAAACAGATGCCGGCTTTCGGTGACTGAGGGTATAAATCCGAGGCGCCTATAAAACGTTGCGGCAGAACCGGCTTTTGCACAGACGGCAAGCGAGCGTACTCCGACAATATCGACGACTTGCAGAGCGCGCCCCAAGGCATGCAGGAGCAGCCCCGGCGCCAACGCGGCCGCCTTGCCGCCCGCTTTGTAGGGCGAGACGCGCCAGAATGAGATATATGAAGCTACCTATTTTTCTTTTCCTTTTGCTGTCATTGTTTTGTCTAGTCCCAGCGCAAAACAGCTTCGCAGGATCGAAGTCGCCGGACCTCTCCTGGACAGAGCGGGTCATTTCCGAAGAGGAACTGCTTGCCCTTGAAAGATCTGATCACTCGCTCGATTTGAATACCTGCCGCGAAATTCTATCCAGGCTAAATACAAAGGAATCTTTCTACATCCGCGAAGATATCCGGCAGGGCAGAAAACTTAAGGTCCCCAGGGACTTCAATGCGTACAGGGACTGGACCCCGATGCCTGTTCGGCTGCCTGAAAATCTGCGCGTGCCAAAGCTTATCCTGGTGGTTAAGGACCTTGGTTTTATCGGATGGTATGAATCCGGGGTCCTCGTCGGCGACAGCCAGGCCTGTACGGGCATATCAGGTCAGGATACCTTGACCGGCTCCTACCGGGTCGAAGAAAAAGACGCCGGACACACTTCAAGCTCATACCCCAATGACTATGGAACACGCGCCTGGATGCCTTTTTCTCTGCGCATCTATGAAGCCGTCTGGATTCACGCGGGAAATGTCTTTGGGGCGCACTGCTCGCATGGCTGCGTAACTCTCCCGATCGAAAAGGCGGAAGCACTCTTCGAGTGGGCGGAAGCCGGGATTCCCGTCCTCGTAGTGGAGAAGCTGTGAGCAGTACATGAGCGGGTTTACCCCGGCCCCGTTTGAGAGCAGGTTCTTCCGCCCTCCTTTCTTCTTGCTCAGATGTTTGCCCTCAAGCACGACTCTTGCACTCGGTTTTTTGCCGTACAAATATCCGGAGGCGTGCGCTTATGACAGTCAAGGTCAATCATTTTGGAAAAATGGGCAAGGTTGAAGCAAACGAAACGCCCGCTCAATCTACTAAATCCGCTAAATCCACCTCTGGTAAAGAAGCCGAAAAGCCCAGTGTGTTCAAAATTCTTCTGAACGAGCTAAGAGCTAAAGAAAATAACCAGCATGCAGACAGTCTGCGAAACAAACCCGCGTCTTCGGAGGTGGTCAAACATGATCACCACAGGGTCTCGAAAAACCCAAGATCCCTCCAGGGCATGAACGCTCATAACGTCAACAATCTGGCGGCGTCAGCTCTAATAGCCATGGCGGCCCTTTCATCCGGGCCCAACCGTCTCGGCGGCATGTGCCTGCAGGGGGGCAGAGGGGCCGTTCAGCCTGCCGGGCTTTCAAACGCAACCGGCGTTGGCGCCTCGACGCAGGAGGTCATAACAAGACTTTGTCAGGGGCAGGAAATTGGCGCCCTGTCCTCTCATTTCGAATCGGGTGAACAAGGTCCCGGGGTGGTCGGCTATGACTCTAACGGGGGGACATCCTACGGGACCTACCAGATTTCCTCCAGGGCAGGTACGATGAAACATTTTATGGATTACCTGTCCGAGCAGGCGCCGGACCTGGCAGGTAAACTGAAAGCCGCCGGATCGGCAAACACCGGCAGCGCCTCCGGGAAAATGCCCGAAGTATGGAAAAGTATAACAGCCGCCGACCCTGTCCGTTTTTCGAAACTTCAGTACGATTTCATCGAGAAAACCCATTATGTCCCGGCACTCCAGGAAATTTCGCAACGAACCGGTCTGGACGTCTCTAAAGCCCCAAGGGCACTTCAGGAGGTGCTCTGGAGCACAGCCGTTCAACATGGCCCAAACGGCGCGGCGAAGATCTTCAGCAAGGCGGTCGGACGAGCACAGGCCAAAAACGGTGGAGTCAAACTGGACCAATTGATCGGCTCCGTTTACGATTTGAGAGCGGGCCAGTTCGGATCGTCCGGAGGAGAGGTCCAGTCGGCTGTCCGGAACCGTTTCAGGGAAGAGGGGAAACTCGCCCTTGCGATGCTTGCCAACCCGTTCCTCAACGCGGAAGGCGTGAAAGTCTAATCCGGCGAAAGAGGAAAAATTTGCGCGTACTCGAAGAAAAAAATTCCGCTTTAAATCAGGAATAATCTGCCGAGAGAAAATACCACGCCCTAAGTATTTGATTTAAAAGCATTTTCTGTAGCCCCTTATCTGGTATCAAGTTTGCTCATAAATCAGTCCGGAAGCTCATAAAGAATCCATGGGAAGAAAATGTTGAGTTTGGCTTGAACTGTTTCCATCAAATTTCCGTGCCCCGCGAGGTGGATGAAATAATGCATTCCGGACAGGTAAACGCATCGCAACTGTTGGCATCCTTTCTTGGAAGCGAAAATGAAAAAATCGGGCAAAGCATAGCTCAGAATGATTTTGCCGGTGAACTTAAAAAGTTCATTCCAGCGCCGGCAAAGGGCGCCACCATACCCGGGGATGCCTCGCAATTACCCGAGGCAAAGCCCCAGAACCTGAGTTCGTCCGGTTCGGGGCAACAGGCCTTATCCGCCAAAACGCAAGCAGCTCCGCAAACAAAACCCTCGGGACCTACCGTGACCAGGCAGAGAAAGAGTGCGACGGATACCAGGACGAAGATAGACTCCATGAAAGCCAAGGCCAAACAGGAGGCAAGCCTCTTCATTGCAAACCCCATAGCCGATACGATACTGGGCGATCTTCAATGCCCGGCGGAAATCAGAAAAGCATGTAACGGCAACCAGAGTCAGGACGGCTCGATTTCAATCAAAGATTTGAAATCTCTCCTGGATACTCAGCCCGCCAATGGTTCCACAGACCGCGCCCAGGTCCCGGCGGAACACGCGCGTGCTCTGGTGGAATCCGTAATCGCAAAGGAGGGCGGCACGAGCCAGCAAAGCTTTGCCTCCGGAGGAACCCTCCAGTCATCTATCCAGATCAAGACCGAAGGATCGTACACCCCCGGTGAGTTCAAGGGGCTTCTCGAAAAGGTTTTGCAGGTGGCGGCAACGCAACAGAAACAGTTGACAGGCTCGGGGACACTATCAGGTTCGGCGGAACCGGCTAAAACTTCGGAAGGTCTGAAAACGAGCCAGACAGAGAGTCTTACTGCGACAGTTCTTCCCTCATTTATTTCAGAAGATGTTGGGACAGGAAATTTCGAGAAGGTTTCGGTCAAAAATACTTTCGTCTCTCAATCCAAAAGTCCGTCGCCTGAAACTCAAAGCGTAAATGCGGGAGACGTGCGCAAAAACTCAACTGATTCTGTTTCAGACGACTTGAAGTACGACGAGCGGCTTATCGCAGCCAAATTTCCCACCCAAAATCGGGACCTCGATGGGGCTGCGCTCGGCATGGAAGCCGGAACAAAAGGCGGTAGCGGCCAGGCTAGACCAACAACAGGTCCAGCCTCCGCTTCGCCGGCTGTCCTGCAGGAAGCAGCGCAAATGCCGCTCAAAGGCTTGGACCCGATTCTGCAAAATTTGAACGCCGTGATCATATCTGCGGGCCCGCAGCAGCCGGAAACAACATCCGCTGCCATCCCTGCGCCCGGCGCTCCTCACGACGGCTCGGTCTCTCAGGCCCAGAACCTGGCTTCCCCTGTAAAGGGGGCTGAAAAACAGGCCGACAGATCCCGAGGGACACTAAATTCGTCGAGGCTTCCGCAGGACGCCGCCAGACAGTCTGAGGCGGCGCGGATAAAAACGGTTGAGGCCGAATATCCTTCGAGTGATAGGTCTTTTGACAGCGATCGGAACCTGGCGGGTACCTCTCAAAAAATTCAGGCCAAGGCACCGGCCCCAGCAACCGGCCAGGAGAAGATCACCGTAGAGCTTCAACAAACCTCGCCAGCCGTGGGGACAGACGGAAAGACGACGCCGAATGAAACCCTGGTCCAGACCGGGGAGGGAGCGATTAGGACTGCCGAATCCCCCTCCTCTAAATCGAGTGATTCGGTTGATGGCTTTGAGCAGCG
This sequence comes from Syntrophobacteraceae bacterium, assembly GCA_052147195.1. Classification (GTDB taxonomy): domain Bacteria; phylum Desulfobacterota; class Syntrophobacteria; order Syntrophobacterales; family Syntrophobacteraceae; genus SbD1. The sequence goes on from JBKQLC010000029.1 coordinate 50,656, forward strand.
GGTGGATTTGTCCGCCTCCGTGAAATCGGCCGATGCCGTTCCCCAAAAGGGGGCTCAGGCGATTGCCGCCGAAACCGATTCGAAGGAAATCCCGGTAGAGCTTCGACAAACCTCTCAGGGCGTACAAATCGACGGAAAGACGACGCCGAATGAAACCTTGGCCCAGACCGGGGAAGAAGCAATTCCGGCTGCCGAATCCCTCTCCTCCAAATCCAGAGATTCCATTGATGGCTTTGAGAAACGGGTGGACTTGTCATCCTCCGTGAAACCGGCCGATGCCTTTCCACAAAATGGGACTCAGGCGGTTGCCGCCAAAACCGATTCGAAGGAAACCCCGGTAGAACTTAGACAAACCTCTCAGGGCGTACAGATCGACGGAAAGACGACACCGAATGAAACCTTGGTCCAGACCGGGGAAGAAGCAATTCCGGCTGCCGAATCCCTATCCTCCAAATCGAGAGATTCCATTGATGGCTTTGAGCAACGGGTGGACTTGTCTTCCTCCGTAAGACCGGCGGATGCCGTTCACAAAAAGGAGGCTCAGGCGATTGCCGCCGCTACCGATTCGAAGGAAACCCCGGTAGAGCTTAGACAAACCTCTCAAGGCATAGAGATCGCCGGAAAGGCGGTTTCAGCGGTTGCGGGCGAGAAGCCTGCAGATGCCGGCGGAAAAATGGCCGGTCAGCAGCAAGTACTTGACGTGCCGTGGGGATTCGGTTCTCCGACTGAGGATGTCCTCTCACGGACCGATGCATCCGTTTTCGGGGAAGGGTCGGGCCCAGGCACGTCTTTGCATGAGAGCGCACCGGCAACAAGTGGAATGGACGCGCAAAAAGCCGCTGAAACCCAAACTGCCATTTCCGGACAGAATACGGCTATTCTCTCGAAACAGATCGAGAAGCAGTCCGGGAGCAGCGATTCCAGCCTGGAGAGCGCGGTTCTGCAGAGTTCGGCCCAGGGCTTTCAGGGAGTGAGTCAGGTAAATGCGGCTCGAATGGATAACCCGGCCGGGAACGGCTTTACCTACTGTGATCCCTACCGGTCGGCCGAGCTTGCCCAAAACATGCGCGAGCAGGTCACAGGGGCCGGCGCCCGGCAACTTGTCCTGGAAATGGAACCCGATGAACTCGGAAAGATCAGCATCAAGGTTGGGGCCAAAAAAGATGAAATCTCCGTTGTGGCGCAGACGCAAAGTGTGGACGCGAGAGAGGCCCTGATGAAACATTCACCGGAGCTTCGCCAGGACCTGAAGGACCAGGGGCTGGTGCTCGACAAATTCACGGTTGACGTGAATGGCGAAAAATCCGGCGGAGGAAATTACCCGGAAGCCAATAAAGCCGCAGATAAAATCAAGCCGCCCTCCAAAACTGCCAGAGTCGGCAGCAGTCAGATTTCCGGCGGAAACGTATACATCAGGAAAACTGACAGCCGGTCGCAAATAAGCATTTTTGCATGAGAATTAATTGGTGAACCACAGATGGATCCAGAAGTTCTGTAGCGTCTCCTAAGTCCCCCCATATTTCGAACAACTCATTCGCCACCCCGGTGGGAAGCCGCAATCCAGTATTTTACATTCCTCAAACTGATGATATGACACCGGGTTCCGGCGCCTGCCAAACCAGCACCGGACCTGATCCGGGCGTCCCTGTCCGTTTCGAAAAGACAGTCTTTCGCGCGAAGACGCGAAGACGCGAAGGAGTCCCAATGAGGCATTAATTGCTGTCTGATACGAAAAGACTTGATGGGTTGCGCTTCGCTCCACCCATCCTGAGTCTTTTCATGGTTTCAGGGTGTCCCGAAGGGGCATGAAGCGCTGTTACGAAAACTTTTGGTGGGCTGCGCTCCGCTTAATCTACCCTACGGGTTAGCGCGCATTATCCTTCAAAATGAGGAAGGCGGCCGAAGCCGCCTTCCTGGTCCTGCTTTACCTGGAAACTATCCCGTTATTACCTTATCAGATTCACCACGGTCTGAAGCAGTGTGTTGCCGGTTTCGATTGATTTGGAGTTTGCCTGATAGTCGGCCTGGTAATTGATAAGGTTGACCATCTGCGCCGTCAGGTCCACGTTCGAACCTTCCAGCGCTCCGGATATTACCGTGCCTGCCTGGCCGGTCCCTGCGACTGCTGGTGTTGTAGGGGCACCGGCGCTGGAGCCGGGAGTGTAATCATTGTTTCCCTCCCGGACGAGACCGTTGGGATTCGAGAAGGTCGTTACCGCTATTTGGCCGAGGGGCGTCACAACGCCGGCTGCATCGGTCCCGGTAAGATTTCCAAACTTGTCAACTGCGAAACTGGTGTATGTGGCTGGGTTCTTAATTACGATAGCCGTTTTTAAATCGGTTTCGAGTACATCGTTACCATTCATATCGGTGAGATTGCCATTCTGATTGATCTCGAACGATCCATCCCGGGTGTAAGAGATTGCTCCGCTGGTGGGGTCCTGGACGGCGAAGAACCCGTTACCCTGGATCATCAAATCCGACCAGTTCCCGGTCTGTACTTCCGAACCGGTCGTGAAATCCGACGTAACGCCAAGCACTGTAGAACCGACGCCCTGGGCCGTAGTGTTGTTGTCGGCAGTTGGGAGCAGTCCGCTCACAAGATCGCCAAAGTCTACGGTATTCGATTTCCATCCCGTGGTATTCGCATTGGCGATGTTGTCGCTAACGACCGAGAGGGCCGTGTTGAAGGTATTCAGACCTGCAAGTGCTGTGTACATCATGTCTGCTGCCATTTGTTTCTCCTTTTCAGGCTGTTGAATAGATGAATCGGATTCTGGTTTTAAATGCCTTTACTGGATTGGGTGTCATGCTGAGCGGATCAAAAGTCCCGCTCAGCCGATTTCACTTCGTTCAATTCGTGCTGCTCTTACTGGTTACTGCATAGACGTTCGCCACCGGGACCTGGATTCCGTTAGGTCCAGACAGAGTGTATGTTGGGGGGTTATTGTTAAGGTTGCATGAATAAACCTGCCCGCTGACGCCGGTCTGTACTGTCGTGGAGGTTCCGTTGGAAGCCGTTGCCGTGACTGTGCAGGTGTAGGCGCCGTCGGCCACCGTGTTTCCGCTCGAGTCCGTGCCGGTCCATGGCACGCTGTAACTGCCCGCGCTCTGAGAGCCGGGGTTCAAAGTGTCGATCGTCGTGCCTTCGGAGTTCTGTATGGTAATGGTTACATTGGCAGGCGCTGAGAGCGTGTAGTTGAGAGCGGAGGGGGTGCCTGAACTGACGTTGATCGTGTTCATTTGGGCACTAACCTGCTGGCCGACAAGCGATGCAACCTCCCCATTATTCATGGCCGCTGTATATTGCTGGAGACTGCCCAAAAGGGTGGTAGCCTGGCTCATCTCCTGAACGGTCGTAAACTGCGCGAGCTGGGCGGCCAGTTCGTAAGACTGCATCGGGTTGGTCGGGTCCTGATTCTGCAACTGGGCGAGGAACAGGGTCATGAAAGAGTTCGCGTTCAAGGTGTTCGCGGAGCTACTGCTGGACGCAGTACCCGGAGCTGTGCTGAGCCCGGAACCGATACCAAAAGGCGACGGAGTGCTGGTGGTCGACGTTGTTGACGATGTTGACATATGATCTCCTCGAAGGATTTGTTCACAGCCATTCGAACTAGGCACGCAATGGATGAGCAATAGTGATACCAGCTGGCTATTTTTTTAAAAGTTCAGGCATTTCACTATGTTATTGTCTGTGTGCTTTCAGTCTGGAATGATAACTCGGGAAATTTTTTCTCCCCGGCCATGCACATTTTTCCGGATGAACCCGAATACGAGCCTTCACCACGAAGAACACTAAGAACCTGGAGCAGCATAGCCGCAACCAAAAGACGAAAAGCAATTCACCGCAGAGGCGCAGAGAACGCTGAGAAAACAACAACTTATACACAAAATCTTGTTCAAAAAACAAGAAGATGCGGGATA
>JBKQLC010000030.1:0-35794 GCA_052147195.1 Syntrophobacteraceae bacterium
GTCCTCCTTCAAATAGAGCGAGGGACGAATGATCCTCTCGTCGGCAATGTTGAGCGCAGACCTGCTCATGAACTGGGAACTCTGAAGCAGCGGACAGAAATACCCTGTCTCATCGGGCTGCGGAACAGGCGCGTTCACAACATTTGGCAGGAACAGGTATTCAGCCCGATCCATAAGGTAGCGGACATGGCCGTGGAAAACCTTGACCGGGAAGCAAACCTCGGAGACGACGTTTTCCACCCCCAGGAATGCCAGCTTGTTAGTAGTTTTCGGGCTAAAAAGCACCGGAAAATCAAGCTCTGAGAAAAGATGTGCCCAGAAGACGCCCCACTCTAGGGAGTGGAGCGCAAGGGGTATGCCTATCACCGGCTTTGGCTGGCGCCCGGCCTCGGCTTCCGAAAGCAGGTTTCCGGCCTCAGCAAGGGCTTGGTCGAAAAGACCCTGCCTGACCTGAAAATAGTCTGTCTCACGGCCGCCTTCGGCACGAGTCTCATAGCGGCCGCAGTCACCTCCCCACACACTCTTTCTTTCTCCAAAACTATAGACCTTGAGCTTGCATTCGTTATGGCACTTCTTCTCCGCATGGCAGATGCTCTCGGTAAAGTTCACCTTCATCGAAGCAAGCTGATCGAGATCGCGCCTGCGGTGTTCCATTCCCTGTTTTTTGAAGAGTTCCATTACGGACAAGGCGGCCCCGAACGCCCCCATCACTTCGCGGTGTTTTGGGACCAGCACCTCGCGCTTAAGCACCTTCTCGAACGCCGCAACGATTCCCTTGTTCAGTGAAGGCCCGCCCAGGAACATGACCCGCTTGCCGATGTATCGTTTTTCCACCACCCGGTTCAGGTAATTGTGGACGATTGCGTAGCAAAGCCCGGCAATGAGATCCTGGCGCTCCGCCTCCTTCTGAAGATAGCTCACCAGGTCGGATTCCATGAAAACCGTGCACCGTTCGGCAAGATGGATCGGGTTTTTCGACGAAAGGGCCATTTCCTGGAATTCCCCGACGATGTTGATCTTCATCTTATTAGCCAGTTCGTGCAGAAAGCTGCCCGTCCCGGCCGCGCATACCTTATTCATGTCGAAATCCAGGGGGTGGGTGTTTTCTATCATAATGTATTTTGAGTCCTGCCCGCCGATTTCGAATATTGTGTCCACATCCGGTTCGATTTCAACCGCTCCCCGTGCGTGGGTGGTAATCTCGTCTACGATCAGGTCCGCGCCGAGAAAATCCCCTACCACGTTGCGGCCCGACCCGGTCGTGGCTATCGCCATGAGCTTGATTTTTTGCCCGACTTCTTCCTGCAGTGTACGCAGAAGCCGCTGGGTAACCTCGATCGGTTTTCCCTGTGTCGGCACGTAACACTTGTGCAAAATCTTGGAGTCCTCGCTTATCAGCGCATATTTCGTGGTAGTCGAGCCTATATCTACCCCCAGGTAGGCCTCCACCGGTTTTCCCTTTTTTCTTGCCCACGGCGCCAGACCATTCTGCGAGTCAAAGGAGCTAAGCGACAGTTCCAGCCGTTCGGCTCTGGGAAAGCTGTAAACGGACTGGGAATCTTTCCGGACAAGGACGGAGAGGTCCACCTCATTTCGCCAGTTTTGCTTCTGGGCCTGGAGCGAAGCTCCAAGCGCCCCAATCGAAGTGTGATGGGCCGGTACGATGAGAGAGGGGAAATAGTGCTCGAAAGCCTTTACCTGGAGCCGGTTAGAAGCCATACCGCCGATGAAAATAATAGGATCTGATATCTCCCGGTTCCCTATAATGGTGCTCATGTAATTGGCGGCGTTGCCGAAATGCAAGCCCGCTATGATGTTGGGCAGACTCTCCCCCTTATTCTGGAGATGGATCATGTCCGATTTTGTAAAAACGGTGCAGCGGCAGGCAACCGGAGCGGGGTAGGTACTTTCAAGACCCAGTTTGATAAAGTCGTCGAGGGTTTGCTGGAGCTTTTCCTGGTCCATCGAAAAATCCGGTCCATAGATCGACAGAGCGAGCCGTTCGGCCTGCTGGTCGATGAAGGAACCTGTTCCCGACGCGCATGGGCCGTTCATGTTGAAAGACTCCAGGCGCCATTCGTCCCCGCTGTGCGCCAACTGAAAAACGGCCGCATCCTGGCCGCCCACCGTAATGATCGTGCGTACGCCGGGCACGACGTGGATGGCTCCCAGCACCTGGGCGATGGTTTCTACTTCGGACGGGGCGCGGAGCCTTTCGGCAAGCAGCTCTCCGTGAACTCCTGTGAAGGTCACCGATCTGAGCGCTCCCGAATTCTCGACCTCGATTCGTCGCAGGATACCGCTCAGGAGCTTGTGCGTTTCTTCATAGATCAGGCCAAAATGTCTCAGATAAGGAGTTTCCAGGACGACCTTATGGTTTTCATCCAGAATGACGCAGTTAATGCTGACCGAGCCGATGTCAACTCCAACATCATAATCCATATATTCCAATCCTTTGAATAATCTGTATTTTTTGCGCCAGGAAGGGATTCCGGCGCAAAACTCTGACTAATATAATTTTTCCGCTCGATTTGATCAATCATAAGATTAGCATAGAAATGTTTCGAAAACAGTATAATGACTGGAAAAGAATAATGCTCGTTTTGAGCAGACCGCAGCGCAGGAAAAATCAGAATAATTGGCTTGCACACAAAATATCAAAACTCATTCAATTTTAATGGAATACGGCGAAATATCAAGAAAGAACAGCTTGCACAGCATAAATGAATCTAGACCTTATATTTCTTTTTGATTCCAGTATATAAGGCTGAATTTCCTCTGAAGCGCTATTTTTTCGCATTCATCTCAGAGAGCTTCTTAGTAAGAAGCCGGATAAGCTCCCGAAGACCTTCCCTTCTCAGCGAAGATACCAGAAGAACAGGCAGTCCGAGTTCAAGGTATCTTTTCTCGATTTTGTCCAGATCCTGCTTGTCTTCCGCCAGATCGATCTTGTTCAGAACGATTATGCGCGGTTTTTTCAGCAGTTCTTCCGAATAGCTCTTGAGTTCAAGTTCGATCTGTCTGAACGGCTCCAGGGGGTTGCCTGAAGAGATCCGAGAAAGGTCGATCACGTGTACCAGGAGCCTGGTCCTCTCGATGTGTTTCAGAAACCGGACTCCCAGGCCGGCGCCCTCATGAGCACCCACAATTAGCCCCGGCACATCCGCTATTACAAAAGGGGGCATGTCGCCATACTGCACCACCCCGAGATTGGGCGTAAGTGTGGTAAACGGGTACTCGGCTATCTTGGGCCGCGCCGCGGAAACCGCAGAAACGAGTGTCGATTTCCCGGCGTTTGGAAGCCCCACCAAGCCGACGTCGGCAATCAGCTTCAGCTCTAGTTTCAGGTCGTGCTGCTCCCCGGGCTCGCCATCCTGGGCGAAACGAGGTGTCCGGTGAGTCGAACTCACGAAATGGGCGTTTCCCTTCCCGCCCCTCCCCCCCCTGGCTGCTATCCACCTCTGGGACGGTTCTGTCAGATCGGCAAGTGTTTCACCCGTCAGCGGGTCTTTCGCCTCAGTACCAACCGGCACCTCCAGGACAAGATCCTCACCGCTTCGCCCCCGCTTGTTCTGGCCGGACCCGTTTCCCCCAGCCTTGGCCTTGAAAAGGTTTCGATATCGAAAGTCAAGCAGGCTGTGCTTTCGCTCCGAGGCCTCCAGCACAACGCTGCCGCCCTCGCCGCCGTCACCCCCATCCGGACCGCCGCGAGGCACGTACTTCTCGCGCCGGAAACCCACGCAGCCGTTCCCGCCCTTACCTGCCACAACTGTTATTGTCACTTCATCGATGAATTTCATCTTATCTTTATAAAAATACAACTCCCCTCTCACCTTTGAGTGGAGGGGAGCACATTTGAACCGGCGAAGGGAGCAGGGAGCAAAAGCTTCCCGTTTTACACTATTGCTGAGCCTCGATCGGATAGACGCTGATTTTCTGTCGCATCTTGTCCTTGTACTCGAATGTAACCAAGCCGTCGGTAAGCGCGAAAAGAGTATAGTCTCTGCCCATTCCGACATTGTTCCCGGGATGAAACTGGGTACCCAATTGGCGGACTATGATGTTGCCGGCGCGTACGAATTCACCGCCGAATTTTTTTACGCCCCTGCGCTGGCCTGCGCTGTCGCGACCATTCCGGGAACTTCCGCCCGCTTTTTTATGTGCCATGACATTCCTCCAATACCCAAGCCGCTTGCAGCCTGAAATCGCACCGGCCCGGCCGGCGTCTTATCCGATATTTTCCACGCGCATAGCCGTGTAAGCCTGCCTGTGTCCCTGTCTTTTCCGATAGTCTTTGCGGCGTTTGTGCTTAAAAATGACGATCTTGGGCAACCGCCCCTGCTCGATGATCGTGGCCTTAACCGCGACGCCTTCTATAAGAGGGCGGCCTACCTGAAGCTTTTCTCCGTCGGAGAAAAGGAGCACCTCATCGAGGGTAACGTTTTCCCCGATTTCGCCGGATATCTTTTCCACTTTGACTACTTGCCCGGGACGGGCTTCGTACTGCCTCCCACCGGACCTGAAGATGGCATACATGAGTTCAAATCCTCCAAACTTGCCTGCGGCTGACTTTGCCTTTCAAATATAAGGCGTTCGGACAAAAAAAGCGGCCCCCTGGCCGCTCATAAAAGGCTGAACGCCCGTAGCTACATCGTCGCGTAGATTCCCTGCTTCAGAATCATTTCCTGGTATTCTTTGAGCATTTCACACTTATCCAAGCATTTGTTCTTGTCTTCGTTGGCTCGGTCACAGTTAATGCACGGGCTTTTTACCATTACGACGCCTCCTGTTGGGGAAAATATTTGGAACTACCTCATATATTTTAATCGGATGTCTCGTGTCAAGCTTTTTTTGAATAATTTACGCAGCCATGTCCCAATGAGGCGCCCAAAACCATGAAAACACCCGTAGGTTGGGTGGAGCGAAGCGCAACCCATCAAGTCTTTTCGAAACAGGAGACGATCAGCAATGCCCTCTAAAAAGGACGTCGATGAATTCTATCCTCTCGCAGAAGTTTTTCAAGCTGTAAGAACAGGCTCGCGCAGCAGCATGCGAATAGCTTGCTCGGCAGACGCCGCAAGCCGGGGATGGGTTTGATTAAGGGCTTCGATCTGCCGCAGGTGGTCGGCCGTTCGCAATATGATCATTGCAAGGTCTCCCTCATCCATCCCGGAAATTTCGCGAACCTGTTCCCACGAAAGGCCCTGCGCCCAGTGATAAACAGTGACCAGCGCCCAGAAAGGAAGGGGCGGGGTGTGGAAGCCCTCGGCCTGCAAGCGCTCCCGGAGGCGCTGAAGGTTTTTCAACATCTGGAAAAAAGGCTTGGCCAGATCGGGATATTTCCAGATAAAAGACGCCAGTTGCACGTCTCCCTGCTTGTCCCTGTCCGTCACAAAAGGAGCGATCAGAGCCGCCAGCAACTCTGGCTTATCATTCGGAAATACGCTTTTGCGGATTCCCTCTGAGATGAGCAGCGGCTGGTCGAGCCGGAGTTTGGATGCCCACAGTCCGTCGCCGGTCAGCTTCCCGTCCTTATCCACATATCCTTCGGCCTGAAGCAGGTGGTAGTGCTTGATAAAAGAGCGCCAGAGCTGCTCCTGGGTCGAGTCCATCTTCGCGAATAAATGAAAGTACCGCCTCAGAGCCGAAGACACCGGATGGGCCGTTTCTTTCTGACAAGGGCCGAAAAGGGAGCATTTTTCGCATGGATAGGATGCCAGTCTTTCGGCCAATGCCGCCAGGTCTCTGGATTCAAACTCGGCTGGGGGCGAAACGGGGCCCTCCGGCTCGACCGGGCTGAACTCGCCGGTGGCGGCACGCGTGATCAGGCCCTCCCACTTTTCCCGTTCGTCCAGGTCGGGAAAGGTATCGAGCAATACGCTCGACTCCCTGACGCGGTTGAACGCCACCCGGTGGGTCCTGATCTGCCGGCGCCGCACCCGGACCGGATGGGCCAGGCGGACGGCTTCCACGTTTCTGTACTCGAAGTCGGGCCCGGCTACGCAAATATAATGGGTCCCTCTCTGGCTGATGAAGATTCGGCCGGGGGCGAGCAGATCGATAAGTTGTCCGTATTTGGGTTTTCGCCTAAGCGACTTGCGCATTTTTCGGAACTGCTCAACGGCGCTGGAGTACCTCGGCCGAACTTCGGACAGCGCATCCAAAGATCCGCAACCCATCTGATCGCGCCATTGCTCGAGTTCAGCCCGGACTGCTTCGAGCTTCTTCATCGACCGTGTGTCGTGGCTCATGTTTTGAAAAGTAGCCAAAGACGACACAAAGAGGTTGCGAATCTCCTCCGGGGTATGGGACAGCAGCAGGTTCAAAATCATCGAGAAATTCACGCGAATCTGGCTCTGGATCACATCGGGAGGTGATTTCAGCAGGTCATTTATCAGTCGCGGGTCCTGGTGCTGCCCCGGGACTACGAGCACAAACCCGATTTCGTCCATCCCGCGGCGTCCTGCCCTGCCCGTCATCTGCAGCAGGTCGGTTGCGCCCAGAGGTACGAACTCCTTACCGTTGAACCGGTCGCTTTGAAAAATAACAACCGTTCGCGCCGGGAAATTGACCCCCGCGGCAACTGTGGAGGTAGAGAAGATGGCATCCAGGTAGCCTTCCTGCATCATCTTCTCCAGAAAGAGCTTCCAGTGCGGAAGCTGCCCGCCATGATGAGAACCGACCCGGCAGCTCTTCAGGATGGAAAGGTGCTGGTGCGTCCTGAGAAAAGGATAAACTTCGAGCAATTGCTCAAGCCTTTCACGAAATCTTGGGGCATCTTCCCGCCCATGGGAGTCTCGAGCCGGCCGGCAGAATGAGACGGCCTTGTCGCAGTCGGCCCGCGATTTCAGAAAAAACATGGCCGGGAGCAGGTTGGCATTCCGGAGCACATCCAGGATTTTGGGGATCTCAGGCAGTTCACTCCGGGGGAGCGATCTGCGATCGATTGTTTCGATTCTCGGAAGCAGGCCGCGGCGTGTTCCGAGCGGAGCAAGCTCTCCACCCGGGAAAAGGAAGAGCGGGAAAAGCGGCACGGGCCTCTCAAATGCCGCCACCCACTCGCATTCGGAGCTGCGCATCCAGGTGAGCCATTTGCAGATTTCCTGAGCATTCAATATCGTTGCCGAAAGCAGGAGGAGCCGGACACGCGGAGGAAGATAAATGAGCACTTCCTCCCATACGACCCCCCTGTCGGCATCGCCAAGGTAATGGGCCTCATCAAGAACAACCAGGTCTATGTCGGTATTCTCTCCCCGGTGCATTATGTCATACAACTGATTACGCAGAATTTCGGTTGTCCCGACGATTACCGGCGCATGAAGGTTTTCTTTTCTGTCTCCGGTGAGAATCCCGACATTTTCAGGGCCAAAGATTTCGCGGAATTCCTGATACTTTGCGTTTGACAGGGCTTTCAGCGGCGATGCATACCAACTCTTCCCACCCCTTTGAAAAATCCTGTCAATGGCTTCAACTGCAATGTAAGTTTTGCCAGCGCCGGTGGGGGCGGTAACGAGAACATCTGATGCCTCAATTGCTCTCAGGGCTTCGATCTGGAACGGATCCGGCACAAAAGGGGCTGGTTCGGGAGTCCGTATCCGGTCGAGCACAGGGCGAAGACTTCTGTAGATCTTAAGAGAATAGGGGGCGCTGGAGGATTTCACTGACAATGGATGATCGTTTTGTCTGGAACGATCTCGCTTGCGGCCGGAATTCATCTGTGGGAAGATCGCCAATAAAACCCCCTCTGGTATCTAAGATTAAAAAACCGTTCATTTCCACTCATTGTAACAAGGAACTTCATAATGAACGAGTCTTTACAAAAAAAGATAATTCCGGGCGCTCAGGCACGTGCGAAAAGTCAAATTACTTCCTACCATATAACAAGTCTTCGTGTCCCGTTTTTTGAATTGGATATGGGACAGGCTGTCTATCATGGCAATTATTATCACCTGTTCGAGCTTGCGCGTGAAGATTTGCTGAGGAAAGCCGGCTTCCCTTATCGTGAGTTCATGAACCGGCAGCTTCATCTCTCGGTCGTCGAATCCAGGTGTAAGTACCGCAAATCTTTGCACTATGACGATCAAATAGAGATATATACCGGGATCACCACGATGAACAGCCGAAGCCTCACTTTTTCTCAACTGGTTTACAGGCTTGCCGGGGCTCCCGTAATTTCAGAAACGGAAAGCAAGCCCGGGCTGGAACTTTGCACAGAGGCTCAATTGAGGATGATTTGCGTGCGGTTCACCGGCCTGCCGACTCTTTTGCCCGAAGATTTCAGGCTGACCGTCGAGGCGCTGGTCCAAAGAGAATGAGTAGAGATGGAAAAACCAAAAGAACACAAATCCCGCCTACCACTTCAGCGACAAAAACATAAACGAGAGGCAGCCGCACCGAAAATAGTCTTGAAGCCTATCGGCGTGATTCGGAGTCCGATTACCGATCCGGACAAAGCGCCACAACAGGGGAGCGAGTCGGCGGTCAGCGGGCAACTGGTTGTCGATGAGCAGTACAGGGACGCCTTGCTCGGTCTGGAAAGAGGACGGAAGATCGTTATTGTCTACTGGATGCACCTTGCCGAACGCGACATCCTTCAGGTCCACCCAAGGCGCGATCTCTCACGCCCCGTGCGAGGCGTCTTCTCCACACGGAGCCCCCAGCGGCCAAACCCGGTCTCCATCGATACTGTTGAGATAACCGGGATTGAAGGCACCGTAATCGATGTCGCCGGCCTCGACGCCGTTGACGGTACCCCCCTGCTGGATATCAAATGTGTCCCATAAAAACTCAGACATGGCGATGCGCAGACGCGGAGCTGGACGTGTGACAATAACTCTGCGAATGATTATCATCATTACTGAAAATGTCGAAATTCTAAAATAAAAATCCAAGAATGCAAAGATAAGGAGTCCTCTGATGGCGCATGAAAAATCCAGTTGTGAATTCAGGGGCCGCGGATTCCCCGACGGGGTCGATATCGGAGCACGCGGCGGACTGTGCGAATGCGTGGACGGGAAGTGGGTCCCGGTGGTCCTGGTCAGTGGAATCTGACGGCGGGACCGGGACGAATTTAGGAATTGAGGAATGTGGGAATTTGGTTCGAATCCCTCAATTCCTCGATTCCTCAATCTCTCAATTCTTCAATCTCTCAATTCTTCAATTCCTCAATCCCTCCTTGACATGGGAATTTTTTGCGTGATAATCGACTCTTTTACTGACGAATATACGTTTTCTTCCCATTGCAGCGGGCGTGAGGGCCCGGATGAGAGGCGCTAATGAAGAGACCGACGCGAATCGAGGAGCAACATAACCCGATGCGGGATCTCGATATCGAACTTGAGAGCCAGGACGATGACATAATCGAACTGGAGGATATTATCGAGATGCCGTCCAGGCCAATAGACGAGGACGAAGATTTGGACCTGGACGTTGAGATTCTCGATGTGGATTCATACCTGGAACCGGAACCGGAAATGCCGACAAAAAAGGCCGCGCAGCCTTTCATGAGGGAACAGGCCCAAAAGCACCCTCCGAAACAGGAAGACATGTTCGAAGCATTTGGCGATGAGGCGGAAGAAGATGAAATGCTTTTCGAGCCGGTCGCATCCGGGGGACCTGCAAAAAAAACCGGGCTGAGAGCAGAAACAAAGGTTTTTGATGAAGAGAAGGAACCCGTTCTGGATGATTTCATGGATGAACTCGGTATGACCGAGCCCGGGACGGAAAAAAGAGCCGACTTGCGGCGGAAGACTGTTGAGACAATTATGGACGCCGAGGAAATCCTGGCGCCCGCCGGGGTTGAGTCCGAGCTGATTTCGGATGAGTCTTTGGAGTCCGAGCTGATTTCAGTTGAATCTTTGGAGTCTACGCTATCGCAGCCGGCCGCTCCCCGGCCTGCCCCCATCCCGTCTCCTGCCGATATTTCACAAATCGCTGATGAACTTATCGGCCGACTCGAGTCCCGTTTGCAGGAACACATACGGATCATGGTGGAATCAAGCCTGCCGGACCTGGTCAGGTCTATAATCAGTGAGGAATTAGAAAAACTTAAGAAAGGTCTTGATTAAGGGCCTTACATTTCAGTAACTCATGTCTCCATGGGACACCCAAAACCATGAAAAGACCCGTAGGGTGGGTTGCGCGCCGCACAGCCCACCAGGTCTTTTCCAGCAGGGAATCAATTATATGAGCGAAGGCGCTCTGCCTAAAGCATACGAATTTGCCGAAGTCGAATCGCACTGGTACAGATACTGGGAAGAAAAAGAGTTTTTCCGCGCCGACGAGAATAGCCCGAAACCGCCGTACTCTATAGTGATCCCGCCTCCGAACGTTACCGGCCAGCTCCACATGGGCCATGCTCTCAACAATACCCTCCAGGACATACTTTGCAGATACAAAAGGCTCAGAGGCTTCGAGGTCCTGTGGGTGCCTGGGACCGATCACGCCGGCATCGCTACCCAGAATGTCGTAGAGAGGCAACTGGGGGCTGAAGGCCTCACCAGACACGGTATTGGCCGGGAAACCTTTCTGCAGCGCGTCTGGGAATGGAAGGCCAAGTTCGGCGGGATAATAATAAATCAGTTGAAGCGGCTCGGGGCGTCCTGCGATTGGTCGCGCGAGCGGTTTACGATGGATGAGGGTCTCTCGCAGGCCGTACGACAGGTTTTCGTATCGCTGTACAATGAGGGCCTGATCTATCGAGGCAAGCGCATGATCAACTGGTGTCCGCGCTGCATGACCGCGCTTGCCAATATCGAGGTTGAGGGCGAGGAGTTGGACAGCTTCCTCTACTACATTCGGTATCCCCTGGTAAGCGGAAAGGGAGCATTGGTTGTTGCCACCACAAGGCCCGAAACCATGCTGGGCGACACGGCTGTCGCGGTGAACCCGGAAGACAACAGATACAAGGCCTATATAGGACAAATGGTGGTCTTGCCTATAGTGGGCCGCAACATCCCCGTAATCGGGGATTCCTATGTCGAACGCGAGTTCGGCACCGGTGCGCTCAAGGTAACTCCCGCACACGATTTTAATGATTTCGAACTTCGCGGCAAGCACAACCTCGATCTGGTGCAGGTGATAGACGAGCGCGGAATAATGACCGAACAGGCAGGCCGCCCCTACGCCGGAATGGACCGGTTTGCCTGCCGCAAGCAGATTCTGAAAGATCTCGATAAAGCCGGCTACCTTTCAAAAATAGAGCCCTACAAGCACCGGGTTGGGCACTGCTACCGCTGCCAAAACGTCATCGAGCCGATGCTCTCGCTTCAGTGGTTCGTTTCGACAAAACCTCTTGCCGAAGCTGCCATTGACGCGGTGAAGCAGGGGGCAACCAAAATTATCCCGGCCAAATGGGAAAAGGATTATTTCAACTGGCTGGAAAATCTCGAGGATTGGTGCATAAGCCGTCAGATATGGTGGGGACACCGCATCCCGGCATGGTATTGCCTCCAGTGCGATGATGTGATCGTCTCCATGGAAGCTCCCCTGGAATGCCCGAACTGCCCCGGCTCCCCGCTCGAACAGGAGTCGGACGTCCTGGATACATGGTTCAGCTCCAGTCTCTGGCCCTTTTCGACCATGGGATGGCCGCAGAAAACCGCGGAGCTTGAAAAGTTCTACCCCACCGCCGTTCTGGTTACGGCATTCGATATACTCTTTTTCTGGGTCGCACGGATGATGATGATGGGACTCCGGTTCATGAACGAAGTCCCCTTCCATGAAGTCTATGTACATGCCCTTGTTCGGGATGCCGAAGGGCATAAGATGAGCAAATCCAGGGGAAATGTGATTGACCCCCTTCTCATGATGGACAGGTACGGAACTGACGCCTTCAGGTTCGCCCTTACGGCTTTCGCGGCCCAGGGGCGCGACGTCAAACTCTCGGAGGAGCGCATAGAGGGCTACAAGCATTTCGTAAATAAGATATGGAATGCCGCCCGGCTTCTTTTGATGAACCTTGAGGGCTTCAAGGGACCGGTCCAAATTCCGGAAAAAGTGACCGGGCTTGCCCACCGCTGGATCCTGAGCCGGCTTCAAAGAGTTGCAGCGGAATCGAGCGAGTCTTTGGATAATCATCTTTTCAACCAGTACGCTCAGGCCCTATACCAGTTCCTGTGGCATGAGTACTGCGACTGGTACCTGGAAATCATAAAACAGGATTTCTATGGCGAAGATGAGAGCGCTGGCGCCATGGCAAGGTCTGTTGCGGCCACTGTTATGGAAAAAGTCCTGATCCTTCTACATCCGGTGATGCCGTTCATAACCGAGGAACTTTGGCACAAACTGCCCCATACCTCCGGGAGCATCATGAAGGCATCCTTTCCGGAAGCGCAAGCCGAAAGGATCGACCCCGAGGCCGAAGAGCAGATGGAAACGCTTATGGCGGTCATAATGGGAATCCGCAATATCCGCGGCGAGATGAACGTCTCTCCGGCGCTCAAGGTGGAAGTAGTGTGCCTCTGCGAACATGGTTCGGAACCGGAGCTTCTCAAAGAGCACGAGCGCACCATTACCGACCTGGGCAAAGTCTCCAGGCTCACCGTCGCCCGGGCCGGCGAGATCAACAAGCCTAAGTACGCTGCAGGGACGGTGGTCAGGAACGTGGAAGTTTTTGTCATCCTCAAGGACGTTCTTGATTTCGAGAGCGAGTCAAACCGGCTCCAAAAAGAGCTGGGCAAACTCGAAAAAGAGTTCGGACTGACTTATAGGAAGCTCTCAAATGATGATTTTCTTCAGAAAGCCCCCCACGAGGTAATCGAAAAGGAACGCGATAAGAATGCGCGGCTTGGCGAAAAGATCGAAAAATTGAATCGCAGACTCGAAATTATGAACGGACTGCGGGAAAGCCGGGCGGAGTGACGCTGACCTTTGAGGATAAACTGTTCCGGCTGGCTCTTTCTGAAGACATCGGGAGCGGGGATGTAACCACGCTCAGCGTTATCCCTGCCGGGCAGAAGGGAAGCGCCGTAGTCTTCGGGCGCGAACCCTTCGTTCTGTCAGGCTCGAAGCCATTCCGAAGAATCTTCGAACTCCTCGACCCCGAAATCAGGATAGAATGTCCATTCCCTGATGGGGACCGGATTGCGCCAAAAGTTCCCGTATTCAGGATAGAGGGGCGGGTGCGGACCTTGTTGACCGGCGAACGCACAGCCCTGAATTTTGCTCAACGGTTGTGCGGGATTGCCACCCTGACATGGAAAATGGCGGACGCCATCGCAGGTACCGGATGCCGCCTGCTCGATACACGAAAGACGACTCCCCTGTGGCGAAGCCTGGAAAAGGAAGCTGTGCGGCACGGAGGCGGCACAAACCACCGCTTCGGCCTGGCTGACGGCGTCCTGATCAAGGACAACCATATCGCGGCAGCAGGGGGCATAAAGGAAGCTGTCCGCCGTGCGCGCGAAAGGGCCCCTCATACACTCCGGATCGAAGTCGAGGTGGAAAACCTCGATGAACTCGATCAGGCGATCGCCGCCGGGGCCGATATTGTGCTTCTCGACAATTTTTCACTAGATCTGCTCAGGAGCGCTGCCGCGATAGGGAAAGACCGCGTCACTCTGGAGGCTTCCGGGGGCGTCAGCCTCGAAACTGTGCGGGCAATAGCAGAAACCGGCGTCGATTTCGTGAGTTGCGGCGCTCTCACCCACTCAGCCAGGGCCATCGATCTAACGATGGAGTTTTCCACGTCCATGAACTTGTAAATCAGGGTGACGGTATCGAGCCTTGGGACTCCTCAATCGGTAGCGGACGGGGTGGGCTTGGTAGACCGAGAGGACGAAGAGCGCGATGAGCGTTTTTCGGAACGCACTCGGTAGAGGCGTTCGGTAAAGCCACCTTCTGTTTCAAAGGCTGCCGCCTGAGCAGCGAGCTGGCGTTCAAGCAGGCTGCATGCGACCGCCAACAGCACCAGCGCGGCATTGGCGGCGAGTTCGGGGTAAGTAGGAGTGGACGGCTCCTTCTGTCCACCCTGTCCACCCTCTCCACCCTGTCCACTATGTCCACGATCGTGCTCTTCCCGCACCCAGACAGCCACTTCATCAGCGGTGGCGCACCGGCGGTCGATTAGGCTTTGCCTGCGGGGATCGTCGCGATCCCAAAGCAGTAGTCCGCGCTGGCGAAGGAAATCCTCGTAGTCAAGCCGCAACTCTTCCAGGCTGGCCCGCGCTACGTTGGTAAGCTTGAGTTCAGTCTTCTTCGAGGTTCCCGAAGCCTGGCTTCCTTCGGCGATATTCTGCACACCCGACCGCGCGGCCTGTACCATTTGGTCACGGGTACGGCTGCGCTTTTCGATGTAACGGTCGCAAAAACGCACCGTGATGTCGAAAACCAGTTGCGCCACCTGAAAGCTCTTGAGTTTTCGATAGCCCCCATGCTTCGGGATTAAGGGTTCGTCGGCGGTCATATTATTCGCGCTCTCATGCGGAAAACCGGTTCAAGGGCTGCGGGCGCCAGCCATGGGTCAGAATGTTCGCTTAGTAGTGAGCATAACAAACATGCCCATGATACCAGTTCATCACGGACTGATTAGTCAGACTTCGATTAGCAACATGAATTTAACGGCAGCAGGATACGAAGATATCGAAATGCCGTCAATCGAATCGTCGGGTTGAATCCGCCCTTAATAATACCCGTACTCGAACAGAGCGTCTGCCAGGGCATCGACGTTTTCCAGGGGGGTATCGGGAGGAAACTCACAGGCCGGCATGAGCACGAACCCTCCAGGATGCTTCTTACCCGCTTCCAGGCAGCGCCTGACTTCCATAGAAACCATCTCGGGAGTGCCCGCGCAGAGGATACCGCTATTGATATTGCCGGCGAGGATGTGGTCTTTGCCGATGATCTGACCGGTGCGTTCCAGGTCCATCTCGTCGCTTATGGAAAAGATAGTCCGGCGCGGAAGGGGAATATCATTCCAGTGAGCGAGATTCCATGTGTGGTCGCCACATAGGTGAACTGCAATTTTTTGCACGCCTTTTGATGCATAGTAATCGAAGATTTCCCGGATATAGGGCTTGGCGAAGGATTCAAACATCCGGACCGAGATGAGCTGGTTCGATTCCATGGGAACGCCGCAATCCAGGCTGCAGTTTTCCGCGCCATATTCTCTGATGGTCCTCTTAGCGGCACGGAGGATGAAGTCCGTGACCTTACGCTGGATTTTGTGCACGGCCTCGGGGTATTTGATGAGCCACCGGAGGAAGTTCACCCTGCCGGCAATTCCAGCGGAAAGGGTTGTTGGAGTCCCACCCGGGAGGGATGCCGGAAACCCGTTCTCTCGGCTGATCGTATTAAAGCGGTCCAGCATGAGAGTCATACCTGCAGCAGCAGGATCAGGATCGGGAAGTGAATCGACCTCCTCGGGTCTGCTGATCACGGGCTCGGACCAGGGGGCGGGATAGCGGTCTCCATCAGGCCAGATGATCTTTCCCCCGAACTCCCACGCACCTTTGTCCGCCCATCCATAAGCGGGTTCGCCGTTCATCCAGGGGTAAGCCTTCATGAGGCTCAGTCCTGCAGCGAATGCCTTCTCAGGATTGCGGTAAATCTCCCCCCGATCTATTCCACGGACCCTCGCTGCAAACCCCAGGGCAAACGACATGAAAGGAACCCTGTCGATGGCACGGCCTGCAGCCAAAGCCCGGAGACGCTCTTTTGCCGTCATGGTATCCTTCGCCGTGAAGTCGATCATCTCGCCCTCATTCTATCCTGCCGCCGTACGAAACAAATCTTCTGAGCAGCCGGTTAGTTCAGGCTCAGGTGCAGCTCGCATTCCTTGCCACGAAGCGGAGGTCTCATTGGTCTCAGGGCAATCTTGCCGTTGGATTCGAATAACCGGACTATCTTGAAACCAGGAAATCCCTGATTCTGGCGACATTGTAATCGACCTGGTCGCATCCGGAGAGAATCAGGTGTGCACAGGATCGGGAAGGTTGAATGAACAATTCGTGCATCGGCTGCACAGTCGATCTCCATTGCCTTATAACGGACTCCTTCGTACGCCCGCGCTCCCTGATATCCCTTTCAAGACGCCTCGAAAGGCGTATACCCTCTTCCGACTCCAGAAAGACCCTTAAATCAATCACGTCCCACAGCAGCTTATTGAACAACGTGAAGAGGCCCTCCACAATAATGAACCTCGCAGAAAAAACCGTGTCGGTCCCCTTCTTCCTGACATGCCGGACAAAGTCATAGATGGGCTGATTGATCGTCCTGCCGGAGACAAGTTCGTGTACATGCCCGGCCAGTAAATCCAAGTCAATAGCTTCAGGGTGGTCATAGTTGAGAGCCTCCCGCGAAGCCGTCGGCAGATGGCTGTTATCTCTGTAATATCGGTCCTCATGAATAACTACTGCTGAACCCAAGTATATGCCACCGGCAAGCCCCTCCGCAAGGGTTGTCTTACCTGCCCCGGTCCCACCCGCAATACCAATGACAAGTCTCTCCAAACGGATTCCCTCGATTATAGTGAGTCGGACACAAAGATATCATGCTCGGCAAAAGTCATTTGTAGAGCAAAATCGTGAGTACTCCGCCCCATCGTATGGTGTTTCGCAATCCTCATCAATCCTTGTCGCTTAAGGGGGAGAGATCTTCTCGAAAATACACCGGTGCCCGGAGTAAAGCTTCAGCGGAAGCCCGCCGGTTGGGATTTCTTCATTGCTTCCTGTAATCAGAAATCCCGTGGAACTTAGTGCCGTCAATATCTGGACGAATGCCCGTATTTTTGCGGGAGATTCGTAATATGTGAGTAGATTATTTCGAAGAAAAATTATATCGAAATTCATGCAAGGCGGGCTTTCAGAGATAAAATCGTGTTGGATCCAATGAATTTCCCCCTTAAGTCCTTCTCGAATCGAAAACCCTTTCGAAACAGGTATGAAGTAGTCTTGCAGGGTGTAGCCGGACAGATTCCTCAAACTGCTTTTCGGATATATGCCGGCGCGAGCTTTCTCAAGTACCTCGGGGTTTGTATCCGTGGCCCATATTTCGAGGAGAGGCACTTGCAGGAGTCTTTTGCCAATCTCATCCCACAAGATCTTCAGGCTGAAAGCTTCCTCACCGCATGAACATCCGGCGGACCAGACTCGAACCGGCCTGCTGCCGGTTAACTCGATTTCCTGCACCA
This sequence comes from Syntrophobacteraceae bacterium, assembly GCA_052147195.1. GTDB lineage: Bacteria > Desulfobacterota > Syntrophobacteria > Syntrophobacterales > Syntrophobacteraceae > SbD1. The sequence goes on from JBKQLC010000030.1 coordinate 17,129, forward strand.
GTCTCGGAATCACAGAAGCACTGATAACCTCCCACAGACGTTCGTCCCGAAAAAAGCGGCTGATGGGAACGGTGAGCAATTTTTTCGCTTTATCTGCAACTTCCGGGTTTTCCTGCAGGAGGAGCAGATAATCGCCAATTTTCCGGCACCCATATTCTTGCGCGTGCCGAGCGATTCGCTTTTTCACACCTTTGCGAACCTTTCGGTACCCACGCCATGAGAGATTAAAAAACCGAAGAATCAGCCGTAAGGATTCATCATCCATCTTCAGCCCAGTCCTGGCCCGCAGTCCGTTGTTCATCCTGAACGAAAAATAACAAGCCGGCAAAGGCTGCACAACGGTCAATTCCATTATGCCTGTCAAAGTGTCCGATCATCCACGAAATCAAACGGAAACTTCGTGCTTTTCGCCCACACTAAAACGAGGAGGCACAAGAGCCGCTGTAATTATAGTGAGAATTCAATGCACTTTTACGAAAAGACTTGATGGGTTGCGCTTCGCTCGATCCATCCTACGGATCTTTTCATCGTTTCGGGTGTCCCAACGGGACATGAGATGCTGCGGTGCAAATTCAGTGGGCGACTCTTTGACATCGACCGATAGTCGAGTTATTGTCCAGGCTGGTTCACCAGGACTTGAATTAACCGCAGAGACACCGGGAGCGCAGAGATAAAAACCACTTAGACAGGATTTGCAGGATTATGAACTCTACGCTCCCCGAGTCACAGCTTTCAGATAACGTTTGCCACCTGTGCGGTCTTCCCACGGGGAGTTCGAATATCTCTCAGCCGGTTGCCGGCCGGGCCGTGCGTTTTTGCTGTCTTGGCTGCATGTATGTCTTTCAGATTCTATACACCAGCCCTGAAGGCATCCCCGAAGATTACCGCAATACCGAACTCTACAGGGTCTGCGTTTCCGCGGGTCTTATTCCATCGGGAGTGGACGAAGACAAGAGCCCTGCGCCACCCCGGCCCCACCTTGCCGGCGGTGCCACCGCTTCTGAGATGGCCCAAATCGAGGAAGGACTCTCGCAGGAGCTTTCCATCCACATCGAAGGAATGTGGTGCGTCGCCTGTTCGTGGCTTATCGAACAGCTTCTGCGTAAAATGGACGGAGTGCTGAGCGCCGGCATTTTCTTTTTTTCGGATATAGCCCGCATCAGGTATATGCCCCACCTCATCCAGCCCGAAGCTATCATGAAGAGCATCTCCAGGCTTGGCTACAGAGCCTCTGCGGTCGAATCCCCCCCTGATTCCGGCCAAAGCAGGGACCTGATCGTCCGGCTGGGGGTCTCAGCTATCCTCAGCATGAATATTATGATGATTTCATTTGCACTCTGGGCCGGCTTTTTCGAGGAAATCGGACGGGAGGGGGCGGCCTTTTTTTCCTATACGCTCTGGGTGATTGCCTCACCCGTTATCTTCTATGGAGGCTGGCCAATCCTGCGCAAGGCTTTCTGGAGCATCCGGCGCTGGACCGCCTCCATGGACACCCTGATAGCTATCGGCGTACTCTCGGCTTATTTTTACAGCGTCATTTCAATGCTGCGGGGAAGCCTTCACGTATATTTCGATACTGCCTCGATGCTCGTCACACTGGTTCTGCTCGGAAGATTCATCGAAATTCGGGCAAAAGAGAAGATTTCCGGGACAATAACCGCACTTTTCCACGCAGCGAGCGGGAAAGTTCGAATCGCGCGCGGCGACGGGGAAGTATGGACCGCGCCCGATAAGGTGTCTCCGGGAGATTTGTTCCTGGTATTTCCCGGGGAGCGCGTGCCGGTTGACGGTCGTATTCTTTCCGGACAGGCCGTTCTGGATGAATCCATAATTACCGGGGAGTCGCGCCCGGTAAAGAAGGGCCCCGGAGCGGAGGTGCCCGCGGGATCGCTCCTCCTCGATGGGGAAGCCAGGTTTGAGGCCGACCGTCCGGGGAACCAGAGTTCTCTTAGCCAGACAATTGCGCTGATTCAGGAGGCGCTTTCAACCAAGAACCGACTCGAGTTGTTCGCGGACCGCGCCATGAGGAGCCTGGTTCCGGCCGTGCTCGTGCTCTCCGCTTCAACGGCCATCTTCCTTCTGGCATCCTCGGCCCCGCCGGGCGAAGCTCTCCTGCGGGCGTTAACCGTACTCGTAATAACCTGCCCCTGCGCTCTAGGAATAGCGACCCCTCTTGCCAGGGTAGCCGCAATCGCCAGGGCGCGCGCCTCCGGAATACTTATCCGCAACCCGGCCGCGCTCGAACGGGCCGAGCGCCTGGACGTAATGATTTTCGACAAGACAGGGACCATAACCGAAGGCAGTTACGTGCTGCGCGAGACAGTAACGAGTGAGGCAAACGCGGATGATGCGCTTAGGCGGGTCGCCTCGGCGGAGGTCAAATCGGACCATTTCCTGGCCCGTGAGATCGTGAAGGCTGCGCGGCAAAGGTCTATGGAACTGGAGGAGGTCCTGACTTTCGAACCCCTGGAGGGGTTGGGGATAATCGCTCTAACCCGGTCCGGCGAAGTGATCGCCGGCACCCGGCGCCTGATGCTCAATTACGGACTGGAGTTTTCAGATGAGCTGCAGGACAAGGCGCGTACTTCCGAGACCGCCGGATCAACGGTAGTCTTCTTTGCCTGGAAGGGCTCGGTCAGAGGTTTTTTTATCTTTGGGGACAGGCTGAGAGAAAACGCGTCCGAAACGGTATCCCTGCTGCGCGCCAGGGGCGTCTCGGTATGGATAGTCTCGGGGGATTCGGAAGAAACCACCCGGGCGCTCGCACTTCAGGCGGGGGTGGACAACTATGCCGGACAAAAGCGTCCGCAAGATAAGGCCAAGATAATTAAAGACTTCCAGGCGCAGGGCAAACGCGTTTCGATGGTAGGCGACGGAATAAATGACGCGGCGGCGCTCGCCGCCTCCGACTTTGGAATAACGCTCGGAGCAGGAGCAAACCTCATCCGGGAATGCTCCGATGCGGCCATCCTCGGAAACGATCTGCAAAAGGTCCTGGACCTGCTCGGCCTGTCCTGCTTTTCTTTCAAAATCATAAAGCAGAATCTCTTCTTTTCCTTTTTTTATAACGCCCTCGCGATTCCACTTGCGGCCGCTGGCATTCTAAACCCGCTGATGGCCGCCTTCGCCATGTTTCTGAGCAGCGTGACCGTTATAAGCAATACTTCGAGGATTTCCAGGTTCACTGCACGATTCGGCGTTCGGACCTAAGCTCCGCTGAAATACTCCCGCGCCCACTCATAAACCACCGAAGCGAAAAAGAAGACAGCCGCGACCATTATTATGGTCGCCCCGGAGGTAAGATTGAGCGTATAGGAAAACCAGAGGCCCACGAGGGAAAAGAGGCAGTTAAGAAACACTGAAACCACCATCATGGCTTTAAGAGAACGGCAGAATTTTTCCGCTATGAACGGCGGGATTGTGAGAAGAGCAATAACCAGAATAAGGCCGACGATGCGAATGAGCATAATTACGGAAAGCGCGATCATTCCGAGCAGAACGTAGTAGAGCACGTCCACCCGAATCCCCATGGCCATTGCGAATTCCTCGTCGAAAGACAGGGCAAGAAAGCTGTTGTATAGCGCCCCAACAATTATTAATACCCCTATGTCAACCAGGGCCATCATGAGGATATCCGAGCGCGGCACGGCCAGAATGCTCCCGAACAGATAGCTCATAAGGTCCACGTTATATCCTGATGAAAGGTCGACCAGTATTATACCCAGGGCCATTCCAAAGGCCCACATCACTCCTACTACCGTATCGGCCCTCTGCTTGTTTTTCAGGGTGACGGCGGACATGATCATCGCGGTCACCAATGCGAACCCTGCTGCCCCGGCAAGCGGCGGAATCCTCAAAAAGAAGGCGAGTCCGATGCCTCCGTAAGCGGCGTGCGCAATCCCTCCCGAAATGAAGACGATCCGGTTTACGACGACGAGTGTGCCTATGATCCCGCAGACTACGCTGGTGAGCAATGCGGCAAGAAGGGCGTTGCGCATGAATTCGGGTTGAAATGCATCGAGCATCTTCTCAGCGGTCCTCGTGGTCGTGCTTGCGCAGAACGCGATGAGGCACCCCGCCGTGGGCTATCAGATCGACTGGGCAGTGGTAGGCTGAATGGAGCATTTCGTCGGTGATTTCACCTTCATCGTGATAGAAAAGAGTCTGGTTGAGGCAGGCAACCGAGTTGATGTAGCCGGACAGGACATTCATATCGTGGCTCACGACGACAATTGTGATCGTGGCATTGAGTTCTTTTAGCAAATCATAGAGATGGGTCTGAAACTGGGTGTCTACGCTGGCGGTAGGCTCGTCCATGAGCAGGATTTTCGGTTCGGCGCAAAGCGCGCGGGCAATAAGCACCCGTTGCCTCTGACCACCGGAGAGTTTCCCGATCGGCCGGTCCCGGTACTCCCACATCCCAACTTTTTCCAGCACCTGCCTGGCAAGGGCCCTGTCCTCGGAAGTGTATCGGCGCTCCCGCCCCGAGCGGCCGAGCCTGCCCATAAGCGTAACGTCCTGGACGGAAATCGGAAATCCCTTGTTGAGCGCCGTGTCCTGCGGGACGTATCCAAGCAGACCGGCAGCTTCAGAAGGAGTTTTGCCCAAGACCTTTACGCTACCCTGCCTTGGGCTCAATACGCCCAGGACGATCTTGAGCAAAGTGGTTTTACCACTACCGTTGGGTCCGATTATCGCAAGGAAATCCCGCTCTTCCACCTTCAGGCTGACGTCCCTCAAGATGGGATGGCTGTTATAGAAAAACGAGACATTGTCCAATTCTATGACCGAAACGGGCATATTCGATCTCTTCCTATAGCCTCCCAACAGCGGCTGCAATCTGCTCGGCTACCTTCCGGAGGTTCTTTTCCCAGTCGGGCGCCAGGTCGTCAGCCTCGACCAACCTGGCCCCAACTGCGTCAGCTATGGTCTGGGCCGTCCTGGGCGAATACTGCGGCTGAACGAATACGGCTTTTACTCCAAGCTCCCGCGCGCGTTTTATGAATTCATCCAACTCTCTGGCCTTTGGCTCCTTCCCTTCGACTTCTACCGGTACCTGATGGAGTCCGTATGCGTCGGCAAAGTAGCCCCACGCGGGATGAAAAACCATGAACGCACCCGGTTTCGCCTCTGCCGCAAAAAGGCGGGAAAGGGAAAGGTCGAGGTCAACCAGTTCGACTATGAAACTCTTGTAATTTGCCTCGTAAGAGGCTCGATTCTGCGGGTCGTTCGCGGCAAGGGCATCAAAGATCGCGCGCGCCTGGATCATCACAAGAGGAGGCGAGAGCCAGATGTGAGGGTCGTCTATTCCTTCATGGTGATCGTCACCGCCTGGTTTGGCTCCTTGATGCCCGTGTTCATGGGCTTCCATCGCCCTTTTCTCAATATCTTTTTCGGTGTGTATCACCTGGATTTTTGGATTCGCAGAGACCATTTTAGAAAGCCAAATTGTTTCGAATGGAACTCCGCAGGCGAAATAAATCCTGGACCGGCTCAGGGCCGACATCTGCCTTGGCTTGGGTTCGTACTGTTCGGGCGTTGCTCCCGGGGGAACCATTACCTCGACTTCGACCAAGTTTCCTCCAATCTTCTCCAGAAAATATCGCTGAGGAAGAATACTGACGGCTACCGGCATGGGAGCCGGTTCAGAAGCCAGGACTGCGCAGTGTTGAACGCTAAATGTCAGCGCAAATACCAAAACGATTTTCAAAAGCGCGATTCTCATTCAGCAATGCCCTTTTCAAGTTCAGCCATAAAAATATTCATGATATTGGATTTTGCTCTTGAACGCCATACACTAATTTAAATAACTCATTTTGAAAATCTTACTTTGAGAATTTTCTTTCGTGCCTGCTCCTGCGAGGGTTGCCAGACAGCAATGAGGGATAAGCTGCGGGGGTTAGAAAAAAGGGCAGCGCTGATCTTTCAGCGTTCAAATAATGGAAGCTCTTTTGTGCCGGGATTCCAGGATGCGGGGGACTCAAATTCAGGAACCGTTCACCACACTTTGGGCATGATTTAAAACCCGGGTTCCACGCGGTATTCGCGGTCCATTTTCAGTCCCCTTATGTCGGTTGTCTTTTCGCCTCGACCGGCCTTGATTTGATCCATGCGCCTCTTCACCAGGGCGCGCCTGGATGCGTAAGCCACGGCAGTTTGCTCGGTGATCTTTCCCTGCTCATATAGGCGCGTTATGCTGGAGTCGAATGTGATCCACCCAAACGGTTCGGACTGCTCCATCATCTCATAGAAGGTCTTTCCGTCGGATTCGCCGTGAATGATGGCTTCTTGAACTCTCAGGCTGTTGCCCAATACTTCGAGGGCGGCGACGCGTCCACCTCCCACCTGTGGTAACAGCCGCTGCGAAATTATCCATTTCATCGAATCGGCCAGACGAATTCTAATGAGGCGCTCCTCTTCGAGATCGAACATGCCGATTATGCGGTTTATGCTCTGGCCCGCATCCATCGTGTGAAGCGTACTCAGAACAAGGTGGCCGGTCTCGGCGGCGCTCAGTCCTATTTCCACCGTCTCACGGTCGCGCATTTCACCGACGAGTATCACTTTGGGCGCCTGGCGGAGTGAGGCCCGAAGCCCGTTTGCAAAGGAGTCGAAATCGAGGCCAAGCTCGCGCTGATTGAAGGTAGCAGTTAGCTGCGGGTGGACGAACTCGACCGGGTCCTCCAGCGTTACCACGTGATAGGGGTGGCGACTATTGATCTCGTTTAAAATCGATGCAAGGGTCGTCGATTTTCCGCTGCCGGTCGCGCCGGTCACGAAAGCCATTCCGAACTTTTCATCGGCTATCTTCTTGAGAACCTGGGGTAGTTCCAGTTCATCAATAGTAGGGATCTTGGTCGGGAGCTGCCGCATTGCGATTGAGTAAGTCCCGCGCTGAGAGAATACGTTGACACGAAACCGCGCACGACCCGGGAGATGGTAGGAAATGTCACAGGCCCCCGTTGTAAGGAGGTTCTGAATTCCCCGGCGGTCGTTCCCGATAAGGTTGAGGGCTATGGTTTCAGTGTGAAAGGGCGTCAGTATCCGGATATCATAATCGATGCAGGTGGGCTTAAGCAGGCCGTCAAGCTCGACCTGGGGAGGTTTGCCCACTGTGAAATTGATATCGGAGGCGTTGGGGTTTTCATCTAGAATATGCAGAAGAAATGCGTCCAGTTCTGCCCTTCTCATAAGGCGTCCTTTCAAATCCGAAAAAACCTACACTTCGGTAAAATCCGCCGGAGGCTCGGTCAAAAAAGCGCGGAATTTCTCTTTGTCCACACACTTCATATACGCTTCAGTCGCGCTGATTCGCCCTGCCCTGAGATGAGTGGCTATTGCGTCATCCAGGGTCTGCATTCCGTATTTCTTACCGGTCTGAAGCGCCGATGGAATCTGGTGGGTTTTGGCCTCGCGAATCATCGCCCGAACCGCGTGGGTTGCTATCAGTATCTCAAGGACTGCTATGCGCCCTTTTATGTCGATGCGTTTGAAAAGTGCCTGGGAAACTACAGCCCGGATGCCGTCGGCAAGGGTGGAGCGAATCTGCGCCTGCTCCCCTGTCGGGAATACCTCGATTATGCGGTCGACCGTTTTGGCAGCACTTGTCGTGTGGAGCGTAGAGAAAACCAGATGGCCGGTCGCTGCGGCCTCGACCGCCAGGCGAATTGTTTCAATGTCACGCATTTCGCCGACCAGGATTATGTCGGGGTCTTCGCGAAGAGCGGCCCTCAGCGCGCTCGAAAAACTCCGCGTATGAGTGCCGACCTCCCGGTGGTTTATCACGCAACTCTTGCTCGTATGAACGAACTCTATGGGGTCTTCGATGGTGATTACGTGATCTTTTCTCTTTCGGTTCACCTCGTCGATTATCGCCGCGAGCGTTGTGGACTTGCCGCTTCCAGTTGGACCCGTCACAATGACGATGCCTCTCGGCAAAAGGGCCAGCCTGCTTATTACTGGAGGAAGGCCGAGTTGCTCGACGGAGAGAATTTCGCTCGGAATCTCACGGAACACCGCCCCGATGCCGTTTTTTTGCATGAAGTAATTCACCCTGTAGCGGGCAAGCCCCGGAATTTCGTATGCGAAATCCAGGTCTCCGGTCTCCTCGAATGTTTTGATCTTGTCTTCCGGGGTGATCTCGTAGAGCATGGAGCGGAGCTCGTTGTCGTCCAGGACCTTGTATTTTACACGCTCCAGATCGCCTCGAACCCTTAAAACCGGTTGCTGTCCCGAAACAAGATGGACGTCGGAGGCCTTTTGTTCATTCATCAGTTTGAAAAAGGCATCTATTTTGGCCATTGACTCTCCCTGGAGAAGTGTGTCTGGTTACGGCTTCCGCCGGAATTAAGCCTTGCGGTTCCAGTTCTCCGGTTTATCCACCGTCCATCCGGAAACCTGCGGATGAGACACCGGCAGTTTCCGATTCGGGTTCTTTGACGTCGAAACTTTCCTGGTAGAAAAAGGCATTTTTCGTCCCCCGGACCTGATCCGGGGGCAGGAAAGACCTTTTACACAGGTCATTCCACTCCAGACCTCTTCAGTAAGCAACAATCGTGCCTGGAACGGGTGCGCCGGAATATCTCGCGTACCGGCGGGGCATGGCGGTCTGCTCTGCCCATTGGTCTCTGACTACAATTCCAGCTCTATCCAGTGTCTGTGACGGTCGTCCAGGCGGGTGAGGCCTGCCTTTGCGGCAGCATCAAGCGCCTGCCTGTATTCTGCGCCGGTGACTCTGCGGTCAATCTTTCCGTTCGTTGAAGCCTGGCCGCACGGGTGATACTGGTCCATGATATTGATGTAAGTCTGCATCGATATCTCTTTGGCTATGAAATCGACAATTTCAGCCGTTCCGGCAAGGCTGTTGGGCATGACCAGATGCCGCACCAAAACGCCCCTTTGAGCCACTCCGCGCGCATCTAGGACCAAGTCTCCCACTTGCCTGTGCATCTCCCGAAGGCCCTGGCGCGCGCGCGCGGGGTAGTCAGGCGCGCTGCAAAGCTCTATCGCCGCTCCCGAGCCCCAGAATTTGAAATCCGGCATATAAATATCGACAATTCCGTCCAAAAGCTTTAACGCCGAAACGCGCTCATATCCGCCGCAATTATAGACAAGCGGAACATCCAGCCCCTTCTCGACTGCGATGGGAAGGGCCTCGAGTATCGGCTGAACCACATGCGACGGGGTGACAAAATTAATGTTGTGGCAACCCCTTTTTTGCAGATCGACCATGATTTCGGCGAGAGCTTCCGGACCAACCGGCGTCCCCGCCCCGCCCTGGCTTATGTCGTAGTTTTGACAGAAAACGCACAACAGATTGCAGTGGGAGAAAAAGATCGTCCCCGAGCCACCTCGGCCTACAAGGGGCCGCTCCTCACCGTAATGCGGTCCGTAACTGGCCAGCACGGCAAGCCTGCCCGTTTTGCAAAAACCGCTCTCGCCGGCCATTCTGTCCACCCTGCACATGCGCGGGCACATGGTACACTTCTTCATCCACCTGGAGGCGCGCCTCAGCGCTTCCTTAAGCCGCCCGCTCCGATATGCTTCAACATACGCTGCACTCATCCGTCTCCTCCAAAAACGAGGCTGGTCCACAGATCCGCAGGATTCTCCGGACTTAGAAATAACCCTTTTCCGTCAGTCCTGTAAATCCTGTATTTTCTCAGCCTCCTCTGCGGTTAATTCATGCCATGGTGGACCGGCAGGTTAGAGCAAACTCAGGAGGCGGGCTGAAAATCCGCGCCGGCCTAACTTTTTGAGGCGCCCGGCCAAAGTCAGGGAAGGACTTGGCTGCCCTGAGAAACACGATATTGAAATTCGGATGCTGAATCGGGGATTTCCCGTTTTAATAAAGGCGGGCTTCAGGTGCCTGCCGAACGTTTGTGAGCCGATCTCGACAGTCTGCCCAATCACCCGCAAGGCGGGTCCCACTGCCCGGTTTCAACTGTTTGCCGGGCATCATCTTAGCAATCGTTGTAAATATCCTCGGTTGTGCTATATTAACGTACCGCTCTAAAACAGAAACCAGAAACTGAATCGGAATGATCGAAGGCAGCCTATTTTCTGCAATGGGCTGCAATGGCTTTCGCGCATAGGAGTTCACATGAGATTGCGAAAAATACTCATGCTGCCCGCTGTGGTCTCTCTTTCGGCCATTTTTGCATTCGGGAGCGTAGCCCAACAAGAAGAAGGTCAGGTAAATGACAAAGTCCGTGAACTCCAGGAACAGTACCGCCGACTGTTAAAGGACGAATACAATCCTTCAACCATAGAACCGAAAACGAACGGCAAGCCTTCTTTCGGCTCGTCGGGCTGGCTGAAGAGTTCGAAAAGCGCAAAAGGCAAAAAATCAAAACGCAGGAAATACGCGAAGAAAAGGTCCGGAGCCCGTAGAGCATCCAAAAAGACGCGTTCGAGCAAAAAGTTCGCCAAAGGCCGGTCAGGCAAGTTCGCCAAAGGCCGGTCGGCCAAGCTCGCCCGGAACACTTCAAAAAAACATCCCGTGAAAAGGTCAACTTTGGCTAAAGCCTCGGCCGCAAAGAGATCAAAATCCTCCAGGGCATCAGCACGAAAAGGCGCCCGATCCTCCGCGAAAGGGGCAAAGTCTTCGGGGAAGACGGCAAAAAAGGTAAGCAAATCTCGGGTGTCTGAAAAAAAGAAGAAGGGAACCGGTCCAAAGGTCGCCGGTAAAAAGCGGACAACCCCAAAATCCACCAAAACCGGCAGCAAGAAAAAGAACGGGGCTGCTAAGAAAAACGCCGGTAAGAAGGGGACAACCTCCAAATCCACCAAAACCGGTAGCAAGAAAAAGAACGGAGCTGCTAAGAAAAACGCCGGTAGGAAGGGAACAACCCTAAAAACCAATAAAATCGTTAGAAAAACGACCAAAAAACCTGCTGCAAAGAAAACTACAACAAAGAAAACCAGCAAGAAAAAGAAAGCTGCACCTAAAGCACCGGCTGAAGAAATGCAATAGTTTTGGGGAGCAGTATTCTGCCTCTTTGAGAGATCGTCGAAAATCAGGGCTTGCAAAACCCGCCTTCGATCCTGAATCGAAGACGGAATTTGTGTTTTTACCGGAAGGGTTTTGCCGGCTATTTGAGTAGTTCCATCATACGCCCGAATGCCGGCGCAATTATCTCTATCTGTTGGGGCATGAGCGTACGCACGTCCATTATGAAATGATCGGATTCGATTCTGCCTATTATGGGAGGATCGTTTCGGCGAAGGAATTCCTCGATTCTATCAGGGCTCAAAGCATCGGATCCTACGGTCACAACAAAAGTAGGCAGGTCTTGAGCGGGAAGCGAACCACCTCCTACCTGAGAAAAGCTCCGACGCACCTCGATCCGGAACCCGCCATTTTGGCCGGCCCGTTGAATGCTTGAGGCAAGCTCTTCGGCACGGCTTTTCAGTTCATCTAGAGAAATCGCCAGCATTTTGAGCGTTGGGATTTTCTCGAAGGCCTGCCGTTCGTCTCTGTAGAGTCTAAGAGTCGTCTCCAGGGCTGCCAGCGTCATTTTGTCAACCCTCAGCGCGCGGGTGATCGGATTTTGCCTGCACCGCTGGATCAAATCCGTGCGGCCGACTATTATGCCCGCCTGGGGGCCTCCAAGCAGCTTGTCACCGCTGAAAGTGACAAGGTCAGCGCCTGCGCGGACGGTCTCCTGCACAGTTGCCTCGCCCTGCAGCCCAAAGCGCTCGAGGTTGACGAAACATCCGCTCCCCAGGTCTTCCACGACGGGCAGCCCACGATCGCGGCCGAGATTCACCAGTTCGTTCAGCCGAACCTCCTTGGTAAACCCTATAATCCTGAAATTGCTGGTATGGACTTTCATCAGCAAAGCAGTCTGGTCGTTAATGGCAGAAACATAATCTTTTAGATGAGTGCGGTTAGTCGTCCCTACTTCTCTAAGGATTGCGCCGCTTGAGCTCATTACGTCCGGAATCCGGAAAGACCCTCCGATTTCGACCAACTGCCCTCTGGAGACCACGACCTCACGGCCCCTGGCAAGGGTGTTCAGGACCAGGAACACCGCTCCCGCATTGTTGTTTACGACCAGGGCGGCTTCGGCGCCGGTCAATTCGCGAAGGATCGCCTCGGCGTGATCATGTCTGGAGCCCCGTTCGCCCAATTCGAGGTCGTATTCAAGGTTGTTGTAACCGCCGCAAACTGTCAGAAGTCTGGCGATGGCATCTTCGGGGAGAATAGAGCGGCCCAGGTTTGTGTGAATGACAATCCCGGTTGCGTTTACGACCGGGCGAAGAGTGAAAGCAGCCAGCCGATCCGCGCGCTGTGCTATCGAGCGGGCGAGTTCCTCCGGATCTATTGCGGAGAACGACCCCGGGCTCTGTAATATCAGCTTTCTCGTCTCATCGAGCACCTCGCGTACCGCATCGAGAACCAGCTTTCGTGGATGCAGGGAAAGCGCGTTCTGGACAGCATCCATTTGAAGCGTGGCATCAACGCCCGGTATTTGTCTCAATAAGTCTTTTGTCAGATTTTCGCCCATTATCTCCCGCCTTTTAGCCAGGCACCCCTTTGCCGGGAATTTTCAGCTCGAACAGCGACGATTCCTTTCACGGCCAGTTTCGGGTATGCTATAATTTAAACGAAATCGGTCATTTTTACCCGGTTCGGGACTTGGACTCACAGATGCGGCTCAAAGCCTGTTTGAACTCCAAATTGAGCGGACAAGTCCCTTCCGGGTATTTGTATTGGGGGCGCTGACCCGCCTCCGCGCGATGACAGGGTTGGCCCTTTTCATTTGTACCAGAATTTTCGAGGATTTTCGGCAAAATAATGAAATTTCCAGAACCTGGTGAAGAGCATTTGGAATTATCTGAAGAGAGAATTCCCGGACCTGCAGATTTTAAATCCACATCTGAAGATATCGTCTCATTTCTAAAGAAAACCGGAGAGTCGGCAGTACTGAGAGGCGTCCAGTCTTCAGCCCTGGCTTATCTGGTCTCGATGGCCATGCGGCAGATTCGAAAGCCTTTCCTCCTGGTCGCTCCGACAGACAGGGAAGCCGAAAGATTCACAGAGATGATTAGCCTTTTCCTTGGAAAGGGTCAGCCTGGAAATGGGGGAGCGCCACTGGAAAGGCGGGTCTGGTTTTTGCCCTCACGCACAGGCCACAAGGCCCAGGCGCTCGGGAAGGCGGAAACAACGGCAAGGAGGGTCGAAGCCTTCTATGCCCTGCGCGCCGCACCCTCTCCCCTCGTAGTAGTGACATCCGCGCTCGCTCTGATTGAACGTGTTATCCCACCGGAAATCCTCCTTTCCAATATCGAGTACAGGCTCCCGGGAGAAAGCGCCGACCTGGAGAGTTTTATGCGCAGCCTGATCGAGCGCGGTTTTTTCAGGGTCTCCCTCGTCGAGGACTACGGCGATTTGAGCCGCCGAGGGGGCCTGCTCGATGTATATGCCCCGCTCTACAATTGGCCTTTGCGGCTCGAGTTTTTCGGGGAGCAACTGGAGTCGATCCGCCTCTTTCACCCGGCGACTCAGCGTTCGATGGGCGTGCTGGAAGACGCCGTGATCCTGCCTGCAAACGAGATCATTCTGGATGCTGAAGCGAAACGGCGTGCGCAGGACGCCGTTTACGAGGACGTAAGAAAAGAGCTGCTCTCGCCCGCTGCCGGAAACATCTGGCTCGACAGGATTGCGGAAGGATACCAGTTGGGCGCTTTTGAGTCCGTTTTTTCCGTCTTTTTTGAAAAGACGGCCTCAATCTGGGAGTACCTCGACCGGAACGCCATCCTGGTATGGGCTGACGCGCCTCAGGTCCGCCAAGAGATGAGGGAGCAGTACGCGAAGATTTTAGGCGCGTGGGAAGAGCAACGTTCGGAAAGTGAATGGAGGAGGAACCCGAACGAACTCTATGATGACCCGGAAAGATCGTTTGCGGCCGTTAGCGGCTTTCAGCAGCTCGTTACCAATTCACTTTCCGAACAGGGTGCAGCAAAAGTATTCGACATCGGAACGGCGCCTCATACCGAGCTTGCCGCCGCGGTAAGATCTCACGAAAGCAGGGAGCGGCTGCTCGACCCCCTTGCCGCTCAGTTCCGAAGGTGGACCGGCGAAGGGGTTTCGGTCTTCCTTGTCTGTTCCCAAAAGGAACGCGCCGCAAGAATCGCCGAGCTTCTGGAAAACTACGGGATAAAATCTGTGGTAAGCGGTCGGGCTTTCGGCGAGGAGTCATTCGAGTCCAGTCTGGTGAAGATTATCCAGGGGCCGTTGCGCAACGGGTTTTTCTGGCCGGCCGAGCGGCTGGCCGTTGTAGCCGAAGAGGAACTATTCGAGAGGCGGTCACGCCGGCGTGGGCAGAAGCCTGTCGCAGGTATTTTCCTCAATTCTTTCCAGGATCTGCACAAGGGCGATTTTGTTGTCCATGTGGATCACGGGATCGGCATCTATAAAGAGCTGGCGCATCTGAACGTGGGAGGCGTAGAAAACGATTTTCTGCTCATTGCATACCAGGACGGAGACAAGCTCTACGTACCGGTCGACAAGCTCCAGAAAGTCCAGAAATACACGGGTCTGGAGGGACAGGAGCCCAAAGTTGACAAGCTTGGCGGGAAATATTGGGAAACCGCCAAGAAGAAGGCAAGAGAGTCGGCCGAGAAAATGGCAGAGGAACTGCTGGAGCTGTACGCCATTCGCCAGGTTGGGGAAGGATATTCTTTCACGCCCCCTGACCAGTATTTTCAGGAATTCGAGACGGCCTTCGCCTTCGAGGAGACCCCGGACCAGGAAAGGGCAATCGAAGACGTTTTGGAAGACATGACCTCCAAGCGCCCGATGGATCGCCTGATCTGCGGCGACGTCGGCTACGGAAAAACGGAAGTCGCTTTGCGCGCTGCGTTCAAGGCCGCCATGGACGGAAAGCAAGTGGCCATGCTGGTTCCAACTACCGTACTGGCCGAGCAACACCACGAGAGTTTTCGCGAACGCTTCGAAGGATTTCCGGTAAACGTCAGTGTACTCAGCCGATTCAAGTCGGCCGCCCAGCAGAAAGTGGTCCTTGACGGGCTCAAAAAAGGCTCGATCGATATCGTTATCGGAACGCACCGGCTCCTTCAGAAGGACGTCGTTTTCAAGGACCTGGGCCTGTTGATAATCGACGAGGAACACAGGTTCGGAGTCCGGCACAAGGAAAGGCTAAAAAAGCTGCGGGTGGCCGTGGACGTCCTGACGCTTACGGCAACACCGATTCCGAGGACGCTGCACATGGCACTTGCCGGAATCCGGGACCTCAGCACTATTGAAACGGCTCCCCAGGACCGCCACTCTATCGAAACCTATGTGACCAAATACGACGAGTTCTCCATCCGCGAGGCGATCTATCGTGAGCTTAACCGCGGCGGGCAGGTTTTTTTCGTACACAATCATGTCCAGACAATTCACCAAATGGCGGCAAAGCTCGCTATCCTGGTGCCGGAGGCGCGAATTTCCGTCGGCCACGGGCAGATGAATGAGCGGGACCTTGAAAAGGTAATGCTCGATTTCATTCATAAAAAAATAGATATCCTGGTATGCACTACGATCATAGAATCGGGCCTCGACATTCCGGCGGCCAATACGATCATCATCAACCAGGCCGACAAGTTCGGGCTGGCCCAGATATACCAGCTCAGGGGGCGAGTGGGCCGATCGAGCGAGCAGGCTTACGCCTATCTTATAGTTCCGGACGAAACCCTTATCAGCAGGGATGCACAGAAGAGGTTGAGGGCACTTCTGGACTTCAGCGAGCTGGGGGCCGGCTTCAAGATAGCGCTTAACGATCTTCAAATTCGCGGGGGCGGCGCCATCCTGGGATCGTCACAGTCGGGGCATATCGCGGCGATCGGATATGAACTCTACCTGGAGCTGCTCGAAAAGGCGATGAAGAGCTTGAAAACCGATGAATCGCAGGCCGAGGCGATCGAAACGGAGATAAATCTGCCTGTTTCCGCCTTTCTGCCTGAAGACTATATCGGCGATGCGGACCAGAGGCTTATCGCCTACAAGCGGCTTGCAACGCTAGCCGATGAGCAGTCCATCGAGGATCTTGCAGGGGAATGGCGAGACCGTTACGGTACATTGCCCGAAACGGTGAAAAACCTCGTTTTGATGGCTATGACTCGGCTCCTGCTCAAACGGCTCAAAGTGGTTCGGCTCGATGGCGACGATGAGAACTTCATCATATCCTTCGCCCAGGGAGCAGATATTTGGCCCGTGATGTCCCTTTTTGAGCAGAAAAAACTCAACTTCGCCCCGGAAACGGAACGAAAGTTGAAAGTAGAAATTTGGGGGCGCAACTTCCCTCAAAGAATTCTTCGGCTTAAAAGAATCTTGCAAGAACTAAATGAAAATGCTACAGGTTTTGAACTTCACTGACAAAAAAATAAGTCCGGCAATTTCTCCTTCTTGTCCTCTCGAGCAAAGGGCTGCCCTTGCTCGCAAGGAAAAGCGGAAGGAGTCTTCGGATATATACTGGGAGCGTGTCTGGAGGTAAGATGAATCATTTTAGTAAAGTTGCAACTCTCACCGTTTGCGTGATAGCCGCCGTCGCTCTTTCATGCGCAACGGCTCGGACCGAAACGGTGGACCGCATAGTAGCCAATGTGAACGGAGAAATAATCCTTTACAGCGATCTTCAGGAGCAGGTTAAATTACAGCAAAAACAGACGCCGGCTATGGATCTTTCAGATCCTGAAAAAAGATCGAAAGCTGAACACGAAGTTCTGACTCTGCTCATTCGGCAAAAACTCACCGATACCGAAATAGAGCGGCTTAAGGTGGTGGTTGCCCAACCGGAGGTGGAAGCTACAATTAAACAAATTGCGGATGAGAACCATACAAATTTGGCTCAGTTCGAAGAGAAGCTCAAAGCCAACGGGCTGACCATGCAGAAATTTCGCGAGCAGATAAGAAAAAACATGGAGCGCAACCGGCTCATGGAGCGGGTGCTCACGTCAAAGGTCCTGATCACCGATAAACAGGTTGAAGCTTACCTCAGTGGGGAGGATGGGGATTCGGCAATCACTTCCCAAAAAGTACGCCTGGGCCTGATTCTACTGCCGGTCGGCGAAAAAATCGGAAAACCGGCAGAGGTTGAAAAAACAGGCCGTGAAATACTGGGTAAGCTCAAAAGCGGAGCTGATTTCCGGGATATGGCAAAACAGTATTCGAAAGGACCCGCGGCGGCTGATGGCGGTGATATCGGGTACATGGCCGCCGAGGAACTCGCCCCATATATCGCGCAAGGGATTAAGAATCTTAAGAAGGACGAAATATCCGATCTGGTGCAGGGGCCCGGCGGCTTTTACATTCTAAAGATTATCGATTTCGAAAATAAAAAGTTGAGTAAATCAGACCCGGCCACGCGCGAAAAGGTTCGAAGGACTCTTTTCGACCGTGAAGTAAACCGCAGGTATGAAGAGTGGGTGCACGATCTGGAATCCAAGGCTTTCATCCAGATATCCCTTTAAACGAGCTTCATCAGATGAAAGAGCTTGCAGAGTTTCTCAAAACGGAAAGGCTGAACCGCAACATGACCCTGGAAGAGGTTTCCAGGCTGAGCGGAATCAGTACGGCTATGCTCACTTTCCTGGAGGCCTGCGACTTCGAGCAATTCGGGGCCCCTCTTCTCATCCGCAATACCATCCGCGCTTACTGCAAGGCTCTCGGAATAGAGTCTGAGGCCCTTATCGCAAAGTTCTCTTCTGAAATCGAACAATGTAGTTCCCAGGATCTTGGAATAAAAAAATACGGACTCCGGATGAAGGTCCTGCGCAGGAAGCGCAGGATGATCTGTCTGCCCCTATTAGCGCTGCTTCTGAGTTCTGCGGGTGTTTTTTATGGCGGAGTGTGGGTATCGGAAAAGCGCGCAATGCTTTTCGCCCCGCCTGCTGCCGACAGGGTTTTCACACAGGAGGAACTCCCTGCCGAATTACAGGAACGGCTTGCACCCAGCCCTGCCGCCCGAGGCGGGAATCTCGCACCTGATTTGCGCAATGCCGATGAAGCGCTGAGAACGGCCGAGATTCACATTAGGGAATCTGCAACAGCGGCGCAAAAGGCCGGAGAGGACAATACGACGGGGCAACCGGTCGAGACCGAAGTATTGGAAAATGATTCCCCTCTGTATACCGGGGTTCGGCCCCGCCTTGATTTGAGCAATTCGACCGATGCGGTTGCCGACGATGAACCGGTTCAGAGTGTGGAAACCCTTCATCCAAATAAATTCGCAGTCGAAGCGGACGACGAGGTATGGATTCAGGTAATAATCGACGATAAGGAAACCCGAAGTGCGATGCTCCACCCCGGAGACCGGAGGGAGTGGACAGCCGACAAGATTTTGCAGGTCGTAATTGGCAACGCCGGGGGCATCCACATGAAATGGAATGAACAGCCGGTAAAAGCCCCCCGGGACCCCGGGCGTGTCCTGCGCTTCCGGCTGCCCGATTATGCAAAAGCGGAGTAGGTAAAATACACTGTATCCTCCCGGTATCTTTGAATCAAACTCAGCCCCGCAACCTTTGTCGCCGAATCCAGTGTTGACATGTTCGCCTGCTGCTGCTAGAAAAGTCTGTGAGAGTCAATTTTATTTACGGTCAGGCGCGAAAGCTTAAAAGGGAATCCCGTTGAAATCGGGGGCGGTCCCGCCGCTGTAACGG
>JBKQLC010000031.1:0-37161 GCA_052147195.1 Syntrophobacteraceae bacterium
TTCGCTTCGGAGACTTGCGGGTCGAAACCAATGCGGACCACCATGAGTTTGAAGTCGAAATCTTTCTGAACGATCTCGACCCTGATGATGTGCGGGTTGAGCTTTATGCGGACGGAATTAACGGCGGTGATCCCGTACGGGAGGAAATGAAGTGCGCGCGACCGCTGCCTGACGCATCCAGCCGTTGCGTCTATCAGGCAACAGTGCCTGCTACGCGTCATGCGGGAGACTACACGGCGCGAGTGGTACCTCGACGCCCCGGGGTGGCGATCCCGTTGGAATACGCTCAAATCCTGTGGCAGCGATGATGAAAGCGCCCAAAGACGAGTTGCACGGTTGTATCCCTGAGATCTCCGAACGCTCTGATGTTCGGGCGGGCTTTCCTCTGCCATTGGGGGCCCGGGAAATGGGAGGAAGGCTTAATTTCTCCATAGGTCTGGGGATTCGAAGCATTCTTCACACGGATTACAGGTCTACGTGCGCGAAACTGGCTTCGTTCGGATTGCACGATGACGAAGGAGTTATCCATGAAACCGGCTAACGCGAGCATCCTGACGATCAATGGAGGCTCGTCGAGCATCAAGTTCGCGCTGTTCGAGGCGTGTGACTCGCTCCTGCGAATCGTGGACGGAGCGATTGAGCGGATTGGACTGCCGGAGCCCATCTTGCGGGTGCAAGGTTCGAACCGGGCGGACAACCTTTCTCGGGCGGTCACGGCGCCGGATCACACGACGGCGGTGAGCGCCCTGATGGATTGGATCGAGGAACGCGGGGGGCGTGACGCATTGACTGCAGCGGGGCATCGCGTGGTGCACGGCGGGCCGAAGTATAGCGAGCCGCAGCGAATCACCGCGGAAATGGTTGAAGAACTTTACCGGCTCAGTCCATTCGATCCTGAGCACCTGCCGGAGGAGATCCTGTTGACCGAAGCGTTTCATCGCCGATTTCCGGACTTGCCCCAGGTGGCGTGTTTCGATACGGCTTTTCACCATGACCTGCCGCGCGTTGCCCGGTTGCTGCCTATCCCGCGCCGTTACGAAGCGCTGGGGGTGCGGCGGTACGGATTTCACGGATTGTCGTATGCGTTTCTGATGGGAGAACTGGCCCGCCTGGCCGGATCGGACGCGGCACAGGGCAGGGTCGTTCTCGCCCACCTCGGCAATGGCGCGAGCCTGGCGGCAGTGCGTGACGGCAAACCCGTGGACACAAGCATGAGTTTCACCCCGACGGCCGGGGTGCCAATGAGCACCCGCTCAGGCGACCTCGATCCCGGACTGCTTTGGTATCTGGCGCGTACCGAGGGCCTCGATGCAAAGCGCTTCAATGAGATGGTAAATTTCCAGTCCGGGCTGCTCGGCGTGTCGGAGACCAGTTCAGACATGTGTGACCTGCTGGGCCGTGAAACGCAGGACGTGCGGGCGGCTGAAGCGATCGCGCTGTTTTGCTACCAGGTCAAGAAATGGATCGGCTCATTCGCGGCGGCATTGGGCGGACTGGACACGCTTGTGTTCGCCGGCGGTATCGGAGAGAATGCGCCCGCGGTTCGCGCCCGGATCTGCGACGGACTGGCATTTCTTGGAATCGAACTTGAAGAAAAACAAAACAGCGCCAATGCGGGCGTAATTTCCACGGTGGCCAGCCGGGTCCCTGTACGCGTCATTCGTACCGATGAGGAATGGATGATCGCGAACACAGTCTGCCGGGTTCTCGGCTTGGGACAGTGAGCAGTGAGCAGTGAACAGTGAACAGAAAAAGCAAAAGAAAATAATTCCTCTCGGTTCTATCGCCACGCGAGGAGCAGTGAGCAGATAAAGGCAAAAGGAGAATTAAACTATGAAGACAACAACTCTTTCCCAGGAGCTGCTCCACAAGATGGATGCGTACTGGCGCGCCGCCAATTATCTTTCGGCCGGCCAGATTTATCTGTACGACAATCCGCTGCTCAAGCGGCCGCTGACGCTCGCGGATGTGAAGCACATGCTGCTGGGACATTGGGGCACCACCCCCGGGCAGAACTTCATCTATGTGCATTTGAACCGGGTCATCAAAAAATACGACCTCGACATGATTTACGTCTCCGGCCCCGGACACGGCGGTCCGGCCATCGTGGGCAACACTTACCTCGAAGGCACCTACAGCGAAATTTATCCGAATATCAGCCAGGATGAAGCCGGGCTGCGGAAGCTCTTCATTCAGTTTTCGTTTCCCGGAGGAATTCCAAGCCACGTATCACCGGAGTGCCCGGGCTCGATCCACGAAGGCGGGGAGCTGGGCTATTCGCTCAGCCATTCATTCGGGGCGGTGTTCGACAATCCCGATCTGATCGTGGCCTGCGTCGTAGGCGACGGAGAGGCGGAGACGGGTCCGCTGGCTACCGCATGGCATTCGAACAAGTTCCTCGACCCGGTAACCGACGGCGCGGTGCTGCCGATCCTGCACCTAAACGGTTACAAGATTTCCAACCCGACCGTCCTGGCGCGCATAACCCGCGAGGAATTGGAACAGTTACTCCGAGGCTACGGGTGGACGCCTTATTTTGTTGAAGGTCACGAACCCGGGCCAATGCATGAGGCCATGGCCTCGACGCTCGACACCGCCGTGGAGCAGATCAAGAAGATTCAGCAGGACGCCCGCCTCCACGGCAACTTCGAGCGTCCGCGCTGGCCGATGATCGTCCTCAATTCACCCAAGGGCTGGACGGGGCCGAAGATGGTTGACGGCGTGCAAGTTGAGGGTACGTTCCGAGCGCACCAGGTGCCGCTCTCCGACCCTGCAACCCATCCCGAACACCTCAAGCTGCTGGAAGACTGGTTGAGGAGCTACCGGCCGGAGGAACTCTTCGATCAGCAGGGCCGGCTCATACCGGAATTGGCCGAGCTTGCGCCTAAGGGCGAACGGCGGATGAGTGCAAATCCCCACGCCAACGGCGGAATTCTGATGCGCGACCTGCGGATGCCGGACTTCGGCGACTACGCGGTCGACGTGCCCTCGCCGGGGGTCCGCGGCATCGGCGATACGCACGTGCTCGGTCCTTTCCTGCGCGATGTGGCCAAGCTCAACAGTGCGCAACGGAATTTCCGGGTCTTTGGCCCCGACGAGACGCTATCCAACGGCCTTGAGGCCCTCTTTGACGTGACCAAACGCCAATGGGATGCGGCGACCGTGGCGAACGACGAATTTCTAGCGCCCACCGGGCGCGTGATGGAAATGCTCAGCGAGCACCAATGCGAGGGCTGGCTCGAGGGCTACCTGCTCACCGGCAGGCATGGACTCTTCAACTGCTACGAGGCGTTCATCCACATCGTCGATTCGATGTTCAACCAGCACGCCAAGTGGCTGAAGGTCACGTCGAACCTGCCCTGGCGGCGCAAGATCGCCTCATTGAACTACCTGCTGGCCTCGCATGTCTGGCGCCAGGATCACAACGGCTTTACGCACCAGGACCCCGGTTTCGTCGACCACGTCGTGAACAAGAAAGCTGAGGTCGTGCGCGTTTACCTGCCGCCGGATGCAAACTGCCTGCTGTCGGTGATTGACCACTGCCTGCGCAGCCGCCATTACGTGAACGTCGTGATCGCGGGCAAACACCCGGCTCCGCAGTGGCTGACGATGGATGCCGCCATAAAGCACTGTACCGAGGGCATCGGCATCTGGCAGTGGGCCAGCAACGACCAGGGCGTTGCACCCGACGTGGTTATGGCCTGCTGCGGCGATGTGCCCACTCTGGAGACGCTCGCCGCCGTCTCCATTATGCGCGAGCATCTGCCCGGCCTGAAGATCCGTGTGGTCAATGTCGTGGACCTCATGAAGCTGCAGCCGCAAAGCGAGCACCCACACGGATTGAGCGACATTGATTTCGACGAGATATTCACCAGGGACAAGCCGGTCATCTTCGCCTTCCATGCCTACCCGTGGTTGATCCACCGGCTGACTTACCGCCGCACCAACCATCACAACATCCACGTCCGAGGCTACAAAGAAGAGGGAACCATCACCACTCCCTTCGACATGACGGTGCTGAACGATCTTGACCGCTTCCACCTCGTGATGGACACCATCGACCGCCTGCCTCAGGCCGGCGACAAGGGCATCTACCTGAAGCAGCAGCTAAAAGACAAGCTGGTCGAGCACAAGCTCTACATCGAAAAGCACGGCGAAGACATGCCGGAGATTCGCAACTGGAAATGGAGCAACCCCAAATGAATACGCAAAAGCTTATAGACACCGCTATGGCAATGGTAGCCGGCGGCAAGGGCCTGCTGGCGATGGATGAAAGTAATCCGACCTGCAACAAACGATTTGCCGTGTTGGGGATTCCCCAGACAGAAGAGGCCCGGCGCGCCTATCGGGAATTGATTGTGACCGCGCCCGGTCTGGGTGAGTCTATTAGCGGCGCGATCCTCTACGACGAGACGATCCGCCAGCAGAAGAAAGACGGCATCCCCTTTGTTAAAGCCGTCACCGACGCCGGAATCATTCCCGGCATTAAGGTTGACGAGGGTGCAACGGAGATGGCGGGTCATCCCGGAGAGAAGATAACGGAAGGTCTCGATGGACTGCGCGGCCGCCTGGCAGAATACTCACAAATGGGCCTCCGTTTTGCCAAATGGCGCGCGGTGATCACTATCGCAGACCGCATTCCCAGCCGGGGCTGCATCGAGGCCAATGCCAGTGCGTTGGCCCGCTACGCCGCGTTGTGCCAGGAAGCCGGACTCGTCCCCATCGTCGAGCCGGAAGTGCTCATGGACGGCGATCACACCCTGGAGCGGTGCCGCGAGGTAACGGAGGAAGTCCTGCGGACGGTTTTCAACCAACTCTACACTCAACGGGTGATGCTGGAGGGTATGATCCTGAAACCCAACATGGTTCTTCCGGGATTGACCTGCACCAGGCAGGAATCGGTGGACGAGGTGGCCGGCGCCACGGTGAGGACTCTCTTGCGGGCTGTCCCCGCTGCCGTTCCGGGGATTGCGTTCCTGTCGGGCGGCCAATCCGCTGAACTGGCCTCGGCCCGTTTGAATGCCATGAATGTTGGATTCAAGTCGCGAATGCCCTGGGCGCTGACGTTTTCATTTTCCCGCGCGATCCAGCAGCCGGCTTTGGAGATCTGGCAAGGTAAGGAGGCCAACGTGCCGGCGGCACAGAAGGCCCTCTATCATCGAGCCAAATGCAACAGCGCCGCACGGCGCGGCGAATACAATGCTGCGATGGAAACGAGCGGGGGAGTCTAGCGGAACGATTCCTTATAGCCCTTGATAATCTCCAGAACGGCCTCACCTTTGCGGTTGGCTGTCCATCGCCGGAAACTTGGATGCTTGCCGGCTTGTTCACTCATTGGCGCCCTTTTCATGGCAACTCTATCATCTTATCGGTGGTCCGGTCGCCTCCGGGTCAGTTAAAGGCAAGAATCAGGCTGACGTCTATCGGGTTGGAATCTGATTGGGAGTGGGGATTTTGTAAGTATCATGGTTGGGTACGATTGAAAGAAGAGTTCGAATTTTAGATCGTAAAAAACGTAGATCCAGCTTCGTGATGTTCCCGGGCTCTATTGTGTACTCGGCCCGAGAACATTACGCCGATGGCGTAAACACCTAAAATCGAAATTCAGGAGATATAGTCCTCGCCGACTTCCCGTCCTGCTAAAAGGAATTCCACATCTTTCGGGTCGCATTCCTTTTCAATCTCTTTGCCAGTCATGCGATCACTATCAACTGATAAACGATCGGTACGAATATCTCCGCCGGCTCCGACAAGTATTTCAGCCATTGATTCGACAGCAAGATTGGTCATCCAGAGCGGTCTTCTTTGTTTCCTAAGTTCTTCTATGTTGAACTCCATGGTATTCTCCTATCATATCTACATTAAAACAGGCAACTAAGTGTATATAAAACATCCTACCTTTTAAACTAAGAGTGTTATTCATATTGTCAATGCACATATATTATATCTATTATATTTAGCTAAAAGTAGTAGGATATTAGTGTGGGTTTTATGCAGTTATTTATCACGCCGTATTCGAGTCAACTCTATGTTGTTATGTGATAAATTATAAACTAAAATAGTTGTGAAGGCTTTGAATATGACTGACATGATGCAGTCGGCTGATCTGTCGGCGTGGACGGCGAGTTCGATGATCTACACTAAACGACTAACTGCCTGCACTCGGCAATTTTCTCGCCATTTTCATAACCTGAGAAATGGCGATCTCTCATGCCCTCCATCGAATTTCAGTGATCCAGCGTCACTGATATATCACTTTTCTTTCAACGTCGAGAATCTCCCTAATAACACCGACCTATATGGAAATACCCGACTGGAATCACCTTCTCACGACGGTAGGTTCCCGGGCATCAATTTAGTGTGAACTTGGATTCAGGTGCCGGAGAGGCTGAAGCAGGCTTTGCAGTTGTTGCCGGTGAGGTTGGAAACCTCCATCCCAGTCAGCGCCGGAAAGAATCCTGGACCTGGAGACCTGGCGCGCAAACCGCCATAGACTCGCCAGCCCGGGGAAATGAAATTGGCGGTAAAGGCCTGAGAAAAAAAGGGCAACCATGACTCTAAAAAGAAAAATATTTGCACCGACGATAGCTCTGGTCGCGCTGATGATGAGCACCTCCATCGGGATCACTTATTATTTCTCTTCAAAATCGCTAAATGAGCACGCGGTAAATCAGCTCGGTCACATTGCTGCATCCAGAGCGGAAATCATTGATAAATGGATCGAGGGCTACAAGATCCTGATCCGTAGTTCTGCATCGAGAGCGGTGTATCAGGGCCTTTTCAAAGAGGGTACGACAGATGCCAGGGAGCGTGCCAATCGGGACCTGGCTGAACAGGTGAAGATTTGTCCGAATCTTGCCTATATGAACATTGCAGATGCCCAGGGTGTTGTCCAGGCGTCATCTTTGCCCGACTCAGTCGGCAAGGTAAAGATAGGTGATCGGGCATACTTCCAGAAGTCTATGCAGGGGGAACCCAACGTTTCGGATGTCTACATCGCCAGAACTACCGGGCAACCGGCATTTTCCATTTCTGCACCGATCCGGGACGGAGAAAAGATAGTCGGGATCATCTTCGGTGTTCCGGACCTGAGCAAGTTCAATGAGGCATTCATAGATTCCGTGAAGATATTTGATTCCGGATATGCGGCGGTTGCAGATTCAACCGGAATGATATTAGCGCACAAGGACAAGTCGCTTGTAATGAAGCTGAACCTCGGCGAACATGAATTCGGGCGTGAGATGCTCAAAATCAAACGGGGATCACTGAGTTACAGCTTCCAGAATCAGAATCAAATGGGATTTGTCGAAGAGTGCAAAACTACTCACTGGTTGGTGATCGCAACGGCGCCCTATGCTGAGGTGATAGGAGATGCAAACAAAATCGGGTTTCTAAACCTTATCCTTCTTGCCGTTGGGCTGACTTGTATCGGCCTCGTTGTCTATCTTATCGCCGTTTCGATTGCAGGCCCCATAGACCGCGTGGTGGAGGCTTTGAGCGCGGGGACCGAGCGGGTAGCCGCGGAGGCAACCCAGGTGTCATCGGCAAGTGCGTTGTCAGCCGGGGCGGCTTCTCAGCAGGCCGCATCGATCGAGGAAACCTCTGCCTCCATTGAAGAGATAGCTTCGATGACAAAGCAGAACGCTCAGAATGCCGATCAGGCCAATTCGGCCATGGCACAGGTGTCCGGCCTGCTTGCCGGGACCCGGTCTTCCATGGCGGAACTCAACCGTTCCATGCAGGAGATATCGAAGGCCGGCGAAGAAACTCAGAAGATCATCAGAACGATTGACGAGATTGCCTTCCAAACCAATCTGCTTGCGCTCAATGCTGCAGTGGAGGCAGCGCGTGCGGGTGAAGCTGGCGCCGGTTTTGCGGTTGTCGCCGATGAAGTTAGAAACCTCGCAATGAGGGCGGCCGAGGCCGCAAAGAACACCGCCAGCCTCATCGAAGGGACGATCAGGAGAGTCAATGATGGTTCAGAGCGGGTCGGACAGACTGAAAAGGCATTCTACGCAGTGGCGCTTAATATTGAACGGTCCAGCGAACTGGTCGGTCAAATCTCTGCGGCGTCCCTTGAGCAGGCACAGGGAATCGAGCAGGTAAACAAGGCCGTGAGTGAAATGGATAGAGTAGTACAGCAGAATGCATCCAGTGCAGAGGAATCCGCATCGGCTTCCGAGGAAATGAGCGCACAGGCTCAACAGATGAAGGATGTTGTCGGGGATTTGAGGAAACTAATCCGAGGCACTAATCGCAAAACAACCAGGAATGCTGAATCTGCGGGCGCAAAAAAGATTGTTACAAGTCCATCAAGGATTTTCGCCGCCTCTGCGAAGGGGGCGAACGGCCATTTAAAGAAAGGAAACGGAAAGGCGGAGACCCGGCCGGAGCAATTGATCCCGTTTGATGACCGGGAGCTCACGGATTTCTAATGCGGGGGTTAACCGAGAGGGGTAAAAGCTGTCAGGTTTGCCCTCCCGCTCGTGGTCTCCATGAACACCGGTTTTTGGACTCTTCCGGGCACATTAAGGAAGGTATTGGCGCCGCCAGCGAGATTGAAGGCACCCTTGAAGCCTTAAGCCTCAAGAAACGAGGCCCATAGACAGTCGAGCCCTCACGCCCCTCCGACTCGACACGACCGGCGGGGATTCGATATCCAATTGCCCCCCGTCGACACCAGAGTATCGAAAGGGGGCACGGCCGAATAAAGACTCTTCAAAGCCGGACCGGCACAAAGACTAGCGACTACGTCCGTTTCCACTAAGTCCAGCAGGTTTTTGCCATCGCCGCAGCGAGGTCTTGCATCTCAATAAGAGCAAGACCGGCGCAGAAATCGTCTACGAGTTCAGTCCCGCAATCTTTACGGCCCCACGATGATAGCCGGAAGGAAAAAGCTGCGCGAGTTCGTCGATATCGATCCCAACTGCCGCGCACGTAGAATAAACCGTAGGGATCTTACCTTTACTTTCAAATTCCGAGCGCAAGTACTTGATTATCTGCCAGTGTTTCTCCGTGAGAGCGCCTTGTATCAGCAGTTCACTAGCTTTGCATGTAGCATAATCCTCATCCCACTCTTTGGGGTCGATAAGAAAACCCTGAACATTCACCCGGTAAACCCGTTTTTCGAGGGCAACCCGGCTGGTTGGGATTTTTAGCGTTGGGGTAAACGGAGCGCATACCCCATTGGCCATAAAGGACACTCCGGCGAGCTTGCATGCCCCGCGCTGGTAACCGGATGGAAAAAGCCCTTCCAGATCCTTGATGCCCAGCTTGTGGACCCTGCAGGTCTTATGTATTATCGGGCATGTACCGGTTTCTATATAAGTCGTACGAATGAACTTCAGCACGTTCCAGTGCAATAAAGTCAGGCCGCCCGTTATTCCTAACCGGGGCGCCATGGCTTCAGCAAAATCCTCATCCCATTGCATCGGATCAACAAGGGAACCATCGTCATCGAGAGTATAGGTTTTGTTTTTTACCTCGAATGTACTCATTGCAGCCTCCTGTGGAAAATGTCGAACGGAGATTCTCCATTACCAAAGCAGCATAGCCGGCTCGCTGTGCTGGGAATTTCATCATTGAAGCATGCGGACAACATACATTTCGCTGCTTCCCTCCGCAAGATAATTACGACCAGGAGGAGACACTCAGAAATAAATTCCGGGCCGCGTGATAGAGCCTCACATGCTCCTTGCAATGACATGCGCCCGTTAAGCGTGATGGCATCTGTTATGTGCAACACCTGCGCACGGCATAAGGGCACAATGATCTTCCGGTCGCATCCTCAATTTGACTTAACTGCCTCGACCATTTCTCTGAGGTTGTCTGTCGCCGTAGCCGGAGGTATTGAGCAACTGGGAGCTATAACCGAATACCCAAGCTCCCTGCCAAGGAGTGCTGCTTCCCTGACCGCGCCAGGTTTTCCATAGAATAGATGGTCCAGGGCATCAACCCCACCGATGAGACCCACTTTCCTTCCAGCCTCCTCCACTGCCATCTTTACAGCATTTATATCGGTTTTGGGTTCAAAGCTGATGGCTGTAGCGCCTGTAGAGATCATATCCTTAATAATAGAGTCCACGTTACCGCAAATGTGCAGAATCGTTGGAACCCTGATTTTGCCGATCAACTCGGATTCGTAAGGCACAACGCTTGTGCTGTAACACCTGGGGCTGATCATGGACACGGAAGCCATCATGTCTTCGATGCAAATCGCGTCCACTCCCGCGTCTGCCAGGGCTCCAGCCAATTCAACCCCGCATCGGACTGCAACCTCCAGAAAAGGCTGGAGTCGGGCGGGGCTCTTCACAACGTTTCTAAAGCATTGTTTAATTCCAACCATCGCAGCTACTATGGAAAAAGGTCCAATGATTCCCCCGATGACGGCCACCTTGTCGCCGACCTCTTTTTTTACGATTTTCACAGCTTCTATCAGAACAGGCACTCTGGCGCGTCTTAGAAAATCTTCGGGAAAGACGGGGTCCTGGACCGATTCAGCGGCGAGATCGTACGGATGTTTGGCGACGCTGGGAAGGTTCTGGTCGTCGCCCATGTTGATCGTACACCCGAGGGCCTCCTGCTCGATCGTCTGGCAAAAGGGTACCTTAACCGCATCAAACCCGAGGATCGAATATGCTCCAATGGCCAGTCGCGCCATCAAATTAGCGTCCATATGGGCATCCGGCCATCTCACGTCGAGAGCATCCATCTGTTCAAAAGTGGCGCTTTGATCAACTGTAGCTACAGCAGGCCGCGATGTCCGCTCGCCGCGGACAGCTTCCAGGAAAATGTCCCGAGCTGAACTCTTATTCATTGAATGATCTCCATCTACGCTATGATGCTAAGTGCAAGGCAGCTTGCACTCGGAGCAATCCTCTCTCGTACAGGTTTAAAAAACCGGTCCGGTATTCGGCCTGAACCCCGTAGGGGGTTCAAGCCGCAGCCGCAGCCTACATCCCGTACGAAGGGAGTGTAACTGCATCGCCAAAGGTGATACACCGTGCAGGCTTTCCAGGACTTCCGATACCCCTGGTTCCACCCCAATTAGAGATCGGTGAAACCCCCCGTAATTCCAATTGCAGAAAGCTGCAAAACAGTCAGGGACGGGGAGTTTCCTCGAAATCGCTAAACAAAACGCTCAACCCAGCCCCCGCAGCTTCTTTGCAAGTAGGACGGAACTAACAGCATCAACAGCATAGCCGTCTGCTCCAACCTCATCGCAGTACTCCTGCCTGATTGGCGCGCCCCCCACCATCACCTTCAAGGAATCTCTGATCCCCTCGGTCTCAAGGATTTTCAATATCTCAGGTATCACGTGCATGGTGTTGCTCAAAAGTGTTGAAAGTCCGAGCAGATCAGGTTTGTCTTGTTTCACAGCCTCGATGACGTCCGGTGTCGGCACATTGCCGCCCATAAACCGCACGGTAAAGCCGGCACTCTCCAACATGACGCCGACCAACTCCAAGCCGATATCATGAACGTCGCCCTGCACCGTAGCCAGCACGACTTTTCCAGCACTTCGCCCGGCCCCCGCTGCGGCCATCCTGGGCTTGAGGATTAGAAGACATCGCTTCAGGGCCTCTGCGGCAAGCATGAGCTCCGGTATCCACATCTGCTTGCATTCGTAGGCCGCACCGCAATCCTGTATTCCCTTGACGAGGCCGTTATCCATGATGTCCTGGGGGTCAAGTCCTTGCTCAAGCGCCTTCTGGACCAGATCCAGGGCCTTTTCTTCATCGCCGGAATACACCAGCTTGCGAATTTCTTCTAATATGTTCATCCACGTTCTCCCTATTTTTTGAATGTTCCATATTTTCTGGCAGCGTAAACCATAGTGTCCCGGTTAACGAAGGGGGTATTTGGAGTCTCCCAACAGTTGGGGCCAAGAATGCTTCGCAAACCTGCCCCTTCAACCGTTTCAATGCAAATTCTGGCCTCTTCCTCGATTTCGTCCGGGGTACCTTTATCCATGGTGGTTGCATATGGCAAAGGGATGAATCCGTCGGTCGTGGATTTCGTCGCAGCTCCCACGTTGCCATTGATGCACTTGACGCGAGACAGGCCCGCTTCGTTTGTCTTCACAGCGGTGTCGACACAGAATTTGATGTCCATCGGTCCGAGAAAGTAGCCGTCAGCCTGGTTTTGATAGACAAGATCCATGCGGTCCAACCAAGTCCCGCACGGATGCATTATAACCTTCATGCCCGTATGGTAGCGAATCGCCTCAATGAATTTTCGTTCGTAGGGCTGCGTCAATTGCTCGTAATGTTTTCGCGATATGCAGTCTCCAGCGGAGACCGGGTCGTTTACCCATACGCAGTCCGCACCTTCTTCCCATGCAGCGATGACCATCTGGAGCCATCCGTCGAACGCGAGTTCCATGAGTTCCACTGCCCAGTCAGGATCTTTGGCAAGAAGAAGGAACCAGTTCTTGAATCCTGTCAAGCAGGCGGCCGTCCGGGAGGGGCAGCTTCCCCACGTCATGATGGGTACACGCTGCTTGCCCTTGCCCCGCTTGATCAATTCTTCCTTGAGGCGTCTGATCACATAAAGGACTTTGGGCATGTTCCCATTTTTTCGCGGATCGAGCTTCCACTTGGCCTTTTTCATGTCCTCCTTCGTTACGATCAGCGGACTTGCTATCTGAGGAACGTCATTTTCCGGATACTTCAAGGGAGAACCTATGGCCTCCTCGACGGGACCCATCATGTCGTAGTCAATGACACAGTCGTACTGAAAACGTTCCTGGGCAAGAATCTGAGCCTTAACATAGATATCCGGGTCGTCCCATGACTGTTTGAAGGTAACCCCGAGGAACTCGAGCGAACTCCAGCGAGGATAAAGATGGCAAGGCACCCGATCGGTTCTTTCTCCGTTAAGTGCAGCCATCATCCTTTCCATGGGGGTCACTTCATTGGTGTTATCATATAAGTAATACATTCATCGTCCTCCCTTCAAAAAAGTATATGCGTTCCACTATTACACCCTAACCGATATTCTATTGCCCTCAATCTCCCAGGTCACCGCTTTCAGAGATAACGCCCAACCTCCAGAGGAAAAGGACACCCCCCTGCAGATTGTAATTTTCTTTGATGCCCAGTTGGTTAACAACCACCTGGAAATCGTAAGAACGCTCACCAGTCTTACACAGGAGAACGATCTTCTTGTCCCTGGGGATTTCATCTTTTCTCGCCAAAACTTCCGTCACGGAAATATTTTTCCAAATTCCGGGATTTTTCTGGACATAAGGTTCCGCCTCATGATCGAAGCGGGCGTCTATCACAACCCAGTCCTTGTTGTCCTTGTCATGAAGGATTTTTTGGAGTTCATCCGCGTTTATAGTGGCTCCCTTCCCCAAAATGACATTCTCGGCGTAATTCCCGAGGGTATTGACAATGTCCATTGCCCCTGAGAACTGCGGCGAATAGGCAATCTCAAGATTCCCGATATCGCTGGCGGTTGGCTTGCTCTCCAAAATCGCCGCCACCGTATTGATGCGGCCTACCAGGCCGTCCCCGGAGTCGGCCATGCCCTGGATACCCAATACTGTTCCGGTTTCTTTTTCTACAACCAGATCCAGAAACATAAAATCTTTTACAGGCCAGAAGTGGGCACGCTCGAGCTGAGACACCATGATGTTCACCGCGTCGAACCCTTCCCGGCCGGCCGCGGCGATGTTCAGTCCGGCACAAGCAACGGACTTATCGAAGAATTTTGCTGCAAAGTTGCCCACCGCACCTTTGAACTCGGCCTTTTCACCCGCCAGGTTCGTACCGATGACACGTCCCTGCCGCTGGGCAAGGGAAGGCCATGGGAAATACCCCGGCCTGCCGGTGACCAGATTGGGAATTTCCACACAGTCGCCACCCGCATAGATGAGGGGGTCTGAGGTTTGCATCCGCTTGTTGACTACAATAGCTCCACCAGGCGATACCTCAAGGCCGGCTTCTCTGGCAAGGTCAGAGTTGGGCTCAACTCCTGTGGCCACGATCACCAGATCCGTTTCGATAGTTCCTTTGTCGGTGACGACCCTTTGGACTGAGCCGTTTCCTTCCAGCCGCAACACCTTTGCACCCGTACGTACGATGAGGCCTTTATCTTCGACGTGGCGCCTGAGCGCTGCCGCCATATTGAGGCTCAGATACCCCGGGAGCAGTTGATCGCTCATTTCCACCACGGTGGTTTGGATCCCCCACATCTCCATGAGGGACTGAGCGGTTTCAAGGCTGGTAAACCCTCCGCCTATGATGACTGCTTTTTCCACACCTTCTTTGACAATGCGCTCTTTTACCGCAGCGGCGTTTTTCAGACTATAGACGTCCAGAACCCCGGGCAGATCGAAACCGGGAACTGTAAAAGGCTTGGGGCGTTTTCCGGTAGCCACGACAAGGTTGTCGTAAGGCAGCACTTCCTGTTCGCCATTGGGAAGACTCTGTATGAGAACTTCTTTTTTCTGGCGATCGATCTTGAGTGCCCGGGTATTTCGCAGGAGGGTGACGTCTAAAACATGTGTATAGTATTTTTCGTATCGAAGGGTTTGAAAATTATTTGTGATGAGTCCTTCAGGCTCGCTGATGTCACCGGATAGAAACATCGGAATGCCACCGCAGGAATAAGATACCAGATTTTCCTGGTCCACCATGGTCACCTTTGCGTCAGGCTGCAATCGCTTCAGCCTGGCGGCGGCCTTGGGACCAAGTGAAACAGCTCCAATAATGACAATATTCTTATTCATAGTAGTGAAAACCCCTTAAAGTTTGGTTGTGCGCTAAATTGGAATGCACGCAGGGCATTCTCCACTCGTGCCATCCGTATCAAAGGGTCTTTACCAAGACAAAAACTCTTAACCGCACAATTCGTGCCAAGCCTGGCGCAACCCTCACAGTGTGAAGTTGGATACATGAAGTTTATGCCCCGCAACTTGGGAGGTAGATGACTACAGTTGACCCTTACGATCCTAAGCGCCATTTTGAACCACTGTGTTTTATTTTTTTAAGTTAATTCCAGCTATTGCAAGCCATGATCCATTTTGGACATGGTCTGCATCGGACCACCCGACTGTATCGCCAGTATGCCGGCGACTCTTATCCATTGACCAGGGCAGGTCTTATGTTTGTGCTTTGAGGGGGCCGGCCGGTCCAGCCCTATCGAGCCCTCCAGCCTTTGCCTCACCTCGCATGCCCCTCCCCTGAGTCCTTAGGAATGTAAGCGGAGAGATTTAAGTCTCCAATTCGCTTTCGCATCCCCGCCTCGGAGCATATTCGAACCAGATCCCCACCGTTTCCGTCATCTCTTCCCGCCTGCCATCAGCACGGCTTGCGGCATGCGCCGCAAGAGTAGAATGGCAATAGGCGCAAGTAGTCCGCCAACTCCGAGGATCCCGAAAGACGGCCACCACTGCGTAGCGCTGGTGGGGTTGCCGGCCCCGTTGTAAAGCTGGAGGACAGCGCCGAAGACAGCAGGTGAGATGATCGTAATACCAAAACCTACCGCAGACTGAATTCCTAAAGCCAACCCGGTAAACTTTGGATCCATCATCTCTAACAGTCCAGCCTTGTAGAGCGCGCTGTCGGAAATGACCCAAAATCCTATCCAACCGGCTACGATTACGACAAACGCAAAAGAATACCCGAAAAGGCTTCCCAGAAAAAATTCTCCGACTACGCTAAGTGCCCCGCCCACCGCCATTGCGAAGCTCCTGCCCTTTTTGTCGGCCATCCACCCCCAGAGCCATGACGAAGGTACTCCCAGGAGTATGATAGCGGCTGTAAGGGTCCCTCCGGTACTGACAGCCTGGGCCGTTGGAACGCCATTAGCAAGCTGAGTGGCGATAAGAAATGGACCGATCCATCCCCAAAAAGCATAAAGCTCCCACATGTGCCCGACGTATCCCGCGGTGATCAGAGTAGGACCCGCATAACCTCCCGCAGGACAGCACTGCGCTGAGGATGGAGCAACCCCGGTTTGAGGTGATACTTTGCATACCGCAGCTTCCTCCAGCGGCTTGTCTTCAACGAAAACAAGGATCACAAATGCAGCGAGAATCGCTGGAAGCGATGTCCACAGGATGCCGGACCTCCATCCATAGGCTACTGAGAGGTGGCTGCCGATAAGATATCCGCCCGCATAAGCGGCGACCAGGGCGGAAGTGTAGGCCCCGAGAGCGGTTCCCCTCCTGCTCGCGGGAAACCAGCGCGAGAGAAGCATCATCCCGGGGACATATATGGCGCCTGCTGAGAGCCCTACGATCAGCCTCATAACGAGGATACTCAATTTGCCCTGAGAGACCCATATGAACAGGAGAGAGGAGATTCCAGTAAGCAAAGTGGCCCAAAAGAGGATCTTTTTCAGGCTGATACGATCGGCCAGCCATCCGGTGGACATGACTATAACGACATAGCCGGCCTGAAAGGCAGAAAGGATCAGGCCAGTATCGGTCGCTGTCAGATGGAATTCTTGCGAAATATATTTGAGGACCGCTGAAAAGTTGTACCACGGCATGTATCCCAGCGCCATGGAGATAAACATCGCTGCAAGTATGCGATTTTCTTTACTCATGCGTACGTCTCCCGTTCGTGAACTGATGCAGACCCAAGCGCTCCATTCGAATTGTCGACTCCACCGGCAACCGGCCTCACAGTTCCGCGTGAACCTGCCGCTGGCTCGTGTGCCACTCCTTGCCGGTCATCCGGATCATTTCAAGGTGGGCGCAAAGCTCTCCACGGCGAAATATCATGCCTGGTCCTCCCATGCTCCGTACAATCACGCATGGCCGTCTCCTTTCGTTGTGTGTGTACAAAAGGGCAACAGCTTGTGTTATAGTTGGGTTGTATCTTGTCTTCAGCAAGATATGGGCCACAACGCCAAACTTAACGAGGGAATCAGACCAATCTTGCGTTAAACTGATTCCTTCAATTATTTAACCCGAATAACTTTTCATCTTCTAATTGTAGTCTTTGTCGCGGCAAGGTTTCCTACTGTTGTAGTTTAGGGTCTGCCGGGAAAGTTCAGTTAAGCGGATGAAAGCTATCTCAAAAACACCCTTTGGAGATGGTGACTCAGGAATCTTGGGAGGCACGGCGTGAATATCCTGGAGAAAATCCGTAAAACGGTCCATGCAGGTGACGAGGGAAAAACTCTTAAACTTGTTCAAAATGCTCTGGGAAAGGGGTATGGAGCGTTTGGAATAATGGAAAACGGTCTTGTCAAGGGCCTGGAGGATTGCGGCGTAGACTACCAAGAACAGCGAATGTGGCTGCCCGAGTTAATGTTGGCGACAGAGGCTGTGAAGAAAGCTGCTGCCATTCTTATTCCCAAAATGGACGCCGGCAGAATGGGGCAAAGTCTCGGGAAAGTAGTGCTCGCCACTGTACAGGGAGACATTCACGATGTCGGCATCGAGTTGGTAAGCATAATGCTCGAAAGCGCGGGCTTTTCAGTGAGATTCCTGGGAGGAAATGTTCCGATTCCCGATCTCATTGCGGCCGTAAAAGAGGAGGAAGCTGACCTGCTCGGGCTGTCGACACTTCTCAGTTCTGGTATGTATGTTATGCCTGATGTCCTGAAAATCCTGAAGACAGAGGGACTCAGGGATTCACTGAAGGTCATAATCGGCGGAGCAGTGATAAGACAGGAGTTCTGTGACGAAATCGGGGCGGATGGATATGCTCCTGACGCTGTGAGCGCCATTCATCTGGCAAAAGAGAAATGCAGGGAACTGGAACAAAAGCTCAAAAATCTCGTCATACGAGTCGACTCTAAAGGTAAGATCACCTTTCTCAACGAGTTCGCTGAGAATTTGTTTGGGTATAAGAAAGAGGAAGTCCTCGGCAAATGCATTGCGGGCACGCTTTTTCCCATCGGTGATTCCTCCAGAGAATATCCGGAGGCCATGCGGGATAATTTGCTCACAGCGCTGAAGCAGGACCCCGTAATGGAGACCGAAGGGATGTGCCGGTCTGGTGAGAGGGTCTGGGTCGCCTGGCGAAATAAACTTATCCTCGATCAAAACAGAAATGTGGCAGGCGTCCAGTTCGTAGGAAATGACGTGACCGAAAGGAAGCGGTCTGAGGAACGGTTGCGATTTGACGAAGCGCGTTTTGAATCGCTTCTTGAATTGACCCAGATGACCGATGCTTCACAGGAACGTATAAGTCAGTTCGTTCTGGAACACGCGGTAAGTCTAACGAAGAGCAAAGCAGGCTTCGTCGCATTGCTCAGCGAGGACGAAATATTACAGGGTGTTCATTCCTGGTTCAAGAACGGCGGCGGGGAGAGCACCTTCGCAGATAGCATTGTCCAGTTGCCCGTGGAGGTGAGGGATCTCCTGGTAGAAGCCATCCGGCTGAAAAAGTCCGTAGTCGTCAACGATTTCAGTGCAGATGACTCAGGTGAAACTGGCAGTCCCAAGGACCATTTGAGTCTGTCACGATTCATGGTGTTGCCGGCCTGCGACAAGGACCGCATCGTTACCGTGGCGATGGTAGCGAACAAAGACGAGGCGTACAGCTTCTCCGATATGCGCCAGGTCACCCTACTGATTGATTATATGAGGAAGTTGATTCAGCGTAAGAGGGCCGAAGAGGCAGTGCGCCGTTCAGAGTTCCAGCTACGACAAACCAACCTCTTGCTTCAAAAAGTCGTGGACGGGATTTCAGACTCCTTGATTATGCTGGGCAATGACATGTCCATCAGATTGCTCAACAAAGCCGCGAAGGATTATTATGGCGTGACGGAATCGAACGATATTTTTGGAAGGCCATGCCACGAGGCATTGCGGGGGAGGGTCAGTCACTGTTCAGACTGTGGATATTGTCCATCCATCGGGGAAGGCAAATTTGCAATCTTTGAGCGCAAAGGTCTATTCGACCCCAGGCAGATAGAGCAGGTGGTCGTCTATCCCGTTCCAGGCGACTCAGGCAAAAGCGATTGCTTCATAATGCGGATCAGTGACGTTACCCATCGAAAAATTATGGAAAGACAGCTTATCCAGAACGAAAAACTGGCCTCGCTAGGTCTGCTGGTGTCCGGCATCGCCCACGAAATCAATAACCCAAACAACTTCATCTCTTTCAATCTCCCCATACTGAGGGATTACATAGGGGCTCTGTTGCCAATTGTCGATGAACAGGCAAGCCAAAAACCTGATTTTAAACTGTTTCGAATGCAGTATGCTCGCTTCCGTCAGGACATCTTGAAGCTCCTGGACAACATGGAACATGGATCGAAAAGGATAAAGGCGATCGTTGGCGATCTGAAAAAGTTTGTCACGAGACGGGAGAATCTCGAAGTGAGTTTAACCGATATCAAAGATGTGATCGATAAAGTGCTTCCCATGTGCCAAGAGGAAATCGGCGAAAAGGTCAGGCATTTTGAGATCGACATTCCCGGAGACCTTCCCGCAATCAATAGCGATGCAGGGGCGCTGCAGCAAGTTATCCTTAATCTGCTGATCAATGCGGCGCAAGCTTGTGACAAAAAGTCTTCCCGTGTCCGTGTTAGCGCCAGGATGGAAGATGCCGCTGAGCCACGCCTCATCATTGAAGTCTCTGACAATGGCTGTGGGATGGATGAGCAAACCAGGGACAAGATTTTCGACCCCTTCTTTACCACCAAGCCCCCTTCGTCGGGAATCGGCCTGGGGTTATACTTGTGCTACAACTTGGTCCGGTCTCTTGGAGGGAAAATCGAAGTGGATAGCGAAGTCGGTCAGGGCAGCTCATTCCGCGTGATTCTGGCAGACATGGCCAGGTGTGGGGATTAGCACGCTTTTCGCTTGTATGCTTTAAGGCTGCATTTATGCGGGGCGTCGCGGAATAGCGAAAAAAACACCAACTCAGCGAGTCCCAAATAACGCTCAATATCTCATCGCGGAAAGCGCAATGAGCCCACAAAAATTCGAAGGTCACTCACATGGGTATCAGTATTCTCGTTGTGGACGATGAGCAGGACTTTTTGGATAGTGTCGAGAGAGCGCTTATCATTTCAGGCCACGATGCTTATCAGCTCGAAAGCGATTCAGGAAAAGCAGCCCGGTTGTTTCAAAATGGACAAACCTGGGAAGTTGCTTTGTTGGACGTGAGAATGCCGGGGATGGACGGAATTGAGCTTTTGGAGGTGATAAAATATTATAGCCCCAATACTGAGTGTCTAATGATTACGGCGGTTAACGATGTGAACGTGGTGGTAGAATGCATCAAGAAAGGGGCCTACGACTACCTGGTCAAGCCTATCAACAGAGACGATCTGATGCTAAAAATCGGCCATGCTCTTGAGAGAAGAAGACTGCTCGATGTTCTGGATCTCAGAAACAAGATGACGGCGCCTGACCTGACACAGGTGGAAGCCTTCCGTAATATTGTCACTCAATCTTCGAGGATGCTGAGGCTACTCAAAGAAGCGGAACTCCATGCCAGAAGCGATGTGCCTATACTGATCACCGGAGAGAGCGGCACGGGAAAGGAGCTTTTGGCCTATGCCGTCCACCAGGCCAGCAATAGGGCAGGTAGGCCCTTTACTGCAGTCAACATGGCCTCTCTTACGGAGAGCTTGTTTGATGCAGAGTTTTTCGGCCACACCAGAGGCGCCTTTACGGGGGCTGAAAAGGATCGCGCAGGTTACGTGCAACATACCAATGGCGGGACGCTCTTTCTGGACGAGATAGGAGATTTACCGCCGGCCCTTCAGGGGAAGATCCTTCGGCTGCTCCAGGAAGGTGAATACATGAAGCTCGGTACGAGCAAAGTGCAGAAAGTGGACGTCCGGTTCATAGCCGCGACCAACAAGGACATCGACAAGGATATGCTCAAGGGCGAGTTTCGCAAAGATCTGTACTACCGGCTGAGGGGAGCCTGGCTCCATATCCCGCCGCTCAGAGAGAGGCGTGATGATATTCCGATTCTGATCAGCAGGTTCCTGGGAGAGCTATCGTCCTCACTGGCCAAAGGCGGCTTGAAAGCTGACGCCCTCGAAATACTCATGAATTACGATTTTCCAGGCAACGTAAGAGAGCTCAGATCCATTGTCCAAGCTTGCGCCAATCTGACTCAGGGAAAGCCTATATCCCGGGAGTTGTTACCAGCCTTCCTGCAGCCTAAAACAAAGCCGGCACCTTCAGAAAGCTCAGAAGAGGTTCTCAGTCTTGCCGAACTGGAGAAAAGGCATATGATCAAGGTGTACAAGCAAACAGGAGGGAACAAGATGCTAACCGCCAAGCTGCTGCGGATAGGCCGCAACACTCTCAAACACAAGCTTGAATCTTACGGTATCAAGTGACTCACTTTTTGCAGTAAATTCGAATGCTATAAATCCCGCATATGAGACGGACGGGTACCGCGATCGGTGCTGCTCAAGCGATGCGTCTTCAATCTGTACCCGGGCATCGGGCAACAACTTCATTTATTAACCCGGACAATGTGTCTTATCTATAAGGGATCAATCAGCCGATCTTCGGTTGCCGATCCGCGGAGGATGGAAAACGCAGTTGTGAAATGAACTTCTTGCCGAAGTCCGGGCGGGAGCCCAGATCAAATACCTGTATGATGGACGCCAAATGCTCCATATCTCTCAATATGTCCCGGTTGAGCACGGGAAGGGAAGCTCCGGAAAGTGACGAATTCCCCACAAAGGTGATTCGCCCTGTGTACTCTGGCGGGAGCAGCCCAATGGTTTTCAGGCTTTCAGGATTCAAGTGATAGCCGAAGGAGCCGGCTACAATGATTTGTTCCAGGTCTTCTACACTGCGGCCCGCTTCGCCCAACAGCGCAAGAATCCCCGTTATGGCCGCACCCTTTGCCAACTGAACCTGCCGAATGTCCTGCTGGCTCAGAAAAACACTGTCCGTCAAATAATAACGGTCCCCTTGCAACCGATCTGTCACGGCCTTTCCGGCCAAGGGGTTGAATGTTCCGCTGGAGGCGATGACCCCGGAGGCGACCAGGGCAGCTACAAGATCCACGAGGCCGCTCCCGCAGATGCCAATCGGCGGCAAACCCCCTATGGTGGTAAATCGAGGCAACATATCGTTGCCCATGAAAACGGTATCCACGGCTCCGGGCAAAGCTCTACAGCCGCATGAGATATTCATTCCTTCCAGTGCCGGTCCCATGGCGCAGGATGTGCCGAGCAATCGATCAGGTCCTTCGATCAGCACAATCTCTCCGTTGGTTCCGATGTCAACGAATAAGGTGCACCCGGAGCAGGACCGGTAATCGATTGCCGTGAGGCCGGAGATAATATCCGCGCCGACATAGGCCGCCGCGCCCGGCAAAAAGACAAGCCGCCCTCGACTGGCAATGGGCAGGCCGGAACGTTCTCCTTCGACGACCAGCGACTTCAGAAAAGTGGGGCGAAAAGGGGCTAGAGCCAGGGATAGCGGGTTGACTCCCGCCAGGATGTGCAGCATGGTGGTGTTTCCCGCTGCGGTCATCAGATAGACCTGTTCCCGGCTTCGTTCTTCTCCGAGGACTTCATCCAGCATCGACTCCAATTGTCCGATCAACGCCGACCGCAGAACGCTTATTCCTTCCGGATTCTCTCGACAATAATCTATTCGAGTGATCACGTCGCCGCCATAGGCAGTCTGAGGATTCAGCGCTGAACTGCCGCCCAGGAATTCTCCATTTTCCAGATCGAACAGATAAAGCGAAAGGCTTGTTGTACCGATGTCCACTGCGGCGCCGAGCATTGGTTTCCGGTCGAAGCGAATGTCCAGGAGTTCGTTTCCAAATTCGATTCCGAATGCCTGGGTCTCATTTCCGTTCCAAATTGCGATTTTGTCGAGAACGCAAGGATCGGGGGTTCGAAAAGGAAGAGTTTCCACGTACGGACCGGAGCCACGGCCCTTTTCCGGCAGAGTGACGCGCTTGACGGGGCTATTTATGGCGACCACTCGAAGTTCGGGACCGAGTGCGGACTGAAGCTGGGTCCAAGTGTCGTTGATAGTCACATAGACATTCCCGAGCACTTTTGCTCTACATGCCAGGCGAACGTCCGCGCATTGGGCTCCCAGATGCTCGAGTTCCGCATCGTCAGGCGGGCTCAATTCTCCATGGACGTCGACCCTGCATTTGCCGCAAACTCCCCTCCCGTCGCAAGTCGACTCAACTCTCACTCCACTGCGCCGAATGCATGACAGCAGGGTTTCTCCCTGCACAGCTTCGAAAGTTTGTTTGCCATCCCTGAAGAATACTGTAGGCAAAAAGCTTTTCCTTTCACACCACGGTCTGAATAGAAGGACGAATTGCCGGATCAAGACCCAGATGCGCCAGTTCGATCGTGGTAGATGGTGGAATGAGTGCGAAAAAATCATCATTCCATGGGCCTGAAAGAAAGTGCTTCAGATAGCGGTCGGTCCCCTGGAGAATAAGGAGTTTCAGCTTGAGAGCGGCGGAGATTTCGTTCACATGGGGGATGAGGCTGGACATGTCATAGGCGCCGGTATCGATGAGACCCAGGAATTTATAATGAGCAAGCATTCTTTTATATATCCGTTCCGTTCGTTCCGGACCGTGACGGGCCAAAAACGCCTGGTACTCCTTCCAGATGTTGGCCTCTCCCTCCAGCCAGCCCTTCGTAACGAAATAGGTGCCTCCTTGCCCATTGCAGCGCTCCCTGTCTTCTCTGGACCCCAGGAGCAAAGTTATGCAGTCGTCCACTCTGGGAATGACCAGTTGATAGTCTCCGGATTTCAGTCCGAGCACTGCGTTGCCGCAGAAGCCGAATGCCATAAGTACTCTATCCACGCCGCTGATCTTATCCAATTCTTCCTGCAACCGCCTGCGAAGGGAGTCGGGTACAAGATGCAGTCCGGATTCGACCCATATGAATTCGTGCGGACAGTTCGTTTCTATGGCTGCCTTTTCAAGCTCATCGCGGATCGTGTTACATGCCAAAATCACTGTTTTCATTCCCAGGGTCTTTCAGCCTGCGGGTTTAACCTGTATCTCAATACTACGGCCCGGAGTCAGGAAAGCACAGAATTAAGCCTCGTTTCTTTCATGTGCCGACCCGCGGCCGACAGGGGCTGCGAGGTCCCTTTCGTGCCGCTTGATGCCTCTCTGGTGAAGTTTGTAGACCAGCCGTTCGCGGTCGCTCGAAAAGGGTATTTTATTGAGCAGAAACACTTGCAGACTTTTCGAAGGCTGCGGGACCACAATCCCCTCCCGGGTCAACTCTCAGCTCTTCCAACCTGGACCTCCACCTGGAGGCTACCAGAGCAACCGACTCCTCCAGGCCCGGCGGGAATATCAGGACCACTTTTCCGAGAAGGTCCGCATGCACCGGGGAATGGAATTCTCCGATAGAGAAATTTCCCATCACCATGTTCAATAGATAGGTTTTCGCGGCATCTTTCAAGAAGCCTTTTCCTCTTACCACCCCTTTGGGCAGTTCATTAATGAACTCCTGGAACTCCGCTATCCCGTCTCCGTGCCATGAGTAGGCGGAACTCACCAGATTGTCGGGGGGAGTAACCTCGCGGAACGGATCGGAGAGGATAAGGGAAAGTACTTCGTCCAACTCTTTGGAAGAGAGCGGTTTGCCG
Source organism: Syntrophobacteraceae bacterium (assembly GCA_052147195.1). GTDB lineage: Bacteria > Desulfobacterota > Syntrophobacteria > Syntrophobacterales > Syntrophobacteraceae > SbD1. The sequence continues at coordinate 24,545 of JBKQLC010000031.1, forward strand.
GCGGTTTGCCCTGAAGCATCGCAGATGCCGCCGGCATCGCCCATCTTTCTCAGGATCGAATCGAAGGGGATATCGCAGAAAACCGACTCCATAAACTGCGGGGAGGGATGATGGCCCCGCACTATCTGCTTGATTCGCTCGATTTTTTCGCGGCTTGCCACGTCGACCTTGTTTATGACGAACAATGACGAAGAGGCGATCTGTTTTTCTACCGAAACAAATGCGCCGTATGCTTCTTCAAAATATTCGGCATCCAGGATGCATATCTGCTCCAGAAGGCGGAAACGGTTATTTAAAAAGGGCAGCATAAAGTCAGACTTGAGATCGCCCGGGTTGGCAACCCCGGTGGGTTCCATAATGAGCACGTCAGGCTTGACTTCGCTTGCAATCTTGTTAAGCGCCGTTATAAAGTCCCTTTTCACACAGATGCAGAAAATCGATCCCCTGTTGATCTCGAGAATATCAAAATCTTCTCCCTGAAGCACAGGTCCGTCGATCCCGATTTCTCCAAATTCGTTCATCAGGACTACAACCCTGTATCCCTTGGGGATCGATTTGAGCAGCCCATTGAGAAGCGTGGTCTTGCCGCTCCCAAGGAAACCGCTTATCATGATGACATCTGTTTGAGCGCCCATGTTTTTTTCACCCCGATCGCGATCCATGGCGAATACGGATCGCCCCGTTTTTCCGTCCGCCTTCCAGGATCAACTTTCTCTGGTCTTCAGCCCTGCTCCAGCTTTCTTGAGATTTTCTTCCAGCTTGTCGAACTGAAAGCCCTTATCCCGCAGGGACCTGAGCTTTTCCGCCACTTCGGGAGTGGGGGCCCGTTTGATCATTTCGTCTATCAGTTCCTCGTACTGAGGAATGCGGCTTGGAAAAACAAGGTCTCCCTCGATGCTGATTGTCGGAAGGACCTTACCCTTCATCTCGACAAACTTGGCTATTCCCTCCTTGGTCTTGATGGACCATTCAAGATACTCTATCATTTCCTGCACATCGGGGGGCAATGCAGCAAGTGATTCCATCATGTAGCCGCATGCGGCACATTGAACACTGTCCAAAGTAAGCACATCGATCCGGATTTTTTTATCGGCCATCCGAAAGTCTCCTTCCCGGTTATTCAAATGCCTCCGGATAGGACGCATAGTTTTCGCCAAACCAGTCCATTGCCTCCACAACCTGCTCCACGTGTTCCGCCGGAACATCGTAGGGAAGGTCTCAGCCAGGCGCCAATACGAACCCGTGCGTTCCCCCTGCGGCAAGACTGACTATAGCATCCTCACGGGGAGGGATCAATCCGAGGCTGAGAGCCAGGGTAAGTTTGAGGTTGCCGGCGAATCCCAGCCCGTGCTTTCGTGCCATGTCCTTCACCAAGCTCAGATTGAGTTGTTCGTCAATCGCGAAGGCATGTGTCCCGATTTGGCAAACGTCCTCCAGGACCTTGGTGCAATCACCGCAGATGAGGAATACCGAGCACGCGCCGGCCTTGTTGATGACTTCCAATCCCTTCTGTACGTAAGGAGTAACGAACTCCCTGAATGTCTCCGATCTGACCTGTGAGGCTACGGGGTCGACAATGCCGATGACCTCACATCCCATTTCCGCGTAAAACTGCGCGGAGGCGGCAATGACTTCCCCGGCGAATTCCAGCATTTCGCGGGCGAATTCCTTGTTCTTGTAAACATCGGTGAAAATGCGTACTCCGGCCAGGTGGGAGGCAAGGGTGAGAGGACCGCAACAGAGTCCGACCATCGCGCAGTCCAGGGCATCCAATCCGGGTTTTAAAAGACGCCCCGCTTCGAGCACAACGGGCCATCTGCCCGATTCCCTGGTCGGGACCTTGAGGCCGAGTTTGCCGGGCGATTCCATCCGGGAACAGGGGTGCGATACTACTGAAGGCACATTATCCGCCCACCAGCGCAACTCGCAGCCGATTGCGTTCGCCTCGACCGAAAGGTCGAACATAAGGGGAATCCCATCGGCCCTGTACCTTTTCGCTGAGTTCTCTACGCCCTTGGCCATCAGGTCAGGACTCTTGAGATAATTTTCGGCAGTCTCGTTGATTAGAAAAGCACTATTGATGCCGGCATAAGGCAGCCATGGGGCCCTCGATGTCCGTTTGCCCTTGAGCGCATCTATAAGCAACTGCTTTGACATTGATCTTCCTCCCCTTTGCTCGCTCCATTTTTTACTGGGTCCACATGGTTGGATCACGCCGTACGGAGCGCCAGGACCCTCTTTACTTCGTCCACTACATCGGACGCCGACAGGGCAAAGCCGTCAGCCTTGAACATCTTCACTATTTCCCGGGAGACCGGAGCCCCCCCGATCAGGATACCAACCTCGGGCCTGGCCTCCCTCACCAACTGGATCACCTTTTTCATTCCCATCATTGTCGTGGTCATCATTGCCGAAATGCCGACCAGTTCGGCTTCGGTTCGAACCAATTCATCCACGAAGTCCTGGTATGGGACATTGGTGCCGAGATCGTAGACTGTAAAGCCGGAGATTTCGAGCATCAGCTTGACGATATTTTTGCCGATGTCATGTATGTCGCCTTGAATGGTTCCAAGGACGACCCTACCCCTGCTTTTGGAATCCCCGGCCCGCAGGTGCGGTGTAAGTATGTCGAGCCCGGCCTGCATTGCCTCGGCGCATAGAAGCACCTCGGGGACATAATATTCCTGGGCCTTGAAAAGGTCCCCGACTGTGGCCATGCCGGCTGCAAGACCATCGGTGATTCCCCGCAAAGCGTCATGGCCTTCGTCGATGTACAACTCTGCGGCTTTCTTGACCCCTTCTTCGTCGTAGGCGACGACGGCGTCGTGAATGCTTTTTAGAATGTCTTCAATGGATGGCATGAAAGATACCTCCTCATGTAAACTCTGTTCGAAAACCCGATCGAATGGTCAAAGCAACAGGCCTGTTGGAAAAATCATTGGAATGATTTTGTCAGTGTTGCCGCACACGTTAGAGTTAACCGGCCCTCTGACGGCGGCAACGCGTTTGAGGGCCGGGTTGACGAAGGCCACCCAAGCTTGTGATTGAGTAGATCGCACCCTGAGGCGGGATCAGCCATGCAGCAGTAGTCGGCGCCATTACTGAAGGCGAGTTTGATTACCTTGATCAGGACTTCCACCGTGACTCCAAGCGCCTCTTTCACTACTTGGGACTCCTTCATGGTAGCCCGCAGCGATTTGGGGGTTCCCACGAGATTGGCCGGGCAGGTGAAAGGGCCTTGAGACATACCAAAGATGACCACGGCCTGCCCCGTCTCTTCTTTTAGATCCTGAACTGTTCCTTGTAGACAGGAAATCTTCCCCTGGTGAGCAGATTAGCCCGACACGCCAAAGAGCCGGTGTTTTCCTCCAGTGCAATCCGTACCAAAGGGTCTTTACCAAGACGAAGCTTCTTAATGGCACAATTCATGCCAAGCCTGGCGCAACTCTTATATTGTCTAGTTGTATATACATGAGGTTTATGAGCCGGCAACCCGGGAGGCCGGTGAGTGCAGTTGACCCTTACGATCCCAAGCGCCATTTTGAACCACTGAGTCTTATTTTTTCCTAGTTATTTCCGGCTATTGCAAGCTATGATCCATTTTGGACATGGTCTGCATCGGACCACCCGGCTCTATCGCCGGCATGCCGGCGTCTTTTCTTCATTGACCAGGACAGGTCTTATGTTTGGGCTTTGCGGGGGAGGTTGGGCCGGGCTGGCACTGATTGAGCCCATCCGGCACCCCTGGCCGGACCGGCGTGTCCTACCTGTAAAAGCCACCAGCAAGCATCCAGAGAATAGCTTTCCTTTTGAGTTTCAGGATGGCAGGCGTATTGCACAAAGTGGAGTATCACACTAGGAGGAGTAATGGCCATTTTTGATCTAAACGACTGCCCCTGTTCGGGGAAAAACATCAGCACTCTTGTGGCGCCCTGGATCTTGCTGACCCTTTATCAACACGAAGGTTTGCACGGCTACGAAATCCAAAAGATCATCCTGGGTCAACTGCAGGCATTGGGCTTTGGATTGAACATGGGCGGCCTCTACCGGCACCTGAACATGCTGGAAAAGCGCGGCGTGCTTACCTCGACCTGGGATACAAGTGCGCCGGGACCGGCCAGGCGCAAATATTTGCTTACTGAGGCCGGCAAGGAGTGCCTGCAGCGCTGGATGAGGACGCTGAGCGTTCACGTGACCTTGATAGGTAAATTTATAGATGAAGCCCAACGGGTATTTTCGAATGCGATTTTACCCAAAGTCATGCCGACCCACAATCTGCCTCTGGCTCCAAAGGAGTTCTCATGAAAAAACCCAGACCTCTCGCCATCACCAAACCTGTCAGGCTGATATTCGTCGGCGGCTTTTTGGGCTCCGGCAAGACGACGGCGCTTGGAGCCCTTGCCAAGCTGCTGATTGGCCGCGGCAAGAGGGTGGGAATCGTGACCAACGATCAAAGCGGCAACCTGACCGACACCCTCGTGGTGCGCCAGATGCTCGATAAACTGGATGTACCTGTGGAAGAAGTGGTAGGCGGTTGCTTCTGCTGCAAATTCGATGAGCTGATCGATCATGTCGACAAGATCCTCGCCCACAACCCCGATATTCTCCTGGGGGAACCTGTGGGCAGTTGCACGGATTTTGTGGCTACCGTGGCCAACCCTGTCAAAATCAACTATCGCGATGGATTTGTCTTTGCACCGCTTTCCACGATGGTAGATCCGGACCGGGTACGAGAACTGCTGCTGGGAGAAAGCCCGACTACCTTTCCGGAAGATGTCGGATACCTGTTTGGCAAGCAACTCGAAGAGGCCGATCTTATCGTGCTGAACAAAAGCGACCAGGTGGGACCGGAAGAGTCAAATCGGCTTGCCGGCTTGCTGCGCAGCCGTTTTCCATCCAAACAGGTTTTGGCGATATCGGCCCGCGAAGGTGAAGGTCTCGATGCTTGGCTGGAGCTGCTGGTCACCGGGCGGCCCGGCGCTTCGTCGGTTTTGAGTGAGATCGATTATGACCGCTATGCTCATGCCGAAGCAGTCCTGGGCTGGCTGAATGCGGCGGTCAAGATCTTCGGACAGAAGCCTTTCAATCCGGCCGGCATGCTTGAAAAGGTAATCCTGCGTATCAGGGATAGCCTGCGCCCGCGCAACGCGGGCATAGGCCACCTCAAATTAGCCATGACCAGCCAGGGCAGCTCGATCTGGGGCAATCTGACACAACTGAGCGGCGAGCCGTCTCGGGGCGGCCCATCCATGGCCGATATGCTCAGCGCGACACTGCTGGTCAACGCGCGGGTGCAGATGGAGCCCGAAGAGCTTGAAAGCATCGTGCGAACGGCAGTCTCGGATGCGGCGGCAGAAACGGAAGTCGAAGCGGAATTCATTGACCTGCAGTGCTTTAGCCCGTCCTATCCCAATCCGCCTTACCTGCTGAGGGGGATGTGAGGCATGCATTGAAATCTGCACGGGAGCCGAAAAAGATGGAAATTGAAGTCATCGGATTGGATCCGCCGTGTGAGTGGTGCACGCAACTGCTGAATAATGTCAAGGAAGCCGTGGCGTTGTCGGAAATCGATGCCACCGTGGTTAAAAAATGGGCTCTTTCCCGGGAGATCCGTGACAAGTATGGCCTGTTGCTAAGCCCGGCACTTATAGTCAACGGCATGGTGGTGTTCCAGGGCAAGGTTTTTCCGGTCGAAAGGCTCGTGAGTTTGCTGAAAGGTTGAAAGCGGCGGGCGCCTGTTTGCCGCAAAATTGGCCGTTCCAATCTGATATGCGAGAAAAATGGAGGCTCCCGAGATGACGTCTACCTATGGACGCTGGGAAAAACTGACAAGCCACGAGGTTGTTCAGGGTTTTGCCGGCGAGTTGCTTGGCACATTCATACTGGTTTTCTTCGGGATCGGTTCTGTAGCCGTAACGGTGCTCTTTTCCGCCCACTCGGGACTGCTGCAGGTAGCCCTGATGTGGGGAATCGGGGTATCTCTGGCCATTTACTGCACTCGACATCTTTCCTGCGCTCATCTGAATCCGGCTGTGAGTCTGGCCATGGTCGTGGCCGGAAGGATGTCTCTGCGGAAACTGCCTTACTACTGGCTGGCCCAGGTGTTGGGAGCTTTCGTTGCCGGCATGCTTGTCTACTGGATCTTCTCCGGCTCTATTGCAAGCTTTGAGCTTGTCCACAATATAACGCGGGGCGCCGATGCTTCCGTGACGACGGCGATGATATTCGGTGAGTATTTTCCGAATCCGGGCGTACCCGCCGATTTGATTTCCGTTTCCCTTCCCCTTGCCTTTCTGGTCGAGACCCTTGGAACTTCTTTGCTGGTCATTACGATCTTTATGCTGACGGAAGGATGTAATGTGGGCCGTCCGTCAAGTGAGATTGTGCCCATCCTCATCGGCCTGACGGTCACGGCGATCATTGGAGTTCTTGCCCCGCTTACTCAGTCCGGGCTCAATCCCGCACGGGATTTTGGACCCCGGTTGTTCGCTTATTTGGCCGGATGGGGGCACGTGGCCATCCCGGGTCCCTCAGGCGGCTGTTTTACAGTTTATGTTCTCGGCCCGCTCATGGGAGGGATTGTATCCGCGCTGATTTTCAGCAGGGTCTTTGAGCCCCTTATGGAGAGAAAGACGGCAGGGTGTGCATGCGAAGAAGCCCCCCTCATTTTGGGGAAAGCCGAAAGTAACCGGGCGGGCTGATTTCGGGCCGCAGCGTAGATCGGCTAATCCCCTGGATCCTGGCTTCTTCAACGCTCCTGAGCTTTCTGGAGTGCTGCGGGCCAGTGCAAAGATTCGAGCGGCTCAGAACGGCTTTGCAGTGCATCATGCTGCCAGGATGGCCGTCAGCTCCTCTTCGATAGCGCCCTTCATGAGCGGCAACTTGTAGACATTATGCTTCAACGGATTGGCGCCCTTGATGGAAGTTTCGGCGGCAAGCCGTATTGTCTCTGCATCCAGTTCCCGGCCGGTGAGAAGTTCCTCGACCGCTCTCAAACGCCATGGTACGGGGGCTACTCCGCTCAGCACGACCCTCGCCCTGCTGACTTTGCCCGTGCTCATGACTAGTGCCAGAGCGACGCCGACAAGTGCAAAATCCCACGATTGCCGCGCCCTGACCTTTCGGTACGAACTGCGAAGCCCGCCAGATGGTGGTGGCAGCAAAACACTCGTGAGCAGCTCGCCTTGCGCCAGCACGGTTTCCCTCTGAGGGTCCTTCGATGGTGGAACGTGGAATTCTCCTACAGGGACATCTCTCTTGCCTTTCGGCCCCTCGATGTGAACTTTTGCCTCGAGGGCCATAAGAACGGGTGCGGTATCGGAAGGGTGTACTATGTAACAGGAATCTCCGCCGAAGATGCAATGGAACTGGTTCTCTCCGTCAACGGCATAGCAGGTGTCCCCGCCTTTCCTTATGCAGTGGAAGTCGCCGCGGTAGTACCAGCATCGCGGTTTCTGGCAAAGGTTGCCGCCCAGCGTTCCCTGGTTTCTTAGCTGAGGGCTTCCCACCTCGGATGCCGCCCTGGCAAGCCCGGGATACATTGCTCTTACCAGCGGGTCCTCCGCCACTTCGGAAATGGTGGTAAGCGCCCCGATCCGGAGCCCTCCCTCCTTTGTCTTTTGAATACCTTTAAGCTCCCGGAGGTCACTCAGGCTCACCAAGTTTTTTGCTTCGAAGACACGTTCACGAAGACAGCCCAGAAGGTCGGTCCCTCCCGCGTGCACCACGGCATTTCCCGGAGCTAGAATTTTCAGGGCCTCATCGATAGATTTCGGACGGATGTAGGCAAATTGCGGCATCATGGTTTCAGCCCTCCTTCGACCGATTGGAGAAAAGCTTGCAGAGCTCCATCGGACTGATAGGCGACGTAGTGACTCTGACCCCCGTTGCATGATAAACCGCATTGGCGACAGCCGCCGCGGTAGGGATGGTGACGGGTTCCCCGAGCCCCTTAGACCCGGTGGTGTTGATTTCAGGCGAAATTAGCTCAATGGGCAGCGATACCATATCCGCCGGTACGTCAAGGGCTGTGGGAAGCTTGTAGTCGTGCCAGTTCCGGTTGAGCATCTTGCCTGTCGCGGCGTCCAGTACCCTGCCTTCCGTAGCGGCAAGGCCGATGCCCATGGTGATGCCGCCGAAAACCTGACTGTCGTAAGTCAAGCGGTTCATGACCCGGCCGCTGTCGTGGGCGCCCAAGAATCGCAGTATTTTGACCTCACCCGTTTTCGTGTTCACTTCCACTTCACAAAACTGTGCCACGAACGGATTAACAACCTTGCCCGCCGGGTCCGGATCACGGCTGCCGATGCCGACGATGACTCCACGTTTCTTGAGGCCTGCAAGGTCCGAAATCTTAACGCTTTTGGAGCCGTCCGAGCGTGAACCGATCATGCCGTCCTTGAACGCCAGGTCTGATGCATCCACTTTAAGCTCTTCGGCGGCAATGGACAGCAATTGTTGCTTCACGTGAATGGCGGCGGCCCGGACGGTGGGGGCCTCCGTGGGCACGGTCTTGCTGCCGCCGCTGGGCCTGGTATACTGAGTGGTGCCGGTATCCGCGTTTTCAATCTGGATGGATCCTGGAGGCACTCCCAGTTCCTCGGCGGCGACTCCGGCCATTACCGTTTTAGTGCCCGTTCCAAGATCGCTCGCACCCATGTTGAGGTTCACGCTGCCATCGGAAAACATCCTGATGATAACAGTGGAAGGCGGATTCGCTCCTCCAGCGAACCAGAGGCCGCTTGCCATGCCGACGCCCCTCCGCAAATAGTCCCTTCCCGGAGTCTTGACGGCCTTTTCCCTGGCATCTTTCCACCCGAAGGCCCCGGCCCCTTCTTCCATGCACTGTTTTAACCCAGTGGTGACGTAAGGGGGCTGGCCGTCCCGCGCCTGGCTGACGGCAGCGATATTCTTCAACCGAAGATCCACAGGGTCCATTTTGAGGCCTTCCGCAAGCGCATCCATCATTTGCTCAAGCGCCCAGGAACCCTGCGGATGCCCCGGTGCGCGGAACGCTCGCGCTGGACCGGCGTTCACATAAACGTCGGTGCTTTCAATGCGAACATTGGGGCAATTGTAGAGGTCCCGAACCTGCCAGTCCACCAGCATGGTGCCGCCTGCAGGGTAGGCGCCGCCCGTCGCGAGGACGCTGAAATCGAGGGCCGTGAGAGTCCCGTCTTTTTTGACTCCGGCCTTGAGCCGCATGTTGCAGGGCGGCCGGTTCCCCACAGTGAGACAGGTTTGCTCCCGAGACAGGAAGAGCTTCACCGGACGGCCTGTGCGCCTGGCCAGTAGTGCAGCAATGGCGGTGTATTTCCCTGGTTGGAGCTTGCTCCCGAAGCCTCCGCCCATGTAGTGCCCGATGACCCGGATTTTTGCGAGCGGGAGGCCCAATATCGCGGCGAGTTCCGCCTGAACGGCAAATACCCCCTGAGTAGATTCCCAGAGCGTGAGGCGATCCCCTTCCCAGTGGGCCACGCAACCGTGAAGCTCCATAGGGGTATGGATCTCGCAAGCGGTCCGGTAGGTTTCCTCCAGAACCTGTTCCGCCTCGGCAAATCCCTTCTCCACATCGCCCCGTTCGTACTTTTCGGTCTGTACCAGGTTTCCTTCGTCCCTGACAAGCGGCGCTCCGGCTTGCAAGGCCGCTCGTTCATCGACCACGAAAGGCAAGACTTCATATTCGACGGTGATGGCGCGCAGGGCGTCCGAGGCTTGATGGGGAGTGTCGGCCGCAACCGCGGCGACGGCATCCCCCTCGAAACGGCAATTAGGGTCGAAAATCTTGCTCCAGATTTCCTTGGGAGGCCTGCCTTGGCGATAGGGCCACTTGAGATTGGCTTCCGGGGTAGATCCGCTGATCACCGCATAAACACCGGGCATCTTTTCCGCCTTGCCGGTGTCCAATCGCTTGACGCGGGCGTTTGAATGAGGGCACCCAAGGATGGCCCCATAGAGCATGTTCGGAAGCCGGACGTCCGAAGGGTATATAGCGGAACCGCTCACTAGCTCGTATGCATCCACTCTCGGAAGCGGCTTCCCTACATAGACTGTCTTTTCCCAGGGTTTGGGCGCTTCGCCCGGGCGGGGCGTGTCCGGAACAGGAAAGGTCCCCGCATTTTTTTCTTCGTCAGGATTTGCTGCCACCGTCCACCTCCTTGCCCGCCTTGAGTTCACCGGCGCGTTGGGCGGCCTTGAAAATATTAGCGTACGCACCGCAGCGGCAAACGTTCCCGCTGACACCCTTTCGAATCTCCTCGGGGGCCGGATCGGGTTTTTTTCGCAGAAGCCCCTCGACCGCCATGATCTGCCCGGGGGTGCAATAGCCGCACTGGAATGCATCGTGTTCGAGAAAGGCCTGCTGCACGTGTCCCAGTTCTTCGCCCTTCATGAGGCCTTCCAGGGTAACGATTTCGGCCCCTTCGCACTCCATCGCCAAGGTAAGACAGGCATAGCGGGGCACATTATTGATGAGTACCGTGCATGCCCCGCACTCTCCCCGCTCACATCCGACTTTGGTTCCCGTAAGTCCGATCTGTTCTCGAAGCACATAGAGAAGCGTCCAGCGAGGTTCCACCAGGATCGTTTGCTGGTTGCCGTTGATGAGAAGCTTTATGCGTGTTCTCTCATCCGCTTTGGCAACCACGGCCTTTTCCGCTTCCGGAAGCGCGGCGAGGAGTTCTCCTGCAGCGCCGGCCGCTATAGCACCAACACCCATTGAAGTCAGAAAGCTCCGGCGAGTGATCCCCTTTCGTGCCTCGCCTGGCTTGTCCTCGGGATAATCTGCCATGCTGTCCTCCTTGATAGGCTGTTCGAACCGTCCTGATTGCGCGACGCCTCCAGCCGTTACCTGACCATTGTGCAAATATGAGCCATTGGGAGAGATTCGGAGGGGGAGTGGGGATATCTGCAGAGCCGATTTATATCTCGCATCTCTCTATCCCGTGTCTTCAAGTTTCATCCACGGGTCAGATTGCACTGAACTGAGTGCTGCCCTTAGCGGATAATCCTCAAATACAGCCGCACTGCCTTTCTCAGCTTGAGTGCGATTAACTGACCGGTATGCCTGAAAGTCGATTAGATAATAGGCCAAAAGATAGGTATGCTCAAATTAATATTAGGTTTTCTTTCTTGTCTCGGGGTGCGAGGGACGCTGAACTCTGGATTACAAGCTCTGTTTGCCCTCGCTGCGCCTCTGTTGAAAATAGGGAGTGACAGTTCTTTGAATTGAACGTTCTGCATGAAGAGCTACGCCGGCCGGTGAATCCAGCTCGGCTGCGTCAGCCGAATCATCCGCAAAACCAGCGCGTTATTTCATCGTACGGAATTACGCACTCAGACCGACCATGTTCGATTTTGTGGCAGCTTTTCCATATTCGGAGCGTCACCTCGCGAGGCTCTTCAAAGCGGATATCAAGATCGGCATTTTCGACTACCTTCGGCTCTACCGGTCATTGATGGCATCCGTCGGATTGAGCGTCTCGCCTCGAACCATAACAACCCCGAAGGTTTCCGCCTGTATCCTTCCTACGCTTGATCCCCGATGAGATCGCATTTCCAGCGCTTCAACCTAAATATCCTGAATTATTAGCCACTTGTTGCTAAGATCGCGATGATTATTGTTTTTTTTATAAGCTGCTGTGAGAGTGGCCAGGCAGCCGGGAACACAGCTTAATGAAGAATAGGATGGGAGAAACTGATATGCCGATGTCGACTGTGCGTGTCGTGCAAGTCACTGCACCGGATGGCCCCTTTGAACTCGTTGAACGCGAAATCCCGGCGCCCGGCGCCGAACCTAATCGAGCTTTCAATCAAAGGAGCATGTATGTCGGACAAGAAAACGGCAATCATCACGGGAGCATCGCAGGGTATTGGTGCGGGTTTGGTCGAGGGCTTTCTGAAGCAGGGTTATAACGTCGTCGCAACGTCTCTTAATGCCAGTCAACCGTTGACTGCCTCACCCAGCCTGGTTCTCGTCGATGGCGATATCTGTAAGCAGGAGACCGGCGCCAAAGCTGTCGAAGCAGCGATCAAGCATTTCGGAACCATCGATGTTCTGGTGAATAACGCCGGAATCTTCTACACCAAGCCTTTCACGGAGTTTACTACCGAGGACTTCAATGCCTTGGTCTCAACCAACCTGCTGGGATTCCTCTACATCACTCAGCTCACCGTGAAACAGATGCTGAAACAGAAATCGGGGAGCGTTGTGAGCATCTCTGCGTCGCTTGTCGATCAGCCGGTCGCAGGCGTAAATGCCTCGGTTTCGATGATTACGAAGGGGGGCCTGAATGCAGTGATCCGGAGTCTCGCAATCGAGTATGCAAAAGAAGGTATCCGCTTCAACGCCGTAGCCCCCGGAGTCGTGGACACACCACTGCACAAGGATGATCCCAGGGACTCTCTTAAGAAGTCGAATCCAATGGGGAAAATCACGGAGGTAAAAGACGTTGTCGACGCTGTTCTCTACGTGGCGCAGGCAGGTCAAGTAACACTACTACGTTAAGTGCTTGACATTTTCCTTCTTGCCGTCCTATATAGGTACCGGGAGGGATACTTATGGACAGCAAGGAATTACAGTCGTGTCGGAGAAGGCTCGAAGCATTCCTTGTGGAGCT
>JBKQLC010000032.1:0-28610 GCA_052147195.1 Syntrophobacteraceae bacterium
TCATCTCCTCGACCCCCTGGCTGCAACTATCTGTTCGATAGTTTGTAACCAAAGGAGCGGTCACGGTGGGCCTCTTTTACGTTTCCGTTATCTCGTCAAGTGGTCCTCCATTCCTTTTCCATACACATGCAGGAATTGGCCGGGCAATACGAGAAAGCTTACAATTGAGGGTACGGAAATACTGTTATCGCTGCAATAAATATCAATGGTTTGTAAAAGGCTTCGGACCAGTTACATTTTTTATTACGTTGCTTCTCGTTTTTTGCACTGGCGGGAAATGGATCGTGTTCCTTCCCTTTTATCCTAAGAAATGCACGAGGTGCGGACTTTCGGCGAAGAAGGCAAACTTTCTGAGCCCTGCCGATCATTTCGGAATTAAAGTTTAGGTTAAATCCGACTTGTACCGAACCATTCTGTTTTGCAATTTGGCAAGTTCTGATTTTTCATGAGAAGGGCTGAGGTGAGCGTACCGCATGGTCATTGTGATATTGGAATGCCGCATCAGTTTTTGGATGGTCAAAATTGGCACTCCCTCCAATGCAAGCCAGGAAGCGAAAGTGTGTCTGCAAGTGTAAAAAGTAATTTTCTGCCTTCTGTCAATTACTCCCTTATTGAATCCGAGTGCATCCACGACTCTTTGAAAAGTGTCGGAAACTTCGGTAATTTTCCCGCCAATCTTACGTCTGATTTGAAAAATATGCTGATCGGGTGAGAATTCTTCCTTTTTATCCTTTTGGCTTTCGATTTGATCCTTTCTGGTTTTAAACATTCTCTCTAGCTCTTCATTCATATAAACCTTTTCAGATTCAGACCGGCCAACGGGTTTAGGGTCGAGAATGTAGATAATGCCGTCCGCAAAATTTAAATCGTTCCATTTCAGGTCAAAAATCTCTTTTGGGCGCATCCCGGTACTTAAACTGAGAAAAGCTATATCCCGCCATTGTGGGCTAATTTTTCCAAGCTCTTCTAATATCTTTTCGGCTTGCTCTGGTTCCAAATACTTTTCTCGCTGATTGTTCGGATTTGGGAGCTTGATCTTTTTGACCGGATTTATTCCTTGCCACAAATCCCATGCAATGGCTTTATTAATAATTTGTCGTACCAAAACCAAAATGTGTTTTATAGTTTGGTCAGAGGATTTCGCCGTCAATTCGCTTTTGAGTTCTTCGAGAGCCAAAGGGGTGATTTCAGAAAGTCTCTTTTTACCAAAACGTGGTTCAAGGTGTTTTTCGTACCGATTCAACTCGGCTGAAAAAGATTTCCTGCTCGTTTTCGCCCATGAATGATATTTTTTCCAAATTTCTTCAAAACGGGGTTCTTTCTTTCGGGTTGGCAGTTCTTCCCCATGCCGCAAAGTCCGTATCCTGTCGCCACGAATTTGTGAACCGCTTTGCGCTGAATACCCTTCTGAAAGCCAGCCTATTTTCTCCCAATGCAAATCTCCGCCAACACGGAAATTGATCTCAAAGCATTTATCTGGTTTGCCGTCATGCTTTCTGGTACTATGTTCCCTGTAGTATACGCCAGCGTATTTTTTGACCTTTTTCCTGTCAGTGCCCATTTAGATGATCCCGAATTAAGGTGGTGGATTATGGTGCTAACTCATTGCTAACTTGAAGGAGGATTTTAGTAATTCACAGGAAGGCTGTCAAATGAAATGTTTCGTCTACATGCTTGCTCAGAAAGGATAAACAATTACGATAAGATCACAGAATGAATTTAAAAAATGGTCTCCGGAACCAAAGGTCGCGGGTTCGACCCCCGCGTCGCCCTCCAAGTAATTCCAATGATTTACTGCTATATTTTCGCTTTTTCTTTGTTATGTACTTAATCGCTCCCCACACCGTCCCCCACAGTCAGTAGGATTTTTCCAGAATCAGCGAATCAGAATGTTTTGTTTCTTGGTTTTGTCCTCTGCCGGTGATCTCCACAAATAGGGCAAAAAGGAATGCCTCTAATTTGACCTGTAATTGACTTTCTCAACGTAGGGGAGGGGGAATCATGTTCAGAATGGTAATGTGCCTGAAAAGGGTATTTCACTTTCTGCAAGCCTCATGCGCAGGTTGATGCATCCACGAAGTCAGAAACGGCTGGCGGAAATTGATCCGTTCATTGTGCGACGAGAGGGGACAGCTTGGGTCAGGTTCCACAGGGAAAGTATCCTGGAGGAACTGGGGCGTTTGCTGCATCGCTAAAATCTCGCGATTGAGCCGGATGGGGGAGGATACCCCTCATACAGTTACGAACAAATCGCTCGCTCGAAGCCCTTTGGAAGCCCGCTCATCTTTTTTGAAAAGGGCTCCTGTTGGTTTAGATAGCCGGAAATAGTGGACTGGCTTGCATGTAGGTCACTCTTTTTGCAGAGATTTCTACTCGTCTGAGTTGATGAAAATTGCATCAATCGATCGCTACGTCCAGCCCGCGGGCGTCTCTTCCAATAAAGATCCAAGTGCCCTGGTGTCTTGACATTGAGCCACATGGCAGATACAATAATACCATCTGGCAAACGAGAAAACTTGATTTTCAGGAACAAGGAAGTAATTATGCCTGATGAGCCTGGATTGAAAAAGGGTACTGTACCAAAAACTACTGCACGACACAGGATTAGTTCCAGCAGGAAGAGACTGTCCGGAAACTCCTACGTTGTGCTGCTAGGCATGAAAGATGAGCAAACGTCCGAATTGCTCAAGCGCATTAAGAGGGGTTTTGGCTATAGTTCATGGGAAAACTTCATCCGAAACACTGACTTACGGAAAGAGGATGCTATCAATCTTTTACAAATCAGTCCCAGGACACTCAGCAGGCGGAAAGAAGAAGGGCGACTCCACCCGGTCGAATCTGATCGATTGATCCGAGCAGCAAGAATATTTGCGTTAGCTTCAGACTTGTTTGATGGAGATGTCGACTCTGCACGCGAGTGGCTTACGGCCACACAGCCAGCACTAGGCGGATCAACGCCGATTGAGTATGCGTCCACAGAGCCTGGAGCAAGAGAAGTGGAAGCGTTGATTGGGCGGCTTGAGCACGGGATTCCCTCTTAATGCCTGTGGCTTGGCGCATAATCAAGGGAAAGCATGCAGCGAACGCCTTTGATGGAGAGGGGACCGGCCTTTATGGTAGTAGGTGGTCAACTCCAGGTACACGAATGGTATTCGCTTCAGAATCCCTATCGCTGGCTATTCTTGAGGTTTTGGTCCACCTTAATAAGAGCTCTCCTCTTGCGAATTATGTGGTATTCACTGTCAAGTTCTCAGATGCACTCGTTCAAGATCTTGATGTCGCTGTTTTGCCAAAAAACTGGCGGAGTTTTCCCGCCCCCAGCGGGACCCAGCAAATTGGTGATACTTGGACAACCAGTAATTCCAGTGTTCTGCTCCGAGTCCCCAGCGTCATTGTGGCAAATGAATACAATTTCTTGATTAACCCTATGCATCATGAATTCTCAAAGCTGATAATTAGCGGTCCCGAGCCTCTGGATGTAGATAAAAGGGTTTTTGGATACGTGAAATGAATGGTGACGATCTTTTCAATTGTCCGAAAACGGACTTGAGTTATCATCTGTATAAGAGGAGGTTCACTACCTCCCGCAACTGGCTCTTGCCCGATTTTGGAGCCGGATGTGCCGGCTTTTTTTATTAATATTCATCGACTGGATTGCAGCACAGGGCTCTGATTATGTTTAATCCGTATTTCCCAGCTCAGGAGCCGTTATGCCGGGAGAAAAAACGAGAAGGACCGTTAAGATGCCTCTTATAAACTTGGCAGAAAAAAGGAAACGAACCTTCAGGATGGGTCCCATAACCTTGCTGCTTTGTTTTGCGTGCTTGATTGGGTTGTCTGTTTCAGCGACTTATTTAATCGATCATGCAAAGTATAAAAAGCAATCGGACAATGAAAACGCGGAGATTCTGGTCATCCAGAAAAATAACAAATCTTTGTCAGATAAAAATATTGCGTTGGAAAATTCGTTACAGAAGTTGGAAAACGAACACAGCAACCTGGAGTCTCAATACAAAGACCTTGCGTCCGGGCTTGATACTGCTGAACGGGAAAATGCGCAAACGGCCTCGGAACTGACTTCGGCCTTGAGAGACCTTGAAGCAGCCCGGGTTGATGTTCTCAAGCTAAGAGGCGAACTCGATGCTAAATTCTCGGAGATAGAAGCCCTGAATGCCGATCAGCAGACCTTGGAGCAAAAATATAACGGCTTCAAGGAGTTGCTGGCACCTTATCTGGTTCTTGAACCGACATTGGTGGGCTCGGGCGAAACGACCATGGCCTTTGACGGCAACCTGGGCATAATTCTTTATGAAGCTTCGGAGACGAGCAAGTGCCACAAAGATTCGGCAGCCGTCTGCTATCTCATTAGCGGTACAAACAAAGAGAAACTGTGCCTCCGGACAGGCAAACCGGAGAGCTTTAAATATCAAGGGAAAAAATACCTGTTCAACTTGCTGGAATCAAAGGAAAGCGAAGGGGCGCATCATTATTGTATTTCTATTCTCAAAGAGCGGTAAACGACAACCCGGCTGGTAATTCGCGATACCAGGGTTGGGCTGCCGAAAGATGCGTGAAACGAGAGTATCAAAGGGTGACTAATAATCACTTGGATTTTGTGCTTTGCCCTGCCCTTGATTTGTCGCCGGACTTTCCTGCTTGGGCATCGTGTTTTTGTCCATATCTTTCGAAACGCAAGTGGTACCGCAAAGAGAAGAGTAATTAGGAGGCATACACCCATTGAAGGCAAGTTCACACGCCTGCGCGCTGAAAAATGAACCGCTGACGAACAGCAGCGAAAGAGCCATTCCAAGAATCAGTTGTTTGCCCATCTCGATCTCCCAAGAATTCAAATAGTCATTATCTTAAATGATGCAACCGGCTGAGAATGCGGCGCAATAATGGGACAAAAAAAACGTAAACGCAGTTTTAGCACTTGTCAACCGCCACAAGATTCCAGCTTGCATAACAGTGTCTTGTTATCGGATTCAACAGTATCTAAAATATAATGCAGTCTTCAATATCGTGCGGGCGAATTCAGTCCTCAGCCTTCAGGTGAAAATCGAGCCGGCGGCTGAGTCGTTCGACTGGAGGTCGCCTTCAGATTGTTATTTTCGGCAACAATTAGATAAAGAGAGCGGAGGAGATGTGGGGAGACGGTTAGAAATACTTATCCTTGACGATGAACCTTTGGTGGGGCGGCGGCTCAAGCCTATTTTGGAAAGAGAGTATCACGTGGAGATATTCGTGGCACCAAAGGAGGCTTTGGCCCGCATGCAGGAAAAGAAATTTGACATTGTAGTAACGGACATCCGTATGGAGGAACTGGATGGCTTGCAGGTCCTGGAGAATGTTAGAGCCAAGTCGCCCGAGACTAAAGTCATCATGATAACGGGTTACGCCACCCTCGATGCGGCCCGGGAAGCAGTGACCAAAGGGGCCTTTGACTTTATTGCCAAGCCTTTTAAGGTCGGGACGATACGAGATGTAATCATGAAGGCCGCTCAAGCCTTGGAAAATGAACGGGCCGGCGGCAAATTCTGAAGAGACATCGGGTGACAAACGTATCACATGGTCCACCTGCAACGAACAATTCCCCCTGATTGAGAAGGGAGAAACGATGAAAACGTACCGAAGTCCCATGGAGAAGATATTGCATCAGCAGGAGATGGATACGATTATTACCAACCCCAAGCAGCCGGTCAGAACCTTTTTCAGAAAAATACGTTACACCCTGTCCACTTGGAGCGATAAATTGAGAAGACTATTCCGAGTCTAAGCCATCTACATTTAGATGTGAGTTTTAAGCGTCTTCATTTGACCAAGTTTCGTCCTTCGGCTTGCCGCGTTGGGGCGTCGCCCAAAATTGTCCGAATCGCCGCTTCTTTCCTTCTCAATACAAGCTGAGGCGACAAACTCGAAATTTTTTGCCTCCTCCCAATCTTCACTTGATGGCAACGGAACTGTAACATAGCCTGTGGTAGCTCCTTTCAAAAGATTGAATAACGTCATCGAACGTGAACATCGGGTACTTTGATGACCTGGCATCCAGGAAACAGAAAGCCCGAGTTAACAGTTTGTTGCTGTTGGTTCGGGCTTTTTCTTTTGCGCGGCAGGCTTCCCTCAAAGCTCACGATACGCGTTCAGCCAGCACGGAAAAGGCGAAAAGTGTCCCTAACTTTTGAAGTGCTATAACTTATAAATATGGAAGAGGCATGAAATGAAAACGATTGTTTTGGTAATAGCTAGTATTGTCTTGCTAATGGCAGGGACGGCGAATGCCAACTATACCGCCGACGTGAACCTTGGCGGCGATTACCCTACCGGTATTCTTATTACAGAGAACGGGGTACCGGTAACCACTTCCGGAGGGCCGATCGGTCCGTCGACCCTGAACGGAGCCCCTTTAGAGTACGTCTACTGCATTGATCTCTACAAGAACGTACCTGTGCCTGCCGACTACCCTCATACCCTCGTAACCGCTGACGGGTATATCTACGGCAACCTCACTCCGGGGAGCGGCACTCTGGCTAACAATGCAGCCCAGATAGCGTGGTTGTTGGGTACTTATGGCACCGCGCCCACGACTGACGTTGTTGCTCTCCAGGCTGCTATCTGGCATGAGGAGTACTTAGGAACTTCCGATCCAGTCAATCTTGTCTCGAATGCACCCCAGGTTACCGATTATAACAACTATCTCAGTGCTCTCGGCAGCAACACCGGTAATGTAGCTAATTTCCTCTGGATGACCCCGACGGACGGTTCGGGCAACCAATATCAGGCTGAAGTTGGAGCCTTGCCCTCCGCTGGTGGTTCCGAGACTCCCATCCCCGGCGCGGCCTGGCTGTTCGGCTCCGGTCTATTCTGGCTTGCTGCATTCAGGAAGAGATTCATAGGCTAGTTAAAGGCTCGGCATCTCGTGGATTGAAAGACTTGGCAGGTTGATTCAGGTACTTTTACGCTTTATACCCCGATCAAGACGCTTCTCCACAACGCAGTACAGCCCGTCGCCCGCTTTTGCAGGTTCATAACAAAGATTATCCGAGAGGCACCTTGCCTTAGCGGTGTCTTCCTCCACAATGTAATTGCCGTTTTCAGTCGCCTTCCTTATCAATTGCATCCCGCAAAAAGTTGGAGCACTTTAAAGTTACTAGCTTCCTGTGCGGCAGAGTAATTGACCGGCCCGTCCGGGGGGGCCTGCTGATTTATCGCTGAATAGTGCCGGCGATCGTCACTATCATAAGATATAGCGGGTATCAGATAAAGCCCGGAAGAGAACGGTTTCACAACGGCGGCAGTAACATCTCTACGGTGTATCTACCGATAAAGGAGTACGATCCGATGAGAAATGAGATGGTAACCATCCCGATCACTGAGACCGAAAAAGTTTCAGGGATTCTCTCCATACCTGATTCCGGCACGGACACGGGAATCATTATAGCGCACGGCGCCGGAAATGACATGAATCACCCGACGCTCTCATTTTGGGCTGATGGACTGACAAAGGAGGGGTATCTGACGTTACGATTTAATTTTCTTTATCGGGATAAGGGGAAGAAGAGCCCCGACAGTCAGGATCTGTTGTATCGTGCATGGCAGGGTGCATATCGGTTTCTCGCTGAACACCGGCCAAAGCATATAGTGGCAGCGGGAAAATCTATGGGGGGACGGATTGCATCCCAAATGGTTGCGGAGAAAAAACTTCCGGTAGAGCGGCTTATCTTTCTGGGATACCCGCTACATGCGCCCGGAAAGAAGGAGAGGGTCCGGGACGGTCATCTTTATGATATCCCGATTCCGATGCTCTTTTTCGCTGGAACGAGGGACCAGCTTTGTGACCTGCAACTCCTTAGAGAAGTACTGTCAAAGCTGAGTGCGCCGTGGGAATTGGAGGTCATTGAAGGCGGGGATCACTCATTTCATGTGCCAAAATCTTACGCGATAGATCCTACTGAGATCTACGATCTGATTGTCTGTAAGACGGTTGAATGGTTGAGAGGGTGAGTATTTGGGACGAGAGATTCATTTTCCGGCTGCTTTCCCCTTTCTTGGCTGGAATACTTTGGCGCGGGAAGGGGAGTTGCCAACTAGAGAAAATTCGATCTTTGACAGACGCTTTACAAAGAATTATTCTCCAAAGCAGTTGCATACTCTCAAACAATTCCTATATGATGGGCGTATTTCCGACAATGTCACTAAGATGCCGCATTTATTTTAGATTCCAAGGAGGGGGATAAAAAATGAAGGAAAAAAGCGACATGGACTATATCGCCGTACTGAAGGCTCACGGTTTCCAGGTGACTTATCAGAGACTGGCGATCTACCGGGTGCTGCACAATTCGACGGGACATCTCAGTGCTGAGGAGATCCATCAGAAGGTCATAACACGTTTTCCCATGATTTCTCTTGGGACGGTCTATAAGAGCCTTGAAAAATTCTACGAAGCAGGGCTTGTGCAAAAAGTCAGCACGATGACAGACGTTTCACGATATGAGACCAGGATCGATTCCCATCATCATCTGTTTTGCATAAAGTGCCAAGCCATTCACGACATCACCGATCCCATTGGGAAAAATAAACTCTTGCTACCGGAAGGCCATGGTTTTGAGGTCTTAGAGCACGAGGTTATTGTCCGAGGCTGTTGCCCCAAATGTGTTGAGAAAGAGGCAAACTCATAATCTAAATTTACTCGGATCTCGTCCAAACCGGGTTGCCTCGGCTCTGATGAGTGGCCGGCTGAAACAGGCTTGAAAGAGATCTCAGATCACTTGCTATGGCAGTAGAAGCGGGTTCCCTTTAATCTCCTGAATGAATTCGTCCGGTGTGTAAGATTTACCACCACTGGCCAGAGTGCCGCATGTGTGCTATGTTGAATTTGTCATCTCCAACATATTCCAACCTGGCAAACCCCAGTTCGAAATACTTTGAAATAGCATTGGGACCGGGGTAGCGCCGTTTTGGGCAAAAATATATTGGCCTCTGATATCGGCCGTTCCTGCTTTATTTCTTGCCTCAATCACGATTTGACATTAATGTTAATTGTGGTTGGAGGGGTTCACAAAACAATATGGAAGGATTTGAAGAGTTATGCCTCAAGGTACTGTAAAGTGGTTCAACGACCAGAAGGGTTTCGGATTCATCACGGTAGAGGATGGCGGCAAAGATGTGTTTGTTCACCATAGCGCCATCGAAGGTTCCGGCTTCAAAAGCCTCCAGGAAGGCGATCGTGTCAGCTTCGAAATTGAGCAGGGCGCCAAGGGACCTGCTGCAGTCAAAGTGAAGAAGCTCTAGTTGCTCATCCATAGAGGAATCTGAAGGGCTGGAGAAGCAATTTCCGGCCCTTTGGTTTTTTGCCCAAACAAATGCGATCTGGTTTCGCTCGGGCTGATCCGCGTGTAAATTCAGAGGAGAACCATTTCATGGCTATGAAAGTCGAAATCAGAGACAAGAAGCTCTACATAGAGATCGACTTGGAAGAACCGGCACCGTCTTCATCCGGCAAGACCCTCGTCGTAGCTAGTACGCACGGGAATACCGTTACTACTGCCCAGGTAAACGGCAAACCGGTTACCATCGGGCTGAACGCTTATATTAAGCGCTGATCAGGGGAGACGAATTGAGGATGGGTCAATTTTACGAGCCTTCCCGAGGATGTCTTTATCATGAGAAATATTGTGAAACCGAGGGGGCAACCCATATTACGACGTGTTCCTTCGACCAGCAGGGGTAACAGGGAAAAAGCATGAAATCCTTAGCAATTATAATAGTTTTGCTGGCTCTGGCTGCCCTGATGGTTTACACGAACCCCTCCTCGGATGATCTCGGCAACTATGTCCGCCAGTACGTAATGAAGGAATCTCAGAAAAAAATGCAAGAGCCGTCAGGACAGTTTTTGAGCTCGATTCTGGGTGGTATAGCGGGGAGTGTGATCAGCAGCCAAACCCTCAGAACCGACTACATCCTGTTTAGCACATATGAGGTTCAGTTTGGGAAAGAGCGATTCAAGGCTCTTGGGATCTTCAGGAACTTTATCCTCTTGGAAAAACCGGATCTAGAGCGACTCAAGAGGGGGAACAGGCCGGCTGTTGACGGCGGGAATGCCGGGGGTAAACGGCAGTGACTTTTCTGAGATCACAAACTTGATTGTTAAGCTGCGAATCGTTAAGTACTCTTGATTTCTCATGCCTTTTGGCCAATTAATGCTTTCGACGTGATCACATCTTTGTTAGTATTCTATGCCAGAAAGCGCAGCAGCCTCTCATTGAAAAGGGTTGCTCCTTCCACATTGCTTAAATGCAGGGCACTCGGAATAACGAACAACTCCGAGCTGTGAATCTGCTGATTCATTGTTTTCGCCGCAGTGACCGGAGTGCTCAAATCCTTCTCGCCTACCATAATCAGGGTTGGTGCGGATATCTTCGAAAGCCCCGATGCGACATGGAACACGCTGATGGCACGGGAGCATCCTACATAACCAGGCACAGGCGTGCGGATTATCATTTCCCGAATACGCTCGGCCAATTCGGGTCTCTTTCTCCGAAATTCTTCGCTCAGCCAGCGTTCGAGTGTTTCATCGGCTAGGGTCCCCATGCCCTTCGTTTCTGCAATCCGGATTCTTTCTTCCCACACCGGGCCCATTTCTGCAGGCACGCTGCAAGTTGTGTCGCACAGGACTAATTTTGCAATCCGATCCGGGTGGTTGAGGGCAAAGACCTGTCCGATCATTCCGCCCATGGAAATCCCCACAAAATGAGTCCGGTGGATATTCAAACAGTCGAGCAGTCCTATCAGGTCTTCACTCAACATCTCCATCGTGTATGCGCCCAGAGTTGCAGAAGAATTTCCGTGTCCTCGCGTATCGTAGCGCAATACCCGATACGAGCCTGAAAGCACGGAGACCTGAAACTCCCACACATCCAGAGCGGCCGCCAAAGAGTGGCTAAATGTGACCACCGGCGCCTTTTGCGGACCTTCTATTTCATAGTTGATCTCGACATCCCGGATACAAGCCTTCATTTTCCATCCTCTTTGAGTGACAATTTCCATGACTTCGGCTCGGGTTGGTGAGGACCCTGGCGTTGAGCATTTTGATCTCCAGGCGTTGGACGACAAATAACAAAAGCTGAGACAGCCGCTTCCGGGAAATTCGAGGTCTCTGCGTGACAGTCAGACCCTACACTTTCAGTAGATCTGTGGCGCCCCAGTATTTGCATATTTCGGGCTCATATTGAAGGCGGCTGCGCTCATAGGCCCAACTCAGAAGCTCCGGTTGTTGGGCCGCAGCAGTACAAAGATACCTGGGGTCGGGTATGATGCCGACACGCCCTAAATCGAGCCTGTCGGAATCCCAACAAGTTTGAACGGTGACATCGCCGGCGGTCAGGCTTTCAGTGTGGTAGGTACAGGCAGTTTCAAACAGTGTGAAATCATCGTCAGAGAGGTGGAATGCTTTGCCGTTCAATATCTTACCAAACTCTGCTCCGCGCCGGCCGTGACCGGGGTCGAGGCTTTCATTGGTACGCCGCGAATCGTGAAAAACGGCGAAGAACGCAACAACTAAAGGTTGAGCACCGGTGTAGGAAGCCAGGCGTAAACCATTTTCAAGGACACGCGCCCAATGGGTGATGCCGTGGACACCCCTCCATGATAACTGGTACTCGTTCAGAATAGTTTGAATGAGTAAAGGTGTGATCTCATCCAAAACCGGAGACCAATGCCGCTTCATTTCTTTGCCCTTAACTCTTTTGAGTATGCCAAGATTTGTTAGCAAACATTTACCCATTCGGATTGAGTTGTCAAGAATGCAGTTCCTATCAGCCCGGTACCTGAACCCGAAACGGAGCTTATTTCTTGTCTGCCCGCACCGTGTGCAGGCGCATTGATCTCTGCCGTCCCCGTCCGCATCAGTGCCTAATGCAGATTTTGCCGAAATGCTTGCCGCTCGCCAAAAAGTCGAGAGCGGTATGCAATTCCTCGAAAGCAAACACTCGGCTGATCGCCGGGTGAACCTTGTGCAGGGCCATTGCCCGGGCCATTTGGGCAAAATCATCGCCGTTGCCGACAGTGATTCCCTGCAGCCGGACATGCCGGGTCACGATCTGTCCCAGCGGTACGTTCAAGGTCGCGCCCGAAAGCACGCCAATCACGCTTATTGTCCCCCCGGGCCGAACGGCGCGAAGCGATTGTGCCATCGTGAGCTGACCGCCCACTTCAACCACGTGGTCAACACCTTCTCCACCCGCAGTTTCACGTGCGTATTTGCCCCATTCCGGGACAGTATTATAGTTGATCGTTTCGTCGGCGCCCATCGCCCGCGCCCGCGCCAGCTTCTCATCGCTCGACGAGATGATGATCACCTGTGCGCCAAGCATCTTGGCGAACTGGAGCGCGAAGAGCGAAACACCACCGGTGCCCTGGACCAATACTTTGTCCCCAGGTCTGGATCGGCCTTCTGTAACCAATGCCCGCCACGCTGTCACTGCGGCGGCTGGAAGCGAAGCCGCTTCAACGTCATCGAGATGCGCCGGGGCAAGCGCAACGCCTTCCTCGGGAAGCACCATGAACTCGGCCATCGTACCATCGAGCTCACAACCCAGGCTCAGTGAAAGTCTCCGCTGATTCGGCGCTCCGCTCATCCAGCTCTGAAAGAAAACCGGGCATACCCTGTCTCCCGGCTTAAAGCGCGTCACGCCCTCTCCCAATGAGTCAACCACACCGACGCCGTCGCCGAGCATTATCAGCGGTAGCTGTTTCATTCTAGACCCGTAGCCGTGTGCCGGCACGAGGAGATCCCGGTAATTCAGGGCCGATGCTTTCATCCTGATGCGCACCTGGCGCGCTCCAGGTTGTGGATCGGGCCGGGCGCCTATGCGCAAGTTTTCCATAGACCAGGTATCTTCGACTTGAAAGACTCTCATTTGCGGCCTCCTGCAGCCCCCTTTCCTTAAAAGGGCCTGATCCCCAACCGGTTGAATGCGCAAGTTGTCCGTAGGCCAGGCAATGTACGGACAGGTTTTTTCCAGCCAATTCGTCACAATTGTAGCTCATCGGCGGGAGGATACCTAACGCGGTTTGCATCGGCATTTTACTGCGTGGCAGAAGTTAACTCCAGCGCAGGGGAGTTCACGGGATGATTATCTGAGGGCAGTTGGGTCTAGGCGGTCGTATTCACCAAAGATCCCAACTGAGGAATGTTTAATCCTGGATCGTAGGATTGCAGCATCGATTGTGCCATGGAAGGGTTGGTTGTTAATGCATTGGCGGTCGTGACATCCTGTAGGGCTTCCATCCCTGAGATGGCAGAACTGAGCGAGGATGAGGCGGATTGCCCGGCCGTAGAAGGGCTTCCCATCGTCTGGAGAACCTGCAAAGCGGCCGTGAGTGGCTCCATAGCAGGAGAGCTTGCCTCTTGGGAAACCATTTGAGCAATGTTGGGGTTATTTGTCAAAATCGCCTGGTCTTGCGCCGCCTGTTCGATGTTTGTGGGATAGCTTGACTGTTGGGAAATGATTTGAGCAAGACTGGGGTTATTTGTCAGAATTGTTTGGTCCTGTACGGCTTGATCGATATTTGTGGGATAGCTTGCAGAACTCGGGGCCGACAGGCTTGACTGCGGAAAGATGGAATTAATCAAAGATGCATCGCTCTGGAGATTAACACTATCCTGAGTCTGCAGCGCATTGGTCAATTGTGTGTTCGTGGCGGACGTAGAACCGGACGGCGTACTGCCGGTGTAATCATACGCGCTCCCGTTGTAAGGAGTTATGCCGGACAATGTGCTCAATGTGGTTTTCTCTCCTTAGATATTCTAATCGGCTCAGCCTCGCAATTTGATAAACAAAATTTCGTGCACAACCTTTTTTTATCGCGTAACTCCCGGCAAAAGCAGCGTGGAAGCGCATATGACCGCAATCGACAAACAGATGAGCATCGCCAAATGGGAAGCGTAGGCAAAAGAGGAAGTTGTCGATTCAAGTCTCCCACGAAGTCTTGCTCACGGAGAAAACCCTATTCGGAGCAGCAAGAGCCAGCACGCTTTTTGATTCACTCAGGCAGGCGATTTTGAGAAGATTATTCGGATGGCAACTGTCCGTTTCGTTCGTATATTTTCCATTCTTTTCTTTTCATCAGCCGAACGTTTGCTTCGTGGCACTGTGGACACCCCTGGTATCGGCCTTCCTTCGATTGCCGCCAGACGGTGTACAGCATGCCGGGCAGAAGTAAACAGCACCAGAGCGTGATTTCCATTCTCCGAGAGCCTTTGGCGATGCTCCCGCTCTCCCCGACGTACTGACATGATGGGCAGATGATCTTCATATTTGCTCCTTTTTGCAGTAAGAAATGAAGGGACTATATAAAACTTTCCCCCCTCGATGGCAACTCTTTTTGCGACGGCCTGTTCGATGGCGCTACTGGGCGAGTTTACCAAATTGTTCGGAATTCACATAAATTAAACGAATAGTGAGCCTCTCCATTCCCTGGTCAGAAAGTTCAACCGCCCGAAGTAGAAGAAAGGAAATAGCGGCTCCGCTTTCGCAATCAATCACTCCATTCCTTCATGCGGGCAGCCTTGATGTTGACCTCCTTAACACCCGGAATGGAGCTGGTAATTCTTTGCATTTCCCCGACCAGATCAGGGTCCTTCAAGATCTGGGAGCTGATGCCAATGGTAACGGCGCCATCGCGTACGAATACCTGGATCTCGGGTTTGATCTCGAGCAGGGTCGTTTTGACTTCGGATTCCAGCACCAGGTCTTCCATTGCCTTTTGGGACTCAAAGGTCGTCCTGAAAGTTTCCAGTCCTGCCGTATGGCAGATCACGTCCGCCACTTCATCCACGTTCATTTTCTGCACGCGAAGCACCAGATCGTACAAAAGCGGGTCGGTGGTGTCGATCCCGTATAGATGCTGGCTCCATTTGCACCTTTCGATATCATCCTTTTTGATCAACGCCAAGGCACTTTCATAAGAGATTTTTTCCCGGTCCATAACTATTTTAATCCGGTCCTTCATCTCGGCAATAATCCTAACCTTGAGAACGTGGGAGACATCTTTGACATAGAAATGTCCAGCCAGGCCATGATAGACCACATTGTCCCTCTGGAGGCACTTCAAAAGAGCGGCCTGAAAGTATGTGATGAACTTCTCCTTGCCGTAGGAGAACCTTTCCAGAATGGAAGGAGCGTCATGGACTGCGTTCACCAGCTTGATTTCGGGGATGTTGAACTCTTTTGATGCCTCCAGGATAACCTCACGGGCGTAACACTTGTAGCCAAGCTTCTGAGCCACTTTTTCGGCTACTTCTTTGCCATTGCTGTAGGAGCCTCTGGAAATAGTTATAATTGCCATTTGTGCCCATCCTCCTTTAGTGTACTTATGGCTTTTATTTACGGTCAGCAGAAGTATTAAGAACTGAATTTAACGGTCTTTTATCCTTGGAATATATTTCGCTTGCTTAGTTCACTAACTTTTTAGGACGATCATGTAATATCTAATTATCGCATTTCTAACTTATTAATGATATGATTTGGCTGTGGTCGCTTCTTGTCCTTCATACATAGTTGTAGATTTAGTCCCACTCGTGTTTTTTACATCCGACTTTGGCGTGGGGACATCGTATTTGGCCATTGAGGAAGACAGTTAAGATGCACGTTTTTCTTTTATCCTCTTGAGCGCTTCTTTAATTTGATTTTTACGTGAACTACTGACCATAAAACGCCATGCGACCCACCATATAAAAATACCAACCAAAATACCCATTCCAGGAAAAAGGCTAACTCCTAAAATCATAAAACCCAGCCCGATCACAAACATTGGAATAGCAAGCGTTAAACCTTCCAATTTATTCGTTATAATATACGTTGCCTTTTTAATATCCATACGCGTACACTCCTTTGTAAGTTAAAGTAACTGTTCAGATGTTTTGTGAGCTACTGCACATATTTAATAACTCAAGATGCTGAAACATCACTTTCACTCATCACCGTATAGCGTGGACGCATTTGCTTGTTTCCGGCCGCCACTGGTAAAGCTCCAAACTGCCAGTTTTGGTAAACTTCCTGACCGCTCTCAATATAAGAGAGACTCTCTCACAAATAACGGCTTAAATCAAGATAATCCATTCCTCGCAGCCGCCGCTGCCGGCTCATGTAAATGTCTGAGCGGCACTTGCGCTTTGCAATAGATCATAACAGCATCGAGGGACAACGTGACGCAATAAGCAGGGGCAAAAAAGGAGAAAGCCGGGGAGGCCGGTTTTTCCGGGGAAGACGAGATGTCATAGTGCGAATCCGAATTCTGAAGATTACATTACGGTACCCACAGCACCGCACCTTATGCGACTCGAATTGCGCGAGAAGGAACATTTCAGTTACCTGCCGGCATTTCCATGGTAGAATCTTCAAAGTATGGTGTACCAAGGCTGGTCTATTGACTTTAAACGGGGGGATGGAATTGAGGGAAGTTGAGTGGTATTTACCTGAATCAGAAGCGGCAGAGCTTTTAAACTGTAATTATAGAAAGGTCCGTGGACTTGTCGAAAAAGGCGTACTCAGTTACATCATAACGCCCGACCGCAAGCTGAAAATCTCGGAGGAATCGGTCCACCGGTTTCTCAACCGGAAAACCTGATCGTGATGAGATGAACGTTCTTTCTACTTTTTTGGAGAAATGGAGCATCATGGATGAGAGCTACGGGGAAGTGTCCCGATGAATCGAAAGGATGTTCTCTTTTTGCAAAAAAACGCGGCTCGAAGAATGGTGGATATAAGCGGGATGGGACGAGGATCTTTTCTTGAGTCAAGGTGAAGTAAGAGCAAAACCGTGGTCGGAGGTCCAGTTATGAGAGAGTATACAATTTACCCTATGACTGTCGGTGCAAACGAGACAGATCAAGGCATCATGACCTATCTTCGTGGTTATGGGAAGCGCATCTGGATTCCCATATACGCGTTTCTCATCAAGGGAAGCGATCGTAACATACTGGTTGATACGGGCCTTGAGCAGTTTGTCGTGCCGGACCATGTGGGACGCGAGTATGGGCTTGAGATCGTGGAATTCGATGATGCCCTGAAATCGCGCGGCCTGTTGCCCGAAGACATCGATATAGTCATCCACACCCATCTGCATAACGACCATTGCGAAAATGACTACAAGTGTACCAACGCCAGGATAGTGGTCCAGAAAACGGAGTATGATTTCTTTCTGAATCCTCATCCGCTCGACCATCGCTACTACCCGGACCTCCTGGACGGGCTCGATATCGAGATCGTGGAA
The DNA here is from genome assembly GCA_052147195.1 of Syntrophobacteraceae bacterium. Taxonomy (GTDB): domain Bacteria; phylum Desulfobacterota; class Syntrophobacteria; order Syntrophobacterales; family Syntrophobacteraceae; genus SbD1. The sequence goes on from JBKQLC010000032.1 coordinate 17,272, forward strand.
GGGGATTTGACTCTGATGGAAGGGATCGACCTGATATTTTCACCGGGCCATACGCCCGGAGGTCAATCGGTAGCGGTGCGCACATCCGCCGGCCTGGCCGTCATAACCGGATTTTGCTGCAATGCTTTGAATTTCCCGGCAAATGGCCCTGCAGTCCCGCCGGGCGTCCATACGGATGCCATTGCCGCCTATGAGAGTGCGAACAAGATACGGGAAATGGCCGAAATCCTTATCCCTCTGCACGACCTGTCAATCGGGAAACAAAACCGCATCCCAGCCTGAAAAGCTCTTAACCATGGGGGAAATGCCGGCTATCGGGATGGCACTTTAATGATCGCCGGCTCGCCCTCGAATTGGCCTCTTAACTGGGTCATCAACCTGGTGGCTTTGGAAGCGCTGTCGACCGGTTGAAGCTGAATGACGAAAACCTTTCCGAGCACCATGTGATTGCGGGGCTTGACGACTGCGCTGTAGCCGTTTCCATTGAGGCGGGTTTTTATCTCCTCGGCCTTCTCCTTGTCCATAAATGAGCCAAGCTGGACTATGTACCGGTAGGATTGCAATTTAGGAGCCTCAGCGGCGCCTCCCTGAGCTGGGGCGCCTACATCGCCGGGGACCGGAGCGGGCGGCACTATTTCGGAAACACTGTCGCCGCCGCCCGTCGCCTGGACGTCAGGAATGGATGGCTTCAGTTCCGCCCTGGGCGCTTGCTCAACGGGGGGATCGTCCCCGAGTTCCTTCACCGTCTCAGCCGCAGGCGGGAGCGCGGGAACTTTCGCACTGAAGATTTCTGTCTTGACAGGTGGAATTTCTTTAGACGTCAAGAGGGCCATCGAGCCGAGGACGACCAGTCCCAACAACCCAACCAGGGCCGGGAACAAAACAAATTCCCACCTGAAGGAAATTTGCGGTTGCCCGCCGCGTAAATCTTTGATCACCTCTTTGATGATTTTGTCATCCACGGGGTTACGCTGATACCCAAAAGCAGTGATAAGCGCATTGTCGCACACGACATTAATTGTCCGTGGAACTCCACGGGCCTCTTTGACGATAAGCTTCAGAGCGCCTTTCGTAAAAACCGGGTTGTGAAACGAAGATGCCTTCATCAACCTGTGCTGGATATAAGCAAGACACTCGTCAGGCTGCAAGGTATCAATGCGGCAACTGCTCGCTATTCTCTGCTTGAGCTCTCTCAATTCAGGCAGATTCAGTTTGTCTTCGAACTCCGTTTGACCGACGAGAATTACTTGCAGCAGTTTTTCCTTCGAGGTCTCTCGATTTGACAGCATCCGGAACCGCTCAAGAGTCTCGACCGGCAGGTTCTGCGCCTCATCGATTATCAGCACAACCCTGCGGTCGTTTTTGTATTCATCGATAAGATAAAGGAAAAGGCTGTCAATGAGGTGCGGGAGGTCCATATCGACAGCCGGAATACCAAGTTCCGAAACGATCTGCTTCATCAGTTTGCCGAAGGAAAGCGCCGCATTGAATATATATACGATCCGGATTCTTGCCGGGTCGGTTCCCTCCAGATATGACCTCAGAATTGTCGTTTTTCCTACCCCGACCTCACCGGTAACGGCGACTAATCCCCTACGCTGTTCGATGCCGTGGCTGATCGAGGAAAAGGCTTCATTGTGACTCGGACTCAGAAAGAGAAAGTCCGGATCAGGAGTGATGTGAAAAGGATTTTTTTTGAATTTGAAGAAGTCGAGATACATCCTTGCCCCTTAGCTTTTAGCCGCAATAATGCATCGAGTTTTGCGCTGTGTATCCTATCCGCATTTTCAGGCCGGATTGTGCAGGAAAAAACTTCTGGAAAACCCCAAAGCCCGCCAAAACCATACAATTTCGCAATTGAACAGGCAAGTGACAGGTCAAAAAGACTGGTTTCTTCAGTTCCAGCCGGATTGTTCCTGATCCGCACTTTCGGCACGAGCCATCGAGGGGCACAAAGTCTTTGTATGTACTGCGGAATTTGCCGGGTCTACCCCAAGTTGGCGAAATGTTGCGGGCATTGTTGATTCAGTCTTAGCACAAATCAACTCTGATAGTCACTTTTGTTCTGTTTTTCATCGAAATTCAGGGCTCTAACATCGCCAGGAGAAAGAAACGGCAAAGTGTTAAGAAGTACCCTGGGGGATGGGGACTCGAAGCCCTTCCGGACGGCCGTGATCGGCGGCTTTTCCGCTCAGATGCTTCCAAAGTGCTGTTCGCGGTATTCCTTTATTGTCGCTTCGTCGACGAGTTCCCTGAATTTGGCGACACAGAAGTCGTCCAGGCATGCCTTCGGCCAGAGCAGCGGAACCACCTCGGCGATGAATTTTTTCTGGTCTGCTTCGCTCAGGCCCAGAATTGCCGATTTAATTTCATCGAGCGTCATTGTGAATCCCTCCTTCGCAGATTAATTCCGGTTAACTCCCGGAAAACCGGAACACCACCTTGGATAATAGTTTAATTTAACCATCCAATGATGCTGAAGCCGCATTTTGGACCCGGATTTCACCCGAAAGACCTCCTGGAACACCCGGAAGGCCCATCCTTGTTTCCAATATAAAGCGCGCAGGTGGAAATGCCTTTCAGACCATTTTGGGGCGGTTTCAGTTTTCATTGGCCCTGTTGTGACGTCTCCCGGCAGAGCAAGAAGTTGACCGCCTTAACGGTCATCACCACCTCATGGTCCTGGTTGAGGACCTCGATGAATGAGTGCAGGACGCCCCGATCCGGTTTGGAATGTGATCGGTTGGCTTCCAAAACGGTCACACGGATCGAAAGTTCATCGCCAGGGCGCACCGGCTTGGTCCAGCGCAGTTCGTCTATGCCGGGAGAGGCCAGGCTCCTCGCCGATGGGAGATAATGGTCCACAAGAAGACGCATCATCATGCCGGCTGTATGCCAACCGCTGGCGATCAAGCCTCCGAAAAAGGTCCTTTTCGCAGCTTCAGGATCGGTGTGAAAGACTTGCGGGTCGAAGCGGCGCGCGAAGTCAATGATCTCGCCCTCTTCGACGGCGATGGAACCGAACTCGCTCACAGAACCAACCACATAGTCCTCAAGGCAGCGGTCCTCGATTGGGGTGGTAAAAGTCGAATGTTTCATAGCGCTCCTCAATGAAAACATAGCTGCGTTTTCACCCAATACAAGCTCCATTTTTAGAAAATGCACAGGAACTTTTGGGGGACTTGCTTCCGGCCATAGGACGGTATGGCCCCAACTTCTTGCTTCGAGGACATCAGCGGGTAGCCCGGCAGGGTGGGGTTCTCCTGTCTTGTCTTTGATTCCTGCCTCGCCATAATACTCCGCCCAATCCGAGAACCAACAGAACGCTCCCGGCTATTGAAAGCGCAGGAACCGCGACAGGATCGGTTGTGCACCCCTCGTATGCGATTGTATAGTATCCAAACTGTATCAGATTGTCGATCTGGTTATAGTCTATCCGGAAGAAGCCCAGAGTCGATATGGACCCCGGCTCCGATTCACCCCAACCTGTGCCCCAACTGTTCTTCACGATGAAACACTGATTGGTGTCGTCATAGCCGATTATTTCAATGGCGTGTCCGCCCTGGAAGGACCCTGTCACGTAGGAGTAAATGCCTCCGGCATATGAGAAGAAATCCGAATAGACGTTCATCGTGGTGACGAGCGGGCCATAGGTGAGCAGAGCGTTTTTCAGACCGTCGACGGTCGGCGAGGTTGTCGCCACCCATTGCCAGCCGGTAATTGCGTCAGTGTCGCTTTGCCAGTATGGGCATGCCGCGTTGGAGCATTCGTTGTCGGTACCTGTATAAGGAAAGCAGGCCGCAGGTGGAAGCCCGGTGCTCTGGAGGAAATCGGATGCGAGGTCTATATAGCCTCCTAACTCGCAGTTTCCCGCTCCACTGCATGATATAAGTATCTGCTCGGCTAGACTGATACTTGCCGGCGTTGCGCGTGTAGCCATCAGCACCTGTGATTCCAGGGCGGCCGTTGTCGAAAAGGCCCAGCAGCTCCCACAGTCACCCTGATCCCTTATGGGGGTGACGTCGTTATAGGGCGGCTCGTTGTAATTCAAATACGTCGCGCCTTGCCCGGCAGGCGGGCTTGATTGAGGCAAGGGAGCGCCTTTCGGGACGCTCAAAGATCCCGTCAAGAGGCCAAGGCGCTTTAGCCGGCGTTCTGGTGAGAGTTGTGTGATTGATGTCTCTGCTGCCTGCCACCTGGCGCCTTTGTTGCGGATCTGCTCTCTGATACCTTCGATTTCAGGCAGCGCCGCCAGAACTGGCGAAGTCAGGATGAACAGTAAGAAAAGGCCCGACGTAAGCGCAAATAGATTTTGCCCCCGTTTTATTCTTGCCTTGTACAAAAGAATTCTCCTTTTTATAGCATCGATGCGAATTCAGCGTTATTTTCGCGCACAGGCACACATAATCCGGGGCAAGCCCTGCAACGAAAATCATAAAAAACGAACAACGTATACATCACTATCGTGCGACATTCCTTGCGATACTATGACATGTCCGCAACATTTTCGTTTCGGTGAGGTTATGTGATAAGAAATTGCCTTTCGATGGTTTTTGGCCTGTACCAGCCGAGGGTGCTGTCAAGGAGGTTGCCGGCTACGCCCTGAATCTTTGCCGATGTGAAGCAATACGATGCGCCATTCTTTCTTGAGTCCGATCAAACCGGCGAGACCGGCCGGCGGGCGGCAAGAGCGAGCGTTATCAGGCAGCTACCTCTTGTTTGCAGGAGCAGCCTGACCTCTCTGAGCACTGAAATCACAAACAGAGGCTGTTTTGGCCGTAATCACCGGTCTAAGAGGTATTGGCGGCTTTATATTTTGTTGGAGGACCACATTGAACGACCGCTGAATGGAATCCCGGATTTTGGCATGGTTATAGCTCGTTCGCGCCCGGAAACGGGCAATGGGGATTCCCGCCGAGCCAAGGGCCCCATCGACTAAGGCATCGCGACTCCGGCGGTCATCCAGGTCATGGCTCTTATCATCGAGTTCAACCACGCCGACAACCGACAAATTCCCGGGGTCGCACACGACAAAATCCACGTGCTTGGCGATTATACGGTTGAGAGCTGCCTGCCTCCCGACTCCATTGTCCGGCTTTATTAGATCGGCGATGCGCACTTTGCCAAACACCCTGTACTCAGAGCCCAATACCTGGTCCAAGACGCCCAGGAATGACCGTTCGGCTGGTGAGAAGAGCGCAGGTTTCCGTTTATACGAGAAAACCTCCAGAGATTTCAGCCAATTCAGAAACTCTTTTTTCGAAAGGAGCCGGATCAATAGGGCCAGAGGGATCAAAAATGGAAGACAATAAAGAGGCCGCATGCGCCATGGTCCTTTCTTTCACAGTATTCGAAAAGATGATTTCATATTTGGTTATGACCAATTCCATTTTTTTATCGGCATATTCTCCGGCACAGTAAATCGAAAAAAGAATCAAACCGGATTCTTCGTTTTATAACGAAAAGAAAAGAGGCCAGGTCTTGAAAAGGGAAACAAGTTGTGAGAACCGGTGAGTGGCTGTCCCAAGCCCAGCCGGGTTATGTGCAGCGAACCTGCCGCACCGGAAATGCCTCTGCCATTTTGGTGCTTCGAAAACCAGATTTCGCGAACTGAAATTCTCACGTGGGCGTGTAAAACCAAATCATATCTTGGAAAATTGAGAAGTTGCGACCTTGGCAAGACACTTCGAGTTTTTCAATTGCTCGAATTCGAAACAAATTGTATTGAAATCCGGAGCTGAGCGATCATATCTAATCCGTGGCAGGGAGGACCGAAATGCTCGAAAAAATGAAAGCGCTCCTCAAGGAGAACTCGCTGTGCATCTTAGCGACCTGTTCCGAGAACCGGCCCCACTGCTCGCTTATGACTTATGTAACGGACGAGCAAGGCGAAGCGATTTACGCAGTGACCCTCAAGACCTCTCGGAAATACAGGAATATCGCACAAAATCCTAACGTAAGTTTGCTCGCGGATTCGCGCCTAAATGATGGAATCATTGGCAGCATCAAGGCTCTAACCGTCTCCGGTGTTTGCTCCCTTGTTAGAACCGAAACGAAAAAGGCTGCGATCCTCACCAGTATTGGGCAGAATCATCCCCACCTCAGGGACCTGCTTCTTCACCCGGATGCAGAAGTAATTGCCATTGCCGTGGAATCCTTTCTTCTGCTTGAAGGGCCAACCCAGGCCAATTTCGTAGAACTTACGAAGCAGGGCTGAAGCGCCCTCTCAGCATATCTATCCAGGCAGGCTTGTCTTTCGCGTCTGGCTCCTATTGACAGGACATTCAGCCAGCTTACAATCTAGACTGAGGTCTCTTGAAGCCACAAGAATATAAATCTGCCCGGAAACGGGGCCATGAGCCAGGTTTACAAGATTTTGTATCCTGGCTGTTGCTTTTTTGGAGGCATACCCATGAACGCTGAACCACAACAAAATCGCACTACCATTTCACCTTACGAAACCTTCCAGCCTGATTCATTCACAAGACCTGATGAATCCTACGACAAGGAATTCTATGAACGAGATCGACTGGTGAGTCACCTTGACTCGCTCGCTTTGGCTACGGTGGAGGAGATCATCGGAAGGCTTATCGTTGAAGAAAACCCTGTGATTCTCGATCTGATGGCAAGCTGGGACTCGCATCTGCCGGCGAAGATACGGCCCTCGATGGCTACCGGGCTCGGCCTTAATATGACCGAATTATCACGGAACGAAGCCCTTTCCAAACGCGTGATTCATGATCTGAACGCAGAACCCCGATTGCCCTTCGAGGACGCAGCGTTTGACGTGGTACTGAATACCGTCTCGGTAGACTATATGGCAAAGCCATTTGAGATATTCCGTGAAGTCGGAAGAGTTCTCAAGCCGGGCGGCCTTTTTCTGGTAATTTTCTCCAACCGGATGTTCCCGGAAAAAGCAGTGAAGGTTTGGGTGGAATCCTCGGAAGCCGAACGAGTGGAACTCGTCAGGCTCTTTTTCAGGGAAAGCGGGTTTTTCGAGGAGCCGGAGGCCTTCACGTCTACAGGCAAGCCTCGCCCCAAGGATGACAACTACGCCCACCTGGGGATCCCAAGCGACCCGATATATGCCGTTTATGCTGAACGGAGTGGAGCGGCGGAGCCATCGAAGCGCACGAAACTGGTGGAACGGCCTGTGGAGGCGCCGGAAAGAAAAGATGCGCGCCCGGTTAGGGAGTCGCTGAAGTGCCCCCACTGCGGCGAACGGATGAAAAAGTGGGCAACCCCAAACCACCCTTTCAGCACCTGGGATACGGATTTTCTCTACATCTGCTTTAATGACGCCTGCCCCTACGTAGTTGGCACCTGGCGGGCGATGTCCCGGCAGGGCAACCCGGGCATTTCCTGCCGTTTCGTATATGATCCGGCCCGGGACAGTGCCATTGCCATTCCAATAGTTAGTCTCAATGCGCTGAGGGAAGGGATTGTCGAAGAGTAGCGATTAAGTTTCTCTATTTCAGATTAGAAGCTTGACGCCTGCTCCTGAGTCTTTGCGATGAGCTGTGCCTTGAGGAGAAATGATGAGCCAGTTTCCAACAGAAAGGATCGTCGCATACAATAACGCTTTGTTAAACTCCAACGGCGAGTTTGTGCTCTACTGGATGACGGCTTTCCGGAGGGACCAGTGGAACTTCAGCCTCGAACGCGCTGCCGGTTGGGCCCAGGAGCTGAGAAAGCCTCTTCTCATTTTCGAGGCTTTGCACTGTGACTATCCCTGGGCAAGTGACAGGATTCACAGTTTCATTTTAGACGGTATGCGGGACAATCAGTCCAATTTCAAAGACACGCCGGCTTTTTACTTTCCATTTGTCGAGCGTTTCAGAAATGAGGCAAATGGAGTCATCAGGGAACTGGCATCCAGGTCGTGCGTTGTCATTACCGATGAATACCCATCTTTTTTTTTGAAGCGCATGACCAGATCCGTCGCAAAGGATTCGCCCATCAGAATGGAAGGCATAGACTCGAATGGTCTCCTTCCGATGGGAGTCACGGACAAAGTTTTCTTGACTGCATATTCGTTCAGGAGGTTTCTGCAAAAGCAACTTTTCCGCTTTCTCGATCAGTTTCCAAAGAGAAATCCACTTGCAAATACATCGATTCCAATACTAAAGCAACTTCCCCAAGAAATCTCGAGGAGATGGCCCACCGCGCTCCGGGAAATCATTAAAGTCTCGCCTGGCTCCTTGAGGAACTTACCCATAGATCATACGGTCAGAGCGGTTGAAACCCGAGGAGGGTCTCGAAGGGCAAGAGCAAAGTTAATAGACTTTCTTCATGCCAACCTGCACAGATACCATATCGATCGAAACCATCCGGATTATAATGCAACCAGCGGGCTTTCACCGTACCTTCACTCCGGACATATCTCAGCTCACGAGATTTTCTCAGAGCTTGTAGCGGCGGAGCAGTGGTACCCTGAGCACCTTTCCGCCAGGGCTTCCGGGCAACGCGAGGGCTGGTGGGGCATGAGCCAAGGTGGGGAAGCCTTCCTCGACCAGCTTGTCACCTGGCGTGAGCTTGGCTTTAACATGTGCTCGAAAAAGGATGATTGCTATCGATTTGATTCACTGCCCGAATGGGCCCAAAAGGAGCTTGCAACCCACGAAAGCGACGATCGGCGGTATGTCTACACACTTGAGGAGTTTGAATCTGCAAAGACTCACGATCCCCTCTGGAATGCAGCTCAACGGCAGCTCCTGCTGGAAGGAGTCATACACAATTACCTGCGAATGCTCTGGGGGAAAAAGATACTGGAGTGGACCTCATCTCCACGCGAAGCCTTGGAAATAATGATAGAGCTCAATGACAGGTACGCATTGGACGGGCAAGATCCAAACTCCTACACGGGTATATTCTGGGTGCTGGGCCGCTACGACAGGCCTTTTGGTCCAACGAGGCCGGTATTCGGGAAGATCCGCTACATGAGTTCCAGTAGCACCATGAAGAGAATTAAGCTGGCTGAATATATGCGGCGAATGGTCCCGGCCCAGAGCTGAACGAACTAAGATTTTCTCAAAACGAATCATAGCCAGGATACCTCTCCTCTGTACGTAACAAAATAGGTTTTTGACCCCGGAATGATCTGGGGCATTATCTGCCTGTTATTTCTGGTGAAAAACAGAAAGGAGGCAGAAAATGGCCCCGGGACTTTTTTCAGAAGAGATAAAGCCGCGTCAATTTCAACCGACCCCTTTAAAGATCGATTTTCCATTCCGAAGGATGGTCCGGAACCCTGCCAGGGAAGTTTTCGATAAGCTTTCAGCAAAGCTCAAAGGACAGCATCTTCCCGGAGTTGAATTAGCTGAGAAATACCTTTCTCATTTGTGTTGCAGGAACCGGCGGGCCAGCACCCTGGAACGCAATTACACATCCAAAAGGTTTTTTTGGGAGTTTCTAAAAACAAAAGGGATCACCTGCATAGAGGCGGTAAGCAGGAAAGACATCCTGGCGTTCGTTGAACACGAGCAGGACCGCGGAATGAAACCCGTTTCTGTTCATGGACGGCTTAGTTCTGTGAAGGCATTTGTGCGGTATTTAATCGAAGATGGTGTGGTTCGCCACGAGGTTTTAACAAAAAGTATTTCTGTGAAGGTCCCAGATGCCCTGCCCAAGGCAGTTGATCCGGAGGATGTGAAGGTACTTCTATCAGTAATTGAGGGATGACCTTGGTTTCCCTAAATCCTGCAATTCCTTCGGACGACATCTCAGCCCAGACAGAGACAGTAGAATTTCTCTCATTCCCCGTAGAATGGTTGCCGACTTCTAAGAAGCATATCATGGGACAGTTTGTTGTATTCAAGTTATCATGAAGAATAACATCGCCAGGGCCTTCTCGCCTAGTTTGTGTTTACATATTATTCAGGACCAGTTTGCCTGATAACGAACATTCTGGAGGTTTCGCGTGAACTATCTCGGACGATCCCTCGTTCTCCTGTTTTTGTTCCTGCTTGTCGCCCCAGCGGCACAGGCCCAGCAGAAAACGTATCGAATTGGTTACATCCTCTCTACGGAGTCCCAGCTGGGCGCCGGAGGAATAGCTTTCGCCGATGAAGTCGCCAAGCGGACCGGTGGTAAAATCAATATCGAGCAGCAACCGAACGCCGCCCTGGGCGGAGAGGTCGAGATGCTCAAGGGGTTGCAGTTAGGCACAGTCGATTTCGCGTTCATCACTGGGGCGCCGCTGCCGAACATCATTCCCGAGATCGGCGTATTCAACATCCCGTTCCTTTTCCGGGATATAAAGCACGCCCACGCCGTGCTCGACAGCCCGCTTGGCCTTTCCTACCTCGAGAAATTCAAAGACAAGAAGATGATCGCCTTGGCATGGGGCGAAAACGGCTTACGTCACATCACCAACTCAAATCGTCCGATCAATACTCCCGAAGACATCAACGGGCTAAAGCTGCGTCTTCCGCAGTCCGATGTCATGCTCATCGGCTTCAAGATGCTTGGGGCCGAAACGGTGTCGTTACCCTTCCCTCAGGTTTTCGGAGCGCTGCAATCCGGCCAGATCGACGGCCAGGAAAACCCCATCTCAACGATTATCTCCTCCAAGTTTGCTCAGGTGCAGAAGTACCTGTCGTTGACCGGGCATGTCTACGATCCGGCGGTCATTCTTGTCTCCAGGGATACCTGGGATGAATTTTCGGCAGACGAACAGGCGACTTTGTATGAAGCGGCCAAGGCCGGTGCGAAAACGTCGCGCGAATACAACGCAAAGATGGAGAATACCGGCGTGGATATTCTTCGCGATCAGGGACTTGACGTGGTCGATCAAATCGATCGCGCCAAATTCAGGGCCGCCGTTTTACACGCGTTCCCCGAGTTCGAGAAGAAGTATGGCGCCGGCGTGATCAAGCAAATCCAGAGCATGAAATAGAAGCCGCACCGGGAGAATTGAGCATGAGGAATCGACTTGGCATCAGTCAGAAAATCGGTATCGCAATGGGTGCGGTACTTTTCATTATAGTCATCTTGGGTGGAGCGGCATGGTTAAATCTTAGGACCATCGGCTCGACTACCAGCACAGTTGAAACGCGACTGCAGATAACGCTCGATGCCGATACCCTGGTCATGAGGCTGATCGAATCTGGCGCCCTGACCACTGCCTATGCGATCAAGATGTCCGACAGCGACCTGAAAGCGGCGCAGAGCGGATTGGATCGCCTTGCCGAAAGCCTTGCGAAGGTAGCCTCCACTTCCGCCGATACCAGCAACGCCACTCGTGCCTACGAGACGAGTTCACGAACCATGATCTCGTCCATTGGCGAGCGGCACTCTACCAGTACGGAGTTCGACAGCGCCGCAACTGCCCTCAATAC
>JBKQLC010000033.1:0-30494 GCA_052147195.1 Syntrophobacteraceae bacterium
GTTGCCAATACTTAGAACTGTTTGGATTCTGCTTCGAAGACGCGAAGCAAAGGCAATTTTTCTGATACCGCATTCAGGGACAACAAAAAACCGAGCGCCGGTTGTGGCCAAACGCAGGTCTGCCCGATATTTTCCCGATCCGCTCCGGCGTTCCGGCAAAGGAGAAAAACGGCCGGGGGGTTTTGAGACCGCTTAAAAATACATTTACCTGTGAGGCCGCTCATGTTTAATTTAACTTTTTAGTAATCATTTTTGGGAGATTTCATGCTTTCGTTCGACGGCTTCGCCAAGAAATGGAAAATCGACTCCACTCCCCTGGAACCTGTTGTAGGCAAGTATCCCTTCAGGTTGAATCCCTATTTCGAAGGGCTTATCCGAAGCGCCGGGGACGCTGTCTGGAAACAGGCAGTCCCGGATACGAAAGAGATTTCGGACCCGTCCGGTCTTGAGGACCCGCTCTCGGAAGAGGACCTGGCGCCTGTTCCAAACCTGGTCCACAGATATCCAAATCGTGTCCTGTGGCTGGTGAGCGACGAGTGCGCCATCCATTGCCGGTTCTGTACCCGCAAGAGGAAGTGGCGGAGCGGCCATCGGCCGGCGCTCGAAAATGAGTTCGATCTTGCGCCCGCCCTGGACTACATCGCGAAGAGTGAACAAATACAGGACGTGCTCCTGTCGGGCGGCGACCCTTTGTTGCTTACCACGCAGCGTCTCCGGGAGATTCTGAGCAGGCTGCGGAAGATAAAACACGTGCAGATAGTCAGGATCGGGACCCGTGTCCCCTGCGCTCTTCCCAGCCGGGTAACTCCGGCGCTGGCCGGCATGCTGTCGGAATTTCACCCCTTGTTCGTAAATATTCATTTCAACCATCCCGCCGAAATTACAGCCGACTCGGAGCGGGCCTGCGCGATATTGTCAAACGCAGGCATTCCACTTGGCAGCCAGACGGTCCTTTTGCGCGGCGTAAACGACTCCGAACCCGTCCTGGCCGAACTGTTCCAACGGCTGCTTCGCATTCGGGTCCGCCCCTATTACCTGATGCAAATGGACCTCACCAGGAGCACGGGTCATTTCAGGACCCCAATCAGCACAGGGCTCGGAATTCTTCGAAAACTCCGAAACCGGATCTCAGGGCCGGCGATGCCCCATTTTGTCGTAGATCTGCCGGGTGGGCGCGGGAAAATGGCGCTCCTGCCCAATATGATCCGGGAAATCGGGAACGGGAGTATGATCGTGCAAAACTACCTCGGAGAATTGTGCCATTACCCGCTTCTTGACGGAGAGGAAGAGGATCTGAGGGGCGAGGTCGGGTGGACATAGCGCAACCTCATAAACGACTTTTCGAGAAGCGCCGTAGAGTTCCATGCCTACCGGGTTTCGTTACATGGCTTCCACTGTGAAGCACTTCAAATATCTTGTCTCCGGCATCCCGAGGAGGGCCGGATGGTCGAGCGCCTGGCCGCCGACATGGAGCAGGCGGAGCTTCCTGCCGCTTGCCTGCCCGGCGGAAATCAGGGACTCCCGGAAAAGCTCTTCACTAATATGGTAGGAACAGGAGCTTGTAATCAGGATTCCGCCCGGTTTCAAAGCAAGAAGGGCTCGGCGGTTTATGTCGGTGTAGCCCTTTCTGGCTTCCGGGACTGCTGACCTGGTCTTGGCGAATGCGGGCGGGTCCAGCACTATTACGTCGAAAGACGCGCGCTCAATTCGTTTGAGGTAATCGAATACGTCTCGGGCAACAAAGGTAGACCGGTCGCCAGATCCGTTCAACTCCGCGTTGCGGCGCGCCCGGTCGACAGCGTCCGAAGACTGGTCGACACCCGTGACTTCCACCGCTCCTCCCGCAACTGCCGAAAGACCCCATGCTCCATTGTAGCAGAAAAGATCAAGGACCCTTTTGCCCTGCATCCATTGCCGGGCGGCGCTTCTATTATCCCGCTGGTCAAGATACATCCCGGTTTTTTGTCCGCCGAGCACGTCAACCAGGTACCTGATTCCTTCGATCTGAACGGGGATATCCCCGGTAACGCTTCCGTAAGCCACCCCCTTTTCAAGCTCAAGGCCTTCGAGGGCGCGCGAGGGCGTATCATTCCGAAATACCAGCGCTTTTGGCCTGAAAAGATCGACCAGCAGTTCCCTCATCAATTCTTCCATCTTTGCCATCCCAACAGTGCCGATCTGGTAAACCAAAACGTCTCCGTAACGGTCGACGACAAGGCCTGGAAGACCGTCCGATTCGCCAAAGACAAGCCGGTAGCTCTCAGCGGCAGGGTAGATGTATTGTCGAAAACGTGCCGCACCGAGGATCCTTTGCCTAAAGAATTTCTCATCGGGCTTCTTGCCGGGAGGGCAAACGATGCGCACGGCGATCAGCGATGCAGGATTGATATAGCCAAAGCCCAGCGAGAGGCCTTTTGCAGTGAGTACTTCAACCCAGCTTCCCGGCTCAAAATCATGGATCGGATCGGCTATTTCGTTGCTGAAGACCCAGCGATGCCCCTGAAGAATGCGCCGCTCACGCCCGGGATGAAGGATCAAGTTTTTCATGTCAGGGTTTTCCTTAGTCGTTTAGCGCAGCGCACGGGACGGCCCGAGCCGCAAAAACTCATGTGCTTCGCATAATTCAGGAACGGGCTATGCCCGCGATACATCGGTATCACTTTCATTAGCGAGTGAACCATGCCAGGTTCAACCGCACATAAAAAAAGCGCTCCGCGAAGAGCGCTTGGGTTGCGGCAGGTAGCATTCTCAGCGTTCAGTTCCAGCCCTTACGGAATCCAGCAGTATATGGTAATCCTCATAGGTGTCGGCCGAACTCTCCACCAGTTCCAGGAGGTCGTCGAGTTCCATGTTCAGGACCGCCTCCTTGTCAGGGGACTCCTCTTTCAATTCGATCCAAGTCCAGTCGAGAAGCATCTCCTCTGCATCGCCGTAACCTTCTTCGCGTATATCCAGGCTGCCATCGCGAATTTTCTGTCCAACCTTCTTAAGGGCCGCCCTGACAAATTCTTTCATTTCCATTCAAGATCCTCCTTTATGAAAAAAGCCTGATTCCATCAGGAAACCGGACGATTAAAAATTCCTGGAATTTCAATAGATCACAATAGCTCATAAGCACCGCGCGTTCAACCATGTTTAGTTTCCGCCCGGAAACACCGGATGAGACATTGGCAGTTCCCAGATCCGCCACCGCCTGATAATATTCTATCTATCAGTCAATTAAAAAGCTTCAGGATGCGCTCAAACTCTATTGTTGTTCAATTCTCAAGTCACGAATATAATCCGAAGTCTATACACAAAACAGGTATTTTCACGAAAAATCATCATTTTTGCGTTCCTTCTCCTGGAGGCGGGACTACTTTTATGACTGAGAAGCAATACCTGATCGATTCGATCACCATCCACGACTCCTGGCGCCTTTTCAAGATTTTGGCGGAGTTCGTCGATGGGTTCGAAACCCTTGGTGATCTATCCCCGGCTGTCACTATTTTCGGATCGGCCCGAGTGAAGCCCGGTGAAGAGACTTATGAAAAAACATATCAGATCGCCAAAAAACTTGCCGAGCACGGGTACAATATCATCACCGGCGGGGGGCCGGGGGTGATGGAGGCCGGGAACAAGGGCGCAAAGGAAGGAGGCGCTAAGTCGGTCGGGCTCAATATTCAATTGCCGCTCGAACAGTGCCCGAATCCTTATGCCACGATGAAGCTCGATTTCCAGTACTTTTTCGTCCGCAAGGTGATGTTTGTCAAATACGCCCAGGCTTATATCGGGATGCCTGGAGGGTTTGGAACCATGGATGAGATCTTCGAGGCGTTGACTCTCATCCAGACCAGGCGTATAAAGCCTTTTCCAGTAATACTGGTTGGAACTCAATACTGGACGGGCCTGCTGGAGTGGGTTCGCAATACCCTTCTGAGCAGCAGTTTCATTTCTCCGGATGATCTTGATTATCTTACGCTCCTGGACGATCCTGACGAAGTAGTCCACACGATCAAAAAATATGTAATAGTCTGATTCAGGGGGTCTATTTCTAATGCCGATCTACGAATACCGGTGCCGGAAATGCAATCGAAAATCCGAGATAATAACCTTTCGGGCCTCAGAGGACGTTTGCGCCAACTGCAGCCACTGCGGCAGCTCCGAGGTTGAGCGGATTCCGTCTCGGGTCCGGGTCCGCATGTCCGAAGAGACTCGAATGGAGCGCATGGTTGACCCGTCCCGCTTCTCAAGCGTCGATGAAAACGACCCGAAGAGTATGGTGAAATGGATGAAGTCCATGAGCAGGGAAATGGGAGAAGACCTGGGCGAAGACTTAGACGTGGACGCCATGATGGATGAGGCCATGGCGGAAAAGGAGGGCACTGAGGACGGCGCCTCCGGAACCGGTGCTTTGGCTCCGGGCTTCGATGATGACTGAAGATGATCGAGACCCTGCCTTCTCCCGCGGGCCGGTTTCCTCATTCAGGTGGCGCGCCGGCGCGCAGGACAAGGGTCTTAGCCTTGACGAAGCTATTTCCCATTACCTCAGGATTTCAACAGAGGAAGCGGCCGACCTGATCGACTTCGGATCGGTTTATGTCCGTGGTCTGATAGAGCGCAATCCTTCCATAATTCCCTCAGTGGGAGAGGAAATTTCGGTAACCTTTCCCCCTTACGAAATCCGCAGGTTTTACGAAATCGATCCAATCCGGGTAATTTTCCGCGACCGCTTTCTTTTCGCATATGACAAGGAAACCGGTATTCCAAGCCAGCAAACACCTTACGACGCCTACAACAATGTTTTTGCGGCATTGCTTCGCCATCTCGCAAGTGAAAAAACCTCTGAACGTTACGCAGCACTCCACAACAGGCTCGACAGGGAAACGAGCGGCGTTCTGCTCTTTGCGCTTGAAAAGAGGGTAAATAAGTCCGTGGGCATGGCTTTCCAGGAAAGGCGTGTAAAAAAGGAATATCTCGCATGGGTCGAGGGTTCCCCAAAAAATGATTCGTGGACATCCGAGTCGCAAATTGGAAAAGTCGGCGGTAAATACACGGCGGTAAGGACAGGCGAAGGCAAGAAAGCCGAAACGCTTTTCCGCGTATTGCGCCGGGAAGAGGGACGAACGCTCATTCTGGCCAGCCCCCTCACCGGCAGGACTCACCAGATAAGAATTCATCTGGCCGAAGCCGGCCATCCGGTAGCCGGCGACCGGGTCTACGGCGCGAAACCGGACAGGCGTCTATACCTTCACGCCTGGCGGCTCACCCTGCAACACCCCGTCTCCGGCAAACACCTCAGATTTGAAGCCCCTGCCCCTGCCGATTGGCCGGTCATCGAATAACTTTCTGAAAATCCGGACTTATCTTCTAAGGTAAACGGTTCGAATTGCTAACCACTTCGAAGGGAAAATATCATGCATGCTGCTCTGATTGCAGGAGGAGCTGCGCTCTTTTTTTTCGCTATCGGCACGCCGGAAGGCACTGGGGAAGAGGCCAATCCCGATAAAGGCAATCTTCGAAAGGCTACTTTCGCCGGCGGGTGCTTCTGGTGCATGCAGCCGGCTTTCGACAGGCTTAAGGGTGTCATATCGACAGCGGTCGGATACACCGGCGGTAGAATTGAAAACCCAACCTACGAGCAGGTCTGTTCCGGCAAGACCGGTCATATCGAAGCAATCGAGATTGTCTTCGACCCTGCCGTAATAAGTTTTCACGAATTGATCGAGATATTCTGGAAAAACATCGACCCCACCCAGGAAAACGGCCAGTTTGCAGACACCGGACCGCAGTACCATACGGTTATCTTTTATCATGATGAAGAACAAAGACTTCAGGCCGAGGCTTCGAAGCGGGAACTCGAAGAGTCAGGAAAATTCGGGAGAAGGATCGCGACTCGAATTGAGGCGGCACAACCCTTTTACGAGGCCGAGGAGTATCACCAGGAATACTATCTTAAAGACCCGGTGCGCTATACTCTTTATAAGATCGGGTCAGGCAGGGCTTCCTTTCTCGAGAAGCTGCAGGGCAAGAAAGATTGAAGCCTGGAAGCGTTTATGAGGTACACGATGTGTGAGTTTCACCTGGACGCGGCCGCCAACTCTCCCCCTTTTCTAAAAAAGGGGCCAGCGGGAATTTCAGCAAAACCTCTATGGCGTTACTCAGCGAAATGGAATCGCCTCAGAAGCTCAAATCTCTCCATGGTATCGCAATGAAATCTTTGCAGGGATTCGTTACGGCCGAGCTGATCGGCGAGCGCCGCGTACATAGGGCCGATGCTTTCGCTTTTCTGGCAGATCAAAAAGAAGTCCGCAGCGCAGGAAAGTCCGCGCAATGCTATCTCTTGAGGCGAATAATTCTCGGCAATCGCTGCCATATCCAGGTCGTCGGTGAACAGGACGCCCCCGAATCCAAGGCGCTGTCTCAACCACACCAGGCTTATTTCATGTGAAAGGGTCGCAGGCCATTCGGGATCGACAGCCGGGTAGACCGCATGGGAGGTCATAACACCGTTGACTCCGGCTCTCAGGGCGGCCATGAAGGGGATGAGATGGAGGTGGAATTTCTCCATGCTCTTATCGGATATGACGGGGGCAAAGTGGTGCGGGTCCAGTTCGGCAAGTCCAAGCCCGGGAAAATGCTTTGCGGTTGCGGAGATTCGGTTCGCCTGCAGAGTTTCGATCCAGATGGTTCCAAGGTCCGAAACTCTTGCCGGAGTCGAACCAAATGAGCGGGACTCCATGAAATGTTTTGTCCCCTCGACCACTATGTCGAGAACAGGGG
Organism: Syntrophobacteraceae bacterium; assembly: GCA_052147195.1. Classification (GTDB taxonomy): domain Bacteria; phylum Desulfobacterota; class Syntrophobacteria; order Syntrophobacterales; family Syntrophobacteraceae; genus SbD1. Next base: position 6,763 of record JBKQLC010000033.1, read on the forward strand.
CGAAGTTTATCTGGATTCCGATTTCTCTGAGGTCGGCCGCACATACTGCAGACCATTCGGAAACAGCTTCAGGCCCTCGCTCTACAAGAGAGCTTGCAGCAGGGATCGAAGTAAAGTGGGGCGAGAGCCTCTGGACGCTCCCCCCCTCTTGGTCGATGGCAAAAAAGACAGGGCGCTTCAGTTCCTCCAGGGCAAACGACTGCGCATCGGCAACAAGGTTTTTAAGTTGCTCGCGGCTTTCGATGTTTCTTTTGAAAAGGACAATCCCACCCGGACGGTAATCCCTGATAAGGTATTTCAGCTCGTCTTCGAGACTTACCCCCTGAAAGCCGATAAAGAGATGAATTCCCGCTTCGCTCATATTCTCCTGTATCCTTCCGAAGAAACCTATCCCAAATGCCTCAGCGCCTGGGCGATTCGAATGTGGCTGGCGCCCCAGATGGGCAGGAGCGCCGAAAGGATTCCGATCCCGAAACTGGCCAGAGCGCAAAATGAAAGAGTCTTCCAGAAGTGTATCTGGAAAACGGGCAGAAGTGTTCCGGCGTTGCTGGAAAAGATGTTTGCGGCCGGGTAGGAAAGCGCAAATCCGAGCGCTGCACCCAGCATGGAAATAAAAACCGATTCCCCGGCAATAAGGACCCAGAGATGTTTGCTCCCAAAGCCCATGGTTTTCAGGATCGCATATTCCGGGGTTCGTTCGCGCGAAGTCATCGCCATCGTATTTACCAGGACGATGAGGATAACTCCTATGACGACGTATGAGACGATCCGCACAGCGATTACGATTGCCTCCGTCATTGCCAGAAACCCGGCCTGGAACGCCTTCTCGGTCTCGGTCAGGGTCTCGGCCGACGAGTTTTTGAAAAGATCGTCCACAGATTCAGAAATCTGCGCGGCATCGGCCGGGTCCCGTATCTGAATCACATACCAGCCTACCTGTCCTGCCCTCGTTGGCATCTTCTTCTTCAATGTTTCGTCAAGATAGTCCCAATGAAAGAAAAACAGCGTCTCGTCGACTGACTTGGTAGCCCCGCGGTAAGCGCCGCGCACCACGAAGCTCCATTCTCCGGGGTATATGTTTCCGGTAAGCGTAATCGTATCGCCAGGTTTCCATCCGTATTGCTCTATGAGTTTGCGTCCCACGATACATGCGTTTCGCTGCTTCCAGAACGCTTTGAGTTCGTCTTTCGAGATGAGGAACTCCGGAAAGATATCGAAATAGTTATTTGGTCCAACAGCCATTCTCGGGAAAAAGTGATGCTCGTCTATGTATACACCCCCGAACCAGTTTGCGTAGACAGCCTGATCAACTCCCGGCACCATTTGTATTCTGGGCCGGTAGTTCAGAGGAAGCGGGAAGATGAGAGAAACTGAGTTGCGGGAAACCAGCCGATTCGGAGAGGCGGTGTTCACGCCGACATACCAGGCCTCCACGACCGTATCGAGCAGGCAAAAAGCAAGGATCGCCACTGCCATCGCGAAAATGGTGAGAAAGGTTCGCAGTCTCTGCCTGAACGCATTTCGTATGACGAGTTTAAGAAATGACATATGGTAACCAGAAGCAGGAAGCTCCTATTTCATATTCCGTATCCTGACCTCAGTATTCGATTGGCCCTTCAGGAGTTCGGTCAGTTCGGTAAGATCCGTACCGTCGTAATTATAAGGATAAAAAACCCTGGGCCTCATCACTTTAACAGCATCAGCCGCCATTTCCACCGTCATCGTTTCCGGAAGCCTGAGCGGAAGAAAGGCGACATCGATGTCGCTCAGTTCGTTCATCTCCGGAATTTTCTCCGTGTCGCCCGCGACGTAGAGACGCTTGTCCCCGAATGTAATTATGTAGCCGTTTCCCACCCCTTTCAAATGATATGGAAAACCGGAGGGGCGCTTGTTTACTATGTTATAGGCGGGGACACCCTCTATCTTGAGGCCCTGGATTATTTTAACATCCTCGTTTTTCATTACTATGCCTTCTCCATATTTGGCGGCGCAGATTTCAGTCAGCACAACCAGCGTGTCCTTGCTCTTGAGGTCCTCCAGGGCCTTCAGGTCAAAATGATCGCTGTGTTCGTGCGTGAACAGGATTATATCGGCCTTGGGCATTTTTGAAAAATCGGCCACCTCCGAGGAGGGGTCTATATAGATGTTCCTGCCATGGAAATCCATTTTAAGCGATGCGTGTCCCAGAAAAGTGATCTGGAGGGGCCCTTCGGAGGTCTTTATGGTGTCCGTCCGGAACCGGTCCGGCTCACCTCTAGCTAAAAGGGGCAACAAGAAAATGCATGCCGGTAATATCAACAGTTTCAAAATCCTGCTCATTCAGACTCCTGAAAATACACGATGCTATACCGGGAAAAGGCCGGTAGCTTTGGGTTGCTGAAAGTTTGTCGAAGGATACCCCGTTACGCTTTCCATCTCAAACTAAATCTCAGGACGTCACGGCGACTGTATTATGGCCCTTGCACATTTATGGTGTCGCTTCATCGAAGCCTGACAGGTTTCCCTTCCCAAAAGAGAAACTTTTCTCTTGCCGCCCCAGTCTGGTTGTGGAATGGTAATTCCATGTTTAACTAAAAAATAGATTGACTACACGCCTTGCTGCGGAGCCCGCTTCGAGCAAAAGCCCTCAAGGGGGGAATTTAAGGCGCCTCGGGGAGATATCGATGGATCAATTCTTTTATTTGTACCTGATCGGGACCATAGCTGCTTTTGTGGCCGCAGGCTTTATGCTCGTCAGGCTGAAACCGAAGACGAACATAAAGAAACTGCCGGAATTTTGCATCGGCGCAATCAGGGTAACCGATCGGCAGGGCCGTGATATGCTGATCATCCGAAAAGAGGATGGCAGCTTCGAGATGCTGGAGGAACAAAAGGTTAGAAAGCAGTGCGTGCTATAGGTCGAGGGCACTCGCCGTTTTGGATCGCACTTAAAAACAGTTCCAGCCTGCATCTTCAACTTTTCAAACGCCATTATTTTTATCATAGATTGTAAAGGGGGTACCATGAACTGTCCAAAACATATAAAGGAAGCAGCCGACCCCGATGCGCTCAAGAAGACAAAAGAGCGCGAGGAGTTGGAAGAGCTGACGCAATTACTGGCTGGCACCGAAGAAGACTACATTTCTTGATGTCTTTGATCCTCCAGCCTAATGCCGGTTCTCCGGGCTAACCCCAGGGAACCGGTTTTTTTGGGGATCGGGCGGGATCGATTATACACTTTCCGGAATCCGCATCTCAAAAAGAAGCCTACGCACGCCGAGGCGCTCTGATCAACTGCCGTCAATATCCGTTTGCGGTTGCAGGCTTTCAAGCCACAAATCGCCAAGGTCTATTTCAATTTCCTGGAAGGGTTCAGCCCTCGCCTTGTCTTTTTCCGCATAGCTCCCGAGCAAAGACCACCTGCCGGATTCGAGTCTGAAGACATCCATTGTCCTGGCGATGGGATCAATGAGCCAGGCATACTCCACTGAATGCCGGGCATATAGGGGCATTTTGCGGATCTTGTCCACCTGGATAGTTCCAGGGGAGTGAACCTCACAGACCCAGTTCGGAGCAACGGATATGGAGTTGTGTTCCTCCCGGAATGGAAACCTTTCTTTCCTCCAACCGGCCAGATCGGGAACCACAATGTTTTCCTGAAGCATGATTTCCGGCCCGACGAGGATAATCCACCCGCCAGGGCCGCCGCGGCCCAGTTGATACGGCGGGCCAATCTCCTTATCCAGTCCGGATGCCGTGAAGACGTGGCTTCTCGATGGCCGCGGGGTGGCAATGAGTTCACCGTCAATGATCTCCCCCGTCATGTTTTCCGGAATACTGTAGAGGTCCTCATAGCAAGCTTTCTTTTTTGCCAGTTCGGCCATAGCTGTCTCCTCCGGGCCCGAGGCTTTACTTTTACCCAACTCTTCGAAAAAGTCAAAATCTCGACGGCCCCACCGCCTAGATTAGCCCGGAACTCTTGAGTTCTTCGATCCTGGCTGAGGAGTAGCCGAGTTGTTCAAGAATCGGGCGAGTGTGTTCCCCGAGTTCGGGAGCATGGGATGAGAGCGAACCCGGCGTAAGGGAAAACTTCGGAGCGATCCCGAGCTGCTTATAGGCGCCCCAGGATTGGTGGACCAGGTCGACGACCATTTCGCGGTCCTTCATCAGCTCGCCCTCCATCGCTTCCCTGAGATTCAGGACAGGTTCGCAACAGCAGTCCGTGTCCTTGAAATGCTCGACCCATTCGGACTGACTTTTTTGCCGGAAAAATTCCGAGACACTCTCGGTCAGCTCCTTCTGATGCTCACCGGGTTCGAAATAGCCGGGGGTGTCCCACTGCGGGTGCCCGGCAGCCCGGCAAAAAGAGTTCCAAAACTGTGGTTCAAGCGCGCCCAGGCTCATATGCCGGCCGTCTTTAGTCTCATAAATGTTGTAGCAGGCCAGCCCGTGATTGAGAAGGTCATCTCCCGGCGCGGGAACTATACCGTCGGCGATGAACTTTCCCAACCTCAGGCAGTTCCAAGCGAAGGCGCCGTCGGTCATCGAAATATCGACGAACTGGCCTCTGCCCAGCTTCTCGCGCGCAAACAGGGCAGCCATGATCGCGAAAGCGGCAAGAAGGCCTCCGCCGCCCAGGTCCGCTATCTGGACCCCGGCCATTGCGGGCGACTCTTTGCCGCTATAGGAAAGGACCCCGTTGAGCGCCAGATAGTTGACGTCATGACCCGCCTTGTGCGCGAGAATGCTGCGGGTCCCGTAGCCGGTTATGGAGCAATAGACGAGGCGGGGATTAATCCGCTCGAGGTCTTGGAAGCTCAACCCAAGCTTGGCCATAACCCCGGGGCGAAAGCCTTCCAGGACGACATCGGCCTCGGCGGCGAGCTTTTCGAATATTGATTTTCCCTCAGGACTTTTGAGGTCAAGGGTGAGGGAGCGCTTGTTGCGGTTCAGAACAACGTGAAATCCGCTGTTTCCCCCGATTTTGGGCGGCCACCAACGGATGTAGTCGCCAATCCGTGGGTCTTCCACTTTGACTACGTCCGCGCCCAGGTCCGCAATCAGCATTGAACAGAACGGCCCCGGCAAAAGCCGCGAGAGGTCCAGCACCTTTAGACCCGACAGAGCGCCCTGCATAGCACCTCCTGCTGGAAAAAGATTGAGAAGCGCCTCGGCACCTGGCGGAACCCGGTTAATAGCCACAACGGCCCAATCTCAAGGCTACGCCGGCCGAATTATCTTCAGCCCTTGTGTTCAAAGAAGGACACAATCGAATCCACAAGACCGCGGATGGTGTATTGGGAAGGCATAATAGAGGTTTTGAGGCCGAACTTTTCCGCAGTCTGGGCCGTTACAGGACCGATACAGGCAACGGCCATCCGGTCAGCGCAATGCTGAAGGTCTTCGTTTGCGATCAGGGCAAAGAAGTTGGAGACGGTGGAGGAAGATGTGAACGTGAGGCAGTCTATCTCGCAATTGCTTAAAAGCATCCGGATTTTTTCTACGTCGTGTTCCGGAAGAACAGTCATGTAGGCAGGGACAACGTCAACCTGCGCTCCCCATTCCCTGAGTTTTTCAGGCAATATTTCACGGGCGACCATTGCGCGCGGCATGAGAAAACGCTTTTCACGCACGCTGTGCTGTGACAAGGCCTCCAGTATGGCTTCGGCACGGTATTCGGAAGGAACCAGGTCGGGGCGCAGCGTAAAAGACTCCAGGGCTTCGGCGGTCTTAGGGCCGATCGCGGCGAGGCGTATGCCCTTGAGGTCTCGAGCGTCCTTGCCTGCCGAGAGCAGCCTTTCGACAAAAAACTTGACGCCGTTTACGCTCGTGAAAATCGCCCAGTCGTATTGCGAAATATTGTTTATAGCGGTGTCCAGAGGGTCCCATGAGGGTGGAGGACAAACGGCTATGGTCGGGAACTCGATGCATTTGGCCCCGAGTTCTTCCAACTCGGCCTTGAAATCGCTCGCCTGCTCCCTTGCCCGCGTAATCATGATCTTCCGGCCGAACAGGGGCCGGCGCTCGAACCAGTTAAGCTCTTCACGGCACTTGACGACTTCTCCGACAACTATCATTGCCGGCGGCTGCAGGCCGGCTTCTTTGACCCTGCGCACAATATCGGAAAGCGTGCCGGTAACGGTTTGCTGCATGGGGGTGGTGCCCCAGCGGATAACGGCTACGGGAGTTTCGGCCGCCCGGCCGTACTCGACGAGCTTTCGACAGATCTCAGGCAGGTTTTTCACCCCCATGAAAAAGACGAGCGTTCCCGCTCCGGTCGATATCTTGTCCCATGCGATTTTGGATTCGTGCTCGCCTTTGTCTGCTCTCTCGTGCCCTGTAATGAAGGCGATGGTTGCCGTAAAGTCCCGGTGGGAAAGCGGTATGCCCGCATAGGCCGGCACAGCCGCTGCGGCGGAAATCCCCGGTACGGCTTCGAACGAAATATCGTTTTCTACCAGCGCCTGCGCCTCCTCGCCGCCCCGGCCAAAAATGAAAGGGTCACCCCCTTTGAGCCGCACGACTATGTTTTCGCGCCCCTTTTCGACCAGGAGGGCGTTTATTTCATCCTGGCCAAGAGTATGATCGCCGCCTTTCTTGCCGACGTAGATACGCTCGGCCCAGGGCGGGGCAAATTTGAGCAATTCCTCGTTTGCCAGGTAATCGAAAATGACAACCTCGGCTCTTTCGAGGACTTGCTTTCCCCTTAGCGTCAAAAGACCCGGGTCACCTGGACCGGCCCCAACGAGATAGACTTTGCCTTTTTTCACTGCACTCTCTTTTCGAATTCCAGACACGGTGTGGAGATTACTTGTAGATCTCGTCGAGTATTTTCCTTGCCCCCAGATTGAGCAATTCCCCGGCGACCCTTTTACCTAGTGCGACCGCATCTTCCATGGGCGCAGTCCGCACGGCGCGGAATAATTGGCTGCCGTCAAGCGAAGCGACAAGACCCGAGAGTCCGATAATTTTTCCGGCAAGGCGCGCATAGCCGCCAATGGGGACCTGGCAGCCGCCCTCCAGTTCCTTGAGCAGACTGCGTTCGGAGCAAACGGTGACGGCTGTTTCCGGATGGTCGAGAGGCGCCAGAAGGCTTAAAATTCTATGGTCTTCAGACCTCGCTTCGATTCCCAGCGCGCCCTGCCCTATGGCCGGCACGAATTCCACAGGGTCCATGTACATCGTCACCCTGTCCTGCCAGCCCATTCGCTTGAGCCCGGCCGCGGCCAGGATGATCGCGTCGAATTGTCCTTCATCGAGCTTACGGAGGCGCGTTTCAACGTTTCCACGAAGGCCGCGGACTTCGAAATCGGGGCGCATGGCTCGTATCTGGGCGCTGCGGCGAAGGCTGCTGGTGCCGATGAGCGCACCATGACAAAGATCAGCGATCGTTTTGCCGCTTCGGATGATCAGGGCATCGCGCGGGTCCTCGCGTTCGGGGATAGCAGCTATAACGAGACCTTCGGGCAGAGCGGCAGGAACGTCTTTCATGCTGTGGACCGCCAGGTCGGCGGAGCCATCCAGCAGGGCATCCTCTATTTCCTTTACGAAAAGCCCCTTGCCGCCAACCTGTGAAAGCGGCACGCCGATTATTTTATCACCGGTCGTCTTTATGACTTGAAGTTCAAACCCGATTTCAGGCCAGAGCTTCTCCAGGGCCTCTCTTATCATCCCGCTCTGTTGAAGAGCCAGCATGCTTCCGCGAGTCGCAATGCGGATCAATTGCTTTGCCAAATGTTGCCTCTTTTCCAAGCCTTAATGACATGTGCTGCAGCTTCCGCCGGCGCATCCCGAACAGCCTGATGCCGCTGTGCTGCCCACGCGGCTGCTTGCCGTCCCCTTGTCCCCGCCGCTCTTAAAGCCGCAAACGGACATCATCTTATGGACATTGGAAGACTCGCACTTCGGGCAGCTTACCGCCTCATCGCTCCTGAAGACAAGTCTTTCGAAACACTCACAACAGTTGCAGCACTCGTACTCGTAAATCGGCATTTGAACCTCCACGGAAGCCGTCACCTAGAATAAGATTGGTAAGAATAACATGTCAGCGGGCAACGTCCAACTGCATAAGATCTCCGTCATGAACTGCCCTGAATGCGCGAGCATCCCCGATCACCTTTCCGATCAAATTTACAGCGCTCGCAGGGCGGATTTCGCCTTCCCGGCTGATCGGAGTCGGACCGAAAAAAATACAAAACGCGCGGCCCGAAGGCCAGTATCCGATGTCGCCGGCCTGGACCAATTCAGCCGCCGTAGAATCGAGCTGCTGATCTACAGGGACCTGGAAGTAGATTTCGTCTCCCCATGTGTTGGCCTCGGCGGAAAGCGGAAGGGCGATGAAAAGCGCCAGAGCCGTTGGTGAATCATTTAGCTCGGCACCCATTTCGATCCCGCCCGACCGGATCAAGATCTTTTCCCCCATTTAGCGCTCCTTCTCAACATCTTCCAGTACCGCCGCCATCAGAAGAGGAAACATTATTTCATGGTGGCCCGTTAGATTAATCCCGACTCCGCCATCCATGACGGGCCTTTGCACCACATTAGTCAGCGGCCTGTAATGACGCAGAAAATCCATGTTTATAGCGGTGAGACCATCCAGCGGGAAGCCAAGGTTCCTTGCCACGCTCACAGCCTTGAGAAAAACCTCCGGAATTACCACGGCCGAGCCGAGGTTTATGAAAACTCCCTGCTGAAGGGTGCTAACAAGAGAGCAAAGCAGGCGGAAATCAAAGTGGCTCAGCGCGCCCATCGCGGCGCCGTCCATTTCCGGGTGCATGTGTATGATGTCGGTCCCGATTGCCACGTGGACGGTTACCGGCAAGGCGCACCGCGCGGCCGCGGCCAGAATGCTCGCATCCGCATACGGGGCCCTTTCCATGAGCAGCGCCTCGCCGACCGCTCTTCCAAGCCCTTCACCGCGTTCGTAATATGCCTTCACAACAGCCCGGTGAATGAATTCAGACGTTTCATGCGCCATTCCGAACAGACCGCTGCCAAGGTGGGCCGCAACATCTTCCGAGGTCTTCCCCGCCAGGGCGATTTCCACGTCGTGAATTATTCCCGCGCCGTTCATGGCTAACCCCGACAGAAGGCCCCGCTCGATTGCGTTGATGATTACGGGATTGAGGCCGACTTTTATGGGATGAGCACCCATTCCAAGAATTACGGTCCTTTCGTTTCTTACCGATTCGGATATTGCCGAGGCTGCCTTCAGAAGTTCTTCAGCGGCAAGTATCGAGGGTAGACTATCCAAAAACTGCCGAAAGGAACCTCCAGGCGGCAGAGGATGAGCGAAATCAGCCATCGACACCTGGCTTTGCCGGTCCTTGAGGCTGGTCGTTTTAAGCCCGCTAAGATCTATGGGCTTCCAGTCAGCTTGACGCGCTCCCATTTGTTATCCTTTTACGGTAACCAGTTCAGCCAGACGCGAGGCGTGGGCCGCAACCGATCGCCTCGTTCGACAGTTAGTCGAATTCCATCCCCGGATCAGCGTCCGGGGCAGGTTTCATGCCACTATGCCGTCTTACCTCACGCGCTCGATTTTTGCCCCAACGCCGGAGAGTTTATGCTCGATGGCTTCGTAGCCGCGGTCCAGATGGTAGATCCGGGTGATTTCACTGGCTCCATCGGCTGCCAGGGCACCCAGGACCAGTGATGCCGAAGCCCGCAGGTCCGTTGCCATGACGGGCGCTCCGGAGAGTTTCCTGACCCCGCGCACGATGGCGGTCCTGCCGTCCAGGTCGATATCGGCGCCCATGCGCTGCAATTCGAGCACGTGCATGAAGCGATTTTCAAATATGCGCTCTTTTATCAGGCTGACCCCGCCTGCGAGGGCCATGAGGGCCATGAACTGGGCCTGCATGTCCGTAGGAAAACCTGGAAAAGGCTGCGTTTCAATATTGACGCTTCGTATCCTGCCTTTGCGGTAGACCTCGATAAGGTCCCCATTGCTCTCGATCGAAAGCCCGGCATCGCCCAGCTTCTGGACCACCGCCTGGAGATGGTCCGGCCTGCACCCCTTGAGCTTCAGTCTGCCCCCCGTAATTCCAGCCGCTACAAGGTATGTGCCCGCTTCGATCCTGTCAGGAATTACCTCGCAACTGGACGGGGTAAGTTCGCCTACACCCCTGACTGTGATTTCATCTGTGCCTGCGCCTTCTACCCTGGCCCCCATCGCGTTGAGATAGTCCGCAAGCGCCACCACTTCAGGCTCTCGCGCCGAGTTTTTCAGAACCGTTACCCCATCGGCCAGGCAGGCGGCCATCATTATGTTTTCGGTCCCGGTTACCGTTACCTGGTCGAAGGTGATGAGCGCGCCACGCAGTCTTTTTGACCGCCCCACGACATAGCCGTGCTCCAGGACTATATCCACGCCCATCTGTTCGAGGGCTTTTATGTGCATGTTTATGGGGCGCGCCCCTATTGCGCACCCGCCCGGAAGAGAGATGCGGGCGCGGCGATAGCGGGCGAGCATCGGTCCGAGCACAAGGACTGAGGCGCGCATCGTCTTCACCAGATCGTAGGGGGCCTCAAGGGTGTGGATGTCGGAGGTATCTATCTGCAGAATGTGATTGTGTTGGGAGGCCGCCCCCATGTATGCGAGCAGGGACTGCATTGTCCTGATGTCACGCAGGTGGGGCGCGTTGGTGAAGCTGTGCTTTCCGTTGGCCAAAAGCGTTGCGGCCATGAGAGGCAACACGCAGTTCTTTGCCCCGCTGATCTGCACTTCTCCATCGAGTGGGACCCCTCCTTCGATAACCAGCTTATCCATAAGCTACTCCCCTTTGCCGCGGACGTGCAGGACCCGTTTTACGCCTGAGTAGTCTTCGACAAATTGGAATCTTCCGGCCAGGCACTCTGAAAACTCCGCTTCAAGGATTTCTGCCTGCCCCAGTCCGATTTCCATGAGCAAAGATCCCTTCGGCTTCAAACGGGCATGAAACTCTTCCAGAATCTTTCGGATCAGGGCGAGACCTCGTTTTCCTCCGCCCCGAAGGGCGGAGCGGGGTTCATAATTGGCGATTTCGGCCGAGAGGTCAAGAAGTTCCGCATCCGATACATATGGGGGATTGGAAACAATGAGATCGAACAGAGGCAGGGGCGTGACGGCCCCGAAAAGGTCGGTCACAACGAAAAAAATCCGGTCTGCGACGCCATGCCGCGCGGCGTTTCTTCGAGCCACTTCAATGGCGGACCATGATTTATCGGCTGCAACGATCCTCATTCCGGTTCGCTCATGTGCCATGGCGACCGCTATTGCCCCCGACCCGGTGCCAATATCCAGGACAAGGGAAGGTTCATTTCCCGCGATCTCCAGGGCCTTTTCCACAAGCACTTCGGTTTCAGGGCGCGGTATGAGGACCGCGGGAGTAACCTCAAAATCCAAAGACCAGAATTCCTGCTTCCCGGTGATGTATTGAGTAGGCTCGAAAGAGGCCCTCCGGCGAACCAAGCCCCGGAAAAGCGCCAGTTCTTCCGCTGAAAGCGGCTTGTCGTAGTTGAGGTAGAGCTGGATGCGTTCCACCCCCAGGGCGTGGGCCAGAAGCACTTCCGCATCAGCCCTTGGCTGCTCGAACCCCTTTTCGTTGAAATATTGCGTTGTCCACTGCAGGACATTCAAAACGGTCCATTGTTCTTCCATTCATCTGCCTTGTACCGAGGTCCTATAACGAATATCAGATGGTTTGCCCTCCGATTCGATACTCGACTTCGCTCGATTGTGCAATCGAAAAGGGGAGAAAGGAGGTCACGCACACGGCCCCGCGCTAAATGGAATTCGCCCGGATGTTTTCTTTCCCCGCCGGAGCTTTTGATGTAATAGGTATGAAGCTGAGGCTGAAATTCAATTTCAGCCCGCACCAAAGGCTTATCAATGAGCAGACATTTCCCGGCTCTTTCGGGAAAAACAACCAACAGGGAACGAGGACTCAGGATAAGGTCATGGAAATCACCAGCGAGATTTTCCAGGTAGGCGGCGGACATCTTACATCACCGGAAGATGCAGCGATATACCTCATAAAGTTCGGTCAGGAATCAGCCCTGGTAGATGCGGGATGCGGCGGGGCAGTGGAAAAGCTTTTAGCAAACATAAGGCAATGCGGGGCCCAGCCGCAGCTAATAAAATACCTGCTGATCACTCATTGCCATTACGATCACACGGGTGGGGCAGCCGAATTGAAACGGCGCATCGGGCTCGAAATCGTCGCACACAAACTGGATGCCCCTTTTCTCGAGGCCGGCGACAACCGCGTCACGGCTGCAAACTGGTACGGGACAATGCTGGAGTCTTTCCAAGTGGACAAAAAGCTTACCGGTTCCCGCGATAACATCCCGCTTGGCGGCAGAAAAATCGAGGCCATCCATGCACCCGGACACTCGCCGGGCTCGGTTGTGTATCTTACCGAATCGGACGGGCTAAAAGTCCTTTTCGCCCAAGACGTTCACGGCCCTCTCGATCCAGACTTTCTATCAAACCGCAAGGACTATCAGGCAAGCCTCAAACTGTTGCTCGGAATCGAGGCGGATGTCCTGTGCGAGGGCCACTACGGGGTGTACCGGGGAAAAGCCGAGGTGGCGGCGTTTATCCGCCAGTTCATAAAAAATTGAGCTTTCCTGAAGAAATTGCAAATACAGGGCCTATTCGTCCTCTTCAATCGAGGAAAACAGCTCAGCTTTTTCTTCGGCTGTAACTTCGTCCGGCATGACCATCGGGCAGTAATCCTCCGAGCATATACGGTCTCTGCCCGACTCTTTCGCCTCGTATAGAAGCCGGTCGACCTTGTCCAGAAATTCGCCCGCCGAACACTTGTCGCTGTAACTGAAAACGGCCACGCCTAAACTTGCGGTTATGGTCAGGCTCACATCTTTAAAAATGACCGGGTTAGAGCGAAGAGTTTCTCTCAGCCGCTGCGCAATTATTTTCGACTCTCTCAGAGAGGCGCCCGGTAAAATCAGGGCGAATTCTTCGCCTCCGTACCTGCAAGGCACGTCAATAACCCGAACGCTGTCTTTGATGATTTTGCCGACCCAGGCAAGAACGGTATTGCCGCATTCGTGTCCATACAGGGTATTCACATTTTTGAAATGATCCAGGTCGATCATGATCAGACCGGTCGGAAGCTTCGTCCGCCGGGTCCTTTCCATTTCGACTTCGAGAGCCCGTTGCATGTATCGGAAGTTGTACAAATCCGTAAGCGCATCGACGAAGGAAAGCTCCTCGAGTTTGCGGCATTTCTCACGCAGGAGCGCAATCTCTTTAATCAAGGAGCACTGTTTTGAAGTCGGGCGCCCGTTTGCCGAGCATCCCTGTTCGATGTCCTTCAGTTTACGCAAAGCCCCCCTCCAAAACCATGGCAGTAGTAGTGCCGCTTATTATACCAATGCCTCGCATAGTTCAAGAAACTCCGCTCCGGCGGCCTTCCCGGTTTTATTTTTTTCCAGTCTCACCGTCTGAAACGGAAAGACCGGGAAATCAACGCAGAACATGATCCACCGGTTAGGATGGGCTTGGGCAAGGCGATTGCCATTGAGGTCTTCAAATAAATCGAGAACATGAGAGGCGCTGGAGCCGTCAGGATACATGAACTCGAGCCTTTGGCCGGGGACCAGCCTCGATCTGGCCTCAAGGAATATTTTTCCCTCGGCCCTGCCCTCTGCCCACACTGAATCGCAATCCGGGCGGGGGCGCACGATGCCTGCCAGGGCATGCGTCTGGATATATGAAATCCGAGGTTCGACGTTTGATTCACGCGCCCGGGCATTTTCGAACAAATGCCCTTTCGTGTAAGGGCGGTGACTTACCCTCTGCAGGTCTTCAACCCAATTGGGTTTGACTCTGTAAGCCGTGCCCCCGTCAGCGCAGCGGTCGATCGCCTGCCGGTAGGCCCTCGTTACACTGGCCAGGTAGAGCGATCCCTTCATGCGGCCTTCGATTTTGAAGGAACTTATTCCAAGGCCTGCGAGTGCGCCGATGTCTTCAAGCAGGCACAGATCTTTCGAATTGAAGATATAAGTTCCGCGCCCATCTTGCTGTACCGGAAAAACCTCACCGGGGCGCTTTTCCTCGACAAGCCCCCAGGACCACCTGCACGGTTGAGTGCAAAAACCGCTGTTTGCACTCCGGTTCCCCCCTTTTTGCAGCGCGGGACGTGGGAGATTTGCTTCCCCATTGTCCAAAGGGGGGCTGGAGGGATTTAGAAAGGCGCTCATCAGGCAGCGGCCCGAATAGGACATGCACATAGCCCCGTGGACAAATATTTCGATTTCGGCCTTTGATTTTTTGGCGATCTCGGCTATTTCCCGAAAACTTAATTCACGGGCGAGATTAATCCGTCGCACACCCTGCTCCTCCCAGAATTCCACGCTTGATGAATTGGTCGTGTTTGCCTGGGTGCTAAGATGAATGGGGATTTGCGGGGCGTATTTGCGGGCAAGCAACACCACGCCGGGGTCCGAGATTATGAGAGCATCGACTTTCAGTTCCTGGAGGTATTCGAGATACGGGGGGATTTTCTTCAGGTCCGGCTGGCGCGCAAAAATATTGACTGTTACATAAATCTTTTTGCCGAGCATGTGAGAAATAACGGTTGCCGCCGCTAGTTCCTCGGTGTCAAAATTATGAGCAAAACCGCGCAGCCCGAAATCTTTTCCGGAAACATATACCGCGTCGGCGCCGTACAAGAAGGCAATCCTCAGCTTCTCCAGGCTGCCGCCCGGCGAAAGTAGTTCGGGCTTTGAGGCCCTTATTGTTTGCGCCGCTCTATCCATGACTGCGAAAGCTTTCAGGGATTTCGGGGATAATTTCTCCGCAGTTGGTATTTTAAACTGGTGGCGATTATTTGACAAATCGCTTATCGACATATACTTATCCTGAGCGTCCAGCCAGGTATAGTATCATTAAAATTTTAACGGGAGCGAACCAATAGAGAATAAGAGCAATTCTCATTCCATTTCCCCTGACCGGGAGAACAACCGGATTGCCTGGCTCAAACTCAAGCTGATACAGGGTCTTGGGAACAGGTCCATCCTGCGCCTCGTCGAGGTTTTCGGGTCTGCCGAAAAGGTGCTTGCGGCTGGGCTCAAGGATTTATGCGAAACCGGCCTGAGTCGTGACAAGTCGCTGCAGGCGCTTGCCGCAAAGCAGTTTGTCAGGGACCCGGAATCCGAATGGACCAGAATTAAAAAAAACAATTTCATGCTGATATGCATCGGTGATGATGATTATCCTTCAAACCTGCTCAAAATCCCTGACCCTCCCGCCGTTTTGTTCTCGTCGGGGGCACTGATGGCTCGCGACCTGGTCTCTATTGCCGTTGTAGGTTCACGATACGCCTCCCCTGCAGGAATCATATTTGCCGAAAAATTGACCTCCGATCTGGCTCGAAACGGCGTTGCCGTCGTGAGCGGCTTTGCGGTCGGCATCGACTCCGCCGCGCACCGCGGTGCGCTCAAAGCCGGGGGAAGGACGCTTGCCGTTCTGGGTTGCGGGCTGGACATGGAATATCCCGCTGTGAACGCCGATCTCAGGCAGGCAATAGCCCGGAGCGGCGCCTTGCTTACGGAATTTCCACTTGGCACGCCTCCCGTTCCGGGTAATTTCCCGTCGAGAAACCGCATAATCAGCGGCCTTTCGCTTGGCGTTGTCGTAGTGGAAGCCGCCGAAAGGAGCGGTTCACTGATAACCGCCCGTTTTGCCCTGGAGCAGGGAAGAGAGGTCTTCGCCGTCCCAGGGGTGGCTCAAAGCATGCGGAGCAAGGGTGCGCACCGGCTTCTCAGACAGGGCGCCAAGCTGGTTGAAAGCGTCGAAGACGTTCTGGAAGAAATCCGGCCACTCATTCGTCCGGCACAATCCGCGAGAAGCGGGAAGCAAGGAGCAGGAAGCAAGGAGCAGTCCGGCCGGTCCCCTGTAGTCTCTTCTCCCCCCTTTTCTAAAGGGGGTTGGGGGGACAAAGGGGGATTTGAAAAACCTGCCAGCCCCGAGGAAACTATGCTGTTGAGAGTTTTAGATAAAGTTCCGAAGCATATCGATGAAATAGCTCAGGAGGCAAATTTGCCGGTTCAGCGCACCGCCGCGATGCTTCTCGAACTGGAACTCAGGGGGCTCGTTTCTCAGTTGCCGGGGAAGTATTTTATTTCTGAACTATAGCTTGTCAAATAGTTTCATCTGGCTCTCGATTCACAACAAAAGCGTTCTTAGCCCAAGCGCCTGGCCAACTTTTCCCTGGTTACGAGTTCCTGCCGCGACTGATGAGATACTGTGCTATACAATAACATTTATTGCTTAATATCAGGGAGCTGCCAGTTTCAATCTTGAACTTTCAAGTCTCAAGTTATGACAGCCGAAAGCGAGGCAGCGCTGGACCTGAAACTTGAACCGGTCTAATCACTTGCTTAGAAAGGAACAGAAGATGAAACTTCGGCAAAAGATGATCATATATAACCTGTTCCCTTTGCTGGTCGGCAAATTCACTGACTGGACAAAGCACCTGGAAAGGGCTGTCCAAATGGGTTTCAACTGGGTTTTCATCAACCCTGTTCAGCTTCCTGGCTCTTCCGGTAGTTTGTATTCGATAGTGGACTATTCGCAACTGAACCCGCTTTTTGTCGACCCCAAGAGCAAAAAATCGCCCGAACAACAGCTCACAGACATCATCGAAACTGCAGAGAATCTCGGCCTCAGGATGATGATAGATCTAGTGGTCAATCATTGTTCCGTGGATTCCGATCTTCTGAAAACACACCCGCGGTGGTTCCAGTGGGAATCTGATGGCCGAGTTGCCCATCCTTTCGCTGACGAAGACGGCAAAAAAGTCGTCTGGAAAGATCTCGCGAAGTTTGATCATAGAAATACCGAAGACAAGGAAGGTTTATACCAGTTCTTCTTGAACGTAGTTAAATCGTTGATGGGGATGGGTTTTAAAGGCTTCCGCTGTGATGCTGCCTATCAGATTCCCAGAATCTTCTGGGAGAGGCTCATTTCCGAAATAAAAAAGGCATATCCCGAAGTGTTCTTTTTTGCCGAGACACTCGGGTGTACACCAGATCTCACCATGCAAACCGCTAGTGCAGGCTTTGATTACATATTCAACAGCTCGAAATGGTGGGACTTCAAAAGCCTGTGGCTCATGAAGCAATATGTTATTACGCGGGAAACCGTGCGGTCCATTTCGTTCCCTGAAAGTCACGACACCGTGAGGCTATGTGAAGAACTGAACGGAAATATTGACGGGATAAAGCAGCGTTACATGTTCTCTGCCCTCTTTTCAGCCGGTGTTATGATGCCAATCGGGTTTGAATTTGGCTTTCGCAAAAAGCTCCATGTGGTGAAAACGCGACCGAATGATTGGGAACAGACAAACATCGATTTGCGCCCCTTTATTACCCAGATGAACAAGATCAAGTCTGAGTATGACGTCTTTCAGGAAGAGGCTCCCTCGGAAATAATGCATTACAACAATGAAAACATTTTACTCATGTGGAAAGCATCCATGGACGTCGTAGAAGAATCCTTGTTAATTCTCAATAAGGACATATATAACAAACAACATTTCTATACGGAAAAGCTGCAAGAATATTTCCACGCCGCTGCTCCCCTGGTTGACATTTCACCGGAATATCCTCTGAATTATCTGCCCGTGCCATTTTTGTATGATCTTCGGCCGGGACAGGGCATTCTGTTGCTCTCATCACTAGAAGCGCCGGAAGAGTAGCACAACTGGGCGGAAATGACCGGGACGGCCAGAGCAAGCGAACAAGCCGGAAATAGGGTACCGCGAATTCAACTTTGTCAGAAAGGATAAATAACCATACCAGCTCGAGTTTTTTGGTTGGTCATCGCTCAAAAAGCACAAATAGGCGAAGGATTACAGTTTTCGTCACCGGTACCTATGTCGGGCACCACCCTGGATTGATTTGTTTTGGGCTGCATTCTCGGAAGGGGACGGTGAATTGCTCACGCAAGGCTGCAACTCTCTTTCCCCGAATTAGCCACTCTGGGTTCCACCACAAACTGGACTTCTTGGGTAATCCTCTTGAAATGCAACCTCCATTGGATCCGCTACGATCTCCCCCTCACTCGATCTGCCATATCGTCCAGGATCCACCGTAATGTCATCCTGCCAATGAGCCATAAGGTGGAAGCCAAATGTTGATGAGACGGGGAGGATTTCTGGTGGGGTCTTGATCATCGTCCCTTCGTGGATGTATCATTTTAGCCGAATTTCATGAGGCTGAACGCGAGCTAAAGCTCTATACAGCATAGCGGTATCCAGAATAATGGAGCATGAGAATGGAACGGAAGCTGTCAAACGTAAAAATAAAAACAATCTCTGTGGGGCTGTTTCTCTTGATCGGATTTTTCTGCCAGGGCGTTTGCTGTTCAGCCGGTTCGGAGCCAGCCCAGAATGAGGGTCAGATTGAGGCTGTGGTGATCCACGTCGATGAGTGGGCCGTTTATGTACCTAATCTCATTTTCTATTTCGATACACAAATGGATAAAAGAAAAATAGAGACCCTGAAAAAGGTGGCGAGGCAGTTGAGGAACAAGAAGGCCCTGATCTCCTACTCCTCAACCGGAGACCTCAATAAAGACAAACATGCCGTGCTTTCTGATATTGTCCCTGCGGGAAATAAGCGGAATCCGGAGAAACCGGTACTTGAAGCACTCAAACCACTTGGTGACTCACAAGGGGAAGTGGTCCCAAAGCTGTCGGAGGAGAAAGTGCACTCAACCGAGACGTTTTCCCCGCAGACGCAGACCAGCGATAAGCAGGTCTCTGCGCTTGTCGAAGCGCTTCGTCTGTCTGCTCCAAATACCGGAAATCCCAATGACGGTCTCTACAGCGATTGGAAGATTAAGCGGGAAAACATCTTTCGGTGGTCCAAGCGATGTACTGGAACAGAAATGGAGCCGGCGGAATTCGAAGCCAACACTGAAAAAGCGCGTGCCATCATTGCCTGCATAATGGGCAAAATACTGCGTGAGCAGTATGAGATCAGCAAAGATGAGTCAGTAGCTGTACGTCGCGCTGCATCCTGGTGGATGACGGGCGATCCTGATAAATACGATACCACCCCGACCAGTTCCTATACCATGAAAGTTCTGGGTTTTTACAGGAGAGCACGCTGATCAAAACTAATGCCAGAGTGGAGAATAACCAAACGGGTTTCAGCACTATAAAGCGAGGGGACAAACAGCCCCGATTGGGTGACTGTATTCCCCGAGTCATCGATTCAGCCGCTTCATTCAGATCCGGAAGACATACGGAGCTTTGTTTTTATTTAGGCGAAGATGTCCAAACTAAAGCTTCTTTGCCAAAGATGAAAAGCTTGACCAAGCCGGTCTGCAGAACGGGAACGATCTGCACATAGAAAGCTTCCGAATGGTCCGCTGCATAACGCTTCATAGGAGAGTAACTATGATGCAATGAAGGGTCCCGTCCAATGGAGCAAGTGTTGGGAAAAAGCGAGGAAGGGATGGCAATTCCGGGTATTTTGCGGACCACGGAATTTTTTCAGGGGCTGTCCGAAAATCGCACGCTTTTGAGGATTCTGGAGTGCACCAGAGGTTTTTCGGGCAAAAATCCGGTCCTAAATCGGGGTTTCGATGCAAAGCGTAGAAGTTGATGCATTATTCCGAATAAGGATAGGGCACCCGGTTGACGGTATTGTGACACAGGCTAAAAAGTCAAAGTAGATCGCATTGTTATAGGTTCCCATGGTAGAAGCGCTTTAGGATCGGCAGTAGTCGGCAGCGTTGCGTATGGAGACATTCATAATGAGACACAGGTCCCTGTGCTCATTGTAAGGAAGAAAGATGCATCGAGATCACGAAAATAGAATTATCTTAGTGATGGCGCCAATCGAGATGGCTGCGATTCAATGCGTGGTGAACGGGATTTCCTGAGGGTTATCGACCGCAAACGAGGTGAATCCCCATGCGGGGCACTGCCCGGAAGGGCAGGTCCACGGGGATTCATTGCGGCATGCAAAATCGTTCATACCGGCTGTAATTACATTGTTTCTTTCACACTCGCTCAGGCGGCTTGGAACCTGACACTGTCTGGAACCACAAAGCCGGCGGGGCGCTCGTTTAAAGTGGCCCTCGGGTTCAGGAAATGCATGGCGGACCTGAAGCAGACAAAGCCAATGAGAATTCCGATCACGGGAAGGAAACTAACCCCGACCACCATGAAGCCGAGTCCGACCACAAACAGAGCGGCAGCGACGACCATGCCCGCCAGTCTTTCCGAAATGCTTATTCTATTTTTCATGATTTATCCTTTCTGAATTTGAAGAGTACTTGCCATAAGCATAGGGCAAAGTCCGTGCCATTAGGGTGAGGAAGCGGTTGGCAATCAGAACAACCCAATATTTCAGCTACTTACCGCATATTGTTTAAGGGAGTTGGAAGCCGCTGTCCTGCGGTAAGAATTGAAGTGTAGAAAAGTTCGACACACATGAGGATAACACCGTCGAAATTTTCGAATCTCATAAAAAGAATGTTGAAATATTCGACTGGCGGGCTCTGGAGGAGCCGAAAGCATTGATTTTGGTCGAGCCTGAAAATGTCACTCGTCGGAAAAGGTCATTGCCTTCCCGAGGTAGCTCCCCTCGTATTTTCCCTTCAGAACCTTTCCAGCCGGTCGTGGATTGGCAACTCCTTGCCACTGAAGTAAATTTTCCATTAGGATATGATTTGTTTTTTAGAATACGATGAGAGTTTCAGCTGGGAAGTCCCAGCCTATTGATGTTTCCAAAATGGCGCAAGAATGCTCAGTGGGCCGGGTTTGCGTAAACAGCCCTTTCGGATGCAGGTTTGCTTTGGATAAAGGAATGCATTCCCAAAATATGTCTTTAAATGGTAGTGATGGTCTGCAACAGGATCGAGAGGTCTGAATTATATAGCACGCGCCATTTTGGACCATAACCGCCCGTTTTGCATCAAGTGTCGGAAACATCGCTAACTGATTCCACTCACCGTCCGGGTTTGTCGAGCACACACCATTTTCCGGATCGTAGCAAACTCCACATATGATCTGAAGAATATGTGGATTTCAGAGGTTCGTTTTTTTCAAGGAGAGATAACTGAGCTTTGAACGACCCGCTTGCCGCCAGGGCTTTATCGGGTCGGGTTGAAGCGGATGTTAGGCACACGGGTGACTTGTTCCAATACTGCAAAGCTCCATGATCTTTACCGCAAACGGATAATTCTCATGAATAGGTCGACTGGCATGTTCCAGAATGGTGCTTCTAAGGATGCCCTCAGCCTGCTGCTTTTCAGAGAAACGGCCCCAAGCGGCGGTCATAGACGACCAGAAATGGTCATAGGGTCTAGAACCGGTGGCCTGATTGTCAGTCACTATGAATAGCTTCGGAAAGATGAAGTGCCCTAGTTTACTGGGAAAGGTTGGGGATGAAGAACCTTTGATCCATGCAAGTTGTTTGAAGAATGGTTCTATGTCAGTCCATGCAAAGTCAGGGAAGGCTGGCTCAAGCTCGGTTTGGGCAAGAATTGCCGCATAATGTGTTTGGAGATGTTCGAGAATCTCATGGCCCCTTTTTTCTATCTCGCTCTTTGTGTTTGGTGCTGTCTTTGACCTGATAGCCTTCCAGTACCACAAGCGGTCCACAGTCTTTCTCCACCACTCAGGTGAGAGTCCGTTCCTTCTTAGCTCGTACAGTTCATGGTAAACGCTATTGTGGAAATCCAGTGGCCATTTCTCACGTTTCTCACTTTGCCACCAAGAAATCCCGGACTTCAGTGCCCGTAATGAAATCTGCATCAATTCCTCCTGTGTATAACGCCGACTCCAACGGCGTGTTCATGTTCCCATGAAATGCAGCAGAAGTCGGATCTTTGCACGAAAAAACTTCAGTTCAGTGCGTGAGACTGGGAAAAGTATGTAATCTGCGGTTGGAATACACAAATTATACGTCGGTCGGAAGGATCTCGGTCGTCACGAAAGTTGACATTGTTGTTTTAAAAATTAGTTGCAAGTGGTAGGTTAGCTTGTAACTTTACGTTTTGATTAAAAAATGCGTCCTTCAAATATGCCAATAAATAGTAGTAATGGTCTGGAGCAGGGAAGAGAGGTCTTCGCCGTTCCAGAGGTGGCTCAAAGCATGCGGAGCAAGGGTACGCACCGGCTTCTCAGACAGGGCGCAAAGCTGGTTGAAAGCGTCGAAGACGTCCTGCAAGAAATCCGGCCACTCATTCGTCCGGCACACCTCCCCTCGGGGGAGACAAGCCATGTGGTGCTCCCCGGGGTGGAAAAGTCAGGCAGCCCGGAGCCCGGATCGGGGTCCGGGGCAGGTCCGTTACCGCAGGGCAGTCCGGAAGAAAGAATTCTTTTGAGAATTCTGGATAAAGTTCCAAAGCATATTGATGAAATAGCTCACGAGGCGCATATCACAGCGCAGCGCGCCGCCGCGATGCTTCTCGAACTGGAACTCAGGGGGCTCGTTTCTCAGTTGCCGGGAAAATATTTTATTATGAATTGAGGGATTTAGGAATTGAGGGATTGGCGATCAGATGGACCAAATTCTTGAATTCCTCAATTCCTCAATTCCTCAATCCCTCAATCCCTCAATCCCTCAATTTGCCTCTTATTATCGCATCTTATTCGCCTGAGTTCCATCCAATGCCTGGGGCGGGAAGCGAGCTATTAACTGCGGGGATGGTGGTATGTCCTCAAATTGTCCAAATTGGTCTGATCGGCGTTCTTTCTTGCGGGTTTTGATTGGAATATCTTATAATTTGCAGACATTTCGACATTCCAAGAGTTTTTTCGCATGGCATCTGACCTGGAAATGCGATTCGGCTCCAGTTGGGGTCAAGTTGACGCATTATTCAGGGCTAAGCCTGTAGACCGGCATCGAATCACCATTGGCTGTAGATAGATTTAACACTGGAGAATTCATGAAGGCGATAGCTATCAACGGTAGCCCCAGGAAGGGCTGGAACACGGCGACTTTGCTTCGGAAGTCACTGGCCGGGGCCAAGAAAAACGGCGCGGAGACCGAGTTCGTACATCTCTACGGTTTGGCGTACAAGGGCTGCATCAGCTGCTTTGCCTGCAAGAAGATCGGCGGGAAGAGCTATGGCCGGTGCGCGGTCAGAGACGAACTCACCCCGGTCCTCGAGAGGGCCACAGAGGCCGACATCCTGATACTGGGGTCACCCGTCTACTTCCACACGGAGACTGGCGAGATGCGCTCGTTCATGGAGCGCCTCCTTTTCCCGTACCTGACCTACACCCCTGGCTACGCATCGATTTTTCCCGGCAAGGTTCTGACGTGTCTCGTCTACACCATGAACGTAAACGAGAAAGATATGCCGGCCTTCCACCAGGACAAGACCGTAGAGGCCTCCCGCGACGTCATGACACGAGTCTTCGGGAACTGCGAAGTTCTGCTTTGCACGGACACGTTTCAGTTCACAGACTACTCGAAGTACGTCTCCACAGCTTGGGACCCGGCAGCCAAGGCCAAGCGGCGCCAGGAAGTGTTCCCGCAGGACTGTGCGAAGGCCTATGAGTTGGGGGCGAATCTAGCTCTCGCTGCAAAGGCCCGTTAGCCAGCGCCCGCATGCTCAAGCTTCATTATCTTACCGAATGTAGGAATGCGTATCATGAACTAAACGCTTCGCGTGGGCGTCATCCCTGCGATTTCGCTTCCCTCCCCCAGTCTTCGTAGTGGTTTCTACTTGCCTCAATGACAATCGAGAGCATCCTTTTACCTCGTATACTCGCCAG
>JBKQLC010000034.1:0-22842 GCA_052147195.1 Syntrophobacteraceae bacterium
ACTTACAACCCCCTGGGCCTTACATATACAGTGGTATTTTCACGAGCGGCTTTTCTTGAGTCTTTTCCATTCAGGCCGATATGGGCGCAAAAGTTACTTCTGCTGGGCCTCCGGTTGATCTGAGGAATTGAAGAGATGGACCAGCACTTCGATTTTTTCATTAGGGTCGAGATCGGTTTCGACGCTCAAAGTAGCCTGCTTGCGCGAGCCGACCGGGACACTCTCGAGCTTTGGCTGGACCTCGAGTACAAAGCCCTGGACGTTTTCGGCCGTGTCCTGGGCGACCGACATAAGGTTCTGATCATAGGTAAGCCGCGTAATCTCAAAAGGCTTGTTACGGTTGCTGGTGACAACTATTTTCCCCACCCGCTCAGGCTGGTTGGCACTCAGTTTTCCGATCAGTATATTCTGCGGCTTTACCGTGACTTCACCCTCGATAAACCCCGCCACACGAATGATCAGGTCAGGTTTCTGAGCCAGATCGGTATTCAGCTTGATAAACCCGCTGTAATTTCCCTGTCTGATCTTGTTGGAAACCTTCAGCCTGTACTGTTTTCCTTCTGCGACTGTTTCGAGGCTATAGTTAATGTTTTCGTTGAGGTTTGACTCGGTACCGGAAATATGAAAGGGCGCCACCGATCCCACCAGGTCCAGAACAGACACGGTCAGTTGGTCGGCCATGCCCCGGAACAAAATGCTCGTTGAGGGCTTTACGTCTATTATGGGTATAACAGCGCCCTCCATCCTTACCACTAACTCGGGGTCCCTCAGATCATTGCTTCGGATGGTCGCCCTTTTAGTAACCTTGCCCTGATAGTGCTTCAGGCTCACCTTCATAGTCATCTTTCCCTCGCCACCTGGAGGGATTGTCGCATCGTAGCGTGCGACTGTGCACCCTCAATCAACCTGGACGCGTTCAATGTTGAGGTCCGCCGTCCCGGTGTTCCTGACGATGAATTCGTGTTCGACCTCCGTACCTTCAAGGATCTCGCCGAAATCAAACACGAGTTCCTTAACCTGGATCGACGGCTGAGCCTTGGCCTCCGAAGCCGGCCTGTGTGTTGCTGCGAATGCGAAGGGCGTACATAGTGACAAGCAAACTGCGGCGATAAAGAAAAGAGTCTTATTCCGAGCGCAGGTTTTCATTCAGTTTTCCTTCCATGGATATCGAATTAGAGGAAGTCTGACATCGGAGATCAGAAGTCAGATATTTGAACTCAAACGGCACTTCCAACATCTGCCTTCCCGACTTCGCTCTCACCGGTTCATCAGGTCCCGGGCGGCAACTATCTCGATTCCCTCTTCCCTGAAATATCCGGCCGCTTCCTGCAGTGATTTTAAAGTTGCTTCGCGGGGATGTCCAATAGCAAGAGCTGTGCCTCGCAGTTTGGCTATTTTCACCAATCTTGAAATCTGGGAGCGCACGGCATCGGCAGATGGGTTGTCGTCAAGGAAAATATCACGCTTGAGGGTTGGCATATGCAGTTCCATGGCTGTTTTCCAGCCTTTGCTTTCATTGGTAGTCATGCTGTCGAGAAAAAAAAGATCGCGCCCTTTGAGTTCAGAGAGTACGGTCTTCATGGCTTGCGCATCCCGGGTCATGCGCGAGCCCATATGGTTGTTCACCCCATCGAAGTAAGGGGAGGTATCGAGGGCTGCCTTGATGTTTCGCCTGATTTCATCGGCCGGCATTGAAAGCAGCAGTGCCCCCTGGCCTGGGTTTTTTCCGGCGCCCATAGGTTCCATCGGAAGATGAAGAATAACTTCCCTGCCCTTGAGGTGAGCCAGTTCGGCGATTTCGCTGCTGTGCGCCTGGTGCGGCAGAACAGACATGGTAACGGGGAAAGGAAGCGAGGCGAACCGCTTTGCGATTCCGACGTCGGGACCGAAGTCGTCTATGACGATGGAGATTCTGGAACGTCGGGGCGAGATATCCGGAGAGGGCACGCCAGGCCGCGGCGCGGGCCTGTTCATGGCCATAGGCGGTAAATCCCGCCGTCCTGGCGACTCATCGGAATGTGCGCTTCGGGACGAGGAGCTTTCAGCCTTTTTTTCAGACTGCTCCGCAGGCCGTTCTCCGGACTTCTCTAGATTGGAGCTTGGCTCGGGCGCTCGATCCACTGAAGGCCGTACCAGTGAATTCGAGCTGCTATCCGTCTTTGCGACCGGCAGGTCGGAGGATGGATCAGGCAGTCGCCGGGATTCCCTTCCAAGGTAAATAAGCGAGGACAACAATATGACCGCGAGAATCCATGCAACCAAAAGAGGAGTCGAAGGCCTTTTTTTCGGGGCGGGAGAACCGCCAGGGCCACCCTTGCGCCCGCCCCTGGCCTTCGCGGTTTTATTCCGTTTTTGCGGCGGCAATTTATTCTACTCCGGCTGCCTGCCTTGAGTCAGTTAAAGCTGGTTTGCGTCCGGAAAAGGCGCTTTTCCGCCCCCGGATCAAGTCCGCGGCACGCGCAACCCCTGGATGTCCTTGCCAGGACGAAAAATCCATCCTTTCCGAATTGAAAACTTTAAGGCTCCTTACTTATTGTTTTGCATTTGAGCCATTATTTTATAGCCCTTCAGCAGATCGAGGGCCCGCCGCAGTTGGTTGTCCCCTTCGACCATTTTCTTAGCATCGGCCTGAGCCTCTTCGGCCTTGCTCTGATTACCCGGGTTCGGGTTTTCCATATGCCTTTGCAGATCTTTTTCCCGTATTCTCATCGACTCATCAGGCTGGGCTTCTTCGCTTTTTGCAGTCTCCCTTTTGACTAAGATATCGGGCGTGATTCCCTTGGCCTGAATCGAGGTTCCGGAAGGAGTATAGTAAAGCGATGTGGTAAGCCGCAGCGCCGAGCCGTCGTTTAGCGGGATCACCGTTTGAACGGAACCTTTGCCGAAGGTCTGTTCACCCATGATAATGGCTCTTTTGTGGTCCTGGAGCGCTCCAGCAACGATCTCGGATGCGCTTGCCGACCCCGAATTAACAAGAACGACAATAGGATATGGATGCGTCTTCGTCTTCTTTTTATGGGCCTCGAAGCGCATTTTCTGGTTTTCCAGACGCCCGCCCGTGTACACGATCAATCCTTCGTCCAAAAACTCATCGCTCACCTCTACTGCCTGATCGAGCAACCCGCCGGGATCGTTTCTCAAATCGACTACGAGTCCCTGCAGGCCGGAATCTTCAGCTTCGAGCTGGTTGAGCGCCTTGCGCAGATCGCCTGCCGTACCGCTCTGGAAACTCGAAATCCTGACGTAGCCGAATCCGGGTTCCAGTGAGCGAGACTTTATGCTCTGGATAGCGATGATGTCCCGCACGAGGTCAAATTCCAGCGGCTTGCTCTCACCCTTCCTCAGGATCGTCAGTTTGACCTTGCTGCCTTTCGCGCCTCGCATCTTCTGCACCGCGTCCATCAGGGACATGTCCTGGGTAGGCTGATCATCGATCTTGACGATCTGATCGTTTGAGTGAATGCCGGCCTTGTCCGCCGGGGTATCCTCCAGCGGGGAAACAACCGTCAAAATGTTGTCACGAATGGTTATCTCTATTCCAAGGCCGCCAAACTTCCCCTTGGTCTCGATCTGGAGTTCCTTATAATCTTCGGGCTTCAAAAAGGAAGAATGGGGATCGAGTTCCCTGAGCATTCCGTTTATTGCCCCGTACATGAGCTTCTTCTGATCGGTCTTGTCGACGTAGTTGTCCTGTACGATTGAGATGACGTCGCTGAAAATCTTCAGATATTGATAGACGTCAGAGTTCTCAGGGGCATTGCTCTTCGCCTTGAGCGTTGACCAGCTCCCTAAAGCGAAAACCACTGAGCCGGCCAAAATAAGAAGTAAAAGTCTGGAACGCTTCTTGAGCATATGATTTCCTTGCTGTATCGAAATTTGACCACGCGGGACACAAAAGTCCCGTTTTCAAACGACTCCGGCCCCGGTTGTGCTACCCCCGGCACCAGGAAAACAATTATAACCGAGCGAATTTAACAGGGCCACATGCAAAGGGCAACTCAATTTTTGCCCGAGGAAAATAGCGCTCACCCCGCGCGGCAGAGCTGGGAAACCAATACCGCAAGGGCCTACGCCAGATCCCGAACCGAGCCATGGGCAGGCTCCGATCCGGGGCGGAAGACCTCTAAAACTCTTTCCGAAAGAAAATTATCACTAATTGGGCTAAAAAGCACGGCTTCTGAGTGTAATTTCAGCACGTGTGTTGCAAATCGTTGGCGAAATTATTTCTTCCGATTGGGGAGGAGATGAAGATCGTCTGTTTACCTGCGGCCAGGGGGTCGGATTGATTAAGCGGATCAGAACAGTTCAGGAGGTCATCGAAGAATTTGTAACCGGATCACAAATGATTTTAGAAAAAACGGCACAAATGTTATGTACCGGGTCTGAGGATTCTGATGGCGCAATACATTCGAGAAAGTGAGCTTTATGGATAAACACGATGAAGTCTACGAGAAGCTGGCGGACCATCTTGACCGGCTTCCCGAAGGGTATCCCCGGACACCGGCAGGCATTGAGATTCGAATCCTCCGAAGGCTTTTTACTCCCGAGCAGGCGGTATTGGCTCAGTTGCTCGCCATGGTTCCCGAAGCTCCGGACGCCATCGCGTCACGGAGCGGACTCGACCCGGTGGAAACAGCTCAAAAGCTCGAAGAGATGGCTCTGAAAGGTCTGATCTTCCGTATCCGCAAAGGGCAGGCAGTCCGATACATGGCCGCACCGTTCATCGTTGGCATCTGGGAGTTCCACGTAAACGACCTGGACCCGGGACTCATCAAAGATGTGGGCGAGTTCATTCCATACTTCTTCAAACAGAGCAGCCAGCTCAAAAGCCCGCAGCTCCGGACCATTCCCATTTCCCGTGCGCTTCCGGCCGAACAGGCGATAATGCCGTATGAGGAGGCCCGCACGATCATTTCCGGCCAGACCAAGATCGTAGTTGCCCCATGCATCTGCAGAAGAGAATACAAGATGATGGGCGAAGGCTGTGACAGGCCTCTGGAGGCCTGCCTGGTTTTTGGCCTGGGAGCCCGATATTACGAGGAAAACGGGCTGGGGCGTCCGATCGGTCAGCAGGAAGCACTCGACATACTTGACCAGGCGGAAAAAGCAGGGTTGGTTCTACAGCCTTCCAACACCCAGAAAGTGACCAATATTTGCACCTGCTGCGGGTGCTGCTGCCAGATACTCAAGAATCTGAAACTGCTTCCGGAACCGGCAAAGCATGCCGCTTCCAATTATTTCGCAACCATCGACCCTGAACTTTGTATCGGATGCGGGACCTGCATGGACCGGTGTCAAATGGACGCCATAGAAAGTGATGGGCTGTCTGCATCTGTCCTGCGCAAGCGATGCATCGGGTGTGGCCTTTGCGTGGCAACCTGTCCGCAGGAGGCGGTGCACCTTCAGCAAAAGCCGGAGGCGGAAAAGTCCACCCCGCCGCAAGACAGAATGGAAAGATTCAAGCGAATCACTAACGAGCGAAATGGCGCAGATAAATAACAAATAGTGCGCTGCGACCTGTTCTCGGGGCGGGCGGTCAAGATCGGGACCGCCCCGTTGGTCGCGGTCCCGCCGCCGGGCTTCGCGCAACTATTGAGAGGGGTCCGGCATAGGACTTGAGCCCGGCAGGCGATCGGGCAAAGAGACCGTTTGGAACCAATATGCACAAAGACGTTCCATGGCCTTGATCATGTCTTTATAGACTGTGGGCTTTGAAATGAAAGCGCTGCCTCCCAGCCGGTAGATACGCAGCATGAGATCAGTGTCCCTGGAAGTGGTGAGCACCACAACTGGTATTGTACGGATTTCCGGGTTGCTTCTGATCTCCTGCAAAGTTTGCATCCCGTCTTTTTTCGGCATATTGAGATCAAGCAGGATCAGACTCGGGCGAGGTGGAAGCTCGCTGTGGTAGCGTCCACGCCCCAAAAGGTAGTCCATCGCCTCGTCTCCATCCTCCACATAACGAAAGTCAACCACGCATCCGCTATCCTTGAGAGCGTCCCTGACGAGCATAATATCGTCGAGATCGTCATCGGCCATGAGAACTACGAATGTGTTCAGTGCGCTCTGGGTCATCACCCTGCCTCCCCGGTTTTACCTTCAAAAAACATCTCGATCAAATTTTAGCTGGTCCGGAGCCCTCCGGCCAGCGGGCCAATTCGTGTTTATGCCGCGCAAGCCTCATCTTCATCGCATTGCCTCAGGGGCAAAGAGACAATGAAGGTGCTCCCTTTTCCCGGCACACTCCTGGCGGTAATTGTCCCGTTGTGGCGATCAACTATCTTCCGGCATATAGCCAGCCCTATTCCTGAGCCCTTATAGCGGCTGCTTTTGCCGTGCAGGCGTTGAAAGGGCTGGAAAATCCGGTCAAGATATAACTCATCAAAACCTATTCCATTGTCTTCGATGTATATCTTGCACGTACCCTCCCAGCAGGCTTCAGAGTAGATCTTGATACGCGGATTGTCAGCGTGGAACTTCAAAGCGTTTCCTATCAGGTTTTGAAACAGTTGCCGGATCTGACCGGGATCGGCCTCAATCATTGGCAAATCCCCGGTGCCCACCTCCGCCCCGGTTTCCTGGATAAGTATCTCCAGATCGAGGAGCACTTCTTTGACCAGTTTGCTTAGATCGACCGAAACGAAGGGCTCTGATCTGGTGCTTACCCGGGAATAAATCAACAAAGATTCAATAAGCGCCTGCATGCGGGCTGTGGCGTCAAGCATCTTGCTCAGATATGCCTGCCCTTCCTTACCCAGAGCGCCGGCGAATCTGGCCTCCAGGATGCTGCCAAAAGTAGAGACCTTTCTAAGAGGCTCCTGCAAGTCATGAGATGCTATGGAGGCAAAATCGCGCAACTCCTGATTGCTTCTCTCCAGCCTTGTCGAGTAGTCTTTAGCTGCGGCTTCGGCAATCTTACGCGCCGTAATGTCACGATTGATTTCAAGCATAGCGATGGGATGTCCGTTCTCGTCGCGCTGCAGCGCCCAACGGCTCTCAACCACAATAGGCTTTTTCTTCCGGGTGTGATGGATGAGTTCTCCCTGCCATTTCCCCTTGTCCAGGACTATTGATTCTATTTCGTGCACCGGTATCGGAAATCGGGTCCTAAGCAGTTCATGGATGATTTTCCCATTGGCCTCGCTTCGCTTCCAGCCGTATAGTTTTTCAGCCGCTTTGTTCCAGAATTTGACCCTGGCATCCAGGTCACGGACAATAATTGCATCATGCGCCAACTCCAGGAGCGTATCACTATTGGGCCCCACTAGTGCCGCCGCACAGTCTCCCGCCGGCCCGGGGCTGCTATTGTCCCGCAACCGTTTGCTTTCGTTGATGTCATCAAAAACAGCCATAAGATTTTTCCCTCCCTGCCTGCGAAGACACATGGAATCCGGGGGCAAAGACTTTCTGGTAAATCGATAATTTGCAGCAGCTATACCACGCATTTCCCCGACAGGCACTCTCACCCCTAAGTACTTTAATTATAACCAGCCCTCCGGCTTTCCACAATTTTGCCCGGTAGATATCGGTTCAATGGTTATAATCAACAGCTACAGGCGATTTTATCAGGAACGACTTATCGTAATCCGAGGATCGATATGGCCGACGAAGGTAAATCAGCAGGCCGTACGGCACGGGGATGCCGGCCGCGTGACCAGGAAGAAGAGAACCTTCGGGAAAAAGGGGCAAGGCTGCAGGCTATTTTGGATACTACAGTCGCTAAAGATGAGCTTGAACAAAGGGTTAAGGAGCGGACTGCTCAGCTCTTGGCCTCAAACGTACGCCTCAAGAGAATCAATCGGGATCTTCAGGAATTTCTATTCGTCGCCTCTAATGATCTTCAGGAGCCGCTCCGAAAGATCCAGATCCTTAACGATAGAATAAGAACCTCCTCCTGCGAGTCCCTCGATGAGAAAGGGCTGGACCACTTCGAAAAGGTTCAATATGAGGCAAGGCGGATGCAGGATTCGATCCACGCTCTTCTTGGCTACTCACGGATAGCGGCAAAAGCCGGGCCTTTTGTGATGGTTGATCTGAACCGTGTGCTTCGCGACGTGCTCAGAGATCTCGAGGAGTTTGTCGAAAAAACCAAGGCACGGATCGAGATAGGGAAACTACCTGCCATTGAGGCCGATCCCGGCCAGATGCACCGGCTCTTCCAAAACATCGTTGACAACGCCCTGAAATTCCAGGGGGCAGAGAGCCCTGTTATCAAAATTCATGGCCGGCTGCTCAAGGAAAGGGTAGAGGAGCAGGCAATAGACCTTCATCACGACAAATTCTGCCGGATCGACTTAGAGGATAATGGGATCGGCTTCGACGAGAAGTATCTCGATCGCTTGTTCCTGCCGTTCAAGCGTCTTCATGCCCGCAACAGCCCTAACGAGGGGACAGGGATGGGACTCACCATTTGCAGAAAAATTGTCGAAGTCCACGGTGGGACAATCACCGCCAGGAGCACTCCGGGGAAGGGGTCAACTTTTATTATTATACTGCCGGTAAGTCAGCAAAATAATGATTCAGGTTCTCCCGGCGCAGGCCAATAATGATAGAGCTGCTGTTTCGATAATTTGTCTGCGTCTTGGATGCTCATTTTTTGTGGTCGGGGTCCCGAATAAGGCATCTTCCTTCTCTTCCCTCCCTGGTAAATTTCTGCTAAGAGATTCGTAAATACATCTAAGGCCGACAGTTCTATAATCAAATAGATACCAAACTATAAAGTACACGAAGAGACTCCGGCGGCGTTGCATTCCAGGCTAAAAAGGCTTTTCCCGTCAATTCCATGAGTCTCCTGCGGATTGCCGGCAGAGGACTTCCGAGAGGAAGAAAAATGATAACCCGTCCCTATCGCTTTGGACCTATAGTCCTCCTGGTTCTCATACCGCTTCTCACTTTTGCGGCAATGTTCTCTTTCCAATTGCTGAAACACCTCTTTTGGCCCGGCATGACCCTCTGGGGCTCCCACTTGCAAACAGCTCTTTTCATATCTGCCGTCGCTGCGGTCGGGGGATTTTTTGCGTGCAGATACCTGGAAGCCCGCTCCCTGCTCGCATCCATTGTGGAATCCTCAGAAGATGCGATTGTCGGGGTGACGTTGGATGGAATCATCTTGAGCTGGAACAGGGGGGCTGAAAAAATCTACGGCTACTCCGCCCTGGAAATGGTGGGAAAGCCTGCATCCATCCTTTTGCCTAACGATCTGCCTGAGGACGTATTCAACATCCTCGCAAGGATAAGGCGAGGCGAACAGGTGGAGCACTACGAGACCGCACGCATTGGGAAAGACGGCAAAAAGGTCCACGTCGATTTGGTTGTCTCCCCTATTCTAAATGCCGCCGGACAAATAATTGGCGCTTCCTCGATCACCCGAGACATCACCGAGCGCAAAGAGGCGGAGGAGGCGCTTCGGAAAAGCGAAATCCAGCTTGCGCGCACCCGTGCTTTCTCTTTGATAATGGTGGCTCATATAGGAATTGACGGGCGCTGGCTCCAGGTACCCCCAAGGCTCTGCGAATTGCTCGGCTATTCCGAAGAAGAGATGCTGCAGCTCACTTCCGGGGACGTAACCTATCCCGAAGACTGCGATGAGGAACGCAATCTCTGGCAAGACCTGGTTCTTGGCGGGATCAAATCCGCGGACCTTGAGAAGCGGTGCGTCACAAAGGACGGCAGGCTTCTCTGGTTGGACCTCAACTATTCCATCGTAGCGGACACCGAAGGCCATCCGGTGCATTTTTTGGCCTATATTAGAGACATAACCCAGCGCAGGATTGCCGAAGAGGAACTGAAGCAGACGAACACCTACCTGGAAAATGTCTTCCAGAATTCACCCGACGCCATTGGCATCGTGGATAACCATGGTAAGTTCATCAAATGGAACAAAATGGCGGCCGAGTTGTACGGATACAGTTTTGAAGAACTTCGAGACAAATCGAGCTTCGATCTTTATGCCGACCGCGGCGAAATGGAAAGAATGCTCGAACACCTTCGCAGGCATAGTTCAGTGAAGTTGGAAACCCTGATGAAAAGAAAGGATGGCAGTGCTGCCCCATTCGAGATTTCTATCGGCCTGCTTCGGGACGAGGAGGGCAGAGTTCTCGGCAGCGTGAGTGTGGCAAGGGATTTAAGTGAAATCAAAAATGCCCTTATTGAACTCAAAGCTACCAACGAGCGGCTGTCTGAGGAAATCATCGTCCGTAACAGGGCCGAAGAAGAGGTAAAGCGGCTCAGCCGGCAAAACCAGTTTATCCTCGACGCCGCAGGAGAGGGCATTGTGGGATTGGATCTGTCGGGCGGAGTCACCTTTATCAATCCGGCCGGGGCAGGGCTTGCAGGGTACGAGACTGAAGAACTGATTCAAAAAAACTTCCATGAAATGATCCATCACTCCAGACCTGATGGCACTCCTTATCCAGTACATCAATGTCCCATGTTTCAAAGCTTGAGTACCGGTATTGCCCGGCGTGAAAGAGATGAAGTATTCTGGAGGAAGGACGGCTCAAGTTTCCCGGTTGCATATTCGAGTACTCCCATACTGCAAGAGGGCAAAATTCTCGGGGCAGTCCTCACTTTCCGCGACATTACCGAACGTAAACTCGCACTGGAGGAATTGAACAGATACCGCGATCACCTCGAGGACCTGGTGAAAGAACGCACCACGGAACTGGCCATGTCAAATGAAAAGCTCACTTGTGAAATAGAGGAGCGCAAGCGCGCGGAGGAGGCTCTGCATAATAGCTCGGAAAAGCTGAAACTTTTCGCTTACTCCGTAGCACACGATCTCAAGAGTCCGGCAATTGGAATTCATGGACTGACACAACGTCTCCATAAGCAATACAATCACCTTTTTGATGAAGCAGGCAGAATGTACTGCAATCAGATCCTGAAATTATCCGAGCACGTGGCGGCCCTTGTCGAGCAGGTCAATGTCTTTATCGCTACCAAAGAAACCCCCCTCTTTGTTGAAGATATGGAGCTAAAGAATATATTGCGAATACTCAGGGATGAATTCTCGGCACGCCTGAGCATTCGTCAGATCGACTGGAGCGAACCCGAGTCCAGAGTCGATTTCAAGGCCGACAGACTCTCAATTCTCAGGGTCTTCAGAAATTTGATAGACAACGCATTGAAGTACGGTGGAGATCGTCTCAGCAAGATATCGATAGAATACGAAGAAGCGGCTAATTTTCACATTTTTTCAGTCAGCAACGATGGCACCGAGATAAAAGAGATGGATTCGGACAAGATTTTCGGGATGTTTCAGCGCCATGAGTCGTCGAGAGGAATCGAAGGCGCCGGGTTAGGCCTGACCATTGTAAAAGAAATAGTGGAACGGCACGGCGGCAAAGTGTGGGTGGCGCCGGGCTGCCGGAATGAAATCACGTTCAACCTGTCCATTTCAAAGGACCTGCCGTGCGAGGATTAGCCGGTCGATCCTGGAACCTGGGACCGCGGCTGCGGCCATGGCCTGCTCCGGGCTCGAACACTCCAAAAGGCTTAATTCCTCAGTTTGCGGCGATTCGATAAACAAATGATTCGAGGAGCGGCGATGATTTTACGCTCCATTTCTCGAGGCCAAGGAGAGCTGTGTTAAATCTTCGCACCAGTAAGATTACAAAGAGTGTGCAGCCTAAGACGGCGGTATCGTGTACAGTGAAGGATCCAGCGGTCTTCTTGGCCGTTCGAGCACCCTGGTGATGTAGTCGAACAACTGCTTGGCTTGCTCATCGGAGACTTTCGTTGGCGGAAGTATGGGCATTAGAGCTATGGCCGGCTTGGGCTGCTTGGGGTCACGCAAGCAAAGGAGAAAGATTCTGAAATCGACAAGGTACGGAGCTCCGGTCACCGAGAGCTGGGCATTCACGATATTACCGCCGAATGGGTGACAAGCGCTGCAATTCTTCATGTAGATCTTTTCTCCCGCCTGGTATTCTGGAGGGGCGGCGGGTGCTTTGGGGCCAAAGGCCAGCTCTGCCCCAAAATAGCCTAGGGTTACAACACAGAGAAATGGCAGCGCATAGCCGGCAAGGACCACCCTGGAGGCGTACCTGCCTCTACGCCCGAGAAAAATGGCCAGACCGAGAAAGATCAGCAATGCCCCGGCCAGCGCAAACTTTATCTTAATGGGTTCCAGCCAGGCCCCCGAGTAAAAATATTGCCAGTCCGCAAACCCAAAGAAAACAGCGGAAAAGGAGAAAATGAAAGCGAGAACCATGCAGTGGCGAGCCGACTTAGCGTAGTCGGGGCGGCGGAAAAGCAACGCTGCCAGCGCAAGCAGAAGTGCTACGGTCGGAACGCCGGAAGCCGTGTGGACAAACATGGGGGAAGGGAAGCCTCCGACAACCTAAGCGCTTTGACTTTATCCCTCCTGTAGTTTTTTCGAAAAAGCGGGACTCAATGCAGCCAATTTCTAAGAAGTCCAGTTTGCTGCGATTCTGTTAACAAATGATTCGGAACTGGCAAAGATTTTGCGCCCCATTTTCTCAAGGGCGAGGAGGAGATTGTCGAAAAACCTTAAATCAGGTTCTCTTGGACATGTAAACAGTTGATTTTACTATACGTAAGTTCTCCAAAATTGAAACATTTGGGCTTTTTCGACAGTCTCGAGAGATGTGTTGATTGCAAAATCGTCAGCATAATCAACTCTTTCCGGGCTGCCTAACGATGCCCGTTTCAATCCCCAAAAGGTGGCCCTAAGTCAGGAAAACACACTTCCCATTACTCCTTCTCACGGAAGATCAATCATTTCTCTTGGCCAGCCCCCCAACCCCACCAGCCCCCATAAATCACCCTTGACCCCCAAGGGGGGCGAGTTACTATCATACCAATATAGTATGAAATAGGCGGGTTGATTCTTTTTGAGATGTGACCCGATGTTGCTCATAGGCAATTTTGCCCACCGTCTCGGAGAGGTGGACTAAGGAGGAAGAAAAGGAGTAGCCATGGAGCTTCGACAAGCAATTCGGACTCGGCGCAGCATACGCTGCTTTCTTCCCAGACCCGTATCGACAGAGATCATTCAGGAACTCATAAGTGAGTCCCTATGGGCTCCCTCATGGACCAACACGCAACCATGGGAGATTGTTGCGGTGACAGGCGAACCCCTCGAACAGTTTAAACGCGAGAACAAAGCGGCCCTTCTCGCAGGTCGGACCTCTGCCCCCGATATTTCTATGCCGTGCGAGTGGCCGGCGGCACTCAAGAAGAGAAGCATGGAACTGTCGAAGAATATCTTTGAGTCCCTGGGGATTGGTCAGGATGACGCAGAAGGCAGAGTCGAGTATTACGGCCGGATGTTTCACCTCTTTGATGCCCCCGCCCTCATCTTGGTGTTAATCGATAAAGAACTGTCGCTTGAGTACGCAATGCTGAACGCAGGCATATTTCTCCAGACTTTTCTTCTACTAGCACACGACGCTGGTCTTGGGGCATGTATTTTCGCTGGTACTGTCCATTGTCCCGAAATCGTCCACAGAAATTTTGCCATTCCCGACACCAAGCTCCTTGCTATAGGGGTAGCCCTCGGCTGGCCGGATATCGACGCTCCCATCAACAACTTCGAGAGAAAGAGAGGAAAAGTTGAAGAATTCGTGCATTGGATCTCTTAATCCGGTTGAATCAACGGTCGCGGTAGAGATGCCGGTTGCCCGGCGCCACCAGTGGGAGTTGCACAGGCCGCAGCAATGAATGTTATTGAGGCGCTAGTGGGAAGGAAGATAGTGGCAACTCGCGACGGCCTGTCTGTAGGACTACAATCGGTTCTTCTGCCGACTAGATTCGCCGGTTAAAAACAATCGGAGGAAAAGAAATGAAAGTCGAGGGAAAGGGCTCAAGTCTCCGTTTGACCCTTCATAACCGCAGATTGATTCCGGACACATGTCAAAGCTAGTCCTTCCTGAAAGCCTCTTGAAACGGACCGGTAATTCTGAGGTCCCGTGACCGGTCCAGAACAGCAAATACGCGCCTGTAACTCCCTTTGAAATTCTCTTTCATCGCCCGGTGGAAAAGCCCCGCTATTTCGTTGGCATCATCGCCGAAGGCACCGCAGCCCCACGCCCCCGGGACGATGCAAGGGTCTATAGTACCCTGGGCTTCTCCCTTTTGTTACCAGGTGGTTCATTCTTTCCAAAGGGCTGGAATTTGAGCCGGGCAATGGCAAAAAGTGGCGCCCGTTCTCACAAGCCCGTCAAAAGGTGTCCGTTTGCAGATGAGAGAATTTGTCCTCTCCGCCGCCATCAGACCCACTCTAAAACTATCCGGAATCAACGATCTCCCCCGTGCATGAATTCCACTTTATTTTTAAAGAGTTATGTACCGCCCTAGAGGGGACAATGCGAAGTCATGGAAAGAATGCAGAACCCTACATAGAAAAACAATCGAATATCATTTACCTGAAATTATAACTTGTTACAATATACTTGCGAACTATACTCTTCTAAGAATAGTCCGCCTTGACAAAGGTTGCTTTTCCCTGCCTTGACTTTGCATGGAACAGGAAAAGCCCTAGCAGCTTGTCGCCAACCATTGGGAAACTGTATGACCGAATAGAGCGGAGGGATACCTGGCGGTACCGAGCCTGACCGTTTAACAATTCGGTGCACTGGTTGAACATTCCCGAAAAGAAAAAGAAGATGCAGGATTGTTTATATGGCTGACGATCAGGAAAAGTACAGTTTCATCAAAGAAATGCTGATTGCTTTCATCGGCGGGGGGGCTATGGGACTGGTTATGCTGCTTGCTGCAATAGCCTTGGTCGAGTTTCTCAAGAAATGACCAAGTGAGAAGCAGGCCCCCACAAGATATGTGATCTATGGGCCATAATGGCCTTCGGGATGGTATCTTGCTGAAGGGGAGGATTTCGATGGCTGGTGATCTGTTCACAAGGCGCGACTTTTTCAGCCGCCTGGGTTGGCTTGCCACTTTTGTAACGTTTGGCGGACTAACGGCGGCTTCCGGCCGGTACTTGTTTCCCAACGTCCTCTATGAACCGCCCGGGGAATTTAAGATCGCGCCCCCCGAGGAATACCCGGAAGGAGTGACCTTCGTTTCCGCCAAACGAATCTTTGTGATACGGGACCAAAACCTAATCAGGGTAGTGTCCGGCGTGTGTACACACATCGGGTGCACGATACGCTGGGCCGAAGAGCGCAATAGGTGGGAATGCCCCTGTCATGGAAGTATTTTCAACGAAAACGGGTCCATCATCGCCGGACCTGCTCCCAAGCCGCTGCCCTGGTATGGGGTTAGTGTGGCTGCCGACGGCAGACTACTTGTGGATAAGCATCATATTGTCTCATTCCGGCAAGCGCTCACCGTTTGAGCGTACGGTCACAGATGGTATCTTTGAGGAAACTGACATGGCGGTAAATACGATACGAAATGCGTTACTTGAGAGCCGTTTCTGGAAATCGGCCATACGGGAAAAACCCCCGGTTAGTAAATGGCTCAGAGACAAAACATTCGGGCTTGGTCTGGTCAACATCTCACTGTTTGTCATTTTAAACGCGACCGGAATTCTCTTAATGTTCTACTACGTCCCTGATACCGGCAAGGCCTATGGCGCCATTAAGGACCTCCAGTTTGTAGTGAGCTTTGGGGCTATCGTCCGCAACATGCACCGCTGGTCCGCCTATACTATGATAGCAATGGTCTTTTTGCACATGTCCCGGGTCTTTTTCATGGCGGAGTATCGAGAGCCGAGACAATTCAACTGGGTGATCGGCTGGGTCCTTTTCTTGTGTACTTTGACCGCGGGTTTGACCGGTTATCTCCTGCCCTGGGACCAGAAGGCCTATTGGGGATTGACCGTCATGTCTAATGTGATGGCTTCGGCGCCCGTGATCGGAGAGAAACTCAAGTATGTTGTCCTGGGCGGCACTGAAATTGGCCAGAATGCCTTGAGCCGAGCTTTTGATATCCATGTCAAAGTGATGCCTCTCGTCATGGGTTTCCTGATATCGGTTCATCTTCTAAGGAATCGTGCGGACGACCTTCTCAGCGGCTCTCGGGTACACGGTGAGCACAAATCAGACCCTGCAGCAGATAATGGGTCTGCTGCGGCAGGCAGCACCTGGTCAGATATTATCGAGCGGGAGTTCGCCAAGTTTCTGCTGGTCCTGGTGATAATTATGGGGGCTTCGATTCTTTTTGGCGCGCCGCTGGAGGAAAAGGCCAATCCTTCAGTGACCCCTGTGCCTACAAAGTCGCCCTGGTTTTTTCTGGGCCTTCAAGAACTGCTGTCTTGGGGGGCTCCCTTCTGGTTTGCGATCGTTATTCCCAACCTCGTGCTCGTTTTTGCTTTTTTAGTCCCCTATATCGAACTCGGGAAAACCGGCACCGGCGTATGGTTTCACCCCAGTCGACGATTTCAAAATATCCTGTTTACTGCGTTTGTTACGGTAGCGATTGGTCTCATCATCGTCGGCGCGTTCTTGCGAGGTCCGGGCTGGCGATTGTATTGGCCGTGGGAGCCTTGGCCCCTCCACTGAGTCGTATGTGAATCCAATGGAGTAGAGGGTTAGATGAGCTTCTTCCAGAGAATATTTCCGTTTCTCGCTCTGCTGAGTATTCTCCTGTTTATCGGGCAGGTGTGGAAAGATTACGACCGTCCCTACCTTGAATATCAACGAAAATTCAAGGAACTCCTCGATCAGAAAGCCGCCGGCGCATCCAAGCCCGCCGAATTTCGATTTGGATTTCGGCAGCGATGGAGCAAGGAACTCGACCGAGTCGACCGTTGCGAAACCTGCCATCTCGGTCTTGAAGATCCAAGGTTTAAAGACGCGCCGCAACCCTTTAAGACCCATCCGGTGATAGCCGAACATTCCTATGAAAAGTTTGGTTGCACGGTATGCCACGGTGGCCAGGGTATGGCAACGACTTTGGAAGATGCTCATGGACCAACCGAGAATTGGAATACGGTACTCTACCACGATAACTTTATGGAAAATTCATGCTCCCTGTGTCATGGGGAGTTCATTCAAGATCAGGCCCCGGTCCTGTTTCGTGGGCAAACCATGTTTTATGAGTATGGGTGCCGGGGCTGCCACAAGGTCGGTGGAAAAGCGCGAACCGTGATCGGACCGCCGCTTGACGAGATGGGCAAAAGGGTCAAGCCTGACTGGATGTATAGATGGTTGAAGGGCCCTAAAGCCTATCTGCCGCTAACAAAGATGCCCGACCCCAAATTCACCCAACAGGAAGCTGCAGACGCTGCAGCGTTTCTTCTGCAAGGACCCGGGCCGGAAGGTC
Organism: Syntrophobacteraceae bacterium; assembly: GCA_052147195.1. Taxonomy (GTDB): domain Bacteria; phylum Desulfobacterota; class Syntrophobacteria; order Syntrophobacterales; family Syntrophobacteraceae; genus SbD1. The sequence goes on from JBKQLC010000034.1 coordinate 17,251, forward strand.
CGGTCATATCCGGCAATGCTGATCTCGGCAAAACAACTCTACTCGAATCACGCTGCGTGAGCTGCCACACGATCGAGGGTAAAGGAGGCACGGTTGGACCCGAGCTTGCCAGGGTCTCGTCCAAGGCCTATCCGGAAAGACTCTTCAAGGTCATCAAGGACCCCCATGTATTATGGCCTGAAAGCAAGATGCCGATCTTTGGCTTCGCCAATGAGGATATCCGGAATATGGTAACTTTTATGGCGAAGGAATATACCGACCTGGACATGGATGAGGAAACGGTTGCCGAACAGATTCTGCATGTCAATAGCGCAAGCAAGGAGCGGGGCAGGGAATTAGTAGTGAAACAAGGCTGTATCGGATGCCACGCCAAAATTGAAGGGGTTAAGGAACTCGGCGAACTCGGCCCTGACCTTACAACATTTGGCGTGGTTCATATCAGCTTCCTGGATTTCGGCGATATAAAAGTCCCACTCAAGGATCGTACCGTACCCAATTGGATCTACAACAAAATCAAAACGCCGAGGCTTTTCAAAGAGGGATTGAAGATGCCGGATTACTCCTTCAACGAAGAGGAAGCAACGGCCATCACAACCTACACGCTTAGTCTGAAAGGAAAGGAAGTCCCTGCATCTTATACTCTTCCCATCGGCGAGCGGCCCCCAGATTATGCCCCGCAGGGTGCATTCGGCGACATACTGGACAAGTACAGGTGTCTGGTTTGCCATAAAATCAACGGGAAGGGTGGCGAGGTTGCAAATGACCTTTCCCAGGAGGGCAGCCGGGTTCGAGAGGCCTGGATCGAGCATTTCATGAAAGCGCCCGACACCATTCGGCCGCTGCTAGAAGAAAGGATGTTGCCGTTCAAAATCCTTGATCCCGAAGATGAAGCCGTCTACGCATATTGCCGAACAACGCTGGTGACTGATAAGGTCGAGCACCTGACCGAAGTTGTAAACAAGACGCCCCTGGGCGACCCTGACCTCGTCCGTAAAGGCGAAAAACTATACTCTGAAAAATACGGCTGCGATGCATGCCACCAGATCAACGGAAAGGGCGGCCTCATCGGACCGGATTTGACCAAGGCGGGAGAGCGGCTCAGACCCGAGTGGGTGGTTTACTATCTCCATGCCCCCAAGGCATTTGTGAAACGCTCTGTTGAACCTGTCTACGAATTTGCGGATAAAGAGATTGAAGCCTTGGCGGCTTTTCTGCTCAATCCCAAAAAGAACTCTCACCCGCAATAGCGAAGGAAGCATGCATGGATAGATTCAGGGTGATACTCATGTTTGCTGCCGCGCTGTCGTTTTCACTTTTGACCTTGACAGGCTGGGGCGGTGGGGCGGCAGGGGAATCCAAGCAGGCAGGATTCGAACTTCCCCAGAAACATAAGTCCCCTCTGCCGCCCGCTGCGCAGAGGGGTGCTGACTTGTATTCATACTACTGCGCCCCTTGTCACGGGAAAACGGGTCAGGGAGACGGATTCAATTCCTTTCAATTGACCACACCCCCCGCAAAACATGCCGATGCAACACTCATGAATGCTCTATCAGATGCAGATATGGAGCGGGTGATCAAAAGGGGAGGCCCCGCTCTTGGCCGGTCGCCTCAGATGCCGCCCTGGGGTGGTGTCCTGACGGACCGGCAAGTCGCCGACCTGGTCGCCTTCATCCGGGTGTTATCGAAGAAGTAAGTGCTTTCGACAGGTCGCGCATCTTCTGCGTCCCAATTTCTAACGGGCTTATACGGATTAAGGATGGTTATATCGGTTTAGGACAGGTTGACCGGGACAAAAGCGATCATGCAGCCTCATTTCGAGTCAGCCCATCGATTAATGCTGGGAAGCTTATTCTGATAGTGACCCCTTGTTTCGCATTGTCCAGGATTTCGATTCCGCCACGATGGGCTTCGATGATTTTTTTCGAAATTGCAAGGCCAAGCCCGGTTCCTTCCTTTTTAGTCGAGACAAATGGAGCAAAGATTTCATGTCTTTTTTGGACAGGGATTCCGCAGCCGCAATCCGTTACATCGATCAGCAGCCTTTTGCCCTTAAGGTGCGTGGTGACGGATACGATTTTGCCGGGGGGCGAAGCTTGAATCGCGTTCATTACCACATTCATTACGACCTGCTTCATTCGCATCGGATCGAAGGAGACCAGGGGAATGTCTGCAAAGCGCGTCTCGATACTAAGTTCGCGCTCGCGGGCCGCATCCTCTATCATTACCAGGCTCTCAACAATCACGCCATTTAAATCCTGAAGCGATTTATCCAATTGGAGCGGCCGCGAAAAATCCAATATTTGTTTCAGCGAAGTCTCGAGCCGGTGTACTTCGTTGATTACTATTTCGAGCTTTGAGCGATCGGGATTGGCTTCATCGAGATGGCCGTGCACCATTCGGGAAAAACCGCCTATGGCGATGAGCGGGGTCTTGATATCGTGCGCGACGGCTGAAAGCGCTCTTCCCATTGCGGCAAGGCTTTCTGCTTCCCGAAGATCTCTTTCCGCCTTCCTGCGCTGGACAAGCTTCCACATGCCGTCCAAAAGAAGAGAGAGCTGGCGTATATCCGAAGAATCATACTCCCCATCCTTGTTGCCTGCGATTGCAAGCAAAACAACCCGATCTCCTGCAGTAATGGGCACACTCATAAATCGAGTAATTGCGATTGGGATGAGCGGGCAAATTTCGTCCAGATCGCCCTTATCCAATCCATCGATGATAACAGGCACACGCTTCTTGATCACTTCAGACAGCAAACGGGATTTTTCTATTGGAAAATCGAAAGGCTTGTCGATGGTGCGGCCTTCCTCCAGAAATTCGGCGGTACAAGCATAATGGGTTATGACGCCTTCCTCTTCATTCACAAACCCAATACCGCCCACCTTGCTTCCGCTAAGCCTGATCTGTTGCTGAAGCGTAAAAGCGAAGATCTCCTTCATAGACGCTTCAGTCATCTGGCTAAGTGTCCAAAGGGCTTCCAGACGCGCATCGTCCAGCTTTAGTGCTTTGTTTGACTCAGCCAACTGGGCAGTACGTTCTTTAACCCTTAGTTCGAGTTCATCCCTGGCTTTCTGTAGCTCTTCTTGCACCTGCTTTAGATCGGTGACATCGCGGTTGATGGTCAACAGGCTCTCTATACTGCCTTCCTTGGAATACTCGGGTACGAGCCGCATGTGGAAATGCCGGGTTCCCCTTGTAGTGGGATAAGGGAATTCGAACGCCGTCTCTTCCCCGGTGGAAAATACCTTTGTGCACGCCTTCTCCATAAGGACGATGTACTCGAGCCGGCCCTCTCTGGGAGGTTCGTATATGGTCGATCCGATAAAATCGGAGAGCGGGAATCCCGTCACCGCCTCGAGAGCCTGATTTGCATAAACCCTACGCAACTCTCGATCCACCCGGACGATGACATCCGGCGAGTTTTCTACAAGTGCGCGGTATTCCTGTTCTCTTCGGTACAGCTCATCCTCAGCCTTCTTCCTTTTGGTAATGTCTTGAAAAGTCACAACTGCTGCCACTATTTTCCCGCCAGGGTCGCGAACCGGAGACGAACTGGCAAGAATAATTTTGGTTTTCACGCTACCGGGTAATACGATAGCAATCTCTTCATCGCTGACGGTCTCGCCTCTTTCGAGAGATCGGTTCAGGGGGAGATTGCCGGGATCGTAGGGTTGGCCGCCCTGATCGAGAGTACGGTATCCCGAGTACTCATGCAGGTGGTGGGCATGCCTTTTGTTGTGTTCAAGTATTTCACCCGCCTGGTCATTGGCCAGGATGATCGCGCCGCCTGGTTCTGCTACAATTACACCGGATCGCATCTGGTTAAGCACAGCTTGAAGCAGGGACTTCTCTCTGGCCAGAGCGTCGCGCGCGCTTCTTAATTCTTCCTCCATTCTCTTTCGCTCAGTGATATCGAGCGAATACTCGACGACCTGTACAACGTCGCCTTTCCCGTCCAGAATCGGGTGGCCATGGACCTCCACATATCGGGCATTTCCTTCCGGATCGTAGTGTAGCTGTTCCGTCGTCAAAGGCTGCCTGGTCAGCATGATCGTTTTGAGCGTGCACACATGTTCAGATTCGCTACAGGGCATGGGTGCTTTGTGGGTCAGTGTATGGCAGGTCGTGTTCGGTGGCAGGCCGCCGGGAGCAGCGGCCAAATTGGCCATCTGGATCGTATAATCATGAGCATTGATTACATAAAATGGGTGGTGCAGGGAATTAATGACCGTTGAGAGGAATTCCTTTTGCTCCCTGATGCTGTTTTCGGCCTTCTTACGCTCGGCTATTTCCACCCGAAGCTTTTCATTTGCTGTTTCGAGTTGTTCGGTGCGTTCCTTAACAAGGTCTTCCAGGCGGTTGCGGTAACTCCTAAGCTCCCGCTCGGCCACTTTTCTTGCAATTGAGTAGCGGATGGAGCGCTCGAGCATATCAGTAGTCAGCTGGGCTTTAACGAGATAATCGGCAGCGCCGGACCGCATTGCCTCCATGTCCACTCCATAATCCCCCTGGTCCGTGAGGAGGATGATCGGCTTGTCGCAGCCTGCTCCCGTCGCCTCGCGTATTAGCTCCAGCCCATTTCGAGATCCGAGCCGATAATCAAGCAGATAGGCGTCATGATCGGCACGGCACAACTCCTTAAAGCCTTCCTCGTAGGTTTGCACCCATTCGAGAGAGAAATCCGCGAGCTCAACCTCCGAAAGCAGTTCTCTGACCAGGGAATAATCGTCTTTATCATCTTCGATAAGAAGAATTTTTATATAATCTTTATCCATGGCAACTTTCTCCCCCCAATGGCGATTTTCCACCAACGGCAGAATAACGAGCTGAGTTTCTGAAATAATTTTAGCAATCGGAGAGGACTCCGGCATCAGGTATTTTCAAGTGATCCTGGCCCAAGTCATGCAGATCGGGCAGGAGAGCGGCCGAAGAAATTTCATGTATAACAAGGCGTTACTTCAAGGGTAGTCGAGTCGAACCTGTCCGGACAGGAAACCGGGTAAGCCAAAACCGGAGGGCTTTGAAAATTTGATTGATATGCTGTCGAAGACCCTCGCGCGTGTTAACTCAGAAGAAGGCAAGCACATGATTCGAAAACGGCGAAGATTTTGGCGTCCCATTTCTCAAGGCGGAGAAGAGATGTGGCAACGCCTTCTGGAAAGCGAGCGTGTGATTTCAGAAAAAGTGGGAGATATGGCTAGAGGTTTTATATTGAGGGCTATTGAGTGGCACTGCCGTCCTGATGTTGATCCTCAGCTTAAATTGGCCAGGAGGCTCGGATAGTCGTGCCTTCACCTGGAGTGGACTCGATTGAGAAGCTCCCACCGGTCAATTCGGCCCTTTCTCTCATGCTGGTAAGACCAAGACTTGTACCGGTACTGGTCTGCATGATTATGTCCAAATCCATGCCCACGCCATCATCAGAAACGACCAATTCGATTTCATTCCCATCCTTTGACAGAGATATGTCAACCCACTCCGCCTTGCTGTGCTTAGGAAGTGACACAAAATAACCTTTACAATATTCTTTCCCATGATACACTATTGACATGGAGAAGGGATTTATCACAAAGCGATTCAAACTTCTGGCCC
>JBKQLC010000035.1:0-15265 GCA_052147195.1 Syntrophobacteraceae bacterium
CGTTCTTCTTCCGTCAAGGTTACTCGGTATCGTGGTGCCATGGCGAATCCCTCCCCCTGGAATTTGCCATGATTATACCGTATTATACGAAAAAAACAATGTTACGTGGTACTAGCAACCGTCCCGCATACTGTTTTGCTCTCGCTGATATATTTGGCGGCATTTTCGGGGGAGATGGTTTCCTGGGCGTAGGCGATGGAAACGAACCCGACCAGTAAAGCCATTATGAGCAGTAATTTGAATCTTTTCATTTTTGGCTCCTCGAATAAGCGCCAATGTAGGGAAAAAAGGCAATACAGGTGAACCTGGTGCTGAAAGCATATTACAGTCACATTTCGGTTTCGCAAGAAATTTTTCGGACAGAGGATCAAGATGCACAAGGCGCAATGCTGTTTTTTTATTGCTTCCACCAAACGTAGGTGACGTAGCATACTGAAATAATGAAGAGCGGGAAGAGAAAAGGCGTCCATCTTTCAAACAACTCAGACGACGTAGATCCAATGGTTACACCGAGAGAGGGCAGGACAACTTTGAAGACACTAGCAAGGAACACCCGTCCGAGTTCAAGAAGAGCATCAGTCTATCAGCGTCGGCTCCCACTGATCATAGTCAAACAGGGTCGGGCCGACTAATCACTTGATTTACCAACGTTAAATGTTCTTCAAAAGTGCATTATTGGTGCTTAGACTGCCGTTTCCCACCCCGAAATCCCAGCTGTAAGGAACCTGTGGTTCCCGGAGTTCGCACTTTTCCGCATCTCCAATAGCCCGACGTCCTTTTGCAGGTTCTCACACGGATTCTCACACAGAAAACCTGCCTCTTAACGTCACCTTTGTCAGAAATCGCCAGCGTGAAAGGTCATGGAGCAGTGATGTCCCCAATTTTTGGCTCATCCTGGAAATGAGTACTTGGGGTCAAGGAAAATCCTTGGTTGTGAAGATCGTAGGGCCGGAGCTTAAAATATTCAGAATCCCTGAATCCATAAGCTTGGCGCTTCATCGTTTTGATTTTGTTGTTTATGTCTTCAACTTAGCCGCTGGTGATCCTGTATTTGAAGGTTCGATTGAAAAATGATATGTTTTTATAGGTTTTGGGGTAGTTCCGGAAGTCTTTGGGACTAGAATCCGGCACCAAAATGCGGCTCAGATGCATAGCGTACAACGTGACGGAATAGTACGGTTAAAAACCAAGGGGTCAGGATGTACCTCGACTTCTTCAAATTCAGAGAATATCCCTTTCACATCACTCCTGATCCGGACTTTCTTTTTCTGAGTCCGAGTCACAATAAAGCCTTTTTTTCGATCAGCCAAGGTGTGGAGCAGCGTAAGGGATTAGTCACCGTTATCGGTGAAGTCGGGGTAGGAAAAACGACGATTCTGAGGTCATATCTGGAGGGAACCGACCCGGCAAGAATCCGGATCGTATATTTATTCAATGCGGGGCCTTCGTTTGGCAAGCTGCTAAACCAGATCGTTTTGGAACTTGGTATTGCGGCTGTCGATAAGGACTCCCCGGACCTCATTTACAGCCTCTTCCTTTATCTTAGCGATGAATACAAAAATGAGCGCAGGGTTGTGGTGATAATCGATGAGGCGCAGAATTTGCCGGTCGAGACTCTTGAGCTATTCCGAACGCTGTCAAATCTGGAGGCCTCGCAGGAAAAACTGCTGCAAGTAGTACTCGTCGGCCAACCGGAGTTCGAAAACAAACTGAATCTGCCTGAGTTAAGAGATCTCAAGGGGCGGATAGCCAGCAGTTGCCGGATCGATACTTTGCGGCCTGACGAGAGTCTTGCTTATATCAAGCACCGGCTGATGAAGGCATCTTCATCTCACAACCCGGTTTTTACGAAAGACGCTCTGAAGCTTATTGTCGAAGAGGCTCGTGGAATTCCACGGATAATTAATGTCGTGTGCGACAATGCGCTTTTCACTGCCTTTAGGTATCAGCGTAACCCCGTCGATGACAAAATCATCAAAGAGGTCATCAAAGATTTACGTGGTTTGCAACCGGAAATTCACCCTCATTGGGTTTTGGGGACTGATAGTGCTCGCCTCGACGGCCCTCTTGACGCCTAAATAAATTCCACCCCCCAGGACAGAAATCCCCTTCGAGGCACGGAGAATCTAGAAATAAGTACTCATTTTCCGGATGAGCCAATTTTTTCACGGCTTCCCAGATACATCGACGGATTTCAGATACATCCAGATACACGCCAAAGGTTCCCTGGTTGTCCAAACAAGATGCCCCACCTTATCGACCCAACAATATTTTTCCACCTCCACACTCCCTCTCTCGACAATCTTGGCACTCATTGAGCAACTCTCCCGGGAGTCTTGAATGGAGGTATTCACTTCATGCGTGAGGGCTCTGCCCTTGCCGAATTCCGATGGCCGGCTCAGACGCTTGAATTGTAAGCCGGCGCTTCGACTTTGAGACTTAAGTTGATGCATTTATTCCCGGTGATTATTCTTAAACTGCACGGAAACATACCGAATAGGAAGTAATGCGATGACTGGTATTGGAATAATAACCGCTATTTTCGCTCTGCTGCTTATGGCAACGGTTTCCTGGGCGTTTGGCGGCGCCACTATGAACCAACTGATGCCTGGCCCGCCTACTAACGTAATCGCAACCGCAGGCAACGGCGAGGCGACTGTCAGCTTCAACCCCCCGAAATCGGACGGCGGGAGCCCCATAATCCGCTATACTGTAACATCACACCCCGGCAACATCACAGCCTCAGGCAAGCAAAGCCCCATAACCATGAAAGGGCTGACCAACGGAATAACCTATACCTTTGTGGTAACGGCCGGCAATTCCGTTGGGACCAGGCTCGGCTCGGAATCATGCAACAGCGTGACCCCAAAGGCTGAATGAGAACTGGAGGCTCCTCGGTTTAGTTCAGTTTAGCCATTGCCGGCTTGAGTGAAAAGGCAAGCTCCAGAGTGACACCCCAAATCTTTCAACGGCTTCCCACCTGCATAGACGGATTCCGGATATATTCAGACTGGCAAGGCACCCTTGAGCGTCTTGAACTGCATCATCAATTGATTTCGCTCACTCCTTTCAACCTCGAGTTAACCAACAGACCGCTCTTTTCTTGCTTCCAGAGACCAAGTGCCGTATATTTTCTTTTCCCCCACTCCCATTGAGTTCGCTCAGATTCATCAGGATTTTACCCTCATTTTTGAGGAGCAATCCATGACTCTCACCAAAGCCCAAATTGTGGAAGCACTCTTTGCCAAGAACATTTTCACGAAGAAAGAATCAGCCCAGGTCATCGGCACCCTTTTTGAGCTGATAAAGAAATCTCTCGAAAACGGCGAAGATGTTCGCATCAGCGGGTTCGGAAAATTTTCAGTGAGAGAGAAACATCAGCGTAACGGCAGAAATCCCCAGACGGGCGAGCCAATGATGCTGTCACCCGCGAAAGTAGTGACATTTAAGTATTCAGAGGTTTTGCGGGCTGCAATGAATGGGGAGAGTGATTGAAGACTGGGCCATTACAGGCACCAAATCGAGAGAGCTTACATGAAGAGATTGATGCTTTCTGCTCTGGTTTTAGTGCTTCTGAACTATTCGGCTGTATGGGCTGCGACCGTCGATACCCCGGATTTTGGCAAAGGCACCTCGATTGATCTCCAGCTCTTTAACTTTCCGATTGAAGCGAACCCCCATTCCAATGTCGTCAGTGAGAAGAAAGAGGAAGGAGACGTAAAACACGACGGAGGAAAGGAAAAGGAGATTCTGGACAAGAAAGTTGATGACGCCATCAAGAAGGCGCTGGGAGAAAAATAGCTGAAAGGGACAAGGCAGAGGGCACAATGGCTTCTGAAAAACACGCCGGGAAAGATGTCATTGAAAAGATCCTGGCTATCGAGATCGAGATGTTTTTGAAGGTCTCCTCAGCCAACTCCAATACATGTCAGCAGTATCCCGAAAGCTTTAAGATTCATCGCAGGGCTCAATTTTCTCCCTGGTCGTTGCCGACCCTCGAAAGCTATTTGCGTGATCTTGAAAATGCCAAAAGCGCCGGCATAAACCTCATGACCCAAAAGTATGCGCGCATGGACAATCTCATTGCGCCGCTGAACGGCAATCCCCTCATCGATGTAATCACCGCCAGTTACTGTGCCTGGCAACGAGCCATGAAAGAGAAATATCCCGGCATCCTCAGCAAAGGTCGCCCATTATCCAGCGCGGAAGATTCCGTTTCCATGACCTCCTTCGAGACCTATGCCCGAGGCGAGCTGGAAACCTATTCTGATGCAACGTTGGCGTTGCTTCACAAGGATATTCAGGACAAGCTGGCGCATGGCGTCAGCCTGACCGAAGAGGTCTATGAATGCCTGGTCAGGCAGTTGAGTTATTCATCGATCGAGGATGCTGAAAAAAAAGTGTCAGGAAAAAAATAGGGGAAGCAACACCAATGGAACTTGAAGAACTCGAGCGGAAGGCCAGGCAGTTGGAAGACATCGGATACAGCGCTTTGAGAAAAGGTGCTTATGAGGATGCGGAAAAATCATATACTGAACGCCGAGGTCGAACTCGGAGGAGGATCTGCCCCACGAAAGTCGATAGGTAGAGAACCATGAAGGGTCTCGACCTCTCGCGGGAGTACTATGAAGGACACGGCATTCCGATGATCCGGGACGGTTTCGGCGGCTATGAGGACCGGATTGCCGCCGGCTGTGTCGGTCCCGGTTCGGAATGTTTCGGTTTTGACGATGAAATATCCAGAGATCACGATTGGGGCCCCGGTTTCTGTCTCTGGCTGACCGTTGAGGATTATGCGCAAATAGGCCAGGACCTGCAGGAGGCATACAATCGATTGCCCCCGGAATTCAAGGGATTTGGACAGCGAATCGTAAGCCCGGGGGAAGAGCGCAGGATGGGAGTTAGCGACCTGCGTTCGTTTTATTTACAATATACCGGGCTCGATCATGCGCCTGCGAGCAATTCAGAGTGGCTGCGCATACCGGAGCAGGCACTTGGGACCTGTACGAACGGGGCGGTTTTCTCAGACCGGCTCGGGGTGTTCTCGGAATGGAGAGAGGGCATCCTTCGGTTTTATCCCGAAGATGTTCGCCTGAAGAAGATTGCTTCGCGCTGTTTCACTGTGGCGCAGGCGGGTCAGTACAATTTCAGCCGCTCGATAAAGAGAAAAGAATATTTTGCTGCCCGGTATTCGGAAACAAAATTCTGCGCTGACGCGATCTCCCTGGTGTTTCTGCTCAACAGGAAATACACTCCATTTTACAAATGGATGCACCGGGGCGTGCGGGACCTGCCGATCCTGGGAGAGCCTGTAGCACGCATGATCGATGATCTCGTGCGCGAGACTTCGAAAGATGAGCAAGCAAAGAGAATCGAGGAGATATCCGGACTCCTCATTGCCGAGCTCAGGCGAGAAGGTCTCAGCAATTCCTCTAGCGACTATCTCCTGGAGCACGCATTTTCCGTGCACAGCCTGATCCGGGACGAAAAACTTCGGGAACGTTTCTGGGTGGTGGCATAGTGGGCAAAAACATCCTCGCCGTCGGTGGAAGCAATTTCGTGGGAAGGGTCTTTGCGGAAGATCTCCTGCAGGAGCCGGGATATTAAATCTGCATTATGAACAGGCCTTACAGGACCAGGCAATTTTGACAAATAACCCCGACCTTGAGGCAAACAGGGTCGGACCCCTTTTCCCTACATGGACAGAGGGAGGGGTTAAATTCGTTTCACCCTTAATTAACGGACAGGAGATGGACAGGAAAAAAGAGGAGGTAACTGCTCTTCGGCTAATCCATTGAAATATTTGGCGCGCCTGGGGCGACTCGAACGCTCGACCTACGGATTAGGAGTCATTAACCCCGAGCTTCACGAACTCCTCACCAGTACGTAAGTTGCGGGAATAACTCGATTTGAATTTTCCACATTTTAGCATATTTTCCACATTTTGGCATATTTTGGAAAAATTTTGGGTCTTCCGGCCAATGCGTACCTGGACGGTTTGCACGCGAAGCCGCGTTTTTTGACGTCGAAGAACGCGAAGAAGCGGTAGCGCCGTCTTCCATGGCGGCGCAAAAGAACAGGTTTTGTGGAGCTTCGGTCAAACATGAACCTGTGTTGCTTGGACACGGAGCTCCAGGCTAAGAGCTTACAATGGACGGCGTGAAGTGCTGGTAAGAGGAATGAACGGATTACGCTTAAGTTGAATGAAGAGGAAACTGGTTAGATGACTTACCAGAAGTTGCGTAAGCAGTAGCGGGAACCTAAGGAGCCGAAGCACAAAAAAGAGGTTCATCCGGCAAACGAGTACCTAGAGCAGGAGAAAGGACAATATCTATCTGCTGTGAATTCGCCCTGTGGGCTTTTAGAGTTTCTTGGCCTGAAAGTTACATAAAAAAGGATTTCCGCGCGAATGCCTCAATCTCCGGACAGACATCAGTATGGCAGATTTTATGTAACCCTTGCAGGGTAAAATCGGTTTGTGCGCATTCATACCCAGGGTGGCGTCCCGCGAGGCGCGAGACTGACCCGGGGCTGACTTATTGAGCCCCTTTGGGGCAAATATCCAAACCTCAGGTACTCGTTTGCCGGATGAGCCAAAAAAAAGCGGTCTACCAGCCCACTGCTGCTTGCTATCGTTGTTCTCTTTCTTCGCGGCTTCGCGCGAAATATATTGAAGGTACTCGTTTGCCGGATGAATCCAAAATATCCCGAAAAGTCATTGAGAACAGAATGTTAGAGCATAGTGGTGTGTAAGATCCCACTGGGGTTTTCCACAAACATCATAAAGTCAGCCTGTTATGAGCAAGTTTGCTGGCAAGCCTATGTGATCGCTACGTAAATCGTTAATAGAAAGTTCAATCAGTAGGGTCCAACATTTTCGCTGAGCTATTTATGCGAATGTACTCAATATAATGATTTTGATGGACGCTATTCCTTAAACTCCTGACCGAATGAGCTTTTTCACCCCATCTCGAATCAGCCAAGTTATTCAGTCGCTCTGCCGTGTAAGTATCTCCTTGCGTCTCGTATTCGCTGATCAAATCACTGATAGTAGCCGCTTCCTTAGGATTCCTCTTTCCGAAACCAGCTTCTTGAATCGATCTAAGTCGCTCCAGATGCTGAGCCACCTCTTTGTAATTTTTGCGGTCTTCTTGGATTTTCGCAAATAGAGGCAGTGGATTTGAAAGCTCTATGCTGTCTTTCTTTTCATAAGCGGCAATTCCATCAGTGACGGTTTGTTTGGGATTATTATAAGCAGCGCTGTTGAAAATAACGTACCCTAAAATTGCAATAAAACATATTGCTATTATACCTGAAGATAATGTAGAATGCCTGGCTGCGATACGTTTACCAGTTGGTTGGCATTGGTTTTCTAATTGCCATCTTGATTTTAGGTCATTTGTTTGTAATAATTTGGTTGGCTCTTGTCCGATAGGGTCAAGGAATTTGGCGTAAACGACACCGCACTTCGGGCATTCACTTCTTAATACAAAACCCTCGTCCTTGGGTTGTCGTTCGTAACCGCACTTGGGACACACAGGGCAGCAACTGTCTTCGGTGATGTGGAATGGGGGTTTTTCTTCTTCCGGCAATTCGATAATTTTTTCTGTGCTGCGCTGAATCACGCTTATTTCAACACATTTCTTGCAATGAGGACACCATTCACAAGTGCTTTCTCTTCCGCTAGGGGTGGTGTAGACATCCCATTTGCCACAAATTGGGCATTTTTTTAAATGGGTTTCCAGTTTTGCAACGGTGTACTCATTAATCTCCTCGACAGAGATCGGTTCCTGCAAATCGATAATCTCTTCTGTGCTGGTTTGAGTCCATCTTATTTCATTGCAGTGAGGACACCATTCACCAATGCCGCCTTCTTCGTCAAAAGCGGCGAGCATATCCCAGTTGCCGCAAACTTCGCAGAGTTTTAAACCGGCTTCCTGTTTCATTCTTATTTCATCTTCAGCTTGTACTGCTTGTTGCCTCGACCGCTCTCCTTCATTCGCAGTAATAATGTCCACAAAATCTATCGGTTCCTTTCGTGATGCGACTTCTTTTTCAACTTCCATCGGACCAAAAATCTCTCCACAATATCTGCATTTCTTCGCTTCCAGTTTGATTGTTTCAGCACAGGCAGGGCATTTCTTGGTATCATTGTACCTGGGAGAGGGAGACGGATCACTGTCTGTGTCCGCTGAACATCCTGCTTGCCCTTTAATGACGAAAGTACCCGCAACGCTATCGTGTAATCCTTGCTTGCGCTTAGTGAAACCAACCATGATGAACCCAATTCCAAGGATCACAGCCGATGGTATTTTGGCGAAATATCGTCCAGTAGCCTGAGCAAGTGAAATCCTGCTCCCGTTTTCATTCACTACTTTTAAACCGCAGCACCTTTTCCCTACGGTGCCTTGCCAGTCCGATGATTCAAACACTGCCGAATAGATCCACCAAACTGTAAGACAGTTGACGGCATCAAAGAATTCGATAACACGCAAGTCTTCCGTAAAGGAAGAGGCTGTAGCAAAAGTGAGGAATCTAATCATTAGAACCGGGATGAGCATCACAGCACTGTCGATGAAGAAAGCCCCCACACGAATCCAGAATCCGCCGTAATCTTTCATATCCCTGCACCCCAGCTTTCAAAAAAGACTTCCAGTACCTCTCAAATGCTTCACCGAACATTTTATCGATCTGGTCGAAGCAAAGACCTTGCCAGTCCTCGCTTTCCCCAGTGAGCAAGATACCGCCAAACGCAGACCCATAACCCAAGCAGAATAAGAGCGGGGAAAGCGGCTTTGGAGAAGATTATCCTCCCAATCAAGTCTGAACGGGATCAACTTTCACACAACGCAGTCAAGAAACGATACTCAATAGTGAAAGAGCGCCAATTTCCATTTTGAATTCCGCAGATCGAGAGATTGGGATGAGCATCTTTTCGGAGACTACCGTTCGAATTCAAGATTCATATGTAGAATCAGGACGCTGGAGCTACAGCAAAAAGAATTTCAAATCGAGCGAAACAGTACTTACCCAGCAAGTCCCTTGCTGTAATGTTGGAAGGCATTACCAGCAATGTACGGTACAACGGAACATTCGAATCGGATCAGAGTGCTGTTTGGCGGGCTGTAGATGATACTCTCAAAGAGTGCGGCGTTTGCACTTTTTGTGGAAGGTGTGGAGGTTGAAATATCATTCTGCCTTTGTCGGTGCTGGTTTTGCGCTTTGACTAAGGACGCCCGGATACAAACCCAGCCTATTCAGGCTATAAATAGGTTTCCGGCACGATTGAAATGCTCCATGCGACCGTTCAACGCCCCTATTAATCACGCAGCGTGGCGTTCGGATTGACGCATGGGTCCTTAACACAGTTCGGGCAGTAATAGGCAGGCCAGACAGAGCCGCAGCCCGAGCCGATCAATTCGAAGCGGCTACATTTCTCACATACAGCTATTCCGCATCCTAAGCAGGTGGTAAATACCTTGCCCTCGCAGATTTTACAATTTTCAGGATTAGGGTTTTCCGACATTAGAACCCCTTATCTGGGCGTACCGTTGCTGAGTTCTTGTGAAACACCCTTTCAAGGTTTTCATTGCATCCGTTCATCGCCCTGACGACTCTTTCCGCCGGTTATGAATCCAGAAATTTGCGGGAACGCAATTTCAGCCCTTTTCCGCTTAACGTCACCAGTGTCGAAGTGCCATGGGCGACTGTCTGCCTAGATTCATTATATACAGTTGCTTCGGCATAACTGATTAAATTGCCCGAATGGATTGCGCTGCCTTCCGCTATCAACATGCCTTCTTTGACCGGTTTCAAGTAATTCAGTTTCAGATCAATATTCACCAGGCCCGATTCTTCGGGAATTCTCATGAAAGCCGCCCAGAACGTCGCCGCATCGATTATCGTGGCGAGTACGCCTCCGTGAACATTACCAAAAAGTTGGAGATGGCAACGATCGGTCTTAAGTTCCAGCACAGCTTTGTCCAGCGCTACCTCGGAAAGCCGCATCGACATGTGATCTGGAAAAGGGCTTGCGTTGACGACTTCAATTATTTCACGAATATATTCAGGGTTTAGGTTCAGCAAAGCCGTTCTCCTTTTTGACCAGTTTGCGAGACAATATCATATGGTTGGATGTCGATAATTCTTCTTCATGTCTTAATTAGCCAAAATCCCACCGGCTGAAAATCCCTCTACTTGGCATAATCCAAAATAGCCTTCAGCAACGACGCACTGTGCCCCAACTGCACATAAGCTTCCTCTTCGGTCAGCATCCGGTTCTCCTTCTCAAGCTGATAACCCAGTTTCATGGACAGATTCGCAATTCTCACTATCTCCCTCACCAAGTCCTCTTCGGAGTTAATCTGTATGGGATAGATTTTGATCCGCTCCAGGTGGTCCAGCACCTCGTCATTTACAATCCCGTCCATTGCGTTGTGATGCTGCCGGTTGAACGAATCGTAAAGGGTATTGTGGAGCGGCATGGACAGGTCGCCGACATAATGAGCGCAGTATGCAAGATGGTACTCACTGTATTTCCCTGAAGCTTTGGCTGATCTGTAATCTCGAAAGGAAGCGATGATGGCGCCGTAAAGATGTCCGTTCTCGTCCGCTGGATCATTGTATTTGGCAACCTGATCAAGAATCATCTTCGGGGTCACAACGGTATCGGGCGGATTGTTCGAGTAATGATTGTGCCCCTCTTTATCCCCCGCCTTGACTTTGGCGATGTCTGCCCCGGCTGCGTTATACCATTTCTTGTAGCCGGCAGCTTTGGCAATGGCCAAGTGGGTTTCATCGTGCCAGGCATGGGAGAGGTTTGGGAAGCTCAGCCATAGGAGAACCAGCAGCACAACTGCTCCGCAGGATTTATTCTTTATGAGCATCGTTGATCCCGTACATGGTCAAGAGACTTTGGCTCGAGCTACAGTCCAGGTTACAGAGCCGCTCCCTTTTTGGAATTTAAGTTAGCGGCATTGGGTCCCACCCCTTTTCCCCGCCTGGATTGCTCATAATGTATCCCTATCTGAGTATATCCGCGGAGATCACCATGCGCTGCACTTCGTTGGTGCCTTCGTAGATTTCCGTGATTTTGGCATCCCGCATATAGCGCTCGACCGGATAATTTTTCGTATACCCGTGTCCGCCGTGGATCTGTACGGCCTTGATGGTCGTCCACATCGCCGTTTCCGATGCGTACAACTTCGCCATCGCCGCCTCCGTGGAGAAACGGGCGCCGGAATCTTTTGTCCACGCGGCGTGGTAGACCATGTGGCGGGCCGCCCGTACGCGAGTGGCCATATCCGCCATCATCCACTGCAGACCCTGGAAACTGGAGATGGGCCGTCCGAACTGCTGCCGTTCCTTCGAATAGGTAATCGACGCTTCCAGGGCGGCCTGAGCGATGCCCAGAGCCTGCGCGCCTATTCCAATGCGGCCGAAGTCGAGGGCGTTCATTGCCACCTTGAATCCCGCACCTTCGCCTTCCAGCAGATTTTCCCGCGGGACTTCACAATTGTTGAACACAATTTCGCGGGTCTCCGAAGCATTGATGCCCATCTTCTCTTCCAGTTGGCCCACGCGAAACCCCGGGAAGCTCTTTTCAACGATGAAAGCGGAAATACCTTTCGTACCCTTGCTTTTATCGGTCATGGCCATAACGATGTAGAATTCCGCCTGGCCGCCGTTGGTGATGAACAGTTTACTGCCGTTGAGGATGTATTTGTCTCCGTGCAGCACCGCGGTGGTCTGGACGGCGCTCGCATCGGTTCCCGCAGCCGCTTCAGTCAGGCAGAAGGCTCCAAGCACTTCCCCTTTCGCCAGCGGAACCATATACTTCTTCTTCTGTTCCTCCGTGCCCCACTGAAAAATGGGATGGGTTCCCAGTGCCGTGTGAGTCGATACGATAACTCCTGTGGAAGCGCAGGCGCGCGAGAGCTCTTCCACCACTATTGCAAAGGAGAGCCCATCGGCCCCTGCTCCGCCGTATTTTTCGGGAAAAGGAACGCCCAAAAGGTCCAGCTCCCTTAGCCTTGCTACTGTTTCGACTGGAAAGCGCTTGTTTTTGTCTATTTCCGCCGCAATGGGCCTGACTTCACTTTCGGCAAACTCGCGCACCATCTTGCGGATCAGTTCCTGTTCCTCTTTCAGCTTAAAATCCATTGGTCCGGCCTCCTTATGTCAGGTTGGTGCAAATCCTCTTAACGGCGCAGAGATTGACGGTTGCGTTTCGCTCTGCCCTGTATTCTGTCAAATCCAACGTCTCGTTTCAGGCTACCTGTTTGCATAAATGCCATGGAAACAAATAGGAACAGGCCAATCCGCAACGCCAGGCGCGGTGCGGGGCGATTTTCAGAATCGGGACAATGCGGGGTTTTGTCCAGTTAATACACTATTTGCGGCTCGCTCTGACCTTATCATAGGTCTCTCGTCCATAAAGAAGGATCAAATCTTTTTCCTGCTCGGCTTCGTCGTGCGGTTCGAGGTAAACAACGTCATGATCGAGCCACGTTTCCGGGACCCGCCCCTCGTCATCAAGAATATGAAGCTCTGCCGGTCCCCATGCCTTTTCACCGAACTTTTCAACGATCAATTTAATGCCCAGGCGGTGATGTAAAAGCCTCCGATGGGATATTTTGTATTTCGGAAAGAACTGATCGAGAAAAGTGTGAACCTCATCAGCGCGTCTTCCAAAGATACGAAGGGTGTGCTTTGCATGGTCCTCATGCTGCATACGCTTAAACCTCAACCATGCTCCGGCAGATACACCGCCTATTTCCTGCGCCACTCGCTGAGCAGTCCAGCCCCCTGAAAATCATCAGTCCTCTCATGTATCCAGGGTGGGGCAAATGAGGAAACCGCTTTTCGGAGCGTCCCCCTGGCCCTGGAAGATTTTAATCATTCTAACAGTCGAAATGGTACGTCCCTGCCCAAGGGGTGCTGCCCCATGCTGCCCAATAGGAAGTGGTCCACCAACCGGTCCCCACGAAAAAGGGAGCCAATCGGCTCCCAGTAAAATTTTATATCACATCTGCGAATAACTCGCCTATTTCTCGTAATATCCTGGCGCGCCTGGGGCGACTCGAACGCTCGACCTACGGATTAGAAGTCCGTTCAAAGAATTACATTCAAAACGCCTTTCTCATTTAATCCTTGACTGACAAGGTTTTTTCAAGCCATAATATTCCTGAGCATCAGAAAATGCATTCTTTTTGTGGGACCAATGTGGGACTGGAATGGCTACTTCTGCTCTAAATCTTTTCTTGTTCGTGAGGAATTAGAATGAGTGAATGGCAAAGTACACCGTATCCGGGGGTGAGATTTCGGGAACACCCTGTCAGGAAGCATAATGGCAAATCTGACAGATATTTCTCAATACGTTATCGGCTGAATGGCAAGCTTCAGGAAGAGGGGGTTGGATTTGCCTCTGAAGGAATGAACCCGCAAAAGGCAAGTATTATTCTGGCGGAATTAAAGAAGAATCAAATCTCAGCCGAAGGGCCACAAACTCTATCAGAGAAGAGAAATCTTCTTCAAGAAAAGAGGCAGGCTGAGAAGGAGGAGAAAGAAAGAGCTAAAAAGGAGGCTATTACTTTCTCTCATGTTTTCTCCAAACAATACTTCCCGCTTGCCAAGCAGAATAAAACGAAAAGATCATTCAACCGGGAAGAGAGCCTTTTTAGACTCTGGCTTGATCCGGTAATCGCGAAGATGGCTCTCAAAGATATCCGGCCTTTTCATCTTGAAAAAATCAAAAAGCATATGGCCGACAAAGGGCAATCCCCCCGATCTGTTCGGTATGCTCTTGCGGTTGCGAGACAGGTTTTTAATTTCGCAAAAAACAACAATCTCTTTTTGGGTGAGAATCCAACATCCAAAGTTAAATTCCCCCAAGCTGACAATAGGAGAGATCGGTTTTTATCGGTTGAAGAAGCCAATAAGCTGCTGGACGCTCTGAAAACAAAAAGCAGACAGCTTTATGAACTTGCTTTTATGAGCCTTTATTCAGGAGCCAGAGCCGGAGAGATTTTTTCTCTAACTTGGGGGAATGTTGATTTTGAAAGAAATGGCCTAACTCTGAGGGACACAAAAAACAAAAAAACTCGATACGTTCCAATGACCCGAAAAGTAAAAGAACTCCTTCTTGCCAAAGATAGCGGGAAAGAAGATGATCTGGTGTTTCCAGCCAGAGGAGGAGGCAAAATTGAAGCTATATCTAAAACTTTTGATGATGCTGTGAAGGAACTTGGATTTAACGAAGGTGTTACAGATCGAAGGAAAAAATTGGTCTTCCATTCTCTCAGGCATTCTTGTGCCAGTATTTTAATAGAAAGCGGTGAAAGCATTTATGTGGTTAAGGAATTGCTCGGTCACAAAACCATCCTGATGGCCGAAAGGTATAGCCACGTTTCGAATGAAATTCTTCAGAAGGCGGTTAATAGGTTGGAGGAGAAACTCGAAATGCCGAAGGAGGGGATAAAACTTCAACCACAAAGAAATTGATTTGCATCTAGCTTTGGCAAGGAGAAACGTCATATGCAGAAAGAATTTATAGCCAATGATGAATCAGAATCGCGTCTTTGATATTTTATATTAAATATTATTTATAAAGTAAAAAGCAGGCTTTGTGTCAATCTCGGATAGGCCAAGTATTTTTAGATTTACGAGATTTGTTATTGAGGATTCAATATCTGTCACATTGACTCCGATGTCTTTAGCCATTGTATGGCTGTCATATCGGTTTGGCTCATCATAATCATAATCGGTAAGAATATGTAATATAAGTCTATACTCAATTGTAGTTAAATTATGTTTCCATAAACGTTCAAGACATTCAAATAAATCAAAATACGATTTGTATTCTTTGTCCTCAGCCTCTTTATGTTGTTCAGGGTCATTATAGCGCTTCAATTGAGCCTTCCATTTTTTTAAAGTAGCCTCATGATAATCGGAACGCTTGCCATAATCCCCTTCTTCCCAATCTCTCCTAAATCCTAATGCGGCTTCAATACAAGCAACGTAGTAATGATCCCAATTACCTGAAGGAACCTTATCATCATAGCATACGTTCATTCTGAGCCCATTAGCCAATTCATTACCTATAGCTAACCCACCGTAATAAGGTGCAAACCAATCAACATTATCATCCGCGTTGAAATGCGAATCCCTGAATTCGGTGTCTATATCATCATCGATGTATCCTTTTAAAAAATATACTGCTCTTATTTTTATTCCCAATGGCAATTCATTCCACCTATCCTCTTTG
>JBKQLC010000036.1:0-4452 GCA_052147195.1 Syntrophobacteraceae bacterium
CGAAAGGATGACGCCACCCCCCAGAATCATGAGAGGCGCCTTGGCCGCCATGATCAGGTCCATTGCCTGGCTGATGGCTTTGGCTTCCGGCATCGGCCTGGACCACGGCAATGGGCGGTCTTTCGCCGGATCATAGTCGATCTCGGCCATCTGCACATCGATGGGCAGATCGATCAGCACTGGCCCGGGCCGCCCGCTGCGTGCGGTGCGGAACGCCTCTCGCATGATCTTGGGCACGTCAGCGGGGTTCGTAATACACCAGGTTGCCTTCGAGACCGTCTTGGCGATGGTCGCAATGTCGACACACTGGAAGGCCTCTTTGCCAAACAGACTGACAGCCGCGTTGCCGCTGATGGCGATCAACGGAATGGAATCCGCCTGTGCCGTATAGAGACCGGTGACTAAGTTTGTGGCCCCCGGTCCGGAAGTGCAAATCGCCAGGGCCAGTTTTCCGGATACCCGGAAATAGCCGTCCGCGGCATGCACCGCACCCTCTTCATGGCGTGCAATGTAGTGCTTGATTTTTGACTTTTGCAGAAATCCATAGACTGGATTAATCGCGGCGCCGGGGATACCGAAGGCGTCCTGGATACCCTCGTCTTCGAGAATTTTAACGACCACTTCCGCAACTTTCATGGGCTCTCCTTTCAGTACAAAAGCTGGTGACGGTCTTCCCTACCCGATCACGCTGGTTGCTTTTCCGTTTCTGGCCGCTTCACTTCCACAGGCGCCAGCTTCTCGTAAAACCGCACGAGCGCTCCGTGATCGAGATCACCCCTGCCGTCAACCTTGAGCGCTTGCCTGATCTCCATCACGGCGGCGGACAATGGCAGCGGCACCCCAATTCCGTGGCTGGTTTCGAGCACGTTTCCAAGGTCCTTAATGTGCAGGTTAAGGCGCCTTTCCGGTAAGAAGGCGCCGGTAAGTGTGGTTCGGCTGCTTTGGTTTTGCTAAAGCTTTCCTGAATTTACCAGCTCCGCCAGCGCTTCGCTAATGGACTGGTCCTCGCTCACCGCGAGACCACTTACTCCTATCGCACCGAGTACCTTGCCATTCGCAGTCTTGAACAGGCTTCCGCCGGGGAGTGGAACCAGGTTTTCTCCAAAATAGCTGGCTTCCCAATGCTCCTGCTGCAGCTTGGCCAGAAACTTATGCGTCGGCATGCCCATACGGACGGCGGTAAACGCCTTGTTCTGCGAAATTGCAATGCTCCGTAAGGGCGCTCCTTCCATACGGGCGAAGGCGAGCAGAAACCCGCTTTCGTCACATACCGAAACGCAGATTGGCCGCTGAAAGTCGGCGTTGGCCTTTGCAACTGCTCCGGCAACCACCTTCTGGGCACATTCGAAGGTTAGGGTTTCCATCACATTCTCCTTTTCTGCCTTTATGAGCTAACAATTCTTGGCGCGTGTTTCACTGATCGATTCGGTCTCGTAGCGGGTTTGGCTTTTTCCGTATATCACAAATATATACTAAAAAATAGATGTCAATATTTAGATAATTATTTATAAATATTATTTGGTATAGGGGGCTACATTATGGTCGGAGGGATTGGATTAATAATCTTCACCTATGGGGCACCTTGGACATGGAAGGTTCGTTCTGTCGGTCAGATATGGAGATCATTTGGCTCGCATAGGTCTCCATTCCAGTTGTAAATGAGCAGCGGCACATCCGACTCGTACAATGAACCATGGGCGCGGTAGGTGTCCGGCAACTCCTCACTCGGAGTTTCGAGGTCCCCGAAGACCGTGGCGCGGTCACCCAGCACCATGAGGTCACCGATATACTCTCCGGGAAGGCGGAATCTGGATACGGCCTCATCCCTGGTGATGACTTCCTCAACCCCTTGCAGGCTAAGGCAAATCCTGCGTACCGTTTCCAGGTCGGAGGGTTTCTTGACCCAGACCCATCCCGATCCGGCGAAATTCCTGTGGTGCTTGATATAATAGTCGCGCTCCGGTGACAGGGCAAAACGGACCGGCAGGCCTCGCCCCGCACAGGCCCGGCCCAAGTCCCAGCAGCGCCTCTTGAAGTTCATGCCATGGTCGGCGGTGATGAAAAAGGCCGCATCCGGAGCGGTTTCTTTCGCCTCGCCCAGGAGCGCATCCATCTTCGCCAAATGTTGGAGTGAGCCTGCTTCCTCAGGCGCCCATATATGCATGGGATAATCAGTGGTGTGCACATAGATTACGCCGATCTCAGGACGGGTCTGGAGCAGGTCGATGGCGACACCCCACAGCCATTCGTTGATCTCGCTGGAGTAAATGTCCGCCGGGGCGCCGTAACGTTCGACGAAATCAGCAGGAGGGGCTTCAGCTGCAACGGCCAGCAGCGTGTCCTTGTGGAAAAGTTCCACCGTTTTCCTCTTGGAGGTGAGTAGCGCACCCTGCACTCCCTGCTTAAGAGCCCGTTGAAAGATGGTGTCGGTTTTGATCAGGTCGGCGGCATTCATGTAGACTGCCTGACCGGTGGCGCTATCATAATAGGAATTTGCTGAAATGCCGTGTTCATCCGGCCAGGCGCCGCAACAGACCGAGACATTGTTGACATTCGTGACCGTGGGGACGACGGCTTTGACCGGACGGAAGAAACCCTCGTCGGCCATTCCATGCAGAACCGTCATCGCGCTCTTTTCATAATAGTCAATACCCAGACCGTCGATGAGTGCCACGACGAGGCGCTGCCTGGATCCCTGATTTACCATTTTATCCTCCTGTTAATTGGTTATCAGTTTAGAGCAAAAGCCAGCCGAGGTCTTGGCGCCGGAAGCTAAAATCTAAAGCTTGCTTATAACATGGTCTGGCACAACCAGCGCGTCAGATCGAAGTTCATTTGCATCTCCTCGGGCCAGGGCAAGGTTCCAGCATATCCATAAAGGATCAGCGGGATGTCCTGTTCATAAAGAGAGCCGTGATTGCGGTATCCTACAGCCAAGGCTTCATTAGACCCGGCAAGGTCGCCAAAAACCGTGTCTCTATCCGCCATGACGACCAGATCCCCGATTCGTTCAGGCATGAGGTGGAAACGGCAGGCGGCTTCGTGCCGCGTCAGGGCATCGTCCACTCCCGGAAGGTCGCGCAAGAAGGCCTGAACCCTGGGAAGCTCCCCCTCGTAATTGACATAAACGTATGAGACGCCCCCGAAGCCCCGGTGATGCTTCAGCAGGCGGTCGGCCACCGGAGAAACCGCGAAGCGGAGCCTAATGCCATATTCGGCGCAGGTTTTCCGCAAGTCCAGACACCGTTGCTTCGGATTCATCCCATGGTCGGCGGTAATTAAGAACATGGCATCGGGAGCGGCATCCCGGGCTGCACCCAGCAGCTCATCGAGCTTCGCCAGATGGTGGAGGGAAAATGATTCTGCGGGGGCCCACATATGCATGGGATAATCAGTGGTGTGGACATAAATCAGTCCGAGATCTGGACGCAATTTCAACAGATCGAGGGCAATTTCCCAGAGCCAGCAATTTACCTCGGAACTGTACATCTGAGGCGGGAGGCCGTATCTTTCCACGACTTCGGGTGCAGGCTCTTCCGCGGCGACCGCGAAATCGGCATGCCGGCCGAGGAACTTCAGGGTCTTGGCCTTGCAGGTGAGGAGTGCGGAGCGCACCCCTTTTTGCCGGAAACGCTGGAATATGGTGGGCGCCAGAATAAAATCCGGATCTTCTAAGAAGCGCGCCGTTCCAGTGGTTTCGTCGAAATAGCAGTTGGTCGTCACGCCATGCTCGGCAGGCCAGGCGGCGCAGCAGATGGAAATATTGTTGGCATTGGTGAGGGTCGGAAAAATCGCCCGTCCGGGCTTGGCCAGACCTTCCCGGGCCATGCGCTTCATAACCGGAAGCCGGCTCAGTTCGAAATAATCCATCCCGAACCCGTCATACATGCAAACTACAGTTCGCTGGATTGCGTGGTTCATTGTTCCCTAGCCAATCTTTGCCGTGACGATAGTCATCGCCGGGTGCGATCGGGCCCAGGAACGCCAGGAGAGGCGCCTTGGTGGTCTACCTGGGGGCGCCCATACCTTTGCAGCTTTGATCCAGGGAGAACGCCTTAAATCAGCCAAGTTATTCTCGCACCTGACTCGCTTTCGGGGAGGGGAACTTACCAACACCGAGGTCCTTGCAGAGCAGGGGCACGCTTGCGCTTATGCCCCGGGCTCCTCTCCAGGACCGTAGTTCTCCCTTACCATCATTACCGGGCCCAGGAGATGCCTGGCCCCTGGTTGGCCAGGCGTTATCTCCGCCACACTTTTTGGAGATATGACGTTCACCGGCTGTTTCGGTAAAATAACAGCCTTTTTAAAAGTCGGTGCAACGAACGAATGATGCCAAAATTATAACCAATTTCTATTTTTGAAAACCTTATTAGTGAGCTTCACACCTTCTATATTCAGATCATATCTGGGATTTTTCCCACGCAAGCGATAGTTGCCGATCCTGGCAAGTTA
>JBKQLC010000037.1:0-54620 GCA_052147195.1 Syntrophobacteraceae bacterium
GGCCCGGAGCGCACGCTGCTCCCAAAGGCGTGCGCTCATTTTGCCAAGTGGCGGGAATCTCCTTGCTCACCCCAAAAAGGAGCGGCTCATGGAAGCACCGGTCACACTCGACAGGACATTTGCCGGCGACATTGTCCGGAAGATGCAGAATTACAGGACATTGATTTTCCTCGCCATTTCAGCCGCCTATCTCGTTTCCTATTTTCACAGGGCGGCCCCGGCGGTTGTCAGTACCGAAATCGTCAAGGACCTTGCCATAGCCCCTGCCGCCCTGGGCTTCATGGGGTCCATGTATTTCTGGGCATATGCAGCGGCGATGCTTCCCGCAGGCGTTCTGGCAGACACATGGGGATCGCGCAAGACAATGTCGGTATTTATCCTGGTGGCCGCGCTGGGAAGTTTCATCTTCGGCTTTGGACCGGGTGTTGCGTACCTGGCGATAGGCAGGTTTCTGGTCGGCTTCGGAGTGGGGTTCATTTATGTGCCTGCTGTCCGGATTCTGGCGGACTGGTACAAACCCGATGAACTTGCCACATACAGTGGGATACTGCTGGCCGTGGGCAATATCGGCGCCCTGATCTCGGCCGCCCCGCTCGTCGCCCTCATGTCAATTATAGGCTGGCGAAATTGTTTTCACGTTGTCGGCATCTTTACATTAATGGCGGCTCTTTTTACCTGGATAATGGTTCGCAATAAGCCGTCGGAACTCAATTTTCCTACTCCGCGTGACCTTATGGGCCTGCCTGCCGCGCCGCCCGCGCCCAAAGTTAGTCTTGGCTCGGCGGTGAAGGCCGTTTTTGCCAACCCGCAGTTTTATCTGCTCGGGGTGCTTCTGTTCTCATATTACGGGACCTTCATGGGCGTGGGTTCCCTTTGGGCCGGGCCTTATCTCCAGCATGTTTACGGCCTCTCCAAACAGGCGGCAGGAAACATCATAATGATGTTCCCGCTGGGAATGGTCTTTGGCTGCCCGCTCTCAGGCTACATCTCCGATAAGATTCTTAAGTCGAGGAAAAAAGTCCTTCTCGCAGGCGTTGCGCTTCACGCCCTGTCCTACATTCCGCTGGTTTTCTTCACGGATAAAATGTCCATAACCCAACTCTATGCTCTTTTCTTCTGGTATGGGCTATCAGGCGGCGCTTTCGTGTCCTGCTTCGCCTGCGCCAAGGAAACCTGCGAGCCGAGGTTCGCAGGCACAGCCGTCGGCTCGCTCAATATTTTCATCTTCGTGGGCGGGGCGTTCTATCAGCAGGTGATGGGGCTGGTTATCCAGCATTATCCGGCCGTCAAAGCGGGGGTTTACCCGCTTGCGGCGTATCAGGCTTGTTTCTGGGTGCCCTTCGTCGGCTTGATCGTGGGCTTCATTCTCTACTCGTTCTTTAAGGAGAAGCCCATAACATGAGGGGCTGGATTCGAACACCGCAGCAGGTGAGTTTTGCTTTGAGACGGTTCTTTTAAACAACCTGTGAACTTCATAGGAAAGTCTCGTTCCATGCCCAGAGAAAAAGAAAAGGATCTTGAACAAGATCTCTACTCTCGAATCGATGTCTACAAGCTGGCGCCGAATCTTGAAACGTGTCTTCAGTGCGGCAAATGCGCAGGGGTCTGCCCGGTGGCCAATATTTCGCCATCCTACAGTCCCCGGATAATTATAAACGACATCCTGAGAGGGCGGGCAGACAGGTGGCTCGAGAGCGAGGAGATCTGGCGGTGTTTTTGGTGCGCAAATTGTTACACCATGTGCCCCATGGATATCCCCTATCCAATGTTGATAATGCAGATGCGTTATCTGGCAATCGAGAAGGGATACGGCCTCAAGTACTTTTTCCCATTCAAAAAATTTGCACTGAGAGCCAGGGAGGATGGTCTCACCTTCGCCCCGGCCAGTCCAAAAGCGCGCGAGAAGATAGCAAGAATCCGTCAGGGAATAGGCCTGAGCCCGTGGCCCGAGATTTCCGACAAGGCCCGGGAGGAATACAAGGCTCTTTTTGACATGACGGGGGTGACGGATTTTCTGGCTTCGATCACCGAAGACAATGAAAAGCCGGTACGTTCGACTTACCTGGAAGGAAGGATCACGCGTGCAAGAGGCAAGGGTAATTAGACCGGAAGAGAGAATCCGCGATATTCCCGAGAGACTTTTTCTGTTCCGCAGTTGCACCGGCAGCATCGAGTATCCGGGGACGGAAAGCGCGATCAGGGAAACGCTGAAGATGCTCGGGGTGGATGCCGTCATGGATCCCGACCAGACGTGCTGTTCGGGTTACCTTCTTACCTGTTCGGCGCACAAACCGGAGGTATCCCTGGCGGTAACGGCCCGCAATCTGGCTATCGTTGAGAAAGAAGGACTCGATACATACACTTTCTGCAACGGCTGCTTCGGCTATATAAGCGAGCTTTCTCACATACTTCTGCACAATCAGGCCTACCTCGACATGGCAAACGGAGTTGTCGGAAAGCTTGGCTACAGGTTCGAGGGCAAAACCAGGGTTTTCCACGTCCAGGAGCTGTGGTACCGCATGAAGGATACCATCGCCGGGATGCTGGTCAGACCGCTCAATGGCCTCAGAGTGGCGGCGCACAACGGCTGCCACTATGTAGCCCGCCAGTATGGAATTCTCGATGACGGCGGATACCCGACTTTCCATGAGGAACTATTCGAGCTTCTTGGCGCAAAGCCCGTGTTCTACAAGGAAAGGCAACTGTGCTGCGGCTATTCGGTGGGCAGGGGTTTTACCCACAAGGAAGAATTGGTGCAGCCGCACTTGTATAAGAAATTCAAAAGCGCAGAACAGGCGGGGGTGGAGCTTATCACCACGGTTTGCCCGGGCTGCAACGTGGCGCTCGACCGCGAGCAGCCCAACATCAACAAGCGCTACGGCGAGGCTTTCAACATTCCTGTGATAGACCTGTCGCAACTTATCGCGCTTTGCCTGGGGGTACCGATTCACAAACTGGGGTTTGCCGCGAACACGACTCCTCTTAACGGCATTCTAGAGAGGCTCGGGATCGGAAAGGAAACTGCTGATGGGTAGACGGACAAAGACGGCGGTTGTGATAGGCGGAGGCCCGGCGGGAATTGAAGCGGCCCTGAGAATCGCGCAGGCTGGCTACAAAGCTTTACTTGTCGAAAAAGAGCCTGAGTTGGGAGGCACTCTAAAACAGCTCTGCAGCAGCTTCCCCCGCTGGGAAGATCCTCAGGAACTCCTGGATTGCAAAATCCAGGAACTACAAAGCTGCCCGAAGGCTACGATCAGGACAAACACCGTCGTGGCCGCCGGCAGACCCAACGGAAACAGCTATATACTAACCCTTTCGGATGCCCGAGACGGCCAGACAGACGAAGTCGTCGCGGATGCAGTCGTTTTGGCGACCGGTTTCGAGTTGATGGACATATCCATCTACGGCGAGTACGGGTACGGGGTCTATCCTGACGTTGTGAACGCGCTCGAATTCGAAGCGACACTCAAGGAATGGAAGCTTGGAAGAGGCAAACCGCCGAAGGGGGTAGCCCTCATCAAATGCGTCGGTTCCCGTGACCGTTCCAAGGGCAATCCATATTGTTCTAAAATCTGCTGCATGTACACGGCAAAGCAGGCCGGCATGGTCAAAGAACTTTTTCCGGAAGCCAAGGTCTATGTCTTCTATATGGATTATCGGGCAGCCGGAAAACACTATGAGGAATTCGTCAGGGAAGTTATCGAAGACAGGCATGTCCGTTATGTTCGCGGCCGTCCGGCCAAGGTCCTTTGCGAAGAAGGCAGACTGCTGGTGCGGGCTGAGGACACACTGCTGGGTCTTCCAGTCGAGGTCCTCGTAGACATTGTGGTTCTGGCCTCCGCCGTCGTGCCGAGGCCCGCCACCCGGAGACTGGCCGAAATGTTCGGTGCAAACACGGACGAATACGGCTTCATCGAACCCGATCGTTTCAATCCGGTGCAGGCGGCTGCCAGGACCTTTTTTGCGGGGGGATGTGGATTCGCGGTTGAGACCCCTCTTGCCCTGCAGCAGGGGGGAGCCGCCGCGGCCAATGTTATCGCCCTGTTCAACCTGGAGTGAGAGCATGCACTCTGATTACAGGCCAATGCGCCTCGATGAAATCGATGATTCTCTGCAGAAGGAGATCAGGGAGAACTGTGGTGTGGACGTCGAAACGTGCATGGAGTGCGGAAAGTGCACCGGCGGGTGCTCGAATGGCCACGTTTTCGACTACACGCCAAGGAAAATCATCCAGATGGTAAAGCTGAATGCCGAAGACTCTCTGATGAATATGGACGCCCTCTGGATATGTCTTTCCTGTCATCTGTGTTCGGACAGATGCCCATCGGGCATCGATACGCCTCGCGTACTGGACTATATGAGGGAGAAAGCTTACCGGAAAGGGATATCAACCCGTCCGAAAATAACGCTTTTCCATGAACTCATGCTCTCCTCTGTC
The DNA here is from genome assembly GCA_052147195.1 of Syntrophobacteraceae bacterium. GTDB lineage: Bacteria > Desulfobacterota > Syntrophobacteria > Syntrophobacterales > Syntrophobacteraceae > SbD1. The sequence goes on from JBKQLC010000037.1 coordinate 4,439, forward strand.
AGGAAATCCGGTCGGATTTCAGAACTGCCGCTGCTTTTGAAATTCAACTGGAAGACCCGCCAGTACATGAAAGATGCCTTCCTTGGGTTGAAGATGCTGTTGAAGGGAAAAATCAGTTTTCACTCGCCGGGCATTAAGGACAGGGAACGCATTCGGTATTTGTTCACCAAAAGCAGGATAAAAGGAGGGGCCAGGCAATGAACATCGCATATTTCCCCGGCTGCTCCGTTCACTCGATGGCAAAAGAATACGACAGGTCCGCCCGTTTGGTATGTAATGACCTCGGCGTCCATCTGGAGGAGGTAACGGATTGGAATTGCTGCGGGGCTACCGCCGCGCACAGCGTGGACCATGCCCTGACGCTCGAGCTTAATGGACGCAACCTCGCTGCCGTAAGCAGGATGGGCTTCGATAAGGTAACCACGCCCTGTGCGGGCTGTTTCAACAGGATGAAAACAGTCGGTTTGGAACTCAAGAGTTCCCGGCTTGTGAAGCGGGACATCCCTGATGTCATGCACCTGCTCCAGTTCTTTACCGAGCAGATCGGATTGGACAAGATTACGGAATCGGTCGTGAAATCTGCCCGAGGTCTCAAGCTGGCTGCCTATTACGGATGCCTTATCACCAGGCCCCGAAAGATTACCGGGTTCGACGATCCCGAACAGCCTACCTCCATGGACCGGATACTTCAGGCCATTGGCGCTGAAACCGTCAAGTGGTCACATAAGGCCGAGTGTTGCGGCGGCGGTTTTGCGGCTTCTGAGACCTCGATAATCATCGACCTGGCGGGACAGGTGCTGGAGGCTGCCCGGCAGGCTGGGGCTCAAGCCATTGTCGTAGCGTGCCCCATGTGCCAGGCGAACCTGGACACAAGGCAAAAAAACATAGAGGAGGAGCGAGGAATCATTTACGGACTGCCTATCATCTACTTCACCCAGTTGATTGCTCTAGCTTTTGGCCATTCGCGCAGAGAGGCCGGTTTGAGACGTTTGCTCGTCAGCCCGTTGCCTCTTCTGAGCCGAAGCGGACTGGCCTGATCTGCTGTATTCGCATACGTGACAGGAGGATAAAGATGCAGGAAAAAGTGATGTCCCTCTCTCAAGCCGCCGGCCTGGTCAAGGACGGCATGTTGCTGGCAGTTGGTGGAAATGCCATGCACCGCAACCCTAGTCTCTTTTGTCTTGAACTAACCAGAAAGCCGGTTAAGAACCTCAAGGTCTGTGGAGCGGCGATCGGAATAGCCGCTGATTATCTGTTCGCCACTTTCCAGGCCGACACAGCCTATTTCGGGTTTTTCGGACTGGAAAATGAAGCAGGTCTCGCCCCGGGAATGCGCAAGTCAATGGAGAAGGATGGACCCGGGCGGGCGATTGAAGGGTCCTGAACTTCTATCATCAATGCTCTCCGTGCGGGAGCATATGGAATCCCCTTCATGCCGGTCGGCGGAATGTGGGGAAGCGATCTTGTGGCCCTCAGGCCGGAGTTTTTTCAAGTCTCCCAAAGCCCATTCGACGGCAAGGAAGTTGTCTGCGTTAAGGCCCTTGTGCCCGACTACGCAATCATCCACGTCCAGGAAGCAGACAAATACGGAAATGCCCGGATTATCGGACCCAATTACCAGGACATTCTGCTATCGAGGGCAGCCCGGAAGACGATTATTACTACCGAGCGGATCGTCGGCACCTATCGCATGCAGGAAGAGCCAAAACTCACCGCGATTCCCTACATGACTGTCGAGGCTGTAGTCGAACTGCCGGGAGGAGCCAAGCCTGGTGTATGCTACCCCGATTATCTCACCGTGGATTGGGATGATCACAAAACCTATGTCGGAGCTGTCAAGGCCGGAGAGGTCCCATCCTATGCGGAAAAAATGCTGAAAGGGAGGGTGTAGCATGGAATACGGAAAAGATTACGGTAAACCGGAAATGATGGCTGTAGCCATAATGCGGGAGATCAGGGAGGGTGACGTCGTTTTCCACGGCCTGGCTTCCCCAACTCCGATGGTCGCGATGAAAGCCGCCAAAGCTCTCGGGAAAGACTTCTCTTACGTAACGCTGAGCGACGGTCTCGATCATGACTGGTCGCGGCCTCCTTATTGTGCCTCAACGCTTACGGCCAACACCTATGAGGGCTCGGTAGCCTCATTTGGGCTGGACTGCATATTCGACCTCTTCTGCTCAGGGAAGGGCGATATAGCCTTCCTGTCGTGTCTCCAGATGGACAAGGAGGGACGCATAGCCATGTCCTACCTTGGCGGAGATTATGAACACCCGAAGCTCAGAGGACCAGGGGGCGCCGGAAGTGCCACGCTCACCCCGGTTACCCCGAGGACCACCATATGGAAGTCGGCCCATGACAAGCGAACATTTGTCGAGCGGGTCGATTTTGCAACAACTGCCCCTGCTTTGGACAAGCTGTTTACAGTGATCACGCCGCTTTGCATTTTCAGAAAGCAGCCGGGTCAGAAATTCCTCGCGCTCGACTCCATCTACCCTTACACTACAGTCGAGGAAGTGAAAGAAAATACCGGATGGGAGATCGAGGATACAAAGATTTCGACCATGGATCCACCAACTGCCGAGGAACTGGCCGCAATCAAAAAGGTTGATGTGAACGACATCCTTTCCTACGAGTTCAAGTAGGCAGGCTCCCCGGAGGGAACCTAAGAATAAGGCTGCTTCTTCCAAGTTACAGGCGGGCGATCGGAGATTTCGGTCGCCCGCCGTTTTCTTGTTATTCTCTTCTAATCCTTCGAGATTCAATCCAACCCCGTATTTACTTGACAGATGTTATCCTTTGACTATTTTCCACTATCGGAGAGTAAATATTACTTTTTATCTGGAGAACGGAAATGAGCGTCGTATGTAAACTGCCAGATGACCCGGCAGCAGATGTAGATATAAAATGTATCCTCGACAATGCCAAAACAGTTGCCGTCGTCGGGATTTCGACTAAGGAAGACAGTTCGAGCCAAAGGGTTGCAAAGTATCTGCAAGAGCATGGTTTCAGGGTGTTTGCGGTCAATCCGAATTGCGAAGAAGTTCTGGGAGAAAAATGCTATCCGGATTTGAAGTCAATTCCCGAGCATGTGGACGTGGTGGATATCTTCAGAAAATCGGACGCTATTGCGGCCATTGTTGAGGAGGCCGTGGGAATCGGGGCCGGGACCGTGTGGATGCAACTGGGTCTGGAACACGAAGAAGCCGCACAAATGGCGAGGCATGCAGGCCTGAACGTAGTGATGAACAGGTGCATGAAAATGGAGCACACCCGCTACTTTGAAAACGGTAAAACTTCTCCTCTCCCAGACAACGACGAATCCGTCGATGACGTGCAACAGTGATGAGCCGGGTGCCTGTCACCTCTTTCAATTACTTCCAGGCAGTACTGTTGTGGGTTACGCTGTGCGAAAATCAGAGTTGAATCTTTTATCCTGTCCTCTCGATCCCTGGAGGTTTTATGGACGAGCAGATTCTGTTCGGCAAAACGGGTTTTGAGGTATCAAGGCTTGTGCAGGGTACCTGGGTAACCGGTGGCTGGGCATGGGGAGGCTCCGATGAAAAAGAATCCCTGCTCGCAATCCTGCGGGCGCTCGAACTGGGGATAAATTTCATCGACACAGCTCCCGTTTACGGATTCGGAAAATCAGAAGAGATAGTCGGGCAGGCAATCCGCCAATGGGGGCGTGACAAAATCACGATCGCGACCAAATGCGGCCTTGAGTGGGACAAGGGCCGGCGAATCCGCCGGAATTCAAGCCCCGAGCGCATCATGCAGGAAGCCGAAGAGAGCCTGCGGCGGCTTGGAGCCGACTGCATCGACCTCTACCAGATCCACTGGCCCGATCCGGACGTGCCTTTCGAACAATCCATGCAGGCACTGATAAAACTGAGGGATCAGGGTAAAATACGCTTCTTTGGCCTGAGCAATTTCAGCCGCGAGCAGGTCGAAGAGTGCCTGAGAACGCGTCCCGTTTACAGCTTACAGCCTCCTTACAACGTATTTGAACGCGAAGCCGAAAAGGACATACTCCCGTATTGCAAAGAGAATGAAATCCCCACTCTGGTTTACGGCGGATTGTGCCGCGGGCTTCTCACCGGCAAATTCGCCGGAAACGAAACTTTTCCCAGAGGAGACCTGCGCCGCCCCGATCCCAAGTTCAAGCCGGACCGCTTCAAAAAATACGTGAACGCGGTAAATGAAATCAAGGCGGTTGCAGCACAATATGGAAAAACTCCAGCCCAGTTTGCCCTTAGATGGGCAATCCAACAGCCCGGAGTGACCTGCGTCATAGCCGGAGCGAGGACCACTCAGCAGGCCGAAGATAATGCGGGAGCGCTGGGCTGGGAAATTGTGCCCGGAGACTTGAAAAGAGTGGATGAAATTCTCGCCGCGCACATCGCAGAAGATAAACATTAGGGATCAGAGTTTTCCCGAAACTCCTTTATCCCACTTCGTCATTACGATCCAACAATTCGGTGAGGAAAAACACGCTCCGCACACCCCACGATTTCCCATTTTCCAATTCCCGGCACACAATGCCGTTCTTTTCACTCCATCCCAGTAATGCGGCAGTCGAGACGCCAACACGTTGTGAGACCCGGCGGCGGCTGTCCCAAGCCCAGCCGAAGTCCCTCTGCAAGAAAAGCATTATGTGCAGCGAATCTGCCGCACCGGAAATGCCTCCGCTATTTTGGTGCCCTGAAAACCAGATTTCCCGAACTGAAATTCTCAGGTAGGCTTCTAAAAGCAAAGCATATCTTGAAAAATCGAAAAGTTACGACGTTGGCAAGATGCCTTGAGCCTCCGTGTGCAGCTAGGGGAAGGAAAGATGCATGCAGGGGTTGGCACAGATTTTTGGTGCCCACCATCTAATTTTGTGTTATAATAATAACAGATTTTGGTGTGCCTTTCGATCGACTTGTCAGACTAGATCTCATCCGCGACTTCAGTCGATATTTCTACCTCCGCACCAAAGGCAATTGCTACCAGGAACGACCGGAAATCTTCATCAACATGAGCCGATACATTCAGTCCGAAATTCCATTAATGCAGTGACAAAGGAGTGAATACAGTGACACATAGTCATCAAAGGATTTCACTCGGTTTCACCAATGAGCAGTTCCCTCCTGGAGTCCATATCTGCCAGATATCCAGCAATGACGAAGAGCGGCAGGAGTCACTCCTCAAGTTCATTTTGAGCGGGCTACAATCCAAAGAACGCACCAGTTGTTTTTCCGATAAAGCGACCGAACAGGCAGTAGGGGAATACCTCGGCAATTATGGGATTTCGTACGCGGACGCTATAGATTCGGGAGCGCTGACACTTGCGGGAACAAAGGATATATACTTTGAACACGGACGTTTTGATCCCGAACGAATGCTGAGCATTTTGAGCAAATACTATGATGACTCGGTTGCTCAGGGCTATCCTGCTGCCAGAGTTATCGGTGAGATGACGCCTGAGGTTCAACATGTTACCGGGGGGAACCGGCTGTTGGAATACGAATCAAAAGTAAGCCTCCTCCTGCGTGATCACCCCGTCACCGCAGTTTGCCAATACGACGCGCGCTCCTTTGACGGTGCCATGATCATGGACATACTGAAGGTGCATCCGTTCATGGTGATCCGGGGGTCAGTGGTCCGCAACCCGTTTTTCATTAAACCGGAAGAATTCCTGGACCAATTCAATTGCGAGCATTCGCAGGGCACGAAGGCCTAAATGTTAAAAGCAAAACCTCTCGGTCAGTTGTTGCTCATGCAGAGCATTATGATCAGCCTGCCTGATGAGAAGGCCATAATCAGTTTCATCTGTCGAGGCCTCCTCGATGTTCCCGGCGTCAGCAGAGTACATTACACCCCAACCGCTCAGGAACAGGCGAACTCATCGACTGTTCCTATCCCGCTCTTAATCGGCGAGACTTGCCTGGGAGAACTGTTGTTCACGCTCCACGAACCGGGAGCATTTGCACCTTATTTGGATTACTTGAAAAACTTCTGTTACATGCTGGCCGTCATATTGGAGGAACGCAGACAGCGTCGAGAAAATGCATTGTGGCAGTCCCAGCTCGAAGCGCGCGTTCAGGAGCGGACCAAGCAATTACAGGAGCAAGTCGCCGAGCGGCAATTGATCGAGGAATCACTTCGTGAAAGCGAGAGGAGGTTCCGGGCGATTTTTGAGCATACCGCAGTCGGCGTGGCGCAGGTTGCGTCCCATACTGGCCGTTTCGTGAGGATCAACAAGAAGTTTTGCGATATCGTAGGCTACTCCCTGGAAGAGATGCTCGGCAGAGATTTTCAGAGCATTACGCATCCTGACGATTTGGAGACCAGCTTGTGTAATAACGCCCAACTGAGGGCAGGGGAAGTCAGCAGCTTTACAATGGAGAAGCGATACATCCACCGGAACGGGACCATCGTGTGGGTGAATCTGACAGTATCCTCCTTGAGGGCGACGGACGAGGAACGGGAGTTTCACGTTGCAGTCGTTGAGGACATTACCGAGCGCAAGGTGGCCGAAGACAAACTGCGGGAGACAGCGACCAGACTTCAGAACACGCTGGAAAGCATCAGTGACGCATTTTTCTCCACGGATGACGATCTTGTGGTGACCTATTTCAATGCCGCTGCGGAACGGATGCTGAACCGGAAGGCCCAGGAAGTGATCGGGAAGTATCTCTTTGATGCATTTCCCGAGGCTAGGGGATCGGTCTCTGATGAAATCTATCATCAAGCCGTTGCCGAGAAAGTATACTTGGCCTTTGAGACTTATTTTGCCATCGAGCCCTACTGTAATTGGTACGAAGTGAGGGTCTATCCGCGGAAAAACGGCATCTCCGTCTATTTCTAGATCATCACCGAGCGAAAGCAGGCTGAGCAGTCGCTGCGCGAAAGCGAAGAGCGTCTTAAATTCGTCTTGAAGGGTAGCCAACTCGGTTTCTGGGACTGGAACATCGAGACAGGCGCAGTGATAAGAAACGAGCGTTGGGCGGAGATGCTGGGATACACTCTCCAGGAGATTGAATTTAGTGTCAAGCAGTGGACCGACCTCCAACACCCCGACGACCGCGCCGCCGCATGGAAGTCCATCGACAACCACCTCAAAGGTTTGACGCCGGCTCATCGGATTGAATACCGGATGCGCACAAAGGATGGTCAGTATAGATGGATACTCGACCACGCTAAGGTTGTACAGCGCGACGCGCAGGGAAAGCCCGTCAGGATGAGTGGAACCCACACCGACATAACAGAGCACGTACGAACACGGACAGCGTTGCAGGAAAGCGAAAACAAGTATCGACAACTTATAGAACAAGCCGCTGATGGCATTTTCATAACGGCCGCGGATGGAAGATTTGCTTTAGCGAACTCAAAGGCTTGCGAGATGCTTGGATATACGAAGGAGGAACTGTATCGACTTAACATTATAAACACTTACCCTGCGGAAACCGAGGCTGTTGGTCGACAGCGTCTCGCTTCTATCCAGGCAGGTACGCGCATAAGGTTTGAACGCCTCATAAAACGTAAAGATGGGACTTCATTCTGGATAGAAGCAAGTGCATCAAAGCTTGAGGACGGCAGACTGCAAGCCATCATTCATGATATTACCGAGCGCAAGCTGTCCGAAGATGCATTGCGCGAGAGCGAGGAACGTTTCTCAAGATTCTTTCACTCCACTCCCGTCGGCACCAGTATCACCCGCTTAAGCGACGGCCTGTTTGCCGACATCAATGATGCATTGCTGGTATTATTTGGCTACACGCGCGAGGAAGTCATCGGTCAAGATCCATTGAAGATGGGAATGTGGGCTAATCCTGAAGATCGGGCCAAAATGGTCGAGGTGCTGCAAGAGCAAGGCAGGATACAGGACTTTGAAACGCGGTTCCGAAGGAAATCCGGTGAGATCATGGATGTGCTTTTCTCGGCGGAGGTGATCGAAATGGCCGGGGAACAACATATCTTGGGTATTATATATGACTTCACCGAGCGAAAGCAGTTGCTTGAGAAGAATGAAAGTGTTGCACGGTTTCCGGATGAAAACCCAAACCCGGTTCTCAGAGTATCCGGTGACGGCAAACTGCTATACGCCAACAGAAATAGTGCGACTCTTTTGAAATCTTTAAGCTGGAGACTAGGTGAAACACTTCAAGACGATTGGCGGCAACATGCGCTGCAAGTTCTCAGTTCCGGCTGCCCCAAGGAAATGGAACTGACATGCGAAGAAGTGGTTTACTCGCTGCTGCTGGTACCTGTGAGCGACTTGGAGTATCTCAATATTTATGGGCTCGATATCACCGAGCGCAAGTCCGCTGAGGCTGAGCGTTCACGGCTGATAATGGCCATCGAACAGGTTGACGAAGGCATAATGATCACCGACGAGAACTGGATCATTCAGTTTGTCAACCCGGCTTTCGAGCGTATCACTAGCTACAGCAGCGACGAATTGATCGGCCGGCATACACGCATTCTCAAAAGCGACGCGCAAGACCAGGCCTTTTACACAAATATTCAGAAAACCCTCGCGCGGGGTGAGGTATGGTCGGGACTAATTTCTGCAAAGAGAAAAGACGGCACATTATATCAAGTTCAGGCTTTGAGCTCGCCCGTCAAGGACTTATCCGGAAACATTATCAACTATATAAATATTAGTCGTGATGTCACGCTGGAAAACAAGCTTGAAAGAGAACTCCGCCAGGCTCAGAAGATAGAGAGCATCGGAACGCTTGCGGGGGGAATTGCCCACGATTTCAACAACATTCTCGGGATCATTCTCGGCTACGCCGAACTTGCTCAAACTTCTGCCACGACAAAGAGTCCTCAGCACAAGCATTTGACTCAAGTGCTGCAGGCCGCTTTGCGCGCAAAAGACCTGGTAAGCCAAATCCTTACATTCAGCCGCCAGACAGAGCAGAAGAAGCAACCCTTGCAGATCGCCCCTGTTGTCAAAGAGGCACTGAAGCTCTTGCGCTCTTCACTTCCCACAACCATCGAGATTCGCCCGGAGATTGAAATTCCTCCGGAGAACGATGTGGTTCTGGCCGACCCCACGCAGATCCATCAGGTGTTGATGAACCTGTGCACTAATGCGGCCCACGCGATGCGAACCAGCGGTGGCGTGTTGAGTGTATGCCTTTCTGAAGTCGATGCCTCCGCCGTATCCGGCCCCCCCGGTCTCAGGACTCGACCTTATTTGAGGCTTGCCGTGACCGATACCGGAGATGGCATGGATGCGGCAGTCATGGAACGGATATTTGATCCGTATTTCACCACCAAAGGTGTTGGTGAAGGAACCGGGCTGGGACTTTCGGTGGTTCAGGGCATCGTCAAAAACCATGGTGGAGTGATAACTGTATATAGTGAGCCGGGTCGTGGAACCACCTTTCACGTTCTTTTGCCAACGATTGAAGAACATGCCGCACCGGAATTTGTAACGAACGAGGTATCGCCCCGCGGCAATGAGCGTATACTATTCGTAGATGACGAGAAGTCTATTGTCGGTTTTGGCAAAGACATGCTGGATGGGCTAGGGTACAAAGTAACCGCCAAGACAAGCAGTCTCGAAGCATTGGAGACTTTCCGCGCTGAACCGGGCGCTTTCGATCTGGTCATCACAGACATGACCATGCCGGATCTTACGGGTGCTGCACTGGCCCAAAGACTCTGGGCCATCCGGAAGGATATCCCGATTATTTTGTGCAGCGGCTTCAGCCATCTGATAGATGGCAGTCAGGCTAAGGAACTCGGTATTCGTGAGTATGTCACGAAACCATACACACTCACCACGCTTGCCAAGGCTGTTCGCAAGGCATTGGACCAGAAATGATTTTGAAGTTGTCAGAATATTCATCTTCTCAGGCATTGTCGCCAAGACAAGTCAGTAGTTCAAGGCAATTTATTCCTGTAATAAAGCAGATTCGTATCGACCGGAGAGAAATCAAATGCAACATAATAGTAGCCGTACGCCAAATCGACAAAAATAGAGTGGAAGGATAGCTACAGTGTGGGTATAGAATAACTCGATTCTCAACACCGAGGACTCTTGAATTTAATAAATAAAGTCAAAAATTTGGCTGGCCAAGCCATGTTAACGATAGAATGCTTTGTTCTGCTTAATGCAATGATCAAGTATGCGCAAAATCATTTTGAGGCTGAAGAAGGCTATTTAGAAAAGATCGATTTTCCAGCATTGATTTACCAAAAACGAGCACACGAAAATTTCGTAGAAAATGTTTTCTCCATGGCCCAGGAACTGGACGAAGAAGGTCTTATCACGTTAGGGGGGATCACAATCTACCTTGAGGAATGGTTTAAGGACCACGTTCTTGGCTCTAACCAGGAGTACAAGGCCTATTTAGATAAATGATTTATCAGATTGCAGGATGCTTCCGCAGCTTAGTCAATCCAGCAAGAGTAGGTAAAGAAATGGTGGACCTGAGCCTTTTCCCTTTGGAAAGGAGTCCATGTATCTCTCCTCCTTAAAAAAAAGAAGTTCTGAAATACGCAAGTTTTGCAAATCATATCTGGATTTGGGTGTCCCGTTTCGAGAGTCGTTTGTATCGGTCGGGGTAGGAATCCGAGATCGGGGAAAAGCTTGCGGCGCACCTGCTTAACGATGCTTTTCCCTAGTTCGGTAACTGTCTGAACTTATATGATAAAGTAGTTGGCGATTAAGTTAAAATAGTTGAGAAGCTCAGGCACGCATCGTCTTCGTCCCATGGACCGATCATGTTATATAACTATCTACAACCGAAAGTTCTTCACAAGGCCAGGTATGCACGAAGAGCTGCATAGCGACCCGCCGGCAGATGAGCGGTTATCGCCCGGCATAGCGGTCGCCACACTGGAATGCACATATCGACATCAAGTTTCTTCGTGTCTATTTCTATTTACCGAACGCTTGGACCAGCCACTGCTTCGGCTTGCTAAAAGCAAAAGGAGGTCGGGCCCAAAGCCACAAAGCCAAATTAAGTACCACTGCATACGGCGCCTGCAGACCGGACCGCCGTATGAACTGTTAATCAGGAGATCCGAGGATGGCGCCTTGGTCAAATACTTCGCATCAAAAAAAGCGGTAAAATTGCTTTTGCCCGGCTGCCAACCCTCGCTTTCTCGGCGCCAGTCATTCGCCGTATCAAAGGAGGAAGACACGCCTGGCTGGGCTGAATCCGAGTTGGAGGGCTGAAACCGGCTCTGGCGATCTGAAGCGGAAATGGTAGGTTGACCGGCGCCCGAGGATGTTTATCCTGAGTTTGTGTGGGGATTTGACTCCGCCCCGGAAAGCCTGTTGGACGCATTATTTCGGGAGAGGAGTCGTTAAGGTATCCGGCCCCTGCACCAAACCGACAGTCCCAAGGGGAGAAGTCCATGAATTCTCCAATTGTTAATATCTGCGCGTTGGAACTAAACAACCCTGCCCCGGAGCTGTTCGAGAGCACCATGGGTGTACCGGAGGGGCGCATACCCTCTGATAAATGCCCGGGAACTTGCTGGAATTGTCCATTCTTATTGAAATGCTTCGCACCATCACAACGCCGCTGCCTCATACCTAAAGATTGTCAGGTCTATGAGCTTGGCCGCGAAAAATCCGAGGATGGGGACTTGATCACATACTTCGGGACGAAAAAGGGCGACAGGATGGTTTTTTTCCGGCTGACCGAGCCTGTGTGCCGATGGGCCGATATCCGTCGTGTTGAGGAGGACGAGGTCCCGGACTGGATTATATCTAACTTTAGAACTGAAACTGCTGATAGGCCGCGTTAGTGTAGGTCGTCATGGCACGCACCAACAGGGACCCTCTATTTTTGTCCCTACGAAATCTACTTAACTCTCCTGCTTATGATCAGAAAGTATTTGGGCAACAGCCGCGAGCGGAGTTCCCCACGCCTGGCAGTGCATGGAGTTATTTTATTTGCAGAATTTTGCGCACACAATCCGGATGCCGGATATAAAATATCCGGCATCCACACCCACTGCCCGCCGCGTTAAGTACGGTTCTCATTCAGCCTTTGGGATCACACTGTTGCATGATTCCGATGGGAACCCGGTCCCGACGGAATTGTTGGCTGTTACTGTAAAAGTATAGGTTTTCCCGTTGGTCAGCCCTTTCACGGTTATGGGGCTTTGCTTGCCCGAGGCCTTGATCCTCCCTGGGCGAGATGTCACAGTATAGCTGGTTATGGGGCTCCCCCCATCTGATTTCGGGGGATTGAAGCTTACGGTCGCCTCGCCGTTGCCGGCGGTAGCGGTTACGTTAGCCGGCGCGTCCGGCGTGAGAAAAGCCGTACCAACCCCGGCTCCCGCCCCTCCTCCTCCCCCGCCCATCGCCCAGGATGCGGTTGCCATAAGCAGGACCAGAACAGCGAAAATAGCGGTTATAATTCCTTTTGCGGCCATCGAATTACCTCCTGTTCAGTATGTTGCAATAGCAGTCGTTTTCACGTGAATGTCTTGCGCATCAAAGCAGGAATCAATCACGATCGCATAAATCCTTAAAGCCTGTCGATAAATAGTACAAGAAGAACAGGGAAGAACATCGAGCATTTCTGCGTCATAGAAATCAGCGGTGTCCCTCCTTTTGGCCAAAGTTTCCTCGAATGACTCTACAAAAATCCCATGGAGCCCTCCTCCGGTTGAATTTGGTCGTTATACGCCGGAAAGCCTGCTTCAAAGCATAGATTATCGAGAGAGCAGTTTCTTTTCCATTTTTGCTCTTAGTGTTTCTGATCTTGCTTTTTTCTGTCTTCGAAAAGACTTTCCGCTGCGCTTCACCCGTCCTACGGGTCTACGGGTTTTTTCATGGTTTCAGAGTGTGTCAGAGGCACATGGCTACCGCCTACGAGGGTCTTATGGGAAGGCAAAGGTCTACTACATGGCGCCCTGGAGGATACTCCCCGGTCATGTGGTAGATGATTTCATAATAGGGGCGGTTATCAGGCTGATAGCCGCTGGAAAGCAACCAGTGGATAATCAGTCTCATCCAAGCCTCATGATGGCCGTCAGGATCGATTTCACAACGATATACCGCGAATTTTCCTCCCCGCAGGAACTGAACGTTAATCCTTCCATCACTCTTCACAGATTCCGGAATAGTGATACAAGCATCAAAGATACATTTGTCCACAGGCGTTATATCGGGATCGTTCCTTAAGACGCCTAGAATGAGGGTCTTTTCATTGATGAGTCCCCTGGGCCTCGCCCACTGGAGTAATTGGACAAAGGCCGGCGCGGCCGTTTCCAGGCAGTAAGGTCCGATAATCCGGGCATAAGCGACCCAATAGCCGGGCATCTCCGTCACTTTCACGGGCAAAGACGCCCGTTGCTCGACTATTCTATTTATCAACGGCCCGGAATGCGAACAATCGTTATCCTCATTCGGCGCACACTCAGATGGAACAGCTTCCCGGCCTTCGCTTTCCGCCTTCGCCAGTATGTTTTTCATGCGGCCCCAATTGTACTGCGTCCGAACATAAGTGGGCGTGACGCCGAAATGAGCCTTAAAGGCTTTGGCGAAATTCTGTGAGCTTGAAAACCCGCAATCAAGAGCAATGTCTATGATACTCTGGTCTTTATTGTGCGTGAGCATCCGGGCGGCTTTCTCAAGCCTGACGCGCCGTACATATTGATTTATGGTCTCACCAAGCGCTGTGCGGAATATACGATGGAAATGAAACTTCGAAAAACAGGCGACTTTGGCGAGTTTCGCCAGGGTCAAATCTTCAGCACAATGATCGCGGACGTAGTCCAGGGTTCGATTCAATCGAAACAGATACTCATAGTTCGATGCTTCATTGTTGAGCAAAGTCATAAGGTTTCCGATGTTACGCGTCGCGATGCACTGTATAGGGCCTTCCCATATACCAATAATAAACGCAAGCGGCGTGTCAAGGAAACCGGTTTTTTCAGTTTCAGAACTACCTTCCCCGAAGTATCTGCATTTGGGCGTTCTGTTTCGGGAGATCGTGCGAATCGGGGGGGGCAGGTCTGTGATCGGGAAAAACTTGCGGCGCACTTGTTTTAACGATGCTTTTCCCTGGTTTGGTAACTGTCTGAAATTTATAGGATAAGATAGTTGGCGATTAAGTTAAAATAGTTGAGTAGCGCCGGCACGCATCGTCTTCGCCCCTTGGGCCGATCGTTTATATAACCATTTACAACCGAAAGTTCTTCCCAAGGCCAGGTATGCACGAGGCATTAGATAGCGGCCTGCCGGGAGAACGCGCGCAGCGGTTATCTCCCGGCATAGCGGTTTCCGCCGGAACGCACACATCGGCATCAAGTTTCTTTGTGTCCGGATCTATTTACCGAACGCTTGGACCAGCCACTGCTTCGGCTTGGGGCTTCTTACGCGTCAGCATGCTTACTACAATCAGAACAGCGGCGCTGACCACAAGGCCCGGGTACAGTGGATCCAATCCCTTTGGATACATTGAATGCCATATGAGATTGCTCAGTGGTCCCATTATCGCAGCCGATATACCGCCTGCCGGGGTAACAAAGCGTTTGAAGAACATCGCTCCCAATAATGGGAAGAGTGCGCTGCAACCCCGCAATCCCATGGAAAGGAAGGAAAAGCCGAGGATCAAACCGCCTAAACTGCTGCTGACCGCTACGACAGTGATGCCGCAAAGACAAAGTATTAACAGCCTTTGTACGAGAAGGGTCTTTTTGTCATCGGCTTTTTTATTAATATAGCGCTTGTAGATGTCACGGGTAAGCATGGTGGAAATCCCGAGACTCAAGCCGGCCCAGGTCCCTATTACCGCGACAAGCAAGGTAGCCAGGACCACGCCGCCAAGTAATGGCGGCATGAAGTGCAGAATGAAGGTCGGCAAAACGTCGGCCGATTTCATCCCGGGGAAGCTGGCTGTGTGAACCTTCATATACATGCCGACCAGGATGCCGCCAATACCAACCGGCGGGATAAAAAATGCCGAGATTAATGCTCCCCGGCGGGCATGCTTAAAACTCTTGGCCGATAGAACCGCTTGAATGTAGGTTTGAGTGCTGAGCACCCCAACCACCAGTGAAAATCCAGCCGCAAAATCCAGTGAAAAGCCGCGGCCAAACAAAGAAAACCAGGGAAAGTGTTCGGGGAAGGCTTCGAATAGCCCGCTCATTCCTCCGAACTTGTAGAGTGCGATTCCACCGGCAGCTATAACCGCCCCATACAGCAGCGTTAACTTGATCGTTCCGACAATTCCCGTGCCCTGTAGCCCACCTGCCAATACGTAAGCGAGGACCAACGCCGTGCTGATCAACAGGGCATCGGTGGAGCCGACATGAGCCATCGAAGTCAGCAGGGCTACCGCTGCCAGGCCTTGGCCGATGACATTGATAAATATGCCGATCGATGTGAACACACTGGCAATGGGTCCAATCGCGTCACTGTACGTTTCGGTCAGAAACTGGGGAATGGTGGATTTGTTGCTCTTATAGAGAGGCCCGAGCATGAAGGTCCCCAAAAACAGGCAGGCAATCCCTGCTCCAAGCGTAAACCACCAGCCGTCCAAACCGAATTGGAACGCCAATTGTGCGGTACCGATAGTGGACGCTCCACCTACCAGGGTCCCCATAATAGTTCCCGCAACAACCGCCGAACCGGCTTTACGGGCGGCGCCCGAAAAGTCCTTTTCGTCTTTAACCTTGGTTCCAGCATAGATTCCGGCACCAACAATGATCAATAATGTGATAACCATCCCTATAATATGGCCCGTGGTAATTGCTATCATCGGTCGCCCCCTGTGAGGAAAATATGACGTACGTGGCGGGAGTGTAGAGTTTCCTGAGCCGGATCATTCATCACCCGTAAGAGTCCCTTCAGGCTGAACACTAACTTTTTAAAACCATTCTATCGGGGTCGCACTGTGTTCGAAGAATGTTCACTTCGTGTTCGGTTGGAGGTTTTGCTTCAGTTGCCCTGGTCAAATCCACCTCAAAACTGATCTCCTCCAGGATGGCTTCAGGCGTAAAGCCAGGATAGTAACTATGAAGGTACATTTTTTTGGTTGTATCGTCAAAACGGAAAGAGGCCTTATTGGTTATGACCAGTGAAGGGCCACCTCCAATCAATCCGACTTTTTCACGCGCTCCTGCCCCATCCAGGAAGCCAGGTGTCGTTAAATAATCGACCTTTTCAACGAACTTTTTCTTCCCTAATTCCATGAAAACCCAAAATTGACCGGCCACTGAGCCTATGTCACATGCTCCGCCGCTCCCGCTAAAGCGTACTTTCGGTTCCCAGTAATCTCCTATTGACGTGGAATTCAAATTTCCATAAATGTCGATCTGGGCAGCGCCGAGGATGCTGATAACGTTTGGCCCGGTTGTACGATTTTGGATAATATTGAATGACTCCACCAAACCTGCCAGGCGTAGCGCTCCGTGCATAATTCTCGGATCGGCCAGGCTTAAAGGGGTTTGCGCAAACTGAACGTCTATCGCTCCCGTTTCAAAAAAAATGGACGCCTCCGGGGCAGTAATTTTCTTGGCGGCTATGGCAGCGAGCATAGCTATTCCCGTACCGCACAGAATAATGTCGGAGTTTTTAACTTCTCGTGCCGCCATAACTGCCATCATCTCTTGCAGGCTATAGTCAGCCATTATCCTTACCTCCGGTTTAAGCTTGGATTGTATCCGATTTCCTTATCAGCGTGTAAAGTCTGCAGCCTGTCCTTGCCGATCAATTCCAGGAATTCCTGTCTATCTTTGACTCCGTAGACATATTTATCGAGGTAGTTTTGCCATTCGGAGTCATTCTTTGCCACCTTTTGATACAGGTCACGTAAAAACCAGGGATCGTAGTCATAGTATCCAAATACGGCACAAGGATAGGCGCCCCAAGGAATTTCGACCACAGCACTTACCTGGAAGGTAAGAATATGATTTCTATGAGGCTCTTTTCTGAGTATTTCGGTCTCAACTATCTCTTCGCAAGTTACGATCAAATTTTTGGAAGCCTTGGCCTGCTCAACATCGGCAAAATGCAGACCCATTAATTGAATGTTCCCCCAGATATCGGCTCTTTGAGCATGGATAATGGTGACATCCGGTTCCAGGGCAGGTACGAGCACAAGTCGGTCGACTTGCTTGTTGACGTTGAACGGGTTATCAACGATGACAAGTTTCTTTGGAGCCAGCCGCAGGTTTTGCCGTCTATCTTCTTCCCCGTATCCCCACTTGTTGATAATATCCGTGCCAAGGGAGCTATAAGTTGGAAGAAAAGGAACACCCATGGCGCCGGCCATGAATCTTAAGCTCATTTGATAATTTGAGTAATCCTCTACCTTGATTTCACCTTTTTCGACAGCTCTTCTGAAGCGAATGCAAGTCGAAGCAAACCTGCCGTTCCCACCGTAGGCTATTTCAATGCCTTCAACACAGCCGCCACCGATTAATTCATCGACGGCCTGTCCATTCGAAGCCGCCACAACGTGAAGGTTCTTAATCCTATGGCGAATGATTTCGTGAACTGCAGCCATTGGGCATTGGGTAGAGGAAAATCCCCCAAATGAAATCACGGCTCCATCATGTACATACTTCTCGACGGCCTCTGATAAACCCAATACTTTGCCTCTATGACCCATACATTACCCCCTTTCAGTATACTCTGACGAATAGGCTTGTGCAGGATTCCGCATCGTCGGCAGTAAACATTTTATGATTGCTACAGCCCGTAAAGCCTTGCATCGGGGCGATCACTCCAGGCCATCTTTATAAGCGGCACAGCTTACAGCCAGGTACTTGTTCATTGAGCGATTTAAGACTTCAAAGAGCTGAGATCTTTGCAATCAGACGAATATCTCAGAGAGAAAGGCAGGGACCCGGAACAAATGGAGAAGACCGGGTCCGTACCTCAATGTGTTCGACAACCGGGCAGAGGCTCAAATCCCTGCAGGATCGCAGACACCTTGACCGTTTATCGGGCTATTTTCCCTCAAACATGGGTGCGCGTTTCTCCAGAAAGGCGGCTACTCCCTCTCTTTTGTCCTGAGTCCCGCATGAAAGCGCATGAAGATAGGACTCATGGGCCAAGCCTGCAGCAAAGGACCCCTCGTTGTACCGCAGGACGGCTTCCTTCGCATATTGGACGGCCATTTTGGGGTTGGAGGAAATGACCGTGGCAAGTTTTTTAGCTTCTTCCATCAACGATTCAGGCGCCACTACACGATTGACGAGGCCAATGGACAAAGCCTGCTCAGCGGTTATGGGCTCGCCGGTCAGAATCATTTCCATGGCCCGCCCCATTCCGACCAGCCGGGGAAGCCGCTGGGTTCCGCCCGCACCGGGAATTATTCCAAGCTTTACTTCCGGCTGGCCCAGCTTCGAAAAACTCGAAGCCACCCGCAGAGTGCATGCCATGGCAAGCTCAAGGCCGGTGCCGAGCGCAAAGCCGTTTATGGCGGCGATGGACGGAATCTCCAACGCCTCTATGCGCGTATAGACTTCCTGGCGCCGCCGGGTTTCACTTCTGCCCAGCAGAGTGTCGCGCCGGGCAAGTTCGTTGATGTCGGCCCCGGCAACAAATGCCTTGTCTCCTGCCCCGGTAAGTATCATCACACGCGTCGAATCGCTTTTCTCAAGCTCGGACAGCGCCCTGTCCATCTCTTCCACAGTAGCATTGTTAACGGCGTTGCGTTTCTCAGGCCGGTTGATGGTCAGGATAGCAATTGCGCCGTCATATTCGAGTTTGATGTTTTCTAACATCATTTTCCCTCTTCGTAAGCGTAGAAACCCTTGCCAACTTTCTTGCCCAGGCGGCCTTCGTCAATCATCCGGTCGATAAGTTCCGGATGTTTATAGCGTGGGTCGTCAAGCGTAGAGGCCAGGGTTTGCATCTTAGCTCGATGTACGTCGAGGCCGATAAGATCGATCAGCTCAAATGGACCCATCGGATGATTGGCGCCGAGCTTCATGGCTTTGTCAACATCTTCGGGCGCTGCCACCCCGGATGCCACCAGCCATGTCGCTTCGTTGAGCAGTTGCCCCAGAATCCGGCTGACAATTCCCGCGGGCGCTTCGTTTTTGCAGACCACCGGGTCTTTGCCCAACTGTTTTGCAAGATCCGAAGCTACGGCCAGAGTCTCAGGCGAGGTTTTCACCCCCGGCATGATCTCCACCAGCTTCATTATTACAGGTGGATTGAAAAAATGCATCTGGACTACTTTATCCGGGCGTTTGGTGGCCTCAGCCATGGCGCTGATGGAGAGCGAGGTCGTGTTCGTAGCAAAAATGACATCCGGCCTGGCAAGCCGGTCCAACTCAGCAAAGACTTTCCTCTTTATCTCCATTTGCTCTAAAACGCTCTCGATTACGAAATCGCATTCCCGGGCGGGACTGAGATCACCCGCAGTAGATATGCGTGAAATTACGGAGTTTTTCTTATCTTCGGTCAGCTTTCCCTGCTCCACCCTTTTTTGCAGGCCCTTGTCTATGCGTGCTTTGGCCCTGGTGGAAAGATCCAGGGTGATATCGCTGATAACCACTTCAAAACCCTGCTGGGCACAGAGCTGGGCAATTCCAGCTCCCATGTTCCCGGCGCCGACGACGAGAATCTTTTTGACAGACATATTTTGAACTCTCCTCGTAAGATAGACTATTTATACAAGCTGAATAATCCCCTCCTCAGACCGGATAAATCACATGGACATAGTCTGCAAAGAGGGTAAGGGGAGAAAAACGGATAACTTTATCCGCTCCGCTCAATCCGCTCCAGCCCACAGCGTTCTCGTCTATCGAAGCACCGTGGACGGGAGCGGGCGGTTTGAATCACAGGTCAGTTCAGTCGCTCGACAACCGCAGCCACACCGTTGCCTCCACCGATACACATGCTCACCGTTCCGAACGTCGCATCGCGATGCTTCATCGCATAGAGCAACGTAGTCAGAAGCTTCGTGCCCGTTGCTGCAACAGGATGCCCCAGGGCGATGGCTCCTCCGTAGACATTGACTTTGGAGCGGTCCAGGCCGAGGTCCTGCTCGCAGGCAATATACTGGGCAGCAAATGCCTCGTTTAGTTCGATGAGATCGATATCGCCAAGCGCAAGGCCGGCTTTTTTGAGCGCCGCCGGTATGGCTTTTACGGGCGATATGCCGAAGCGCTTGGGATCGACTCCGACAAACGAATAGCCCCGCAGCAGGGCCATAGGTTTCAGCCCCATGGATTCCGCCTTGGCCCTGTCCATGAGCACAACGGCTGCCGCTGCATCGCACAGGGCGCATGCGTTGCCCGCCGTGACGCTCCCGCCCTTCTTAAAAACCGGCAGCAATTTGCTCAAATTATCAGCAGTGACCCCTTGCCGGTAAATCTCTTCGTCAATAACTGAGACGAGTTCTCCCTTTTTTCCTTTGATTTCAATCGGGACGATTTCTTCCAGGAATCTTCCGGCCTTAACCGCAGCCTCGGCCTTGTTGTGAGATTCGGCGGCAAAAACATCCTGTTCCCGTCGGGAAATGCCTTTTTCCTCTGCAAGCCATTCAGTTATTTCACCCATGAGACCGCCGCCGAGCGGGCACCGAAACCCATCCTTGTGCATAAAATCAATTAATTGGCCGTCGCCCATTCGATAGCCCCAGCGTGCTCGCGGCAGGCCGTACGGGATCTGGCTTGCGCTCTCAGTCCCGCCCACCAGAACGGTGTCGACGTCACCCGCCTTGATTGCCTGCGCTCCGAAAATCAAAGCTTGAATACTCGAACCGCAGCGGACGTTGACCGTAACCGCTGGAGCCTCTACCGGAACGCCGCCCATGACCGAACTAAGCCTTGCCGCATTAGGTCCAACTCCCGCCTGCCAGGCGTTGCCGAAGACGGTTTGGTCAATAACATCAGGTGTAATTCCGGAACGCTTTATAGATTCCCTAACGGCTGCAGCGCCGAGTTCCGGGGCGGTCAGATTTTTAAGCGATCCTCCGAATTGTCCGCCAATAGTGCGTGCTGCGCCCAGTATTACCACTTCTCTCATATGCTACTCCCAATTGTTTCCACAGGTTGATTCTCAGCATGGCTTGAGTGAAGCTGCCGAAGATTCAACCCGGTCGCTTCAAACCCGGAGCAAAGCCCTGACATAAACTCCATGCCTGAAACAGGTCCAATCTTTAGCGGGTTCACTTTAAATGAGCCTTGCATTTGGCGGGCATTTGCCGCCGGCGTCATCTGTTGGCCTTTTTCAACCCGAGTGCATCTGCCGCGAGTATCATCTTCATGATATTCGTGGCCCCTTCGAGAATCTTGTATACCTTTCCGTCACGAAGTATTCGGGCTATGGGGTATTCATTGGAATACCCATATGCACTCAGGATCTCCAAGCCCAGGTTGGGGACTTCGTCCGCAGCCCGGGATGCATAAAACTTAGCCAGTACAGTCTCCCTCATGTTGTTGATCAAACCACGGTCCTTCTGAAGGGCGCATCTCCAGACCAGCGCTCTGGCCGCCTCTGTTTCAGCGACCATTCTCGCGATAACTTCCTGGACCATCTGGAATTCGGCAATTGGACGGCCGAACTGCCTGCGTTCGTTCGCGTATTTGATGGACGCGTCCAGAGCTGCCTGGCAGGTTCCCACCGCGCCCGCCGCGGCAGTAAGCCGCGTGCTGACCAGTTCCTGCATGAGGTAGACAAATCCTTTTCCTTCCTCGCCAATGAGGTTGCCTGCCGGGACCTTTACATCCTCCATAATTATTTCACCGGTCGGGCAGGCCCAGATACCCAGCTTCTCTTTGGTGGTAAGAGTGGAGACGCCGGGCGAGTGCATGTCCATAAGGAAGGTGCTCATCCCTTTGTGCTTTGCGGCCTTGTCCGTCATTGCGAATATCACCCCAATGTCGGCAACAGGCGCCCAACTGATCCACATCTTTCGGCCGTTGAGAATGTAGTGGTCTCCGTCCCTTACCGCGGTACTGCCCATGGACACGGTATCTGAACCCGTATCCGGTTCGGTCATTGCGAAGCAGCCCAGCAGCCTGGCGGCCATTAGTTCCGGAATATATTTCTTTTTGAGTTCGTCACTGCCCCATTTAACGAGGGACAGGGCAGTTCCCATGGTTTGCATATTTAAAGAGATTCTTAGCGATCCGGATACTCTGCCGATCTCTTCGGTTACTATGGCGTGGGCCAGGTAGCCCATATTGTTCCCGCCGTATTCCTCCGGGATCGGGCAGCCGAAAAGATTCAATTCCGCCATCTTATCCACGAGTTCTCGCTGGAAACGATGGTCGTTTTCATCCTGATCGACAAAGGGTGCAATTTCCTTGGCTGCGAATTTACGGACCATATCTCGAAGAATAATATGATCTTCGCTCAACTCGACATCGTACTCATCGCTCATTAACTTGACTCCTTTGAAAAAGTTCTGCAGTTATCTAAGGGGTGTCATCTTAATAACTTCAACGTTGATTGCTCATCCTCCTCCGCATGGCATATGAGTGGGGTCAGAAACCGGGAAACTCAAAATCCTTAGCACACACTTGGAAAGCGCACAAGGCCTTTTGTCCATGTCTTTTGTCAATTATTAGATGTATTTAATTGAGCAGGCATAGACCGGAGATCAGACCGCAACCTTGCCAAGAACGACCGTAATGGGCATTCCTCCATGCCGAATATTCCACAATCGCACCCGGCCCATCCCCAATGAGGCGGCTTCAGGCCGTGAACCCGCCAGCACGGCGTATTTCCAGCCTTTGAAATTAAGCCTCAGATGTGCGCCGATTCGCTCATAGAGGCCAATTCCTCCGGCATCAAGCCGTACTCCGTATGGTGGGTTTAACACGAGCAGACCTTTTTTCAACCCCCGTTTCCGGGGATTGAACTCAAAGAAGTCCATCCGCTCAAATTCAATGTCGCCGGTTACCCCGGCGCGACTTGCATTTTCAGCCGAGACGCCGATAGCCTCCGGATCGATATCGATACCGATGATGGCATCGGGCACCTTGAGAAGCATGGCCTCGCTTGCCTTGCGGAGCAGATATTTCCAGGTCTCCATCTGAAATGAGGGCCACCTCTGGAACAAAAAATCCCGGCCAAGCCCGGGAGCAATCCGCCGTGAAATCAGAGCCGCTTCTATTGGAAAAGTGCCGGAACCGCACATACCGTCGATGAGCGGCTCATTGGATCTCCAGCCCGATTTCAAGAGGATGGCTGCGGCAAGGGTCTCACGCAAGGGGGCGCCTGTGTGCCGAAGTCTATATCCCCTTTCGTGCAAATGGGCGCCTGAGGTGTCGAGGCTGATTTGGCACTGATTGTCTACGAGACGAACCAGGATTTTCTGTCTAAATCCGGTGTCGTCGATCCCGGGCTTGCTGCCGGCTTCACCCGGTGCGCCGTGGGCCGTGCCTTCTGCGGAATGGGCAGACCCCCTTTTACGAAGACTCTTTTCAATGCTCTCGGAAATTATCTCTGCCACCCTGCCCTCGTGGCTTATCCGTGAATGTTCCACGTGGGCATCGATATCAAGCCGAACCTCCGGATTCAGCCAAAGCTCCCAGGGAATTCGCGAAACTTTATAGAAAAGTTCTTCGGTAACACCGGCCCGAAAAGGAACAAGCCTGCAAAGTACCCGGCTGGCCGACCTGAGCCGTAGATTGCAAACATAGGCATTATTCAGCCTGCCTGTGAATTCCACCCCAGCTTCGCTCGCTGCCGGTTCCTGCATATCGAGCAAACGGGTCTCGTTCAGACATATCTGTGAAAGTTCGGGCGGGACTACGATCGCGAACCGATACTGCGGCCCCACGATGTGGGTCTTGATTCGGCGCGAAAAACTCCCTGTATGAGTCTGATTGGCGGTCACGTTTTATCCGAAGAACTGTTTTAACCTCAAATAATTCCGTCCTTCTCCATCTATAACGGCAAAGCCATCCTTCGCATACACTCGGCGTGCGAGCTTAAACCTGTTGTACCCCGAATTATTAATTCGATCAATCACGCTCACACGGCTCGGGGGCTGCCCTCGACAAAGCCAAGGCGGAAAAATTTACAAATCCTATCCGGACGGAAAGTAGCTTGACTAGACACATACCCTCGTGTAGATTGTGCCCCGGGTCGGTGGTAAACCGGTTTCAAGTCCATCCTTTATTTATCCTGCGCTTTTTATTCTAAATCAGTTCTTTTGTTTTCCTTTTACAGAGGAGTGGCCCGATGGAAGGGGCATCTCGACTCCGTGCCGAAGTCTATGGCCTGAATGCTTCCTACATGCCCAGGCAGTACTCGTCAGTATGGAAGGAGCCGTTGCCTGGTTGGAGAGAGATGCTGGACGAAGCATGCGCAAAAATGGCTTCTGCCGGCTTGCCTCCAATTTTCTTTCGTGCTGACGATATCGGGGCTGCCAGCAGAGCGTTTGAAGCCCTCTGCAGTTTGTTCCGAATCCACCAGGTCCCGCTTGCCATGGCGGTCATTCCCGCATGGCTCAGCGAGGCGAGGCAGGAAAAACTTTTCCAGGCTGCACCAGTAAATGAGGATCTCTGGAATTGGCACCAGCATGGCTGGAGACATATCAACTGGCAAAAAGACGGCAAGAATTGTGAATTCGGATCGGACCGTGCACCGGAGCGCCAACGCGAGGACATTCTCCAGGGCCGCATTAAAATGGAGCGCATTTTCGGCCCCAATTTTGTCGAGGTGTTTACTCCTCCCTGGAACCGCTTCTCAACTGCGACCTTAAAGGCCTTGCGCGAACTGGACTTCAAAGGCATTTCAGCGGTAGACCCTTTTCCTACTGGAATAAAATCCCGTTATGGGATTCAACATCTGCCGGTCCGCCTCGACCTTCATACCCGCAAAGCAAAAGATCCCGAGGCTGACTTTGCACTGTTGATCGATCAATTTGCAGCGATATCGACAATGAAGGGACTGACCGGAGTAATGATCCACCACCAGCGGATGACCACCTTTGCCTTCGAATTCCTCGAACGGATGATTTATAATTTAAAATACGTTATTAAAGCTCGATTTTGCAGTTTCAAGGAGATTTTGAACAGCGCCAATGAAAAACAGGCCGTCGCTCGTTTACGCTGACGTTAACGGGAATATCTTCGATTGGCCGGCTCTGGAGATGGCTGGAGCCAGCGCAAACGAATGTCAAAGGCCCCAGCATTCTGAACTCATTGCGCTCCCCGAAGGAAGCGAACTCTTCCTCCTCCCCGAGCGAGCGCCTGTTGGATTCGATCCCGCAACCGGCACTTTCGAACCTCTCTCAGCAGATCCTTACGATTCGGCCAAACCTGTCAGGGCAGTAGCCGCATTCATTTCCCCAGCTTACACGCAACTCTACTCAACCGCTTACAAGACCAATGCCGGAGCGCCCCTTCTGCCCCTTTTCGCCTATACTGCCGTGGGCTGGCTAAATCGCGGCTTTGTAGTCCCGGCGGTACGCATCGACAGGGACAACCGGCAGGACTTCCGCAATTTTGATCGAAAGGCAATCGAGCGAAACGCACGCAGACGCATGAAAGCCGAACGGCAAAACAGGCTCCTGCAGCACCTCGGCAGATGCGCCCTCAACTACGGCTGTCCCGCGGCGAGAAACCTGTTCATGAACCGCTGGGAGGCCCCGCTTCCAACCTCCACCGAGTGCAACGCCCGGTGCCTCGGCTGCATCAGCCGTCAGGACGGGACCGAAATCTGCGCAACCCAGGACCGCATCACTTTCGTGCCCACGCCCGATGAGATATGCGGCGTCGCAATCCCGCACCTGCAAAACGCACCTCGCGCAGTGGTGAGCTTCGGACAGGGCTGCGAGGGAGAGCCTCTGCTGCAGGCTAAAACTCTTGAAGCATCTATCTCCATGATGCGCAAGGTCACAGGCCGAGGCACTATAAACCTCAACACAAACGGAAGCCTTCCGAAAGATGTGGAGAAACTCTGTCGCGCCGGTCTGCAGAGCGTTCGTGTCAGCATGAACAGCGCACGGCCCGAGTATTACGAGAAATACTTCCGCCCCAGGGGTTTTACCTTCGAGGACGCAAGGCGCTCTATATCCATTGTGAAAGCCAACGGCGGTTTTGCGTCCATCAATTACTTCATTCTACCGGGATTTACAGACCAGGTGAGCGAATTTGATGCCATCCGAAAGCTCCTGTCCGAAACCCGCCTTGATATGATCCAGATGCGAAACCTTAACATCGATCCCGAATGGTACCTGCAACAGATAGGTCCGGACCTTACGGAAAAAAAGCTGGGAATCCGAAAAATGATCTCACATATCCGAAATGAATTCCCGGATGTCAAGCTCGGCTATTTCAATCCTCCGTTGGACTGAGGAGCACCACTTCCGGAGGGTGGACAAAGTCGAATAACGGAACCGGTTTTCTCAACTTTTATCCAACCGCAGCTTGAGCACAAGTGAATACGTGCTTAATTTGCCAACGACCCAGCTTCTAAATTCACACTTCGAACTGCAGTCAACCCGAGCAACACACAAGGAGGAAATTTATGGCTCTCACATTACCTGACCTGCCGTATGCGAAAAATGCGCTCGAGCCCTATGTAAGCGCAAGGACCCTGGAATTTCACCACGACAAGCACCATAAGACCTATGTCGATACTGGAAACAAGCTCCTGGCCGGGACCGATCTGGAAAAGGAAGACGCAGAGGCCATAATCAAGAAAGTTGCCGGGGACGCTTCCAAGGTAGGAATTTTTAATAATGCGGCTCAAACCTGGAATCATTCCTTTTTCTGGAATTGCCTGAAACCCAAGGGCGGAGGGCCCCCCGCAGGCCAGATAGCGCAAAAGATCAATGCTGATTTCGGAAGTTACGAAAAATTTGCAGAAGAATTGAAAAATGCCGGACTTACGCAGTTCGGGAGCGGATGGGCCTGGCTGGTACAAAAAAACGGCAAGCTTGAGGTGATGAAAACCGCAAACGCAGATACCCCGGTCGCACACTCAATCAATGCGCTCCTGACGGTGGACGTCTGGGAGCATGCTTACTACCTCGACTATCAGAACAGAAGGGCCGACTTTATCCAGGCCGTAATCGACAATCTGATCAACTGGGATTTTGTAAACTCGCGCCTGAAATAATAGCAGTGGCCCCGGAAACAACTGCTGGAGTATCACTGAAGAACCAATTTGGCGCCTTCAAACGGCGAACGGCGGGCAAAAGCCCGCCGTTCAGATTGGACGACTCCCGTGAGAACATAGGGAAACTAGTTAGGGTAGACGTTTCCCGTTTCCAGGATGCACCACCCGTTTCGGGTCTTTCCCAAAAGCAGGTTGACCTGCCACCCTTTCCGGCAGTGGTCGGTTATCTCTTTAGGCACACGCACTTCGACAGTCCCCGAGGTCGCTATCCCGGACATGATCAAGATGCCGGGATGGACCTGGTCGACGACAAAGTAGTCATCGAGTTCAGCAGTCCAGTATCTTGGTGCATGGCTCTGAGCGTATTCATATATCAATCTTGCAAGCCGTTCGGCCGCGGGCAACTCTCTTGCCGCCTCGGCGGCCAGCCTGACACCCTTGTCGGCCGTTTCCTTTTCAATGTAGCCGTTTTCCTCGAACCACTTTACCAGCTTTTTGGTAACTATCCCCGCTGCCTGAAGCAGAGCCTCGGAAGCCATAACCTTTCGTATCATGAAATAGTTCAAAAAGTTGCCCAGCGAAGCCACAACTTTTTCCGGACCGAAGATAAAACAGAATTCAAGGTTTTTCTGAAAGTAAAGCTTCTCGTAGAGCGCCACCTCGGACGAATTATCAAGATCATGATACCCATGTCCGTTCAGACAATGGCGCAATAGATCTATGACTTCCTCATACCTGTTGAAAGTCCGGGGCTTCAGCCGTTTCTGCTGGTCCTTCAGGAAAAGCGTCAGCACCTCCTCGATGCTGGGCCGGGAAACGGTCGGAAAATGCAAAACTTTCCTGCTCTCGCTCATTTTTGTCACCATATACGCTTGATCCCCTTATATTCGCGTTCCGCACGCAGGGCAATAGCGAAAATCGCGAGCCACGGGATAGCCGCACTGGGGACACACGTCCCTGCTGGCTTCCTGCACGGACCCCCGGGAAATTCCTTCCGGGGAGGAAATTACTCCGCAACGATCACAGATCAGAACAGGGTCACCTTTCTTAACAGGAAAAAGAGGGATAAAAAACAGGCTCAGGTAATGATCGACCCGCTTCAGCCTGGCTTGAGCCAGCCCACAGGCGGGGCAAATCCTTTGAGTCTCACCCACGATAACAGTCTTGGGCTGAACTCCGCCAATAAGAAAGAACATTTCTCCCCCGCGCTCAAGAATTTCAAGCGAATATATATCACATTTTTTTGGGGATGGCTACGATTCCGACTCAGACAACTCAAAACCTGATAACCCGCAATTCGAGAAGACCGCCCCGTGACCCAAGCGCCGTTCTTGTGATGCCGCTGACAGACACGATTTCCATTTTCACTTTACATTAAGTATTTTGACATATTCGGGAGAACTTACAAGAGGGGAGACCACCATGAACTTTAAAAAAAACCCTTTATTCCTGCTGCTTATTTTTTGAGTTCCCTCCCAATAGTGACAAGGCAAAGGTCATTATCCCCCATATTACCATCCGATTCGGTAGCTTGGAGCCAAAAGAAGCCATGTCGAGCAACTTCAACGATGGCTTCTTTTTTGAGGTTTGAACCCTGATAATGGAATCAACCCTCCGTGGGATGAATGGCTTTTTTTAGAGTGGCCGCGAACTCCCCTACCCTTTCAGCTATATTTCCATTCCCAAGGCTGGATTCGATCAGCCGCTCAAAAGCGCTCCCTACAACTATTCCGTCTGCGAACCTCGACAGTCTCGCGGCATCACCCGGTGTGGAGATTCCGAACCCGATGCAGACCGGCAGTTCGCCACAGCTCTTTCTTAAATCTTGCGCTACACATGCTATCTCACCATGATTCAACCCACCGCTGCCGGTGATGCCCGTCATGGAAACAAGATAGATGAATCCTGAAGCCCTTGTCGCTATCTCGGCCATTCGTCCTGGAGGGGTAGTCGGGGCTACCAGCCTTATAAAATCGAGCCCGTTTCCCCAGAGGCCGGTCAGCTCGTCGGATTCTTCCGGCGGGAGATCGACCACAAGCGTCCCATCGGCCCCCGCCTCGACCGCATCCCGGTAGAAAGCTGCGGCTCCGTATGCGAGAATCGGGTTATAGTAGCTGAAGAGAACTATGGGAATTGAGCTAAATTCTCTTACCCGGCGAACCATCGTGATAACGCTTTTCATGTTTACACCGGCGCCGATCGCGCGCGCCGATGAACGTTGTATGACCGGGCCATCGGCAGTCGGGTCAGAAAATGGGACGCCTAATTCAAGGAGGTCCAGCCCGGAACTGCACATTCGACTTACTATCTCCAAAGAAAGACCGGGGTTGGGATCTCCGGCGGTAATAAAACCCACGAGCGCCTTTTCTCCGTTCGCGCGCAGACTTTTAAATGTTTCTTCTATCCTGCTCATGATAGCTTAATCCTTTCCACCGGATGTCCCGCTCTGGAAACGCGACACTATTCCCAGGTCCTTGTCGCCGCGCCCGGAAAGATTGACGATAATGTTGCTTGCAGCCGGTAGCCGCGCGGCTTCGACCATGGCGCGGGCCACGGCATGAGAGCTTTCCAGGGCAGGGATTATTCCCTCCAGCAAGCTAAGCAATTTGAATGCACTCAGGGCTTCTTCATCCACAATGCTCTCATAGCGGACGCGGCCGGTGTCTTTTAACCAGGAATGCTCCGGCCCCACGCCAGGGTAGTCAAGACCCGCCGATATCGAGTGCGCCTCCAGAATCTGGCCGTTTTCGTCCTGCAGGACATAGGATTTGGAGCCGTGAAGGACACCGACCGATCCGGCCCCAAGCGTCGCCGCGTGCTTTCCGGTGCTGATTCCGTGGCCGGCAGCCTCAACTCCCACCATTTCGGCCGGGTCATCGAGGAAAGGGTAAAAAAGGCCCATTGCGTTGCTCCCTCCGCCTACACAGGCCACCAGCATGTCCGGCGGCGCACCTGCGGCTTCCAGGATTTGGACCCTTGCCTCGTCGCCGATCACCCGCTGAAAATCACGGACCATTACCGGATAGGGATGAGGACCGGCAACCGAACCGATAATATAGAATGTATCGCGAACAGAGCCCACCCAGTACCGCATCGCCTCGTTCATGGCGTCTTTGAGGGTCCCGGTCCCTGAATCTACCGGTACTACCTCGGCTCCCAGAAGCTTCATCCGCTGCACGTTCGGGGCCTGCCTGGAGATATCCTCGGTCCCCATGAAAACCTTGCATTCCATGCCGAACAGCGCCGCAGCCGTGGCTGTAGCAACACCGTGCTGGCCGGCCCCGGTCTCGGCGATAACCTTGGCTTTCCCCATCCATTTGGCAAGAAGCCCCTGACCTAGTGTATTATTGATTTTATGCGCGCCGGTATGGGCAAGGTCCTCTCTCTTCAGATAAATGGATGCCCCACCGACGTGCGCGCTCAACCTCCCGGCCCGGAAAATCGGAGTGGGCCTTCCGGCGTAATCTTTGAGGAGCTGTTTCAATTCCGCCTGGAAAGCAGATTTACCACATATTGAAGAGTAGGCCTGTTCCAGTTCGATGAGCGCAGGCATGAGTGTTTCGGCGACATAGCGCCCGCCGTAAGGGCCGAAATGGCCCGCTGCATCAGGCTGGAGCGGTTTTTCCAGCGGGAAAGAATTCCTTGTCAAATTTTGCTCGGCCAATTTCATTTGAATATCCTCCCTGGCTTACGCGGCGATCCGGCATTCCGAACCGCCTCAACAAAAGCACGCACTTTAACAATGTCCTTGCGCCCCGGCGCGGATTCCACGCCTGAACTGACGTCAACCGCGTCCGGACCGAATTCCTGGATTGCCTTGCTCACGTTTTCCGGACTAAGGCCGCCTGATAGGATGCAGGGCTGCACACCCGCCAAATTCCTTGCCTCGCCCCATTTCCAGCTCAGCCCCGTCCCCCCCGGAACTCGCCCCTCCCCGCCCTCGACAAGGTACGCCGAAGCCCGGTAGAGGACGGCTTCAGAGAAACCCGGCTCTTTTTTGGCAAAAAGAGTTTTAATTACGCTTATTCCCGCCGACTCCAGGGATTGAACCATCTCGGGAGTTTCGCTCCCGTGTAACTGAACGCAGTTCAAGCGGCAAAATTCGGCCCTTTTCATGACTTCCATAAGAGGCTCGTTGACAAAAACCCCTATTTTCCAGACCCGCTCCGGAAGACTTGCGCATATTTCCCGGGCCATTAGTTCGCTTACAAAACGCGGGCTCGCGGGATAAAATACGAGCCCTATGGCGTCTGCGCCCGATTCAACACAGGCAATGGCTTCCTCCACCAGGGTCAGACCGCAGACCTTTATCTGGGGATGCGCGGGAGAATATCTCATGGTGTCCTTTGTCATGATTGCGCTCCGTGCAGGATCTTAAGGAATCCTACCGGATCTTCCGACCTCATGAGGCTCTCACCAATCAGAAAGTTGCTTATACCGGCATCGATGAGCCTCTCGACATCTGAGCGGTTGTGAATCCCGCTCTCGGCGACAAGAACGTGGCCGGAAGCCTTTCGCCCGGCAAGGTGAATAGAGGTCGAAATGTCTGTCTCAAAGGTCTTCAGGTTACGATTGTTTATTCCGATCAGCCTTGCTCCGGCCTTCTCGGCAATTTCATATTCACTTTCATCATGGACCTCGACAAGGGCGTCCAGGCCGATGCTTTCGCACAAGGATATCAGGTCTCTCAATAATTGCGGCAAAAGCGCCCGCACTAT
The DNA here is from genome assembly GCA_052147195.1 of Syntrophobacteraceae bacterium. Lineage (GTDB taxonomy): Bacteria > Desulfobacterota > Syntrophobacteria > Syntrophobacterales > Syntrophobacteraceae > SbD1. The sequence continues at coordinate 36,167 of JBKQLC010000037.1, forward strand.
CAGCAATACGGCATCCGCCCCGATGGTCGCCGATTCATAGACCTGGTAGGAGCTTATCAGGAAGTCCTTTCTGAGAACCGGAAGTACGCACGCCGATTTGACCTTTTTCAGATCCTCGGGGCTTCCGCCGAAAGAGTTTTTGTCAGTGAGCACAGAAATGGCCGCGGCTCCCCCCAGTTCATATTTGCGGGCATATTCAGCCGGATCGGCATTTTCCCTTATTTTGCCTTTCGAAGGAGAAGCCCGCTTGATTTCTGCAATAACGTTCATCCCCAGCGGACCCGGTCTGACAAGGCGCTCAATGAAAGGTCTTCTGCCTTTCGACTTCTCGGCCTCTTGCCGCAGGACCTTCTCCGGTATCCGTTGTGCCGCAGCCCTGACTTCGTCCTTCTTGTGGTCGAGAATTTTGGAAAGAAAATCTGACATCGGGATTCATCCTATCCGTGCATTTGACCGGTGAACCGCACAAGCTCCTGAAGTTTTTGCAGCGCACTGCCCTGGTCAACCGCAGCTTCAGCCATTCTGATACCCTCGCGGAAATCCTGCGCGACGCCTGCGGCCATCAAAGCCGCCCCAGCATTCACCACAACGACGTCTCGCCTCGGCCCTTTTTCACCCGATAGAATTCTTGTGGTTATCTCGGCGTTCACGGCCGGCGACCCTCCGGCCATGTCCACCTGCTCGGCGGTCCGGCCCAGAAGCTGTTCGGGAGAGATGTCATAGGTCCGGATAAATCCATTGTTCAATTCCGAGACCCTGGTCGGGGCGCAGACGCTGATTTCATCCAGCCCTTCATGCCCGTGCACAACAAACGCCCGCCTGACCCCTAAAAGCAAAAGCGCCTGCGCGAACATTTCCGTAAGCTCCGGCGCATATACGCCGATCAACTGGCAGTTCGCCCCGGCAGGGTTTGTCAATGGCCCGAGCATGTTAAAAATCGAGCGCACCCCGAGCTCTTTTCGCGCCCTGGCCGCGTGGCGCATTGCACCGTGAAAGAGCGGCGCGAAAAGAAATCCTATGCCGATCTGCCTGACCGCCTCCTCAACTCCTTCGGGACCAAGCTCCAGGTTTACCCCCAACGCCTCCAACAAATCCGCGCTACCGCACTTGCTGGAAACCGAGCGGTTCCCATGCTTGGCCACCGTGACACCGCATCCAGCCACTACGAATGCAGCCGTGGTCGAGATGTTGAATGTGTTTGAGCCGTCTCCGCCCGTCCCACAGGTATCCACCACTACATCGGCATTTGTCTGAATCCTTGTGGCTTTGCGCCGCATGGCGCGCGCGGCCCCGGCAAGCTCTGCGAAAGTCTCGCCCTTGGTGGCCAGCGCAGCCATTATGGCTCCGATCTGAGCGTCTGTCGCATTACCCGACATGATCTCACCGACCAATGCAGCCATTTCCTCTTCGCTAAGGTCTATCTTTCCAATCAGCTTTTTCAGGCTCTCCCGTATCATGCCCCGTTGCCTCCCGCAGCCGTTTGCCCGTTTGCAAGCTTGAGAAAGTTCTTTAACAGTCTCTTGCCAACAGGCGTCATGATAGATTCAGGATGAAACTGTACACCCTCGGTAAAGTGTTTTTTATGACGGATTCCCATAACTTCGCCATCCTCGGAATGTGCCGTAATCTCCAGGCAATCCGGCAGGCCCCCCGGCGCAACGGCAAGAGAGTGATAGCGCATTGCCTGGAAAGGATTCGAAATCCCGCCGTATATAGACTTTCCGTCCGAAGTTACCGTGGAAACTTTTCCGTGCATGAGCCTTTTTGCATGAACAACCGCGCCTCCGAAAGCGGACGCAATCGCCTGGTGGCCAAGGCAGATCCCAAGAATTGGAATTTTTCCGGAAAATTCCTGAATTGCACCAACAGAAACTCCAGCGTCCTCCGGCCTGCAGGGACCGGGGGAGATTACGATGGCCGAAGGTCTCAGCCTTTTAATATCGTCAAGAGCGACCTGGTCGTTTCTGGCGACTTCAACTTCGGCCCCAAGCATCCGGAAGTACTGGAAAAGATTGTAAGTGAAAGAATCGTAATTATCGATCATGAAAAGCATGCGCTTAAACCTCCTTTACACCGCATGGGACGATGCGCCTGGTATCAGCTTTACGCCGTTTCCTTCGAGCATCTGGAGCGCCCTGCGGATCGATTTGGCCTTATTGACCGTTTCCTGTCTTTCACGCTCGGGGTCGGAGTCGGCGACTATTCCAGCCCCGGCCCTGACCGTCAGCTTGCCATTCTGAATACAGGCTGTACGGATGGTGATCGCGAGGTCCATGTTACCCGTATAGGAAAAATATCCGATTGCACCTCCGTACGGGCCGCGAGGCTGATCTTCCAACTCCGCGATGATTTCCATCGCCCTTACTTTCGGCGCGCCTGAAAGGGTCCCGGCCGGAAAAGAGGCCCGGAAAAGGTCGAACGCATCAAGGCCCTCACGCAGATCGCAGTTGATGTTGGAGACGAGGTGCATGACATGTGAGTATCGTTCGACGACCATCAGATCGGTTACCTGGACCGTACCGATTTCAGCCACTCGCCCCAGGTCGTTTCTTCCCAGGTCTACAAGCATGAGGTGCTCGGCCCTTTCTTTTTCATCCTGAAGCAGCTCGTTGGCAAGCTCCCGGTCCTTCTGCTCTGTTACGCCACGAGGGCGCGTCCCGGCAATCGGGCGAAGAGTGGCAACGCAGCTTTCCAGGCGCACCATCGTTTCCGGAGAAGAACCAACCAGCACCGTATCGTCAAAATGGAGAAAATAGAGGTATGGAGATGGATTTATGAAGCGCTGGGCCCGATAGAGTGACCAGGGGTCCGGGGGAGCCGGGCAGTTGAACTGTTGTGAAACGACCGCCTGAATGATATCTCCCTCCCTGATGTATTCTTTGATTTTGGCAACCCAGGAGCGGAATTTCTCAGGTTCGACCTCGGGATCAAGTGGAAATCCCTCAGCCGCAGGCCGCGCCGCTGTTTTGGTCACCCGCGAGAGCTTGCCTTTCATTTCCTCCAGGGTCTCGAGCGCCCGGTCATAGGCGTCATCGGCTTCCCCGTTTTCCACAAGACCATATGCCACAAGGGTCAGTGTGTGGCGAACGTTATCGAATATGAAAAGTTGTCCGGGAAGAATAAAATGCGCCATCGGAATGTCCGGGGGCAGCCGATTCGGGATCGCTTCGAGAAAAGACACGAACTCGTAGCTGAAAAAACCGACCATACCGCCCCAAAACCTCGGGAGCCTCGCTAGTTTGACCGGTTTGTACTCAGCCATTATGGAACGGAGAATCGAAAGCGGATCGCCATTATGAGCAATGCGTTCCATTTTTGACCCGCTCACAATTTCGACTTCATCCCGGAAAACTCTGACCGTCCTGGTGGCCGAATTTCCCAGGAAGCTGTACCTTCCCCACCTCTCACCGCCTTCCATGCTTTCCAGCAGGAAAACCGGCCCATGCCCGTCATAGATTTTGGCCAGCGCAGAAACAGGAGTTTCCGTATCGGCAAGCACTTCAAGGCAGACTGGGATAAGATTTCCCTTTTCAGCCATTGTGCGGAATTCCGCCCTTTCCGGGTAAAACCCCAACTCCATGGTCTTTCTCCTTCTCAGCCGATCAGGCTTTAGCTCCTGTATTGCTATGTTCTGAGGGGTATCCGTTTATTGACATCTTGTACACGTCGAAGATGGGCCCTATTTGTCTGCACAGATCGTCGAACTGAGCAGGATAAAGCGACTGCGGGCCGTCGCTCAGTGCAGTTTCAGGAGCGTGATGCACCTCCACCATCAAGCCATGGCAGCCTACTGCCACGGCAGCCCGGCTGAGCGGAATGACCTGGTCCCTGAGGCCCGCCGCGTGACTCGGATCTACGATCACCGGCAGATGGCTCTCCTGACTGACGACAGGAATGGCGGAAAGGTCCAGGGTATTGCGGCTGTGGTGGGCGAAGGTGCGGACTCCGCGCTCGCACAGGATTACCTTCTCATTTCCGCCTTCCATCACGTATTCGGCAGCCATGAGCCACTCCTCAATCGTAGCAGCCATACCCCGCTTGAGCAGGACCGGTTTCCGTGACTTCCCCGCGCGCCGCAGCAGGCTGAAGTTCTGCATATTCCTCGCCCCTATCTGAACGATGTCCGCGTATTGCTCGACCATGTCGAAGACTTCATGGTCGATTGCCTCGGTAACCACCGGCATCTCGGTTTCCTGGCGCACTTTGGCCAGGATTTTCAGCCCTTCCTCTCCCAGTCCCTGAAATGCGTAAGGCGAGGTCCTGGGCTTGAACGCGCCTCCCCGGAATATCTGGGCCCCGGCCTTCTTCACAATTCGAGCGATGCTTAGCGCCTGCATTTCGCTCTCTATCGCGCAAGGTCCGGCCATTAGAGTGAGATGGCCATTTCCTACCAGGACTCCACCGACATCTATAACCGTGTCCCATGCCTGCGATTCCCGGCTCACGAGCTTGTAGGGCCGTGTTACCGGAATCGCCTCTTTTACCCCGGGAAGCTGCAGGAATGCCGAAGCGTCCACTGGACCGTTATTATGGAGAACGCAGATCGCCACCCGTTCTCCACCGGGAATTGGCCTGGCAATGCAGCCCTTTCGCTCGATGCCTGAGGTCACTGCTTCGATTTCCACTGGTGTGGCGCCCTTCTTCATTACGACAAGCACGACTTTTGCCTCCTTTTCGCGGTTTGCGCTTCCGCGAAATAAAAAAGGGACCGCAGAGTCTATCCACGGTCCCCTCCAAAAATCAAAAGGACCGTGGGCCTTTGTGCGGCCCACGGTCCCAAGTCTCCTAATTCCAACTAATGGCTATCCCGTCAGGCGCGCACCTCCCAGGTAAACCACCAGAGCCAGACATTTGCGGTATGGACGTACTGATTCATAAATTCATCCCCGATTAAAAGCGGTTATCCTATAACAACCCGCGAGGAAAATGGCAACAAGATTTTTCGTCTCTTCAGCTTTTTTCTTTTCTCATCCGGTCATATCCAGTCCTGATATCAGGCTGTAGTCCGCCGAAATTGTTTTTCCTCGGTGGAACCCTTCAGTGCCCCGGTTGAGAACTCTTCCCCGCTGATCGCCTGCGCCACGGCGTCGAAGTAGCCCGTCCCTACGAAGGACTGATGTTTCACGGCTTTATACCCAAACTTTTCCGACTCGAACTCGTTATCCTGAAAATGCGAGTAGGCGCTCATCCCCTTCTCTCTGAAATCCCTGGCAAGCTCGTACATCCCGTGATTAACCGAGTGAAAACCGGCAAGCGTTACGAATTGAAACCTGTACCCATAGGAAGCGAGCTTATTCTGAAATTCGGCTATGGCTGATTTGTCGAGCTTCGCGCTCCAGTTGAATGAGGGTGATAGGTTATAGGCCAGCAGCTTACCCGGAAATGAGGCATGGACCCCTTCTGCAAACCTTCTGGCCTCCGCCAGGTCCGGTTCCGATGTTTCGCACCACAGCATATCCGCGTAAGGGGCGTAAGCTAACGCGCGCCCTATGGCCGATTCGATCCCGTTTCTAACGGTGAAAAAACCTTCAACCGTTCTGCTGCCGTTTATGAACCGGCGGTCTCTTTCGTCTACGTCATTGGCCAGCAGTGTCGCAGCATTGGCGTCCGTTCTGGCAATAAGAACAGTGGGAACCCCGCAGATATCGGCCGCTAGTCTGGCGGCAACAAGCTTCTTTATTGCCTCGGAGGTCGGTATTATCACCTTTCCCCCCAAGTGCCCGCACTTTTTGGCCGAGGCGAGCTGGTCTTCAAAGTGAACCGCCGCTGCGCCGGCCTCGATCATTGCCTTCATCAGCTCGAAGGAGTTCAAAATCCCACCGAAACCGGCTTCGGCGTCGGCAACGATAGGCGCAAACCAGTATGGCCCTTTTTTGCCCTCCATATGGTCGATCTGATCGGCCCTCATGAATGCATTGTTTATTCTTCGCACCAGATTGGGAACGCTGTCCACGGGATAAAGGCTTTGATCGGGATAAGTATGGCCGATGCTGTTGTTATCTGCGGCAACCTGCCATCCGCTCACATATATTGCTTTCAACCCGGCTTGCACCTGCTGTACGCCCTGGCTGCCGGTCAAAGCGCCCAGGGCGGAAGTGAACGGCTCTGCATTGAGCAATTCCCAAAGCCGGCGCGAACCATGATTGGCCAATGTATATTCGATTTGGATCGAACCGCGAAGCCTGACCACGTCCTCGGCCGTGTAAGGACGCTCTACGCCCTTCCAGCGCTCCTCCCCTTTCCATTGCGGAACGGAATCCCGTTCTTTATTGTCAGAGATCATCTATATATATCCTCCTTGCACATGCGTAATGACCTTTGCCCTCGCCTGTAACCGCATGAGCCCAAGCCTTGATCCGCTAATGGTTCTCCGGCAAGAGGCGTTGACATGAAACTATGATCGACTCCCCCATTTGGCAAGTAGGTATTTTTTCGCCAGCGATGGCGGCGGCAACGCTTATTACAAGCTGACGGGCGCCCTGGGAGGCGCTAAAGTGAGCGGCCCTATCCTCGTGGAAATCAGCAAGGACAACAACGTGTTCCAACGCAACTGCGATGTTGTATCAGCGTTCAACATGGCCTCCATTGCGGTGATAGACGCACAGGAAAATAAGAGAATCAAACCCTGACACGGTAAAAGACGGAGAGGCTTGCCGCATCTCGATCCTCTCGATTGCAACCCCGCATTTTCAATAAAAAAGCGCTTTTACCACTTTTGCCCCTCTAGCGTGGTCAGCCTCAAGGCATTAGAATGTAGTTACGTTTCTTTGAAACATATGATTCCTGTCCGATAACGTTTACTACAGTGGGTTTTCTCCTCGCGTTGGAACATGGAGTTTACCTGCTTGTAATGAAAGGGGGCCCGAAATGAATCTCGATGATATTCAGCGATGCATCAGAGCATTTTGCAACGCCTGCAACGGAAGCGGCTTCGACCACTTCGAGGACCGACAGTGTGAAACCTGCTGGGGCGCAGGTGAATTCGAGATTTGCGGAGGCTGAGGCTGTTTGTAAGGCCAAAACAGTGAGGCCCAAATTTGATTTATAAAGTGAAGCGCTTGGGGATCTGAGGAAAATAACAGATCACAAGCGCTTTTCTTTTATAGCCCGCGACGCCAGGGTCTGGGTACCCAAACACCCTGAAGAGATCCGCTCCACCTCTGCCCTTCGAGCTTTCGGACTCTTTCATCACAACCGAAATTCTCTCACCATTTTGCTAACATGAAAATACGGCGATCTCCCGAGCTGAGAATCTCAGGTGGGATTCTAAAAGCAAATCATATCTTGAGAAATGGAAAAGTTGCGATTTTGACAAGCAAGGTAGACTCTGCCGGAACCTGAGAGGATGGTCATCTTCGAGGCGTTATTACATACAGTGGCAAGAAACGTTGACCTGGCAGAAGCTGGAATCATGGCGAGGTTGAGTGAATGATGATATATTCCTAACGGTAGCTGTACATTTTCCTGCAGGAGGTAAGGAAGTGATTCTTGCCAAAGAAATTGTTGAGCGTGTTCAGCGGCTTCCGGAACCATTGCAGGCTGAGGTTCTGGATTTCGTGGAGTTCCTTATTGCTAAGACTTCCGGGGAGTCCGGGAAAGAAGAAAACCGGCGCTGGATGGGATTTTCACTGCAATCTGCCTTTCGAGGCATGGAAGATGAGCCGGAATTGCATGCAGACACGGATCTGAAGGAACGATTTCAGTGAAGCATCCAGGGCAGATTGTGCTTTTCAGGTTTCCGAATACCAGCCTGGCTGAAGGGAAAACTCGGCCGGCTCTGCTCTTGGCAAAAGTGCCCAACGACCTCGATGATTGGTTGCTTTGTATGATTTCCTCCCAACTGCATCAAGAATTGTCGGGTCTGGAAAGTGAGTCATTGACTTAGTTTAGTTTCTGCCTTATTATTGAGCTATGATTAGATTAAACATTCATGAAGCAAAAACCAATCTGTCAAAGTACCTCGATCGCCTTGCGAAGGGGGAAAAGATATTGCTTTGCCGGAGAAACGTACCGATAGCTGAAATCCGCCCTCTGCCTCCTAAAACTGGGTCCAAACGCCCGGTCGGTTTGGCTAAAGGTCAGTTCGAGGTACCGGAGAGTTTCTTCGAGCCTCTTCCAGACGATCTTCTCGATGCATTCGGCGGGAAAGAATCTTGAATATTCTTCTGGACACCTGTACCTTCCTCTGGCTTATCAGCGACTCCATGGAACTCTCCGAACGCGCGCGCGAAGTATTTCAATATGACTCCGCCTCTGTTTTTCTCAGTAGCGTGTCCGTTTGGGAAATCTTTGTCAAGCACGCTTTGGGGCGGCTGCCGCTGCCGCATCCGCCTGCTCAATTCATTGCCGGGATGAGAGCGCTTCATTCCATCGAACCACTGCCGCTGGAAGAAGAAGCAGTCCTGATGCTGCCAAAGTTGCCCGATATCCACAGAGACCCTTTTGACCGCATGTTGGTTTGTCAAGCGCTGGCACATGGTTTGTCCCTGCTTACTCCGGATTCCTTGATCCGCCAATATCCCGTCCCTGTCGTCTGGTAGGCGGCAAAGGTTGTTGCCTGTTCCGAGTGGTACTCCATGGTGGAGACCACGCACTCCGCATCATGCTAAAGGGCTAAACGTCCAGAAAATTGCAGTGGGGATTGAAATGGTTAGCGGCGAGATTCCTGCTGGGAAAAAGGGGGCAAGTCTCCGTTTGACCGTTTTCTGAGAGTTTAAATTTAACAGAAGTGGCGTAGGGCAGTTGATAATCCCTAATTGCGCCTGTGAGAAGCCATTCTCTCAGAGTTTTGCGGGCTGCCAGTGCTTTCCATCTGGGGTAAGGGAGGGGACGTGGAGATCGCCATTTCTCAAGTTATAAAAATGCGAAGGGAGTTTTATCGCAGGCGGCCCGCCGTAAGCTTCAGATTGGAAAACTGGCCGCCCACTGCAAGTGGGTCGTGTCGGCAGATGAACCGTCGCGATCATGGCCGTCATGTTCCAAGCCTAATCTACTATTTACGGCAAATTTTTGAGAATGCATTTTAATCCAGGTTAACCGACCTTGCTGCAAGCCAGAAAAAATCTTTAATTTCAGGAATAATAAAGAAGCACCCAAAATCCATCGGTTTGCGTTGTGAAGAGCCTATTCCAAAACCGGGCAACTACTTAAGAAGATTCTTCCCGGCGATAGCCTCCACGACCATCTCCGGCGTAACTTCGCGGATACACCTCCAGTCCGCGCAGGGCTTTCTTGTAAAACAGGGCGAACAGGGAAGCTCCAATCGTATGATCGTATGAATCTTACCGTAGGGGCCGGTTCGCACTGGGCTTGTCGGTCCGAAGATCGCAAAAACGGGAATGCTCAGCGCCGCCGCCAGATGCATAGGCCCCGAATCCGAAGTCACCAGAAATTTTGCGCTGCGGATTATTGCCCCGAGTTCTTTAATGCTTGTCTTGCCGGCAAGTGAGACAGCGCGGGAGCCGGAAAAGCGCGCGACTTCATCTCCGAGCGCCTCGTCCGACCTGCCGCCCACAATGATTGAAGGTATCGGCAGAAGGGAAGCAAGTCGTCCAAAATACTCTGCTGGCCATCTCTTAACCAGGGTCCCGGCCGAAGGAGCGATGACCGCATATTGCCTCATACCCTTTACAATCTCCGGAACTTCACCCAGGGGAGGCAGCGTGAATACCGGGTCGGCAGGCTCGCAACCGACGAATTGGGCAAGCAGGAGATTTTTTTCGACGGCGTGCAGTTCAGCTTCTGTCCTGACCCTGTATTTATATGAAAACTTGGACCCTTCCCTGGCGCTCTCGAAGCCGACTCTTTCCTGCGTACCCGTGAAAAGAGATATCATCGCGCTCCTGAAAAGCCCCTGGAGGTCGATCACCAGGTCGAATTTTTCCGTGCGCAAGTCCCGCGACAGCCTTCTAAGCTCCCACAAGGTGCGCGGCAGGTTCCGCGGCTTTCTCCAGGAATCCTTGTCTATGATCCAGAGCTTGTGAATCAGGGGATGGTCCTCGAGTATGCCGTCAAAACCTTTTGCCACGACCCAGTGAAGCTCGGCTTTGGGGAAACGCACGCTAAGCGCATGGAGTACCGGCAGCCCATGAATGACATCTCCAAAGGAGCTGGGCTTTATAATGAGAATTTTGCGCTGGTCTGAAAGCGGCATGCGGAAGTTTTTCATCGGTGTTCAGCCCCTTGCTCCAAGCTCAACAAGGTCTTCGCCGCGTCGAGAACATCTGTTACCGAAATGCCGGCCATGCACCGGTGGTCGGTCGGGCATTGCCTTTTAAGGCAGGGAGCGCACTCGGTTTCTTTGCGCACCAATAAGAACCGGGAGCATAAGGGAGACGTGGTAGAGTGGTCCGTCGGGCCGAACAGCGCAACTATAGGGCGGTCGAAGGCTGCGGCCACGTGCATTGGACCGGAATCGTTGGTAATGACCAGGTCCACCGAGGCAAGAATGGAAGTCAACTGCCGTACGGAAGTCACGCCGATCAGGTTCACCGGCTTCGAACGCATTCCGGACTCAATTTCAGAGCCGATCCCAGCCTCCCCTCGCCCGCCCACGAGCACCGATCCGTAACCAAGTTCAAAAGCAAGGGCGTCGGCAACCTGTCCGAATCTTTCCGGATACCATCTTTTTGCCGAACCGTAGGCTGCGCCTGGATTTATCGCCACCCATTTCCCCGGACCCAGCATGCTTTGCGCCCAGCGCTTCTCTTCATCCGTACACTGAAGGCGAAGTTTTTGCCCTGCGGCAGGAATCCCCAAATTGGCGAGCATGTTCAAGTAATATTGAGTATGGTGCAACCTGCGGGCTTCTTTGGTTACTCGAATTCCATGAGTAAGAAGAATTCCGCGAGCGTCGGTATTATACCCGGCCCGCATCTCTATACCGGCCAGTTTTGCCATAATCGCGGCTTCGATGGCGTTCTGGAAAAGGATAGCAAGGTCGAACCGCTCCCCGGCAATGAGCCGGCAAAACCCCCAAAGACCCCGAAGCCCCCTGTGCGCCCCGGCTTTGTCGTAGACGATAACCCGGTCGCAATAAGGATGAGGGGTCATTAGTTCAGAGATAACGGGACTTGCAGCAAGCACAATTTCCGATGACGGAAAAGCCGCCCTGATCGCGCCAAGGGCCGGCGTGGTCATAACCGCGTCCCCGATCCAGTTTGTGGATCGAACCAGTATTTTCCGGATATCACCGCTGTCGAGCTTCTGCACTTTATTTAGATCCTGCGCAACTTTGCCGTGAAATATGGCGCTTTTACCAGGATTGCGGACGGACCCTATTTAGAGGATTTCCGAAGCTGTTCTTTAGCAAAAGCAACTTTCCATAACATAAACCCGATAAAATTTCGAAAACTAATGTTTGGGACTTAGAATAAGCTGGTTGCATGTGAAAATGAATCTTTCTCCTTGGCAAAAACTTTGAGGAGCGCGGTTTCCAAAGCGGAGACTTTGAAGCCTTGCCTCCTCCCAATCGCCCTGATATTATTCCCCGGCTTTAAACCGACCGGTAAAGAGGAGTAACAGCATGAGGCGCCCGGGCATTGCCGAGACCTGCATAGGAATTTTCGTACTGGCTCTTCTGGCTGGAATAGCAGGTGAGGTCTATATCATGCAGTCGCGGTTCGATCCGGACTTCTATCGGGTCACTCTCCAGAAAGACAGCAATAGCTCCGGCCGCAAGATCTCCCTGCCGTCACCCGACGCTGCGCCGGTACCTGCCTATCTTCCCGAAAATCTGATTCCGCTTGGCCCCGAGGAAACGTTCGATTCCGAAACCTTATCCGATAAAATTGACGGCAAGGCTGAACTCTACCTTTCAAGCGGCTTTGTAAAGCTTTCAACGAGGCGTTTTGCACGGAAAGCGGACCCGAAAAACTGGCTCGAACTCTTCATATACGAAATGGGAGACCCGACAAAAGCTTTCTCCGTGTACAGTAGTCAGAAAAGAAAAGACTCGCGGCCGGTCGACCTCGGCGTTTCCGCATACGCCACGGAGGATGCCTTTTTTTTCGCAAACGGCCCCAAATACTTTGAAATAATATGCGCATCCAAAGACATGGCTGATGAGATGACCTCACTGGCAAAAAACCTGATCGAAACAGAGCCACAATATGCCGGGCAACAAACGGAATCTTCCCTCTTCCCTTCTGAATCCCTTGACGAGTCAAGCATATCGCTCCATATGAGCGATGTTTTCGGTTTCAGTATGCTCGACCGCGTATATACGGCCAGCTACGCTGCTGAGAGTGCCCCGGTCACTGCGTTCCTCTCCAAGCGCCAAAGCGCCGAAGAAGCCGCCGACCTTGCGGCGGCATACGGACGGTTCCTGGTTGAAAACGGAGGGTCGGAAGCCGGTGAAATCCCTGGCACGCCGGACTCTAAAATATATAAGGTATATGATACCTATGAACTTGTTCTGCATAGAGGGAAGTTTTTTGCCGGGACTCACGAGGCAGATAACCTGGAAAGCGCGACGGATGTCGCTTCGCGGCTCTACCGCAAACTGGACGTGACCGAGAAATGACTAAAATATCGAAAGGTAATCCACCCCGGCCGGAAATTGACAGGCGCGATTTTCTCATCCGCTCCGCGAAGGCCGGAATAGCTGTAGCGGCCGCAAGCGCTCTTGGCTATTTTTTGTATGACCCTATTGGACCGGGCGCGCCGGTCGAAAAATCCTCAATCGCCCTGCCTGACTTTTCCATTCCTGAGGCCGGTAAAAAGATAGCGATAGCGACCGGGGAGGACAGGGTAAAAACTGTAAATGCTGCCCTCAAGGCGCTGGGTGGAATCGAATCTTACGTAAAAAGAGGCGACAGGGTCCTGATAAAGGTGAATGCCGCTTTCGCAACTCCCCCTTCCCTTTGCGCCACAACTAACCCTGAGCTGCTTGCCGAAGTCACGCGGTTGTGCCTGAAGGCAGGCGCAGCGTCGGTTGCTGTTACCGACAATCCGATCAATGATCCGGAAAGCTGTTTTGCGCTCAGCGGTATCGCGGAAGCCGCCCAAAGTTCGGGGGCGAATCTGATTATTCCAAGGGAATCGCTTTTCACCAACGTTACAGTGCCAGGCTCTGATCTGATCCGCAATTGGCCCGTTCTCTACGGAGCTTTCCAAGGGGCGACAAAGCTGATCGGTATAGCTCCGGTGAAGGACCACCACAGGAGCGGCGCTTCGATGTCGATGAAAAACTGGTATGGGTTCGTGGGAGGGAGGCGAAATATCTTTCACCAGGACATCCACACATTCATAAAAGATCTTGCGCTTATGGTAAAGCCTACGCTCGTCATACTGGACGGGACCTTCGCCATGATTTCCAATGGACCGACCGGGGGCTCCGTTTCAGATCTCAAGCAGACGAACACTTTGATCGTCAGTACCGATCAGGTTGCTGCCGACGCGGCCGGGGTGGCCCTGCTGGGCAAAACACCCGCTGATCTGCCCTTTATAGCCAAAGCTGAACAGGCAGGGGCCGGAACTTCCAATTTTGAATCCCTGAGTCCTTTTCGCGTATCCACAGGGTAAGAATCTGATGAGAATTACAATTGTCAGGCGTATATCCCAGATATTCTTCTTTGTTCTGTTTGGATGGTTCTGTATCGCGAGCACCTTCGGTCAATCCTTCTGGCAATTGAGGAATTGGCCGGTAAACTGGTTTTTGCAACTCGATCCCCTTGTGGGCCTGGGAACCATTCTCACGACCCATACCCTGTATTCAGGACTGCTCTGGGGCGTAGCAACGGTCGCCCTTACCCTCCTTCTGGGAAGATTCTTCTGCGGATGGCTTTGCCCCTTCGGAGCAATACACCATTTCATCGGTTATCTCGGCTCGCTCGGACGCTCCGCAAGAGAAAAGATCACCGTGAACCGGTACATGGGCAGTCAGAGGATAAAGTATTACATACTTCTTATCCTGCTTGCCCCGGCGGCCGGCGCTTTGCTGGTAAACATCGCGGATTCTTCCGAGCAGAACCCGCTCGTCATTGCCGGGATCGTATGCTTTCTGGCAATTGCCGTGGCGGTCTCGCGAAGGGCCGATCCTCTGACCAGACGGTCCCTCTCTGTTTTCTTTGGACTTGCGGCATTCTGGGCTGCTGCCGGTTATTTTCTAAAGCTTGACGGAGCCGTTTCCGCCTCGCTCATGACCGGACTGCTGGACCCGATTCCCCTGGTATATCGCTCGGTAAACCTCCTGCTTCTCCCTTTTGCGGACTCTTCCTTTCATCTCATTTCCGCAGCGCAAAGGCATTATGAAGGGGCCTGGCTTACAGCTTCGATATTTCTTGCCGCCCTTTTTCTGAACCTGGCGATACCTCGTTTTTATTGCAGGTTCGTATGCCCGCTGGGCGCTCTCTATGGCGTTTTCGGCAGATACGCTCTGTGGCGGATAGGAAAGAAAACCGCCGAATGCAGCCAATGCAGGCTTTGCGATTCCAGGTGCGAAGGCGCTTGCGACCCCGCGGGACGCATCCGGATCAATGAATGCGTACTCTGCATGAACTGCCTCTACACCTGCAATGATGAGCTGATCGGCTATAATATGTTCCGTTCGGCTTCAGGCGAGATCGTCGCGCCCGACCTGTCACGCAGGGGATTCGTCGCGGCTTCGGTTTGCGCAATCGCCGCCGTTCCGATGATGAGAATAGACGGAAGGCTCGGCCAAAACTACGATCCCGCCCTGATTCGACCACCGGGGGCCCTGCCCGAACCCGATTTCCTCAACCGCTGTATCAAATGCGGGCAGTGCGCGCGCGTTTGCCCTACAAATGTTATACAACCTGATATTAAAAGGGCCGGGATCGAAGGCCTGTGGACCCCCGCTCTGAATATGCGAACCGGGTCAAGCGGCTGTCAGATGAATTGCACCGCTTGCAGCCATATCTGCCCAACTGCAGCAATCCGCCCGATTTCACTCGATGAAAAGCTGGGGCGCGGCGCTTTTGAAAAAGCCGGTCTCATCCGGATCGGCACTGCTTTCGTTGACCGAAGCCGCTGCCTGCCCTGGGCCATGGACAAACCGTGCATCGTCTGCCAGGAGAACTGTCCCGTAAGTCCGAAGGCGATATTCGTTAAAGAGAGCTTCGCTACGGTCCGAAACGGCAACCTGGACCGCGCAAAAATCTCCGGCGCGAGCGTTCTGCTTTCCGACCCTGTCCTTCAGCCCGATCGATTCGGGACGGGCGACTTCTTCGTTCTGGTAGAAAGCGGCGGTATTTCTACTAGAACCCGAATTCTTTCTAATTCGCAGAATTCGATCATTCTGGAATCACGGGTCCCACCTGAACTCAACACCTCTGATTTGAAAAGAATCGCGTTGCAAGTCCGGCTCCAGGCCCCCCAGGTAGATCCCGAGCGGTGCATCGGATGTGGTATCTGTGAGCACGAGTGTCCGGTGAGCGGCTTGAGGGCTATTCGGGTGAGCGCGGAAGGCGAATCGAGACATAAGAAACATTCGCTCCTGCTCAAATAGCTCACCCTCAAATTTTTACAATTTTTCCAGGGCTGGGCAGATATGTCCCCCGGAAGATCAAAAGCGGGGATTTTGTCGGACAGGCCGCAAAGATTCCAGCATGAATCGGATTTTACTGACTGCCGGCAAGTGCGCTCAGACACATATTGGCCTGCTGGCCAAAGAAGATGAAACTCTCAAAGCTCTCCTCATCCAGGCAGCGGCCGCTCCGGCTTCTGTCCGCGTATATCACTCCTATCGCTTTTCCCTTGATGGCAATCGGCATGGCGAAGAACGGACCGCCTCCGGTTAGATTATTAAGTTCCACATTCAGGAGGTATTTGATGTTGTTGTCCGGTTTTTCTTTTACCCAGACCGGATTGCGATTTACCAGCAAGTAACCGAGAATGTTCAACATCCCTGAATTATTTGCGCTGACCATGAAATTCTCGACATAGCCGTCTACCCACCCCAATCCGTACTTTCCCTTGAGATGCTGCCGGTCCGGGGTAAGCAGCGTAAAAATGACCCTGTCCATGCCTATCCCGCGATAAATCCCCTCCAGGATAATCGAAAGCGCCATGTTGAAGTCTCCTTTCCCCAACGTCACCAGGGTCGAGAGGTCTCGAAGGCAGCTCATTTGAATCTTGGGATCGGGCATTGGGGATTCGTGCCTGCTCACTATATCCTGCTCAGGTAATGGCGCCGTTGCATCCATGGGGAGTGGAACCAGTCGGCTTGTCTTCTTCGCTTCGGGGGCTTCGGCGACAGCTTCGATCTCTAAAACCTGGCTACGTAAAGGCGCTATTGCCTCTATCGGAAGCGGAACCAGGCGGCTGCCCTTTTTCGCTTCCGGGCTTCCGGCGGCAGCTTCGATCTCTAAAACCTGGCTACGTAAAGGCGCTATTGCCTCTATCGGGAGCGGAACCAGGCGGCTGCTCTTTTCCGCTCCGTAGGATTCGACGGTTTTAGCGGCGGACATGGCGGATTCATGTAGAGTTTTGGCCGTCTCCTCGTCCGAGATATGGAGAAATCTACCTGCTTCTTTCGTTATTTGCTTGATCTGAGGACAATCCCAGCCCTTTTCCGATGTCTGTGCAACTGCGCACCCAAGCTTAATACTCTGGACCCGGGGATCGTTCCCGCTCTTATCCAGCAATGCGCTTTCCAGAAGGTCGCTCAATTTCCATTCCTGGCTGAGCCTCAGGGTCAGCCGTCCAAGTCCGAATCCGAGGACGTTTATCTCGGCCTGTTCCTCGCCTTTGGCATTGAGCATCTCGCTATCGAGCCTGTCTCCGGCCTCGCCTGCAAAACACCAGAAGGCTATGTGGCCAATACGGGTGAGAAGCGCCGCTATAAATACTTCCTCAGGTTGCGGCAGACCACGCTTGATTGCGATTGTTCTAGCCTGCACAGCCCCGTGGAATGCCCTTGCCACCTCGAGAGCCACTCTCTCCTTGTGCCGGCTGGAAAGCGCCGTCTCGATCAACGCGATTGTGAGGCATATCTGTTTTATTGTGTTGAACCCCAGCCTCATAACCGCCCGGCTCACAGTGTTTATCCGCTTCGAGTGGGGATGGTAATACATGCTGTTGGCCAATTTAAGCACCTGGGCGGTGAGGGTTGGGTCTTCAAGAATCGACCACGCCAGTTCTGAAAGCGAACTGTTCTCCCTTTCTGCCATTCCGGCAACGCATTGAACAGTACGGGAAAAAATAGGCATATTCTCCCGAACAATCCGCTCTACCCAATGATCAAATTCATTTTCTGCCATTCTCGTCAGTTACTCTCGCTTGCTCATAAACTTGATAACGATTTCAAAATAGGAATCGGAACAACATGCGTATGACTGCAGAATAATTTACTCTTCCAGGGAGATTACAATTCCTTGCTGTCTGGCCTGTGGAGACTGCACCCGAACAGATTCAAATATTTGCCGCAATTTTGTGGTATGTCCTTGACTTCGCAGCCGCTCCGGGCTATTAGCAGACACCCGCAAAGCTAAATGTTGATATGGGGATTCTGCCGAACTCTGTTGATATTCGTTTTCGATCGGACTTCACTGAAGAATCAAGCTGTATGGCTGAGATCTTCTCGGGCACCCGCAATAAGCGCCCCGTAATAGTCCCATTCCAGTTCGCCTTGAGCTGGCAGGAACATACCCCATTATATTTGTCGAGATTGTTAATCAGCCGGCTCTTTCGGTTGTTTTCGTGTTCCTTGAAGTCTCAGGTCGTATCCATGTAACTGGCAAGTGCTGTTTAAATTTGTGAATCTCGTCACAATAACCTCATGCCCGCAAGTCCGCTTATAGCGCTCCGGGTGTGGGAACGTCCCCTAATTTAATCGTAACCATTAAGCGTAAGTGGTTCTGTTCCGAAAAAAGCTCAGGAGTGAATGTTCATGAGTGAGAAGAATGCTTCGAAGCCAATGACTGGCGCCGTTATGGTGGTCGGTGGAGGTATCGCCGGGATGCAGTCAGCTCTCGATCTTGCCGATTCCGGCTATTACGTCTATCTGGTCGAAAAACAGCCGTCTATCGGCGGTGTCATGGCGCAGCTCGACAAGACTTTCCCCACCAACGACTGCGCGATGTGAATTATCTCCCCCAAGCTGGTCGAGGTCGGCCGGCATCTCAACATTGAGCTTCTCACCCTTTCGGAAGTTCAGGGAGTTTCCGGTGAACCGGGAAATTTCAAAGTGAAGCTCCTTCAGCAGCCTCGTTTCATAGATATTTCCAAATGCACCGGCTGCGGCGAATGCGCCCGGGTCTGTCCGGTCGAGCGCAATAACGAATACGATATGGAGCTGAATAAGCGCCGCGCTGCCTTCCGCAGGTACGCCCAAGCCGTACCGGGCGCCTTTTCGATCGAAAAGCGCGGCACTTCTCCATGTAAAGCCACCTGCCCCGCTCACATTTCGGTCCAGGGGTATGTGGCTCTGACTGCCCAGGGCAAATACCGGGAAGCCTTGCAGCTTATCAAGGAAGAAAACCCCCTGCCCGCT
>JBKQLC010000038.1:0-63657 GCA_052147195.1 Syntrophobacteraceae bacterium
GGTGAATAGGTGAGTGGGTGAGTGGGTGAATGGGTGAATAGGTGAATAGGTGAATAGGTGAGTGGGTGAATCGGTGAATAGGTGAGTGGGTGAGTGGGTGAATAGAAGTTTCCAATTCTCGCTCGAAGACAATTCTGTTGGGCAGTGCAGGTGGGCCACTTTTGAGTTGCGAGCGCCACTCATCGGGCAACTCCTGCCTTAGAAGGGGAAAAATGACCCAGAAATGAAATGCTGGTCCTGTAATTTCAACTACTTACCTTGGTGCGCTCAGAAGAGATCATAAATTGCTTCCAATAGCTCCTCTCGTGACCTCACAACCCAATCACACGAACACTCAATCATCTATTTACTACGGAACCCTCACTCTCCCCCCCCCTCGGCGGAAATCGGTTCTGATCCCGATAATTCTCCGTTCTGGTGATTTCTTCGCATAGAAATACATAATCTCCCATGCAGTACCCTCGTCCACCCGAAGGCCATCCAGCAAGGCGATTAGAAGGTCTGCATCATCGAGATGAGATTTACACCGGGAGAAAACCTCTACTTTGGCATGTTCGCCAAGGCGGTCGATTTCTTCCTTGGTAGTCAGATCGCAGGGAAAGATGATCTCAAGCTTCAAGCCTGGACGCATTAGCCGATGAGTTTTTGTGCATTCAAATCCAGGTTTAGGAATTTTACCCCAATGCTGTTCCCATCAATATTTTTAACCAAGGCGGTACATCTAATCACATTGTTGGACAATTTAGGTCTAAAGCGCACCCGAATCGTCTCGTTAAGCTCTAGCTTTTCCCCAGTATCCTTGAGAAATTGGACTCCAGTTCTGGACAAATTCGAAATTTTAACTGTTGTGCCTTCTGGGGGATCACTCTTGGAGAAGCAAGTGCCGGTTAATAAAACACGTCTTCGAAAGGATCTCCTCTTCTCAAAAATTACCAGAATTGTGTTTGTGCAGCTACATTCGATTTCGCAATTCTGGGACATATCAGTATCAGCAAAAAGGATAACATTGGCCTTGCTGCATGAGGGACATATCACGTCAGCCTTCTCTTTGCCAATAACGTACACCTTTATAGGTTCCATTGCTCTCCGATGCTGGGGCTGGATTCCATCCGAAAAAGCTCCTGGAATGTCCAAAGTCCATAAATCATACAACATTAGATTTCGTCATACATTCTCCGCAGGATCGGGATATAGAGATGATTCTGAACCTATCTCGCTTTGAGAACATTTGTAAAGGGGGATTTGCAAGGGGACTAATAGAGTATCAAGTATACCCATCTAGCTATATTGTAGTTGTAATATCAGTACGATAACCTCGTGAAGCGATTGAGGCGAATGTTAGTCATCAATCTAGCACCAGAGCAGCTTCAGATAGAGTGCCGGATCTGCGAAATTGCCGCTATCTGGTCTGCATGAAGTGTTTTCTTCGGAAGAGAATTTAGCTGCTATCACTGAGTTTTTCTCGTCCCTCCTTAAGTATTCTATAAAACTCCTGTTTAAGCTTTTGATTACATCCCTTCAACCCCATGACGACTCTTTCCGCCCAATCAAGATATTCCATGCGCCTATTGAGCAACTGAATGGAAGTTGACTCCAACACATCACCTGGAAAAAGCGTCCGCCGCGGCATGGCGGGAAGGAAGCGCTAGACGGGTAAGCGAAAGGTGTGATATCAACCAGCTCAAACCGATGAGATCGGCATTTTTCTTGCCGTTTCGGATCGGGATGACGTGTGATCTATGGGCTCGCACCGTTCCGAACGGGATCTCTCAGTGAAACCCAGGTCAAAATGTGCTCCGGTATCCGCTATCGATCAAGTTGACGCGTTATTCAGACTACAGAGGCCGAACCGGGGTCAAGCGGTTGTACATTCCCGAATATGAGGGAGAATAAAGGCGGTACGGAACAGACCGTGTACTTGCTTCACAAACTGTTTGGAGGGAAACATGTTGCGGGGCGGTGAGAGACCAGGCGAGCGTTCGAACGCGAGTGTCCGAATTGAGACGAACAAGGACTTCGGGACCGACATCCTGAGGGAACAAATCCGCCTTGCAATGGAGC
Source organism: Syntrophobacteraceae bacterium (assembly GCA_052147195.1). Taxonomy (GTDB): domain Bacteria; phylum Desulfobacterota; class Syntrophobacteria; order Syntrophobacterales; family Syntrophobacteraceae; genus SbD1. The sequence goes on from JBKQLC010000038.1 coordinate 2,062, forward strand.
AGCTTCCGACGATGCAAGGGGCATCTTTCATCGTTGCTCTCATTCTTTGTTATGTGGTGCGTGACATCGTCCCTTATGTAAACATTTTTGGATGGGTTACGCTGGTCCTGTTGACTGTCCTCAGCCAGATGGTGCTTTACCACAGGTTTAGCAAAGTCCGGGAGAGTTCATTTACCGGGGAATCCTGGAAAAATGCTTATTTGGTCCTGGCCCTGATCTCGGGGGTAATTTGGGGACTCTCCGCTTCTATCATTTTCCCTGCCGGTAATCCCGAGCTGATATCCCTCTTTGTTCTTGTAATGGGCAGTCTTGCCGCGACGACAACAATATCTCATTCGTCCATGAGACTTGCCCCCATGGCATGGGCCGGGCCGGCAGCGCTGTTTTACGTGATCCGCCTGGCCATGGAAGGTGGAGAATTCGGATATACCGTAGCACTCCTGATCATCCTTTACCTATTAACCGTCCTTAGCTATTCATCAAAACACAATAGGTTCATCACCTCTGCGATTGCTTTAAAGTTCGAAAACCTGGAGCTTCTCGAAGAGGTGCGAAGGGTAAATGAAAGCCTTTGCCGGGAAATTGGCGAGCGGAAGATTACGCAGGAATCACTGAGAGAAAGTGAGGAAAAGTTTCGGCTGGCTTTTCAAACCAGTCCCGACTCGATAACTATCAATCGAGCTTCCGACGGAATGTATCTCGATATAAATGAGGGCTTCACCAGGAGCACCGGCTATACGCGTGAGGACGCCATTGGAAAAACCTCTCTTGGACTAAACATATGGTATGACCCCGAAGATAGGGAACGCCTGCTCGCCGGCCTCAGGAGCACCGGGGTTGTAGAAAACTTCGAAGCCAGGTTCCTGGCAAAGGACGGGAGGATCTTAATCGGCCTGATGTCCGCCCGGATTTTACACATTAGCCAGGGAGACATGATTCTCAATATTACGCGTGACATCACAGAGCGTAAGCTGGCCGAGGAAGAACGAAGGAGGCTGGAAGATCGTTTGCAGCGTGCCGAGAAAATGGAGGCCCTGGGCACTTTGGCCGGTGGAGTCGCTCACGATCTCAACAATGTTCTAGGTGTTGTAGTGGGCTATTCCGAGATGCTTCTTAGTGATTCGGGTGAATCGGGTCCGGCAAGATCAAGGGCCAAGGAGATTCTAAAAGGCGGCCAGAGGGCAGCCGCGATTGTTCAGGATCTTCTAACCCTGGCGAGGAGGGGGGTTTCCAACAGAAAAGTGTTGAATTTGAATAACATCGTCCTTGAATGTCAGAACTGCCCCGAGTTCGCAGGGATCTCTTCCTATCATCCCAACGTCCTGATCAAGACCGATCTGGAAGCGTACCTTCTTAACATATCGGGTTCCGCCGTTCATCTCGGCAAATCGCTGGTTAACCTGGTGTCCAATGCCGCGGAAGCCATGCCTCAGGGCGGAGTAGTCACCATCAAGACCGGGAATCGGCATCTGGATAAACCCGTTTCCGGATACGATGAGGTCCGGGAGGGGGACTATGTCGTTTTATCCGTATCGGATACGGGTGAAGGGATACCGGCAGGCGATATGGGGCGCATATTCGAGCCTTTCTACACGAAAAAAGTGATGGGGCGCAGCGGGACAGGTCTGGGACTGGCTGTGATTTGGGGTACGGTCAAGGACCATCTGGGATATATCAACGTGGAAAGTCAAGAAGGCAAAGGAACCACCTTCACCCTTTATTTTCCCGTGACAAGAGAGGAAATATCCCGGGAGCAGGTGTCCATATCGGCTGCTGAATACATGGGGAACGGTGAATCCACCCTGATCGTGGATGACGTTAAAGAGCAGCGAGAGCTTGCCAGTGCGATGCTCAAGAAGCTGAATTACACCGTCGTCAGTGTTTCCAGTGGTGAAGAAGCGGTGGCGTATCTCAAGCAAAACGCGGTTGATCTGGTCGTTTTAGATATGATCATGGACCCTGGCATGGACGGTCTCGACACTTATGCCAAAATACTTGAAATCCATCCTCATCAGAGGGCGATCATTGTCAGTGGTTTTTCTGAGACGGAACGGGTGAGCAGGGCTCAGGCACTGGGAGCCGGGGCTTACGTGAAAAAACCCTATGTGCTCGAGAAACTGGGATTGGCTGTCAGGAAGGAACTCGCCCAGCCGGCTACGTCTTGATGTTACTGTGCGAGCTTGCTTACAACGTATTGGGCCAGCAGGCGGTTCGCCAGTGCGTTCGGGTGGGTGTCCATGGAACTTAATTGGAACTTTTCCCGGTCGGTATTATAGCCAGGCAGAATGTCCTCCACGAAGTCGACCGGGATGCCCATCCGGAGAAACCCATCCCGGATCTTCTCGTAAGTGGATTGCTGCGCGACGCTGCCGCCCTGACCCGGCCATAAGATGATGCGAAACTGAATACCCGGGTATTGGGTTGTGATCAGTTCCTGTGTGCGGCCAATCATCGCTAAATAGAGACGTACATCGTCGTCGGTAATACGAGAATCGTTCATCAGGAGTCTTCGCCATATAGCCGCCTTGTTCAACTGCCCCTCGATCCAGTTCAACTGTCCCTCGATCAGCCAACCAAAGCTAAGTTCCCGGGCCCAGGATTTACGGCCCTCAAAATAGCCTGCCCGATGCAGTGTTCCGTCGGTCTCCAGCACATAACGCGGCTGGTGATGGATCCAGCCAACCCGTCCCGCCGCCCGCCACACGTGATGCGGAATGGCTATGTAGTAGGCATACCGGGGAGTGGTGTCCACCACCCCGCCCACCCTGCCTGTCTCAATGGCCGCCAGCATTTGGGACGGGCCATATGCCACAAAAGCGAAGTTAAAGGTACGGTATCGCCCGTCCGACTGGACGCCAACCTGGTATGGCAACGTTTCGTCGTCTTTGAGGCCTACACCGAAAGTGTAGGAGCAACCGAAGAAGAGAACCGAGCCGGCCAAATCGTCATTGCTGTATGGGGGAGCGACGCGAAGCCCGTTGGAGTCTATCGTGTACATCGTGTCGGATATTTTTCCGACAGGGTGGTGGAACAGTCCTACGGAGGCGGCTTCCATCGCCTTAGCCTGCATCCCCTTCGCAGGGCCCCATCCCAATGCGTCATCGGGAACCATGAAACCAGGCGAAAAAATCCGAGGCGTGTATTCATGGGTGAGCATGTATGCCTCGACGCCGGCCAGCATGCATGCCACGATTCCGAGGTTGAACAGGATTGCGCGTGGCCAGGACCCGCGGACACCGAAGATAGCCGCCCACAAGGCCGCGGCCCAAGTGAGCAACAGCCAGAAGAACGGCGCAGGTGCAAATTGCAGGATTAGAAGCGAGGCCGCGATTGCACTAAACGATAGCAGCGCCGGAAAGAGGAATTGCCGCACCCCTCGTTTCGCGTAGCGCAAGCCTGCCGGGACTGTCGCCTGATGATTCCTGGTCATGGGCATGCTTCCTCCCTCCTTCATTCAGAACACCTGACAAACCGCGCCACTACTACAAAGTTCCAGGGCTTGCGTCCCTGCTTCGGGTCAATCGAGCTTGAATTCCTTCCGCCAATCGTCTGTTTCGGATAACGGCGGCTGGTCCTTCTTATCGAGGAGATAATCCCCTACGGCTAGAAAATCCATTTCGGTCCTCATGAAACATCGGTAGGCGTCGTCGGGGGTGCAAACGATCGGCTCACCGCGCACATTGAAGCTTGTGTTCACGATCACGCCGCAGCCGGTCAAGTCTTTAAACTTGTTGATCAATTCCCAATACCTGGGATTGGTCTCCCGGCTCACACTTTGTATCCGGGCGGAGTAATCGATATGAGTGATTGCGGGAAGATCGGACCGAAGGATATAAAGTCTTTCGTAGAGAGGCATGTCGTGATACCCCTCAGGAAGCGGATTTTTTTTGTCCTCACGGATGGGTGCAACCAACAGCATGTAGGGAGATGGACGGTCGAGATCAAAGTATTCGGCGATGTCCTCTTCCAGGACTGAAGGCGCGAAAGGCCGGAAGCCTTCCCGATACTTGATCTTAAGATTCAATTTTTTTTGCATCTCCGGGTTTCGCGCATCCCCCAGGATGCTTCGGTTGCCCAGAGCGCGCGGGCCGAATTCCATCCGGCCCTGAAACCAACCGACGACGTTTCCATCCGTAAGCTTCGCGGCGACATCGGAAGCCAGGCCCTGAAAGTCTTCATAGCGGCGCGCCTTGGCGTCGTATCTTTGCAACATGCGGCGAATCTCGTTGTCCGAGAACTCCGGGCCCAGGTAGGAGCCCCCGGCCGCATCCCGGTGCCCATTGAGCCGCCGCTCGTTTCCATCGAGGATATGCCAAATGGCATAAGCCGCCCCGACAGCGCCGCCTGCGTCGCCCGCGGCCGGCTGAATCCAGAGGTCCTCGAAGATCCCGGCTCGTAGAATCTTCCCGTTGGCTACACAGTTGAGCGCCACGCCCCCCGCCAGCACCAGGTATTTGCAGCCCGTCAATTGCCTTGCCGTACGGGCAAGAAGAAGGACAATCTCCTCAGTCACCTGCTGGATGGCCAGCGCCATGTCCATGTAAACCTGGGAAATCTCGGTCTCCGGTTTTCGGCGGGGCACTCCAAAGAGTTGCTCCCACTTCTCTTCGTTGGCCATCTTGAGCCCGGTCGCGTATTCGAAGTAATCCATGTTCAGAACGATCGATCCATCTTTTCGGATATCGACGAGTTCTGTTTCAATTTTTCTTTTGAAGTCCGCAGTCCGTTGCGAATCGGGGTTCCCGTAAGGCGCCAGGCCCATGAGCTTGTACTCACCGCTGTTCACTGCGAAGCCGGTGTAAAAGGTAAACGCGGAATAGAGTAGTCCTACAGAGTGGGGGAACTGGAGCTCTTCCAGGATCTCAATATCTTTGCCTCGACCGCGTCCGATGGTCGTCGTGGCCCACTCTCCTACACCATCCACCGTGACGATTGCCGCATCCGGGAAAGGCGAAGGATAAAAGGCACTCGCTGCGTGAGACAGATGGTGCTCCGGAAAGTACATCGGGGGGCTTCCATCGCCGAGCGCAGCGAGTTGCTCAGTGAGCATCCGCTTCATAAATACCTTTTCCTTGACCCAAACCAGCATTGCCGAAAGGAAGCTCACGAAACCGCTTGGCGCAAAGGCATGATACGTTTCAAGCAGCCGCTCGAATTTTAGAAACGGCTTCTCGTAAAACGCTACGGCAGAAAGTTCCTTGTAATCAATGCCTGCTTCCTGCAAAACGTAGCGACAGGCGTGAATCGGAAATGACGAATCGTGTTTCTTTCGGGTGAACCGTTCCTCCTGGGCAGCGGCGACAATCTTTCCATCGACAAGGATGGCAGCAGCACTATCGTGGTAGAAGGCCGATATACCCAGGATAGCTTTTTTCATCCTAATTCCTTATGCCTTGTTCCAATACCTTTGCCGTCGATTAGAATATCGAATAGATAAACGGCGCTATGGCAGATCCTGCGGTCAATGCCATAATGGCTCCAAACCCCAGCAGAAGCACAATCACCGGCAACAGCCAGAACTTTTTTCTTTGATTCATGAATCCCCACAGGTCCTTTAAGAAGAAGTCCATGCTCATTTGCTCCTTTCAGTAAGGCTTCTCGATGTCGCTACGGACAAACTTATGATTTCTCACCAACATGACCGATTCTTCGCCGGCCTTAAAGGCACGCAGCTTCAAGGAGTCCTTTCCGAAAACCCGGCGCAGAACGCCTATCGGGGTTACGAGGCCAAAGAACAAGATAGAGAGTAGAATTTTGGACATCACGGCGCCGAGCAGATGAGAAAAACCCAGCCAGACGACGGCGATGGGCGCATAGATGCGGGGCGCCATCATGTTCGCGACATTCAGCGCTATCGCCGCGAACAGCACCCCGTCCCGCCTGGTGCGGATATATGCGAGCAGAAGCAGGAGCACCATGGCCATTCCGGTACCCGCGCTCTGGTCTTTAGTGACATTTTTCAAACTAATAACAGGCGCCACTGCGTCTTCCTTCCCAATCTTCCATCCACAAAGGACGGTGGTCTTTCGCTGCTCCCTGCCAAAAAGGTTGGCAAAGAATGAGTATTCATCCGTCTGTAGGTTGTCAAGATAACTTACCTTTGGGTGGCTGCGGGCGTCGTTTCAAAAGGGGCGTATCACTTGAACGAAGGGGAAGGCAACGGCATTGCTTTCATCGAGGGGGACACTGCGACCTTTAAGTCGTGGAGGGTGGGCACAGCTTTATCGTGTCCACCAATGTGCGTAGATGAGTAATAATAACGGTGGGCACGGAAGAGCTGTGCCCACAGTTGCTTGCTACGGGGTTTTCCATTTTGCCTGTTAATCCTGTCAAAAAATTCGGTTCGTCCTGCCGACGTGCACATCGGGGTTTGGAGGCGGTAAAGGCAGAGGCTGTTTGACTCCGACCTTTAAGTCCGGTAGGGTGGGCACGGCTTTATCGTGCCCACCGCCCTTGCTTTTCAGATGCGAGTGGTGCCAGGAAGTAGGATTATTCCCACAATAAGAGAGAAGTGGACATGGCAAATTACCGCCGTGCCAAGCTATCAGGGGGAACATTTTTCTTTACGGTGGTGACTTACCGCCGCAGACTGATATTTGATAAGTCCGAGAGCAGGCAGATTTTACACGATGTGGTTCAGGAGGTTCGGCAGCGGCACCCATTTACAATCGATGCATGGGTTCTGCTGCCGGAACACCTACACTGCATCTGGACGTTGCCTAAAGATAGCTCGGATTTCTCCGTGCGCTGGAGTCTCATTAAATCAGGCTTTTCAATGCGAACGAGGTCCTTATTCCATGTTGAAGAATGGGTAAATGATTCAAAGCTCAAGCACAGAGAGTCTACCATCTGGCAGAGACGATTCTGGGAGCACCAGATACGCACCGAGGAGCAGTACCAAGCGTATATGGATTACATACATTACAATCCGGTAAAACACGGGCTGGTTGAGAGGGTCCGCGATTGGCCACACTCTACCTTTCATCGATATGTCAAGTTGGGTGTTTATTATGAGCAATGGGGTGGTGGAATCGTTGAATCCTGCGGACATCAATTTGGAGAATGAAAAACGGTGGGCACGATAATGCGGTGCCCACCCTACGGGGTTTTTCATCGTTATGTCGAATTGGGTATTCATTATGAGCACCGGGGCGGTGGAATCGTTGAATCCTGCGGACATCAATTTGGAGAATGAAAAAAAACGGTGGGCACGATAAAGCCGCGCCCACCTTCGGGCTTTTCATCGATATGTCAAGTTGGGTGTTTATTATGAGCACTGGGGCGGTGAAATCGTTGAAGCCTCCGGGCATCAATTTGGAGAATGAAAAAAAAACGGTGGGCACGATAAAGCCGCGCCCACCCACGTCTACACGACTTTCTGACCATGAGCGCCATACGCGATAATTTTTGACTTGCCGGGAGATTTCCATGACCGTCATTTCGTCATTCTGGCTCAAAAGCCCTGCCGGAATGACGAAATGAGAGTTTTTCTCACCGCCAGGGTGTTTTCTGGTGTGCATGCTTTGAGCAACAGCCCGGCTTATCGTGCCCACCAATGAGCGTAGATGAATTATAACAACGGTGGGCACGGAAGAGCTGTGCCCACCCTGCACGACTGCCACCTGACTTACGCCCCCAAGGATGCCGATATGGATGTTTCAGGTGAGATTGGAGGCCGTATTGTGAAAACCGAGTTTCACCCGGACTACACGCTTGTGCTTGTGCGTGTGATGGATGAGGAGAACGCGGTTTTCCTGCCCGCCAAAGACGTGCTGCAGCGGGCTGGATTGCCTCTGGAAGAACTCCAGCCCTGGAACATCTATGAGTTTTCGGGGCATCCGCACAAAAGCGATAAGCAGAAATTCTTCGCAACCAGCGGTAAAATGGTTGAAGAATAAGTTTTGAGCCGCCGTGTTTTGTCCGGATAACTTTTTTTCTATCTGACTTTCGTTTCAACGGCAGCGATATGGTCAATAGCGACCAGAGCGTCATAAAACTCTTTCTGGCTTAATTTAGCAATGTGCAGGAGGTTGCCTTTAACTTCACTCACTATGCCGGTAATTGTCTGGCCTGATGATAAAGTGAGTGTTACGCTCTTGCCTTTGAGTCTGACCAGATTCTCCATCATGGATGTATTTACATCGAAGCCGGCAGCTTCCTTTATCCCTTCTTCACCGGCTGAAAAGCTTCGTGGTGCTGTAAATGAATTTACTCCAAAGATCATAATCAGAGCTAGTACTGCTACTATTACACTCTTTCTGTTAAGCCTTTTCATGATTATCCATCTCCTGTCTAGAATGTCTCGAAAAGACTTGATGGGTTGCGCTTCGCTCCACCCATCCTACGGGTCTTTTCATGATTATCCATCTCCTGTTCCATATTGCGGACGTGTTGAGGCCGGGGCGGTTTTCGTTCCAGGTGCGGCCGGGCAGCTACGAATTTAAGGCGCGTACATCCTGACGCAAGAGCAAATTTCAGAACAATCGCCGGCCATGGAACGTCTCGCAATCCGATCACGGCGAGACGGTGATCTCGAAATCCCGCGACATGAACTGCCTCCCCAGGGAACCATCGCAGCCGTACATGTAGAATACCTTTCCATACTTCCCGGTGTGCCCGGCTTCAAAGCGCGGCGACATGAACGAGGGATACCACCCGTCGAACGACAAACCATGCCCGCAGGCAGCACCAGTTGGAGGAAAATAGTCGGTGATGCCGCCCTGCGTGCCCTGGATGAGTTGCGGGTCGGTCCAGTCTTGTGTTTCGAGACTGGTGGCGGTGGAGAAATACCAGCCTCCCTGCGTTTGCACGCCGTTGTTCACATTGACGCAAACGAACGTAAGCAGGTAGGCTTTAAGCTCCTCATTATACGTTATCTGCGACATTATCTGGGCTGCGGTGTCGCCGCAACCCTTGACGGACGTCACCTTGCTGTCCGGACCACCTATGCCTGCGCCACTCCAGCTCCCGTTATTCCATTTGTAGAACAAGAGCGGGTCCTTTTCACCCAGTTGCGCCCGGGCCACGCGCAGGTATCCATCCGGTTGCGTGGTCTGGGTCCCGGTGTCGGTGTAAAGTGCGTATAAAAAATAGTCCGGAAGACATGGGAAACCAAATTTGCAAGCAACCGGGACCTTGTCGATGAAGCCGCTCGGCAGGGCGTCTCCCATGTTGGGCCACGACCCACTGGGCGGGGGCGCCGGGGGTAGCGTTCCAGGGACCTGGAGGACGGGGTAGCGCCGCATCCCGTAATGGCCCGGCTGCGGCCATGTGTGTCCATTATCTCGCGATCTCGCAAATCCGATCGATGCGTAGAAGTCATGGTTGAAGGTGGTTCCATTGCAATGCTGCTCGGCTTCATATAGCATGAGCATGTGGCCCGGCCCTCTTGTCGGGTCGTAGAGGACGGAGCCGGGGGCTGCGTAGTTCTGGTCGAAAACGGAGTCACCCGTGAAACTGCAGTCTGAGAAGGCGACCGGCGCCCACAGTACAAGGCCCCCTTCCGATGAGTCTCCAAAACCTTTGGCAAAGTCAAAATTCACAAGGTCTTTGGTTTCCAGCACCACCGCGCCCGTGCGGCCGTCTCCCGAGGCAGCCGTATCGCTGGCGACAAAAAAACGGTAACTGCCCGGATTCTTCGAGTCGCCGATCGGGATGATCGTGGTGTGCTCACCCGCCAGCGTATCCATCCCGGCGGGGTAGCTCAGAAGCGTCTCATTGTTCACCGATATTGTGACGGCTGAAATGGCGTAGGCCGGGGGGAATGCTGCCAAAACCAGTAATGTAAAAACGTGCGGAAGTCTCGCACAAAGCGACTTAATCATTCTACTCCTCCTTATTTGAGAGCTTCTCCAAAAAGTCAGTTGAAAATATCGCAGATAAAATAATTGGTGAACTTTATCAGAGGTCCTGCGGCAAAGTGCTGTCTACGACAACGACACAAAGCCACAGGAAGCGCTAATGAAGTTCCCTAAGAAAAGATAATGGTTGCTGGGATTTCCGACAAAGCATCTTATCCTGTTAATTGGAAGCCTGTTGAAAGATTTCTTTAATCAGCGGGGAAGAAAACTCTACTTGACGGTGACAGAATTCGCTTCGTAACTGAAGCGGCAAACTTCGTGGCGCGGGCCACAAACCTCCGGACTATCTAGAGAATGTGGCCGAAGAGTAGTGTGCAAGACTCAATATATCTCTCTATATATTGTTTGAGCCGCTTGTATCCGCGCATCTCTTTAGAGATGCACATCATCGTTTGAGCGGAAGGATTCCCAGCCTCAGGATGCAGATGAAGAAGGGGCAACCGGAGCAAGTCGAATGCTCTTAGTGAAAATCACTATCTGCTTAGCCATTTCATGCCGATATACTCATTAATTCGGAATACTCCAGGGTCGAGGAGAAACTCGGGTGAAAACCGGGGGGCGTTATCCGAACCATGAGAATCATTATGTCTCGCTTGGACTTTCCATGCTAAAGTAAGCTGAAAGGGAGCTTTTCATCAAAGAATCAGGAAAGGACGGGAGATGGCGATAATCACCATTTCGAGAGGCTCGTACCACCGCGGCCGGGAAGTAGCGGAAAAACTGGCGGCAAAGCTGGGCTATGCTTGTATTTCCCGCGAAATACTCTTGACGGCTTCAAAGGAATTCAACATCCCGGAAATCAAGCTGGTCAGGGCGATCGAAGATGCCCCAAAGATTCTGGCGCGTTTTACCAGCGACAAGAAGAAATACGTGGCCTACATCCGCGCCGCCCTCCTCAAGCACGTGCAAAAAGACAATGTGGTCTACCACGGGCTCTTCGGGAACTTTTTCCTCCAGGAAATACCTCACGTGCTCAAGGTGCGGATAGTGGGCGACCTCGATACCCGCGTCGCGGACGAGGTCGAGCGGGAGGGCATCGCCGAGGCAAAGGCACGGGAGATCATCATGAGGGATGACGAAGAGCGGCGAAAATGGGCGCTTTCCCTTTACGGAGCCGATACCTGGGATGCGACCTACTACGACATGGTGCTTCACCTCAAGTCGATCACTGTGGATGATGCGGTGAGTCTGATAATGCATACCCTTCAGTTCGGCGGTTTTCAAACCACGCCGGAGGGCCAGCAGGCTATCGACAACCTTGTCGAGGCAACGCGCCTGGAGTTTTCCCAGGTATGGTGGGAAGGTTCCCCGCAGCCCGAATGAGGAAATGATTTTTCATGAGTCACGCTAAAGAAAAGGCCGGTGTTCTGGTCGCCGCGGCGCTTGGGGTCGTTTTCGGCGATATCGGCACCAGCCCCCTGTATACCCTTAAAGTTTGCTTCCTCGGCCAAACATCGGTTACTCCCTCGCCGGAAAACGTTCTGGGCCTGGTGTCATTGATTTTTTGGTCGCTCATGCTGGTAGTCAGCATCAAGTATGCGCTGTTTATTCTCCAGGCCGAGGATAGCGGAGAGGGCGGCGTTTTTGCCATGCTGGCCCTTCTCCACAAGAAAAGGGGCGCCAGACTGGGCAGGGGACTGATCCTGGCCGGGCTCTTCGGTTCCGCACTGCTCTACGGGGATGGTCTTATAACCCCGGTCATTTCGGTGCTATCCGCGCTGGAGGGGCTCGAAGTGGCCACGGCGCGCGCCAAGCCGCTGATTGTCCCCATGACCTGCTGCATACTGTTCCTGCTCTTCTGGGCCCAAAGCCAGGGCACGGGAAAGATCGGCAAGCTCTTCGGACCGGTGATGATCCTGTGGTTCGCGGTCATCGCCGCGCTTGGAGCAGCGGCAATCTGGCGAAGGCCCGACATACTGGCCGCGGTAAACCCGGCCTACGGGGTCCGGTTCTTCTTAAACAACGGAATACACGGGTTCTTTTTGCTGGGCGCGGTGGTGCTGTGCGTGACCGGGTGCGAGGCCCTCTACGCCGATATGGGGCACTTCGGGGCCAAGGCTATCCGAATCTCCTGGTATCTTGTGGCCCTCCCGGCGCTTCTTCTCAACTATTTCGGCCAGGGGGCCGTTATCCTGCACGACCCGGCAAATGCAGGGGAGTCGTTTTTCTGCCTCGTTCCACACGCTCTGCTCTACCCGATGGTAGTGCTCGCCACGATTGCCACGATAATAGCCTCGCAGGCCATCATATCAGGGGTCTTCTCGCTGACCCGGCAGGCCATTCAACTCGGCTTCCTCCCGCGCATGAGGGTCTTGCACACGTCGGGAATGGCCGAAGGGCAAGTCTATCTCCCCGATGTAAACTTTCTCATGCTGGTGGCCGCCATTGCGATAACGCTCTACTTCAAGGCGTCCGACAACCTCGCCGACGCCTACGGCATAGCGGTTACCGGGACCATGCTCATCACTTCGGTGGTGTTCTACTTTATTTGCAGGTGGATCTGGGGATGGAGCGTCATCAGGGCACTGGCGCTCTGCTTGTTTTTCATGATTATGGACCTCACGTACTTCAGTTCATGCCTGCAGAAATTTACCACCGGCGGCTGGTTCCCCCTGGGCAGCGCTTTGCTGATCATGGTTATCATGGTCGCCTGGTGGGACGGCTGGAAGAGGCTGGCGATAATGGTTATGACCAGCACCATTCCAAAAGAAAAATTCATGGAAAAGGTTGCCAAAGGGAACCTGGTACGGCTGCCGGGCGTCGGCGTGTTCCTCTCTGCTTTCCAACGGGAAGTGCCGCCCATGCTCCTGCACTATGTCAACCAGACGAGGGCCCTGTATGAGAAACTGGTAATCCTTTCGGTGCTCACCACCGACGCCCCCGAGGTGGCGGAATCAGAGCGGATAGAAATCGAGAATCTGGGTCACGGCGTCTGCAAGGTCAGCGCCCGCTACGGGTTCATGGAATCGCCCGACATACCGCAGATAATGTCCCTGGCCAAGGCCAAGGGGCTGGACATCAATCTTAACGAGGTGACGTATTACCTTGGCCGGATAAGCCTGGTGCGCGAGCGCAAGAGGACCATGCCCAGGTGGCGCAGGTTCCTGTTTGCTTTCATGTTTCGCAATGCGCTCGGCGGATCGTCCTACCTGAACATACCGCCCTCGAAAGTCATGGAAATCGGGGTCCAGATGCCGTACTGAACACAGCGCAGCCTCGGGCCGCAACCAAAGGGCGAAAACCGATATCACGCGGAGACGCGGCGACGCGGAGAAAACAACAACTTGGATAATAACCTTTACAGAATTTCAAGAAACTGCACGTCAGTAGTGCAGGGTGTTGTTGAGAACTCAGTTGCTTCATGATCGGGCCTGAATGCCGGGTCTTTGTATCGTAGCGCGGGCCGATGACCGCCATCTTGCCATTTCGAGAAATGCTTCTATTCTCGTTCGCAACTGCTCCACATCCGATTGGGAATAATCCGTTTCCACGTGGAGAAACGGCAAACCGAAGCCTTTTTCAACAGAATTGCCAATCACATGGGACTCAATATTATAAGTATGGCAGCATTGAAAAGTGAGGTCGACGACGGCGTCCACACTAAATTCGCCGATCAGCCGGTTGAGCAGAACCTGGCGTCCGGCGTTTGGGGTCATGCATGAGCAGGGGATTTGCAGGTAGCGCCGGGCGAGCGCCAGAAACGGGTCTTTTTCCTCTTCGTCCACCAGCAGATCCAGGCCTTTCACGCCGGTGCAATTCTCCATGCACACTACAACACCCCCGCACTCCTCGATCATACGAAGCACCTTTTCGGAACCCTTTCCGATGGGACAGCCTGTGAGAAGAATCCTGGGGGCATCGGGCTCGAAAGGTGAAAAGCCCGTGGCGGCGATGGCTTCCATCTCTGCTATGAATTCCTGGAGCAGGTCAAGATACTTTTCGGGGTAGACGAAAAAGCTCTTTGTCTCCATCACGGTTATCATATCCAGCCCGGAAAGAGGAACGCGCTCAGCGGCCTGGAAACGGGAGATTCTCCGGACAAGTTTACGTATCCTGTTGTGCATCCTGATCTCAAACCGGAGATGGTCTCTATCTATCTTCTGACCGGTGGACTCTTCGAGGAACCTCCCAAGCCTCAGGATTTCCTCGTGCCAGAACTGAAGAGCATGCGGCTCCATTGCCAAATATGGCAGGTGCATGAGGTGGAGAGGCTTAATCAGTCCGAGGAACTCATACATCTTCTTCTTGCCGTCGCAGGTGGTCTCTCCAATCAAAAAATCGGTTGCCGAAAAAAACGGGCATGTATCGGTAACGGCATAGCCATAGCTAGATTTAATGAGCGGGCACAGATTCGGGGGAAGCGTTCGTTCGGCGTCGGCGATCGGTTTTTCTTTTTTCCCGCATAGACTGACCGGTATTGCCCCGGCGGCCCGCACAAGCTCAACCGGTGCAAAGAGGCAGTAAATGCCTGCCACTTTTTTCTTCGTATCTTCCAATTCGGAAATGTCGAGCAGAAAACGTTCACCCGTATCTTCAAAATCTTTAAAACAAGCCGGTTTCAAGCAATCCTCCAAGCCCTAAGAATCAAATCTTCTAAGCGGCCATATTTCTACCGTAGAGCGCAGCTCCGAGGGCGCCGACCATGTCCGGGTTCTCGGGTACGATTATAGGCTGCCTCAGTTCTTCTTCGAGCAATCGTATGACACAGGGATTGTGGGCTACGCCGCCCGCAAACACCAGCGGAGCGGTTACACCGACGCGCCTGAGCATAGCTGCCGTGCGCTGAGCAATAGCCATGTGCAATCCCATAGCGATGTTTTCCGGGCGTTCTCCCCTGGCCATCAGGGAGGTAGCCTCGCTTTCGGCAAAAACGGTGCACATGCTGCTTATCTGTATCCGGCGGTCAGACCTGAGGGCATAATCTCCGAAGGATTCCAGCGGGATCTGGAGAGCAGTGGCCATGAACTCCAGGAACTTACCCGTTCCAGCCGCGCACCGGTCGTTCATTTCGAATTTGAAAACTTTGCCCGCATCAGAAAGCGAGATAACCTTCGTATCCTGCCCTCCGATGTCCAGGACCGTTTTGGCTTCCGGATATAGAAATCTTGCGCCGAGTGCGTACGCCTGGATTTCCGTGATTGTGGAGACATTCACCCGGCCGAAGGTTTCCGAGAAGAGCTTTCGACCGTATCCAGTCGCTATTACTCGACATCCATTGATCCCTTCCATCAGCTTCCGGCATTGCCCAAGAGGATCGAAGGTGGTCTGAGTCTTAATCTGGTCAAAAGAGCCATCCGAGTTCAGCACTACCAGTTCTATGGAGCGTGAACCGATGTCAATGCCGGCAACGGTTTGGTCTTCTAAAAGAGATTCCATCAAAATTCCAGTAAGCGTTCACCACGAAGAGTACGGAGCCTGCCCCGAATCCCGGATCAGAGATGAAACCAGCCAGCAGAGCATTGAGATTGCCGGGCGGCCCGGATAACCTGTTATCCGGGCGCGAAACGCAAGAGGTCAGGAGGCACGGCCCCGGTCTTGCGGGCGGGCTGTCAATATCACCCCGCTACGCTACTCCTTCGTGGTGCATAAAATTATGAACAATGAACGGTTCCAAATTGCATCAACGCGTCATTTCAACGAAAGCTTCGACGCGGGTCTTTAGCTGTTCGACATCTTCCATGCTATAGTCTGTCTCGATTGAAAGCATTGGAATACCGGCCTTGGTGAGCGCCTTTTCAACCTTGTAGGCTTCAATGGCATAGGGCTGGCAAAATGAGAGCCCGTAATGGATCACACCCTTTACCTTAAGGTCCTGCGCCATTTTGACGATGTTATCCAGCCGCTCCGTGTTGGGAGTAAAACAGGCGCAGTCGATTTTCATATACCGGTCCAGGATGGCGTCGATCATGCCGTCCATCGTCTGGGGGCTTTCATCGACCAGGTCGCGGGTGTTTCGAGTCCCTATGCAGGATTCTTCACCAACGACGACCGCCCCGGACGACTCTATAATATAGGGCAGCTTCCAATTGGGAACGGCCATGGGGCATCCGGAGAGCATCAACCTGGAGGTCCCTTCGGGGGCGATACCCTGACCGCTTTTTACCCGCTCCTCCAATTCGTCGCACAAATCTTGTATTTTGGAGGTGAACCGGACGGGGTCATCATAGAAAGATATCTGGTTGATAAGGAGTGCGTCTCTGCCTGAAATCGGTGTGGGGACAGCTTCGCGCAGCCGGTTTAGCCGTTGGAGGGCGAGGCGGCGGCTGTTCAAAAGATGAGTGGCTTCTTTGAGGCTCTCCGCCGTGATTTTGTTCCCCGTCGTTTCCTCAACCTTGTCCTTGAAGCGCAGGATTTCACTTCGCCACAGTACCCGGTCAGCGGCGTTTTTCATCTGGGGTATTTCCATGACATGGACCGGGGAATAGTCCGAAAATATTTCGTAGGCCTTTTTCTTGCCGTCGCAGGTGGTTTCTCCCACGATAAGGTCGCATGATTCAATAAACGGGCAAAGCCTTCCCAGTTTGAAGCCTACAAACGATTTGATCAACGCGCATGTATTGCGTGGAAGGACTTTTTCGGCTTCTCCCGTTCCGACTTCAGCCCCAGCGCACAGGCCGACTTGAACGCCCCCGGCCGCGAGCACTATTTCTTCGGGTACAAAGACGCAGAATGTCCCTACGATCTTCTTGCCCGCCGCCTTTGCATCTTGAAGCTCCTTTATTCTTAGCCCGTGAACCTCGGTGAGGACGAAGTCGAGATACTCCATGCCCCGCAGCCGCCCCTGCTGGCTCATGTAGATGTCCCCGTAGAACTTACCGAGCACCTGGAGCAGTCCCGCATGGGCTTCCAGGTCCAGATTGAGTTTTTCCCACATTGCATCATAAGAAGTCGACATATCAGGGTCTCCTGGTTTAGGTTGAAGTCTGAGTATATATTTAGTTTTTCTATGTTGCAAATAGATAATACCTATTATCTTTTACGAAACTATCGACAGTTCCGTTTTCCGGGTGAGGATCTGGGATCTTCTTCGGTAGACAAAACTAAAATTTAAGCCAGGTCCTCCGGACCAATTTTTACCTCTCAGCCTGCCGCACGACGATCTCGATTTTGTCCCACTCTAATCTTGCTTTCACCCCTTATCTTGGCGGCTAAGGGCTTTCGCCGGGGCGACTTACTTAAGTATGCGCAAGTATTATTGTCGCAACGTGTAATTCATGGGACGCCACACTGGCATTACCTCGCCTTGACGGACCTTGGCCCCCTTGATATAAGTTTAAACTCTTCAAGACAAGCTAAGGCTCATACTGCGAGAATTAGGATTTCGCGTTTTATTGTGCTTTGCGATTCGATACATAGTGGATGGAAGGGAACGAATGGAATTCGAGGCAATTCATCTTGTTGAACTGCTGGATTTCCCCCCCGCAAGGGGTTCAATATGGCTTGCGGATGAGAGGGTCATAATCCAGAGCGTCAGCGCGCTTGGAATGCTTCGCAAAGATCTGATCCGGAACTACGGCATCGAGGCCGCACGTCGCTTTATTCTCCGAATGGGATATGCGCAAGGCTATCTGCAAGGTTTGATGCTGGCAGAGCGCTATGGAGCCAAGGTTGCAGTTCCTTCCGGTCCTATTGTCTTCGGCCTTGAAGGCTTGGGAAAGCCCACACTAGTGGTTAAGATTAACGACCCTGACGGACCATCTTTCCACGAGGAAGCGATAATTCACAAATCGCCGGAGGCCGAGCAGCATATGCTCCATTTCGGTAAAAGCAAGGTCCCGGTTTGCTGGAATGTAACCGGATTTGCCAGCGGCTATCAATCTGCTGTTCGTGGCCAACTTGTCTATTTTGATGAGGAAACATGCGTGGCAAGAGGTGATTCCTGTTGTCACGTGATAGGTAGAGAGATTACCGGTTGCCATCAACCCAGTCAGACGCCTGCAACTGACCCATTGCCGATTGGCGATATCTTCGGTGATATTCGGGACGAAATGAACCGGAAGTTCCAGGCTTTTCGAAAGAAAAAATCCCACGTTAAAATACACGAGTCCGGCCCAGGAAACGACGATGACTATGAATCCAGGGATGGAGTTGAGCGTGCCATAGCTCTCCCTGGAGAAAACCCGTTTATTGTGAGCGATCCGGCTATGTCGGCTGCGGTTCATGCCGCTATGCAGGTTGCGCCGCTTCCCACGACAGTGCTAATCCGGGGTGAAAGCGGCACTGGGAAAGAATTCTTTGCCCATCTAATACATCACCATAGCGGGCACACAAACGCTCCATTTGTCTCATTGAACTGCGCAGCTCTGACCGAAAGCCTCCTTGAGTCGGAGCTATTCGGACATGTGCGAGGAGCGTTTACCGGTGCCATTCGTGACAAAGTCGGCCTCTTAGAACTTGCCCGTGATGGGACTCTGTTCCTGGATGAAGTGGGCGATATGCCCCTCGCCGTACAGGCTAAGTTGTTGAGGGCGCTTGAACTTCGGCAGGTCCGCAAAGTTGGCGGGGAGGCCGATATCAAGGTTCATGCGCGAGTCGTTGCTGCCACCAACGTTGATCTCCCAGCCGCGATTGACGCTGGGACATTTAGGCGGGACCTGTATTTCAGGCTTGCTGGTTTCGAAATCCACCTGCCTGCTCTCCATGAGCGGCGGGAGGCGATACCCATCCTTGCGTACGAATTCCTGAAGAGAGCGGCATCCGCATTCGGGAAGAAAGTAGTTTCGATCAGCCCGGATGCGATGAGCAGATTGATACATTGCTCGTGGCCGGGAAATGTTCGCGAACTCAAGCACGCGATTGAGCGGGCTGTAATCGTCTCAAGGGGTGCTGAAATCCAGGTTGAGGCTCTTCCGGAGAAGAGTTTTCAGGATGTAGAATATTCCGCTGACAATCTTAATCTCAGGCAGAACGAACGCAACCTGATATTGCAGGCGCTGCTGGAGTCCAAAGGAAACCGCTCTATCGCGGCTCGCAACTTGAATATCGATCCAGCCACACTTTGGCGTAAACTGAAGCGCTACAACATCGATATTCCCAAACAATCCAGATCGCAGATCGTGGATGGGTCGCTTTCGAGAGAATAGCCAACCCCAGACTGAATTACTACCGTTTGTTCGTTGATGGAGCGCGATTCCTATGATCGAGGCTATGGTTGTAGCCCCGCCCCCAATTTGACGTCTGCTCTTCGACCCGGCAGATTTTTCTATCCTGACTCACACAAACTAATTAAGTAGCCCGTGCCGAAGGCGACAAGCAGGCTCTTTGGTTCACAAAGGCTCGGCATAACCGAAACGTGACGAAAAGTATTGCGGTGTGCAAGATGCAGCCTTCCATCAGCATCCCGAGCTGAGAAAGGCTCAATGATCCAGCCTGCAGTCCTGGTGCGGTATCACTTTGATCCGTTTTACCTCGCCTTGACGGACCATGGTCCCCCTGATATAAGTACAAACTCGACAATACAAGCTAGGGCTTACCCGGCGGGAATCAGTTTTATCGAGCTTTGCAATTCGATTCATGTGGATGGAAGGCGACGAATGGAATTCGAGGCAATTCATCTTGTTGAACTGCTGGATTTCCGTCCCGACGATGGTTCAATATGGCTCAAGAATGAGAGGGTCATAATTCAGAGCGTCAGCGCGCTCGGAATACTTCGCAAAGATCTGATCCTGAACTACGGCATGGAAGCCGCACGTCACATCACTCAGCGAATGGCATATGCTCAAGGCTATCTGCAAGGTTTGATCATGGCAGAGCGCTATGGAGCCAAGGTTGCAGTTCCTTCCGGTCCAATTATCTTCGGCCTTGAGGGCTTAGGCAAGGTAACAGTGGTGGTTAAGATTAGCGACCCTGACGGGCTATCTTTCCACGAAGAAGGGATAATTCACAGGTCGCCGGATGCCGAACAGCATATGCTCCTTTTCGGTAAAAGCCAGGTCCCGGTTTGCTGGAACGTAACCGGATTTGCAAGTGGCTATCATTCTGCTGTTCGTGGCAAGCTTCTTTATTTTGAAGAAGAAACGTGCGTGGCAAGAGGCGATTCCTGTTGTCACATAATCGCCAGAGAGACTGCCGGCGCCCAACCACCGCGTCAAACTAGCCAAACGTCTGCAACAGAGCGATTGCCGATTGGCGATATCTTCGGTGACATTCGGGACGAAATGAACCGGAAATTCCAGGCGTTTCGAAAAAAAGAATCCCGCGTTAAACCGCACAAGTCCGCTCCTGGAAATGTCGATGACTATGAATCCAGAGATGGAGTTGAGCGTGCCATAACTCTCTCTGGAGAAGACCGGTTTATTGTGAGCGACCGGGCTATGTCGGCCGCAGTTCGTGCCGCCATGCAGGTTGCGCCGCTTCCCACGACTGTGCTGGTCCGAGGTGAAAGCGGCACCGGGAAAGAATTCTTTGCCCATCTAATACATCACCATAGCGGGCGCACAAACGCTCCATTTGTTTCGTTGAACTGCGCAGCTTTGACTGAGAGCCTCCTGGAGTCGGAGCTATTCGGCCACGTCCGCGGTGCGTTTACCGGCGCCATTCGTGATAAAGTCGGCCTGTTGGAACTTGCCCGTGATGGGACTCTGTTCCTGGATGAAGTAGGCGATATGCCCCTTCGCGTACAGGCTAAGTTATTGAGGGCGCTTGAACTTCGGCAGATCCGCAGAGTTGGAGGGGAGGCCGATATCAAGGTTCATGCGCGAGTCGTTGCTGCCACGAATGTTGACCTCCCGGCCGCGGTTGACGCTGGGACATTCAGGCGGGAACTGTATTTCCGGCTTGCGGGTTTCGTAATTCACCTGCCTGCTCTTCAGGAACGACGGGAGGCGATACCCCTCCTTGCGTACGAATTCCTGAAAAGAGCGGCTTTCGCGTTTAGGAAGAAAGCGGTTTCCATCAGCCCCGATGCTATGAGCAGGCTGATCTTTTATCCGTGGCCCGGAAACGTTCGCGAACTCAAGCACGCGATCGAGCGGGCTGTAATAGTCTCAACCGCCGCCGAAATCCAGGTTGGCGATCTTCCGGAAAAGCGTTTTCAGAACGTGGAGTACTCCGCTGATAGCCTCAGTCTCAGGCAAAACGAACGCAACATGATATTGCAGGCGCTTTTGGAGTCCAAAGGAAATCGCACTATTGCAGCGCGCAACCTGCGCATCGATCCTGCCACACTTTGGCGCAAGCTGAAGCGCTACAATATCGATGTTCCCAAACGATCCAGAGCGCAAGACCCGGATGGGCTGCTTGTCTAATTTGCATCCAGAAAGCGGCTGTACCGGTGTGTTGCCCTAAAATCCCCCCTGCCCCCCTTTTGAAAAGGGGGGAGCTTGATATGGTTCACTCTATGAGCCTGTAGGAGTATTCGTTAGGCTCGCCTAAGTTCCCACTTTTTTGCTTCAACAAGACTTTGGACAAGACTCAGCATGTCAGAAGTGGACCAAAAACGCATAATGACTCCCACTTTAGGGGGGAAATTATCGTAAGATGCCGTTATTGCGACACGCTCCCGGTGGCTCCCTTTAGGCAAGAGGGGTTGATATGTCCGCTCTTTGATCGATCCGTCAGATTTCTTTATCCAGATTCGTTTAATGAAGACTAGCCCCGTTCACACAACCCAATGAAGACTAGCCCCGCAAACGGCAGCAAGCCGGCTCTTTGCCTGGCCAACGCCGGGTATAGAAATAAGACCGGAGTATTGCAAAGTGCAAGATATCATCTTGCAAAGTGCAATATATGACATTCAACTAATCCCTGAAACCGCGCGATAAGTTCTTGATACCTGCCCCCCTGGCGTCCGGGTTGCTCTTTGGTACCGCAATTGCACTAACCTTTCACCACAATAACCTATTACGATTTTCATCAATTTGCCGGCGTCTTCCTCCTTTTTGGTAGACGTAAGCCAGTGCCTGCTTGCGGTGGCTATTGATCGCGTTCGAGGAATGAGATCATGAATAAGACTAGCCGTATCGTTCAATATCTGGTTGTTGCAATCATTCTTGCGGCAGTCATCGCACTGTTAGCGGCGATGGCGTATTCTAGTTCAATCAAGAAGTCGCATCACTGGAGAAAGTCGCCGTCTCAAGCTGCCGTGCCGCCCGTCACGGAGGATCATGTTCGGGCTCTATTGGCACAGGTCCCCGATTCCGAACTGGGAGTCAACATCGTAGACCTCGGTCTGGTGTATGGCATTCACCTTCTGAGTCCGGGCGCTGTAGAAGTTACGATGACATTGACTACTCCCTACTGCCCTTTCAGCAGGTCGATCATAGATGACATCCGGAAAACACTGATGGCCGATCCGGCGATAAACGAGGCGCGGTTGCGCATCGTATTCGAGCCGGCATGGACATGGAACCGTGTCGATAAAGGGGTTCGCGACCGAATCTTCAAACAGTTCCAGACTGTGCCGGGGACTGTGGAAGACAAGCCATGATTGAACAGTTGCCCATTGCCTCCGGTTTTTTGCTGGGCCTTTCAACCGGGCCGATCTGCATGGCCACTTGCCTCCCAATAGTTTTGCCGTTTGCGGTGAGCGATGTCGGCGGGACCAGTGCCGCTCAACGATGGTTCTTCCTTGCAAGATTCCTGGTGGGAAGACTTGCAGCGTATGCCGCCACAGGTGTGATCACCGGGTTGATCGCCAGTCGGCTCGGCTTCGCCGGATCCAGAATCGGTATTTATGCATGGCTGATTCTCTCGCTGCTGTTGATTGCCTACGGCCTGGGCGCCAACGTTAAACATGTCGGCTTTTGCAGGTTTGTGACACGCAGTGTTGGGGCACACTCTTTCCCTTACGTCCTGGGTTTTTTGACGGGGCTATCGGTCTGCCCCCCTTTTCTGCTGGCTCTTAGTTACGTCATGGAGCGATCCGCAAACGTGATGTTTGCCCTTGTGTTCTTTGTGTCGTTTTTTTTCGCCACCAGCTTGTACGTTTTGCCCATTGGGCTTCTGGGGCATCTTCCTCGGCAGGATTGGTTGCATATGGTGGGGCGTGTTTCCGCTGTCGCAGCCGGTTTTTTCTTTTTGTGGCAGGCCCTGTTCAGTTTAGTGAGTACCTAGATATGCCGCCCGCAGCCATGGAGTTCATCACCGGTACCAATCCGGGAGCACAATATCCGAAGATTTGGAGGCCTTTAATGATGGAACGGTCATGGAGGGGGCAACCTACAGTCTTTTAGAAAATAAGTTCGACGGGGGGTGAGGGCAGCCGCCGGTGCGGCCTTCATATGGCTTTTGGCCTAAAGTGAAGGAGGCAACTTATGGTCTTTTAGCAAGTAAGTTCGCGGGGGTTGAGGGCAGCCGCCGGTGCGGCCCTCATGTTGCGTGTGGTTAAGAGTGGAGGAGGTAAGTATGAAGTCTAATGACAGATATGTTCTCATGGGGCTGTGCGCTCTTGCCGCTGTGGCCCTTATATGGCTTGTGGCCGCAAATTGGAGTATGAACGCGTTGCTGTGGTTCTTTGTTTTTGCAGCGCTGGCGCTGGCCTGGTGGGGTATGAAATTTGAGATCAGCGAGAAAGCTACGACTATAGCTTCGCTTGCGGTCTCCGGCTTCTGGACCTTATTTGCGATTTTACTTTTTTTCCCGTTTCCAATTCCGGACGCGCCCGAGTACGTCGTCGGGGAAGTCCACCGGTTCAGCGAACTTGAACACGGGTGGGCGCGCGCGGCTACGGGGATGCTCGGTCCGAACCTGATAGGCGCCGGTTGGATCATCTACAACGACCCAAGCGAAACAACCGGACTTGACCCGACGTTGCCGGGTGCTATTGCCGGCTTTCCAGCTGCGCGTTCGTTCTTTGGAGGAACGCTGATGCTCGAACCATTTCGAGCCGGATCGACCAAAGGCGGAGTACCTCTAGTCACACAGAAATATCCGCTCCAGGGCTGGGAAGGGGATCACCGGCAGAATAAAAAGGTTGGATGGAATACGGGCGATGCTCTTCTAGGAGACGTTGCAAACACAGTCGGTCATCAGAAGGCGACATACGAGCCCTATGAAAATACGCTGATGGTGAAAGCGATAGCGAAGTGGCTCGGCGGCGTTGAGTGCGCCGTCGCTGCCGTGGACCCGCGGTGGATCTATTCGCACCATTTGATGTCAGCCGGTGCTCCGGCCAACCTGGATGAAATGAAGGGCATGAAGTACGGCATTCAGATCTTTATCGATCAGAGCTGGGATCGCGTACATAACGACCCTGGCGACGGATGGTGGTCGATGCCAAAAAGCGGGGCCGCATACAGCACGAGTGGATGGGTTGCTGTTCGTCTCGCGCAGATGCTGCGAGACATGGGTTACGAAGCTCGCGCGGGTTATGGGCCGTTCATTTACGACACAATCGAGACAGTATATTCGGTCTACGGCGGTGCGGGCGAGTTTGGGCGTCTGAGCGACGCCGTGGTCCCTGCAGCCGGTGGTTTGCGATTCAAATCGGCGGTCGTTTTGACTGACTTTCCCCTGTTGCCTGAAAAGAAGAGGGGATTTGGCATCACGCGCATGTGCGAACACTGCGATCGTTGCGCAAGGGCCTGCCCGGTTGCTTCCATTCCGATGGGCGAACCAACCGTCGAAAACGGCGTGAAGATCTGGCAGGTCGACAAAGACAAGTGCGCGCGCTTCCGGGCGGGCAACATATCCGGAAACTGCTGTAATGAATGTCTTAGAGTATGTGCTTACAACAAACCACTGACAGCGTTTCACAAGGTGGGCAATTACATAATTCGGCATTCCTATATTGCACCCTACCTCTTCGGCAACATAAATGCTCTCGGATTGGAAGACTGGCTTGAGTTCGAGGTATCCGACCCGGCAGGCCCCTACAACGTAAACAGGCCGGCCCGGTGGGTGCTGGAAGAGCCCGGGTTCAAGATGCCCCTACCTTATCAGATCGCCAACTATATCTACACCGAGGAAGACCGGTCCACGGCTGAAGAGTGGTCAACGGGCATAGGCGCCCAGATGGGGAAAATCGGTTTGACCTACAAGGGCGTGGAATGGGGACAAGTCCCGAAGAACCTGGTCGATACGAATGGTCGCAGCCGCAATGTTCATTGGGATTATCCTCCGGGGGAACTTCCTCACAACTTGCAATTGCCGGGCAAGGCAATCACCGTGGCCGAAGCGGACGCTTTGTTTAAATCGGGCAAGGCGTTTACGGGAGGATCCAATCATGCGGACAGCAACGTCTATCCACCACGATCCAAGTACGAGCACGGCCTGATATCGTATGAAGATGCGGTGAAGATGTGGCAGGCGGAGAAGTAAAGGAGGACACGATGCAAAATGTAGTGAAAGTAAATCTTAGATTCCGCTGGTACAAACTGTTACTGTTCCTGGTGACGGCGGGACTCCTTACATTCGGTTTTTGGGCGTTTTTTGACTCCGTTTCCATAGGTTCGTCACATGCCGCCTTTCGATTTCTTTTACTGTTCGTTATCTGGAGTTTGCCGGGTATAGCCATTTTGGCCTTCGTTCGTCCAAAAACGGATAAGGGACCACGGAATTAACCTCCACGCCAAACGCCAAGAAGTAACCAGGCGCACAGGTGTGACGCGTTGAATGGGACCATGGCTCGCCCCCGGGTATGGTCCCGTTCGGGCGGCGTAAGTACGGCGGGTCCGGGAATCGAGGACAAATCATGACGGGGACATCAAATCGGTGGCGGTGGTACGAGATTGGGTCAGCGGTCTTGATCCTTGGCATTGCCGCTCTGGCTTTTCTCCTGATGGTGGCAGCCCTCGAAGAACACGAGACGAGAGCTTGCGCAACCGCTGCTTTTGTCGCGGTTCTTGCCTTTCTCGCTCTGCCCGCAGAAATCATTCTCAAGCGGTGTGGGAGACTCGAGAACCAGGCTATTCGCAGAACACTGATATCATTCAATGTGTTGACTGCGCTTTTTATTGCCTCTTTACTGA
This sequence comes from Syntrophobacteraceae bacterium, assembly GCA_052147195.1. GTDB lineage: Bacteria > Desulfobacterota > Syntrophobacteria > Syntrophobacterales > Syntrophobacteraceae > SbD1. The sequence continues at coordinate 27,830 of JBKQLC010000038.1, forward strand.
TCCGCTCCGATTACAGCCTCAGTAGAAAGGACATCCGGCAAAACGTCACGGGAGAGGTAGAATACGACGCCACGACGCAGCAGGGCAACGAGGTCCTGCAGAAGCTCGAAAAAGCAGTGAGCAAGGACGTACTGACCTTTTCGATTTACGATGTGTGCGTCGGAAAGGTGTCTCATCGCATTCTGCGAGACGGTCCGGTATCCCCTGAGCGCATCGAGGTGACCAACCGCGCGCTCCTGACTGAAAAGATAAAGGCAGACGCTAGAGAACTTGGAGCCGATGTCGTTGGCATTACCGAACTGGATCCCCGGTTCGTATTTACAAAGGATAACGACGGCAAGCCGGTTCAACTGAGGCACAAATATGCGATTGTGATCGGAAAGGGGTTGGACTATCGTTTAGCCAACCCGATTGCGCCGACTCCCTGGGAGAAGCAATACTCGGCGATCCCCGAGGAGCTTGCCGCCGTCCTTTCCGGTAAGAAGATACAGTCCACTCATGCGATACCTCCCGCGGACGTCGAGGAAATGCGCCAAACGCTGGAATTTTTCCAGGATGGCGGCAGAATCGCAGTCGAACTGGCAGGGGAGATTCGGTCTTTCGGCTATCCCGCGAGAGCACATTTCGGCCGTTGGAGCGAGGTCCAGGTTATCCCGGTAGCGGTAGAAGCCGGACTGGGCGAGGTCGGGAAAAACGGCGTACTGATAAGCCCTAAGTTCGGCCCGCGCGGCAGCTTTCCGACCGTTACCACGGACCTGCCGCTCATTGCGGACAATCAGGTGGACCTGGGCATTCAGGAGTTCTGCCGCACTTGCAACAAATGCGCACGTGCCTGCCCGGTACGGGCGATCCCATCCGGATCGCCTGTCGTCACGGATGGATTGTCGAAATGGCCGATTGACGGCAATAAATGCTGGACCTTTATCAAGAGCAACCCAAAGTGCATGGCGTGCATGGGCGCTTGTCCATACAACAAAAAAGACCTGACGATACACCGCCTTGCAGGTTGGCTCATTGCTCGAAAATCGATTGTCGCCAACTGGTTGCTGGTTAGACTTGACGATGCTCTTGGATATGGTGAGATCTCCATGGCCTTCAACCGCCAGGCAGAAATTGACGCTTTAGCGGACCAACCATGCAAAACGGCGGACGGGAATGCCGATGCAGCCGTGAACTCAAGAGCAGGCAAGGAAAATTAAACGAGCATGGAAATGTTGCGCCAAATAATCAAAAAATCCGAATGGAAGTGGTTTATTGGATCGGGCGTGGTGGTCGGGGTCCTTTTCAACATTGCTCTCCACGCCCGCCCGTATGATCTGGGCGGACTCGTGGGCGGGGTGTTGAGCGCGGTCCTCATTTATATCTTGGCATAGGGTGGGTGAGGAAAAATATGATGGGACTTGACTTCGTGATTGCCGCGATGCTTGCCGGATTTGGCGTCTACAGTGTCATTGCAACGTCACGCAATGATTCGACGGGAGGCAGGGGGAGAGGTCCCTGCAGCGATTGCAGTTCCTCAGGCTGCACTGACGCCCAAGGCGATGCGCCTCCGCCATGTGGCCCGCGCCCCTTGGCGACGGGCGCGGAATGTCTTTCGCCTGCCAATGAGCCCACAAGAACACTAAAACAAGTTTCTCCTGTCAGGGTCGGATAATGACTGTGCTCGGCGCTATCTCGTTGATGTTGTTCCTGTTTGTGCTCATTGCAGCCCTGCGCGGATGGATCCCTCAACGCGTCCTTACATTGCAAAGCGTTCTCGTTCTGGTAGCGTTGGTCATTATACTGCTTCGAGTGATTGTGGGACCGCGTATTCTCTGGGCCCAGATTTTTACCGCCACAAGCCTTCACCCGATAACGAGCACCGTCGCAGGATTTCTATTTGCCGGCGCTCTTCAAGCTGCAGGAGGATTTCAGGCCGCAGCCTCTCTTGTCGGACGTGTGACCCACACTCCATTGGGATTGCCCTTCGCAATAGTGTTGCTCGTAAATTTCCCGACTATTTTTGCGATGCCGTGCGGCCGCATTCTAGCCGCTCCGCTTATGCCGCTGGCTATGATGCTTGGATTCGAAATCGCCAGGCTTCACCAGGACAAAACCATGGTGGCGATGGTGGTGTTCGGGTTCCTCGTCAATGCGGGAGCGTCGTGTGCGCCCTCGCTGATCGGCGGCCTGGGTCTTCTTGGCGAAGGTATGGGCCGATTCCCCATGGGAGCGTTTTCCAAGCCGAATCAGATGGGGATCCTTGCAATCACGATTGCGACGATGGCCATGATTCGCCTGCAATACGGAAGCACCTTGAACATGCGGGCCGAGGAACCCCCGTTGGACCCTTTGAGCAAAGTTCCCGAGTCCGGATATTTGTCCTTTATTTTGTTTATTGCGGTATTGATCGTCGTCGTTGCGGTAAGGCTGCCGATTCCCATACAGACAATTCTCACGCTGATGACCGTCGTCGTCATGTTCGTCGCACGGCTTTCGTTTCGTGATCTTCTGGGTGGAATCATGCTGCATCCGTTGTCGGCACTGGTCGCCGGATACGTCGTTGCCGGCGCTCTCCTGGTGGCAGGCGGCTTCGAAGTGTTGCAAGCCGTCCTTGTCCTGCTTGCCGAGCACACCGTGCTTGGCTACATCGGCGTCAGCATCCTGGTAGTATTTCTCCCACTATTCCTGGCGATGCCTTGCGGCCGGATTATTTCAGTAAGCCTGATCCCGGGCGTGCTCATGTTTGGCAGTCGAGTCGCCGAGGCTTCCGGGTTCGCGCTCGCGCCGGCGGTTCTTCTCGCATCGTTTGTGCTTTCGAGCGCGGCTTCGTGCGGGCCGTCACCTCTGGGAGGAGTTGGAAACATCGGGGAAGGCCGCCTGCGAATTCATGGGTCCTGGTCGAGCCGCCCACAGGCGTTAGGAATATTTTTGGGCGTTCCGCTGGCAGCGTTGCTGGTCCCGATAAAGGGCATCCAGCCGGCAGCCTTCGACCCTGGATTTGCCGTTACAATGCTCCTGATCGGAGCAATAACGGGAGTTATAACAAACGTTTTATTCGGCTACAGGCCCCATCATGTGGGAGGCGTCATCGGAGGCCTGTTGGTCGGAGGACTGACGGTGGTGTTATGAAGCGGTCGTTGGTGATTATCAACGCAGCAATAATCAGCGTCCTGGTGCTATATCTGCTTGCGTTTATCGCAAATCCACTGGCAGCGCGTCAGCCTTGGGTGTTGTTTTGCTACAAGTGCAAGGCTTGCAACAGTTCCTGCATACTCGGAATCGATCCGCAAGGATTTGTCGACGCCGCCCTTGCTGGAGATGCGGGTATCTACATCTATGCGACCAACGTGAGACTGCGACTGTCGAAGGCGGACGCCATCGATCCGAACATGGTGATCATGGTGGCCAATAAGAAAGTTACGGCGCATGCCGCCCTGAATGAGTTGCACATTGCACCGAATACAGAGGTTGTCACCTACCAGGTGCAAGCTCGCAACGCCGCCCAATTCTGTATCCGATGTGGAGCGTGCGAACGTTCCTGTGTGCTTGGACTTCCACTGCTTCGAGAAATAAATCAGCTTCGCGATCAAGAAGCCTCCGAAGTGAAGGTGTCCCATGCTAAGTAACGCCGCAGTAAAGGTCTCACTCATCATTTTAGGTTTAACCGTCGCGGCATTTCTCGTGCAAAAGACCCTCCATGAAGATTTTCCGGGAAATTATCCGAAATTTACCGCACCCGTGGAAGCCAGTTTCGAGTTTATCGATAAGCAAGTTCATATCAGCGTCCCCAAAGAGTTGAATGACTTTCACGTTCTGGTCTTTGCCTACGACTCTCAGGGACATATGCAGGCTGTTCTTAAACCGGTGGTGGAGGGGACCATCGAGGTCAATCAGGGCGACAATTCCGACATCGATGTGCGGTTTGGCAACGGTGATCAGGTCGCCGGCTTCGAGTTGCTGAAGCGTATGGACAGCTACATCCGCGAAGTGGACATGTTCAATGCGCTCAAGGAGGCAAGGGCAAACGGCCGCCAGACGGGGATTCAGCGATGCCTTTACCCTTTATGTACGCGCTGCATCGATGGGTGCCGCAGCGTCATAAAAGTGGGGGACCTTGCGCTGGAGATGCACAAAGGGGAAGATGGAGCGATCCGGCCTGTGTATTTCAAGGGAAAATGCCCGCGATGCGGGAAATGCTTTGTGTGGTGCCCGGTCAAAGTCATAACGATGTCGGGATCACTATCAGGCAAATAGCATGGAGACACGCCATGTTGGAAGCACTTAATGCCGCATGCATTGTTGCACAGGTAGCCGCGATTGCATTTCTTGTAATTGACCTCGTGAGGCGAGGAGATTCTCAAGTACTGTTGTGCATGGAATGCGAACAGTGTGCCCGCGTCTGTCCTGCAGCACTTAAAGCGGGGCCTGATTTCGCTGGACCTCGTGGCATTATGGCGGCAGCAAAGGTAGGAGATCCGTCGATCGCCATTGAACATGGCGCGTTGCTATGCAATGGGTGCAAGGCGTGCGAACGCGTGTGTCCGCGTGGGCTTGCCCCCTATCTGGAGGTAGCGCGATGGAAAACATCCATGACATCTAAAGGCAAGCTTTGTCAGAAAGAGGGGTCTGCACAGAAAGATTTCTGAATGGTGTCGTGGGTAGACGTGGGTATGTCATAGGCGAGGTTGTTGCTGACCTTCGACGCAGGTGCAGAGATACGAATGATTGCGACAGATAAATACAAATACTCCTGCAATCGCGTGGGGTGAACGCGGCAAATGATAAAGGGTATCCTTTTTCTTTACCTTGCAGCATCAGCAGTTTGGACGGGCATATGAAAACACCAACCACATGTACGCAAACGTTTGCGAATAAAGGAACCATAGAAAGGGGAAAACTGATGGATGTGGCCCTCTTTTATGCAGTTGCATGCCTTTTTATGGCCATCTCCGCCCTTCTCTCGGGCATCCAATGGAATGGAGCCAACGGAGTCGAGGAATACCTGAAGTTGGTGTTCCTGAACAAGCCGTTCATTGTGCTTGTGACCATCGTCGTTTTTATTCTGAGCGGGATCCTCATGCAGATCGGAAAACATAACTTCCACCTCTCCTACTATGAGATTTCGATCATCTGGCTTGCAACCTCGTGGGTTGCGCTGGCAACCCTGTGGGTAGCGAGTGGTATCAAGCCTTCATCCTCCGAATTGATCGGCATACTTTTTTGCCATATCGGTTTGGCGGTTTCAACCTTTGTCAGAGTGTGATCCAAAGACACGGGAGTGGCAACGTAATCGATTCAAGTCTCGATGGGAGCTCGAAATGGATCTTCAATTGCCCTTTGGGAAGTGAAATGAACTGCAGTGATGTGCAATCGCCGGGAGCAGGCGTTAAGACAGGGCCTCCAGGCCCGTATAAGGCAAGAAATAAATTGCGGCAGGCAGGGCTGAGAAGCTCGACGGAAACTCAAGAGGCCTCTAGCGCCCGGCTGATGGCTGAGGCCATACTGAAGATCTTGTAGGGCTTCATGATGTATTCACGAATTCCCGCCTCTTTGGCTTGCTTTTCATCGATGAGATCGCTGAATCCCGTGTAAAGGATGATCGGCACATCCGGGCGGATTGCCGGGAGTTCTTTAGCGAGTTCGTGACCGGTGAGGCCCGGCATGGCCATGTCGGTTATCACGAGATCGAATGCATCCGGCTGCAATCGGAAGGTTTCCAGGGCTTCGCGGCTGCTGGTCATGGCAGTCACGGTGTAGCCGAGCGACTCTATAATGCCTTTTCCGAGATCCGCCAGGCCGATTTCATCATCCACGATGCTTCGAAGGTTGATTGCCGCTGATGAGAGCATTGGCTTGCCGGGAATTGTCCTGCAGGAGCTTCTCTCAGGAGTCCGGGAAGAACTTCAGTTTGAGAAGCTCAGGAGGGCCATGGCAGGTTTTCCAATCGTTCTTGCCACAAAGCGAGCCCATATCGAAGCAGCACAAATAGCAAATCGATGTCGCAGAAGTGGAGTCGTAGTCTCCACGGTTGATTGTCTCATTGCAGCCATAGCTATTGAGCACAAAGCGCAGCTCTTTACGACAGACAAAGATTTCACTCGGATTGCTGAAAATTGTGCTTTAACGATTTTCCAGAATGAATGAACGCAGTAATCCCGGCAAGAAGTGGCGTACTATTTCAGCGTATCGGGAAATCGAAGTAGGTTGCGGGGTAGGGTTCTCCTTTCAAAGTGAAATGCCACCATTCCTTCAGGTATGGGTTAAATCCGTGCTTCTCCATGACTTGCCGCAGGAGCATGCGATTTGCACTCTGGCCGGCCTCGATTTCAGGGTTGTTCGGCCATGACTGCGGCCCGAAGTAATCAAAGCAGGTCCCCATATCTAACTCTACACCCTGCGCCTTTGGGTCGAGCGACACGATCGTTAGGTCCACGGTGCTCCCTCGGCTGTGCCCCGATTTTTCTACTATGTATCCGTCCTTAAAGAGCTTTTCTTTCGCCACCTCCGGGTAGAATTCCCCTTTCATGCGAACATCGCCCAGGTCCTTAGCCCACCTCACGAAATGGTCGACTGCCCGCTGAGGCCGGTATGCATCATAAATTTTTAGGCCGAGACCGAACTGGTTCAAATCTTCCTGAACGCCCTTCAGGGCCTCGGCTGCTTCCTGCGTGAGGATGCATCGCGAGGCCATGTATCCGTCTATCCGCTCACCGACAAAATTGTGGTTCGAGAAATACCGCAGTTCTATCTGTATGCCGGGAACAGTGTCCTCTACATAGACAAAACCCCCTGGCAGATATCCACCAAAAGAAGTCAAGGGGCACAAGCAAATAAGGATCAGAAGCATGTAGAAGAGCGGCAAACGCGATTTCTTTACCATCTATCATCCTCTCAACGTTGAGGTCTTTATACTGACCCGCAATGCTGTTCGATTTCACTAAACATTCTTAAAAAGCCGCTCCGGCGGAGATGGGACCGTAACCACTTGCATTTTTCCCACCATTTATTCATCTTATCCGCGCGCCGCAGATTCTGAGCACCAATGGCCAGAGAGGGATATGCCCGGCTTTGCCGCCGCATAGTGCTGAGTGTCCATGGGCCTGATTATTTTAGGATACAAGTCTATCGCTTCAAAGGAAAGAAATGGCAGATCGGAAAATAAGTTCCTCCAGAGCCGTTCTTCTCACTGTCTGCGTGGCTCAGTTCATGGTGCCTTTGATGCTCACCGCAGTGGGGGTGGCACTTCCATCGATAGGGAAGGAGTTTAAGGCATCTGCCGGGCAACTCGGATTGGTGGAACAGCTTTATACACTATCCCTGGCAATGTCCATGCTGACTTTTGGACGCCTGGGCGATCTGGTGGGCCGAGTCAGAGTGTTTCTCATCGGCCTTGTATTGTTCACCGTGATGACCACCTCGCTCGGGTTCGTGCAAAGCATCGGTATGCTTCTCATTCAGCGGTTCTTCCAGGGAATAGGCGCGTCTATGCTTCTTTCGGGCAGCATGGCGCTGGTCGCTTCCGCTTTTCCTCCGGAAGTGCGTGGCCGAAAGATCGGGATAGTTTCGGCTTTCACCTACTCGGGGCTTTCTTCGGGTCCGGTGCTGGGGGGATTTATAACGAGCCATTTGGGGTGGAGATACGTATTCTGGTTGGTTGTTCCATTCGGGATAGCCGCAAGTTTTCTGTGTTTCTATCGCATGCGCGGCGAGCTGCGAGTTGCCCGCAGTGAAAGTATAGACTGGCAAGGCAGCCTCATATATGCTTTCGGCGTTGCGATGGTCATGCTCGGCGCATCGCATCTCAGCGTCGGGAGTTCAGGCCTGGTTATGATGTCTGTCGGGTTCGTGTTCGTCCTCTTCTTTGGCATTTGGGAAACCCGTACTCCCAATCCGCTCATTGACATCTCAATGCTTGCCAAAAACAAATTTTTTACCCTGAGCTGTTTCGCGGCAATGGTCAGCTACGCTGCAACTTTTGGACTGACCTTCTTTATGAGCCTCTACCTGCAGTATGTCATGGGCCTGTCTCCGCATAGTGCAGGGTTTATGCTGCTGCTCCAGCCCGTTACGCAAATGGCCGTTTCGCCCATGGTTGGGAGGATCACCGATAGGATTGCCCCTGTCAAATTGGCCAATTTCGGGATTGGCGCCATTAGCATCGGGTTGGTTCTGATAGCTTTGACAATCGGCAAAATAGCGTCTCTACCCCTGATCGCGGTGGATCTCGTGCTGATCGGGGCGGGCTTTGGCGTCTTCATCACTCCGAACACCGTCGCTATCATGGGGAGCGTGGGGATGAGGGAATACGGCATGGCTTCGGGCATGATTGGAACCATGCGAACACTTGGCATGGTGACCAGCATGACCACCATCACCCTGGTTTTTTCCCTTCTCATGGGAACACAGCCGGTAACAAATGAGACAATACCCGCGTTTATTTCCAGTATGCAGGTGGGGCTGTTTTCTTTTGCAGTATTTTCACTCCTGGGCGTTACATTATCGCTGCGGAGGGGGCTGGCGCATAAACGGTCAAATCCAGCTCCATGAAGCCTCGGCTCTAGATCCCGATCATGGAGTGCAGTAAGAAAACTGCGATCGATGCCGCCAGGCAGTAATAACCAAAGACATGCCACAAACCACGGTCAAGCCAGCGTGATAACCACCTGAGCGCCAGAAGGCCGGCAATAAAACTGAACACCATTCCAAGGAAACTGGGATAGAAGAGGGTAAGAAGAGGGGAAGTTTGAGAGAGCGAAGCCGATTGCGCGTGCAGCAGGCGAAGCACCTCTCGGGCGATAACCACTGGCGTCAGCACCACGGCAAGGGCAAAACTGAATTCTTCGACTCGCACTTTGCGTATGCCAAGGGTCAATCCCATTGAAATCGTGGCGCCGGATCGGGAAAAGCCGCGGAAGGGAAGGCAAAGACCCTGTATGGCCCCGATCCATGACGACTCTTTGAAGCTTAGACTCGATTTATTGTTCGAGCGGTTCCCTTTTACGCCGGCATAAATGATGAACAAGCCCACGACAAATAGCGACACTGCGATCAGGGTCATGTTGCCAAAAAGGAGCTCAACCTCAGCATGAGGAACGTTTCGAAAGACGACCTTCTCGATCAAGGATTTCAGTAGAAGGCCTACTACGCCTGTAAATGCGGTGGCTACGGCAACAAGCTTTGCAAAGCTTATGAACACCTCACGCGAACTAAAATAATTGACTCTCCACGCCTTCCAAAAATAAACAATTACGGCAAACATTGTACCCGTATGCAGCATTACCAGTAGAAGCGTCATCTCGGGGCTGACGGGGTCAAGGCCCATTAGTTTTTCAGCCACGATAACATGGGCGGAACTCGACACTGGCAGAAGCTCAGCAGCTCCCTGAACGATAGCAAGAATCAGAATCTTAAGAAGCATCATTTTATGATCCCCGGCCTCAATTTGATCTTTTCAAAATTTGTGAACTTTCGGCACATTACCCACCTCTGCTTTATCCGCAGATTCCATGAAGCGATCACTCAACGTCATGTGAGCATAGCCTAGCAGATTGGCGGACTGCCAGCAAGACGAAGCGTCCTTGCCAGACGGCGAATCTGTCCTGGCGAAGTCCCAAAAATAAATCATCTCCCCATGGTAGCGCCGCCTTCCACGGCTGCGTTTTTGGTATCACGCAAAAGGGTTATTACGTACAGTCCAGCAACAACTATCGCTAAGAAAACGATAAAGTCCGGCCCCGCTCGCATGATCGCCTTGAATTGAATGTTTTATCTGAATAAGATATCTTGAATTTTACTACGCTGTAAAGGGGTCACACCTGAACAGGAATTGCCTCTTTAGACTACGAAGGAAGCGACTTGAACGAGTTCAGAGAAAAGACATGCTGCAGTGAAGAGGCCGAGCCCGGGCTGCAGAAAAAAACAAGCGACGTTTGCGCGGCGCCGATATCGCTTCAGGCCGGCAAGCCTCCATGTTGACCGTCCAAGGCCGCAAAGGCCCGGCAGGGCCTTCCCAGTCTTGATCAACCGTTTGTTTCCGGTTCCATCGACACCCCCGCCGGCAAGGTGCCCATAGTCGAATCAAAGCTTAATTTCCGGGATAGGTCAGGTACCTATAAAGTACGCTGGGCCATCGGGCGCATGAACTACAGGGTCGACCCCGGGCTTTATGCATTGGGGACACCTGATGCGGATTCGCCGGTTTTGGTATCAGCCAATTTTAAGATGAGCTTCGATCGCCTGCGGGAGGCGCTGCCCGGCAGAACCGCCTGGATCTTGGTCCTGGACACCGACGGAATAAACGTCTGGTGCGCGGCGGGAAAGGGGACTTTCGGGACCGAAGAGTTGGCCGGCATGGTCGAAGCGAGCGGGCTGGCCAGGGTAGTCAAGCACCGCAGGGTTATTGTCCCGCAGCTTGGCGCTCCCGGCATCTCTGCACATGAGGTACAAAAACTTTCCGGGTTCAAAGTTGTCTACGGTCCGGTTCGGGCCGCGGACCTCCCCGCGTTTATGGACTCAGGCATGAAAGCCGGACCAGGCATGCGAACGAAGACGTTCACAACCGGCGAACGGTTGTCGCTGGTTCCGGTCGAGATGATTCACGCTTTCAAGACCCTTCTAATGGTGCTTCCGCCGGTAATATTTCTGAGCGGGTTTTGCGGCCACGATGGTTTTTTTTCGAACATACTCAGGTTCGGAAGCTTTACAGCCCTGGGGCTTATTATGGCAATTGCGGCCGGATGCCTGTTAACCCCCGCGCTTCTCCCCTGGCTTCCCGGAAGGGCTTTTTCGATAAAGGGCATTTGGCCGGGAATCGCCTGCCTGCTCCTTTTTCTAACGCTGCGCAACACAACCGGATCTCTGCCCGCGGCGGGCGCACTCGAGACCGCCGCCTGGACGCTGATAATTCCCGGCGTCTCAGCTTACCTGGCCATGAATTTTACCGGGTGCTCCACCTTTACCTCTCTTTCAGGTGTTAAGAAGGAGATGAGGTGGGCGGTCCCGGCACAAATCGCTGCGGTGGCGCTTGGAGCTATTTTCTGGATAACTTCCATTTTTGTCTGATCGAGGATTTATGAGCAAGCCGGTTTATCTCAAAGGCGTAGTAACCCTGCAACTGGACAGGGAGGCGTGTTCCGGATGCGCCATGTGCGCAACCGTTTGCCCCCGAGGGGTATTTGAAATATCGCACAAAAAAGCGCAGATCACCGACAGAGATTCGTGCATCGAATGTGGGGCATGTGCCCTCAATTGCCCGTCGGGGGCCGTTTCCGTCCGTGTCGGAGTGGGCTGCGCAACAGCAGTGATAAATAGCATGCTGGGAATCAAAGGAGACTGCTGTTGTTCCGTCGACCAGTACGAAGTGAACGAAAAAAACTCTGCCAAAGGCAGCGCGTGCTGTTAGCTAAAAACCCACGAAAAGCAATCTACTGCCAAATGTTATGATATGCGGAACGCGATGGTTGTTCTGAAAGAGCGGGTCTAAGGAATGCGGACGGGCAGAGCGCCCGCTTTGGTTGCACGAAACCGGGGATATCATGGTGAAGCGCTTTATGGATGAGAGGCTTTCGCCGTCTTCGGCAGGCATGTCGGACATCTTTTTCGACACCATTTTTCAAGGGATCGATTTCCATTGCAACGTGATCGACAGAAACTATCGGATCGTATGGCACAACAGGGTTGTGGACGAAGGCCAAAGGGCAGGCCTGTTTTGCCATGAGTTCTACCAGAATAGAAAAGAGCCCTGCTTAGAGAGATGCCCGGTTCGCTACGTTTTGGAGTCCGGAGAGCCTTGCATGGTGGAGCGGAAAAGGCTTCAAAAGCTTCCCAACGGTCTCTCCCGTTGGGGCGAGATAAGGGCATTTCCCATTTTCGAAGAAGCAGGCCGGGTCTCATTCGTTGCGACTATCGGCTTCGATATAACGGACAGGAAGCTTGCGACGGAAAAGCAGCAGGGGCGGATGGCAACGCTTCAGAGGAGGTTGGAGCAGTTGTCGCTGACCGGAGCCGGTCAAACTGCAGAAAAAATCCTTGCGCCCCTGACCGGACGGGAATCCCAGGTACTGAGGCTTATCGCCGGCGGCCTCAGCAACATCGAAATTGCCGAAGTCCTTTCGCTCAGCCCCCACACTGTAAAAAGTCACGTTATCCACATTTTCAACAAGCTCGGAGCAAACGACCGCACCGAAGCAGCGATCATTGCAGCCCGCCTGAAGCTCATAGACTGAACCCACCGGCAATTGTCCCGCGATTGCGACTTCGCGTGGAAAATTTGCATCCCTCCCCCAAATGGGCGATTTCAGCCTGTTCGGAACCTGCTAAGAAATGTCGAAGAGATTGGACTGCCCCACGAGCCGCAATTTTGCGGGGATGCCGGGGAACCGATTCCCCCGCCTGGCGGAGCTGGAGATTGTCAGTGCGGAGGCAGAAGGAGGAGGTGTGCATGAGCTTAGTGGTTTCGAGCAAAAGTGACGATATCGCGATAGTCAGGATCGAGAGAGGGAAGGTGAATGCTCTTAACGGGAGCGTGGTTTCGGAACTGCACGATGTTTTCTGGGGCCTGGAAACCGATGAGAGCGTCGGGTCGGTGATCCTGACGGGTACCGGCAGGTTTTTTTCTTTCGGGTTCGATATTCCCGAATTCCTGAGCTATTCGAAAGGTGAGTTCGAAGGATACCTGGACGCATTCACCGATTTTTACCGATATCTGTTCCGTTTCCCTAAGCCGGTGGTAGCCGCACTGAACGGCCACACGGTTGCCGGGGGATGCATGATGGCGATCGCCTGCGACCACAGGCTCATGGCCGATGGGAAAGCGAAAATCGCCCTCAACGAGATCGGGTTCGGTTCATCGGTATTCGCCGGGAGCGCGGCCATTCTGGTTTATTGCATTGGCACGAAAAAAGCCCAGGAGGTGCTTTATTCCGGGCAGATGTATTCGGCGCGGGAGGCACTGCAAATCGGACTGGTCGACGAAGCGGTGCGGGAAGAGCTGCTCGCGGCCAGGGCCCTGGAAGTTGCGCGGGAGTACGCAGGCAGGGATTCGGCTGCCTTTGCAAGCATAAAGGACCTGCTGAGAGAGCCGGTTTCCGAACAGATCGCACCACGGGAAAAGGGTTCGATAAAAGAGTTTCTGGATATCTGGTATTCCGAGAAAACGTGGGAAAATCTCCGGAAGATTACGATAAGAAGTTGATGAGGCCATGCAGGGGGTGCATAGCCCTAGTCATAGCCGATTCTTTAAGTCGGCCGCAGAGCAATCTCTGACCGGCAAGTCCTTTGGTCAACCCTGGCACGCCCAGGCCCAAGTGGCGAAAAATATTCCTCCGGTTTTTGACTGAAGTCAAGGCGTTCCCGAAATCGTGATGTTATCATGTAGCTAAATCGCCGAATAAGTGCTTTGGGTTGACAAGGCCGGTTTGCGCGAGGAAATACGGATATTGCCGGCAAATGAGGAGATGACATGAAAAAAGTTGATTTGTATGCGGAAAACGGGTTTTCAGAGCTGAATTTCAGGAATTTTCTGGTACACGATTCGTCTTATTTCAAGATACTTAACTTCAACTTCAAAGCGGGCCAGGAGCTTCCAATTCATTCACACGATATCGAGGGCCAGGTAAGCATAGCAGTACTGGAGGGTGAGGGTGAGTTTCTGGGGGACAAGGGGGCTGTCTTGCCGGCCAGGCCTGGAAACGTCCTGATCTCGGAGATTTCAGAACCGCATGGCCTGAGGGCAAAGACGGACATGCGGGTGCTTGTGACTATCGCTCCCCCGATTTGATAGTTCAAAACCCTCTCATCCATTCGGGCTTCAGGGCTGTCTGTCCATTCAGCGCGCTATCCAGCGCCTGGATGGCTTTTTCTTTGTCAGCAGGCATTTTAACTCTGAGCGGCAGGTAATTTGATGCATGATTGGCAAAGAAAAGGCCGCGGGTCATGTTCGTATTAGAGAGCATTTCCCGCAGTTCTTTGAGCATTTCGTGAGGTGTGAGCAGCTCGAATCGGCCGGCGTTTACCTGGGCGGCGAGTTGGGTGCCGGGGTAGATCATCAATGTGAGGACGCCGACATAATTGGGGTCGATTGATGAAAGCGCCTCGCCCGTTGCGCGGGCATGTTCGAGGGATCTCTCGCGCCCGGCAAGCCCGAGGATGACCATCACCGAGAGTTTCATCCCGGCGGCCCGGATTTTCCGTCCGGCCTCGATCATCCGCTCCGGCGAGTGCCCTTTGTTCACGTCCTGCAATACCTGAGCGTCCCCGCTCTCAAGGCCGAAATAAACGACTCCAAGCCCAAGATCTCGCAATTGAGCAAGCTCATCATCTGTTTTGCGGAGAATCCCCTTGGCGTTGGCGTAAATACCAACACGCTGAATCCAAGGCATCTTTTCCTTTATACTGGACATTATCTTTACTAGCCTTTGCTGCGGGATGATCAGAGCGTCGCCGTCTATCAGGAAAACCCTTTTTTGGAACCGGAAATTCCTGGAGGCGTAATCAATGTCCGCCTCGATGATTGCATCGTCTTTTATCGTGAACCGCTTTTCCTTATAGGCGCCGCAAAAGGTGCACTTGTTGTGTGAACACCCGAGGGTTACCTGCAGCAATATACTGTCTGCTTCGCTTGGAGGCCTGATGATAAAGCCTTCGTAGTGCATTCCATCCATGTTCAGTCTCCGTATTGATGATATGGATTAATGAATAGAGTATAGCCTGATTATCGCAAATGGAATACAATCACTGCCGCAAATTGATTATCCCGGGAAATAAGAGGCTCAGGTCGATGGAATACCATATTCCGAAACTGCCCGAAAAGGCTAAATGCAAACGGTGCCGGGGGAGGGGCGAAATCAGGCTCCCGAGCCACAACACGATCTGGTGCGGCGACTGCTTCATTTCTTTTTGCGAGCGGGCCGTGGCAAAAGCGATGAAGAAGTTCGGGATTTCAAAAGAGGTTGAAATCCTGGTGGCCGTTTCAGGTGGAAAGGACTCACTGGGGCTTTGGAACATATTGAACAACCTCGGCTACAGGACCCGGGGTCTACACATAAATCTTGGCATTGAAGGTTTTTCCGAAGCATCAGTTGATGCGGTGGCAGAGTTTGCCCAGGAGCGCAATCTCACCTGGGTGCAATATTCGCTAAAGGAGCTTTTCGGCTGGACTATCGAGGAAATACGCTTCCGCACCCGGCGCAGTATTTGTTCTATATGCGGCGCGGTGAAGCGCCAAATGCTCAACCGGCTGGCGGCGCGCGAAGGGTACCGAACACTCGCAACCGGTCACAATCTCGATGACGAAGCGGGCCGGCTGCTTGGAAATTTTCTGCGGCATCGCACCTATTACATCGAAAAACAATATCCTTACCTGCCTTCCACGCATCCGCTGTTTGCGGAAAAAGCAAAACCGCTCTATCGGCTGGAGTCAGGAGAACTCAGGGCGTATTGCCATTTCGCCTCCATTCGGCCACTGAGTAGCTCGTGTCCGCTTTCGCGCGGTGCGACCAGCCATTTCGTGAAAGAGGCGCTCCAATTCATGGAAGAAAAAATGCCTGGCACAAAAAGGGATTTTTATTTTACATGGCTCAAGAACCGGCAGCCTGCGCCTCCTTTCGATGGTGAGGGTGTATCGCTTTGCCGGGAGTGCGGAGGTCCGGCTTTCATGGAGACTTGCGGCGTATGCGCGATCAGAGCGATGTTGAGTTCGGGTGGGAATGGAACAGACACTGAGGAAATCCTTGATGAGTAAAGTCCCTCTTTCAGTCGCCATCGTCACAAAAAATGAGGAAGAGGATTTGCCTCGCTGCCTTGAGAGCGTCTCATTCGCCAGTGAAGTCGTCATCGTGGATTGCGGGAGCACCGACCGCACGGAAGACATAGCCAGGCAGTTCGACGCCAGGTGGTTCGTGGAAACATGGAAAGGCTTCGGTCCGCAGAAGAACAGCGCGCTGGAAAAGTGCTCGCACGACTGGGTCCTGGTACTGGACGCTGACGAGCGCGTTCCCGAGGAGACGGCGCTAAAGATAGCAGAACTTGTTTCGGGCAAAAATCAGGCCGACGGCTATTCATTCCGAATGAAAAACTTCTTTCACGGAAAGTGGATCAAGGCAACGGACTGGTGGCCCGACGAACAGGTGAGGCTTTCCAGAAAGAGTAAATGCAAATTCGAGGGGCTGACACACGCAAAACTGGTTGTAGATGGCGTCACAGTGAAACTGCCCTTCTGCACCGAGCATTTCAGCTACAGGTCCTATTCGGAGCTGTTCATAAAACTCGACGACTACTCTTCCGAAGTTGCCGCGCAGTTACATTCCGAGGGAAAAAGGGCAGGGCCGGCGGATGCCTTTGTGCGAGGGTTTTGGATGTTTTTCAGGAATTATCTCCTGCGGCTGGGATTCGTTGCCGGGTTTGACGGATTTTTCATCTCACTGACTAAAGGAATCGGGACCTTCCTGAAATACGCCAAGCTTTATGAATTGAGAAAATTTCCTCAGGCCGGGCAGGCCCGGTGAAATTGGATTGCCGGTTGGTTGCCAGGGGTTGGAATTTCATGGTAAACAAACTGTGCACCCGCCCGGCGGCCGTGAGATCGTACTGCAATCCGCAAAACGAAAGGTTTAAAGGGGAACATATGCCCAAAGTGGTAGCGGGCAATCTGCCGAGAGCACCAGCATGGGTCGGCGATGATCGTGCTCAGATGACACTCGCGGTTTTGATCTGGCTCGCGCCATTGCTGGTTATCAGCATCCTGTTGGCATATAACCCTCTGCACCGCAGTGTCATCCCTGTCTACCACCAGGCCTGCGCCGATTGGTGGGCCGGAAAGAATCTGTACACCGGCGTTTTCGGCATGCACTACCTGCCTCAGTTTGCTTTGATATTCTCTCCTTTTCATTGGTTGCCTGTGCCGGCAGGCGATATACTCTGGGTTTTCTGCGGGACGGTTCTGCTGGCAACCGGTGTTTGGCGCTTTCAGCGGGAGCTGTTCGGGGCCGATGTTGCCCTGGCTTTTCTTTATGCTTCGCTCTTCACGGTGCCGCTCTGCCTCGGCGCACTGCGGAACGGGCAGGCAAATGTGCTATTTGCCGCACTAACTGTGCACGCTGCGGCGTGTCTGCCGCGCCGGCAGTGGTGGCCGGCCGCATCGTTGATGGTGCTCGCAATCGGGATAAAACCTCTGGGGGTGGTGCTGGTGTTGCTCTCTGTGGTGGTTTACGCACCCTTGCGCTGGCGCCTCGTTCCGGTGCTGGCCGCTTTGGTCTTGTTGCCTTTTCTGTTTTCGCCGACCGATTATGTAATAGCCCAGCTCCGCGCATTCCTTGCCAATATGCAGGTGTGCGCCTCAATTGCCGACCACCGTTTCGCCGACATCGGCGGTGTTATCCGGACCTTTGGCTGGGAACTGCCAACCGGCTTATCGAAATTGGTGCGGGTTGCCGCGGGAGGGCTAACCCTCGGGTTATGGTTGATAGGGGCCCGGAGGCTCTGCGGAACGTTTCGAGCTATGTGGCTGCTTGCCCTGACCGCTTGTTACCTGATGTTGTTCAACCCTAATAACGAACCCAACAGTTACGTGATTCTCGCTCCGGTCTTAGGGATCTGGGCTGTAGCGGCTCTTAACTCATCGGCGACCCGCAGGCTCGGATGGCTGATGGCCTCGATCTGCTTATCCATGAGTTTCCTGCCTAATCTGCTGCGCCCTGTTTTCGGGAATTACTTCGCGCTTTTTTGGCATCCAATGATGACAGCCGTTTTCGTCGGCATGTTGATTTACTGGCTTCTGTGCGTGGACAGCCATGTTGTCTGCATGCCTGCTAATCAATGAGGGCGGGCGATTTAACAGTTGCGCCATCCAGGCTTTCAGCCCTCTACCTGTTTATGATCCATAATGAACTTCTTTTCCCATAGGTTTTGAGTTATAAGAAGCTTGCCAAGTTCTGATTCACTCTTATTCCAGTCCAAGTCGTGACTCGTCCGGTTCTCAGTACCTGTCGGTAAGGCCCCTGAACTTCAAAACCTGTTTTACGAAAGAGGGCTAGAAAGATGGGTTCCCAAGCTGCCGTAACTGCCGAAACAGACCAGCGTAACGTGACCGCAAACAGCACCGGCGTGCCGGATTTGGAACTTTTCCGAGCCTGCTTCAGCCGTTTACCCGACCTGGTCATAGTAACGGATATGCAGTCCAATCTCCTTTTTCTCAATGACTCTGCGCAAAGTGTTACAGGCTGTAAACCAACCGATGGAAGCCGCCTGATATGCTCCGATATTTTGCGTTGCGCGCAAGGTGAACAGTTATCTTTGATCGAGGAATGTCTCAATCGAGGGACCCTTGATAAGTTTCAAGTAGATGTCAAGAATTACGCCGGCGACTGGGTCTCTTACCTGCTATCCGCACAGTTGGCAAAAGACAGCCTGGGTATGCCCACGGGATGTGTGTTCATACTGCGCTCTGACCCTTCGGTTGCCACGGGGCTCAAAGAGAGGGTGCTGGATCATCATATATTTACCAGCGTCATCGACCATTTCCCGATGCCGTTCTTCACTGTCGATACGAACTTGACGATCACCTACATGAACGAACACCTCGAGAAACTCACGGGATATAGCGCCGGTGAGGTGGTCAACCGTATGCGTTGCTCCGAGGTGCTTCGAAGTTCGCACTGCGATACGGATGAGTGCTTGTTGAAGCAGGCAATGGAAAAACGGACACCTGTCGCCGGAGTACGGCGCATAATTCATGATCGTGAGGGAAGAGAAATCCCTGTTGCGGGACACTCTTCCATGATCACGGATTCGCAAAACAGGGTTATAGGTGGATTCAAGGCGCTCAGGGACATAACTCCGCTCGTCGAAGCCGAGCAGAAAATCAGGATGCTCGTGGAAATTACCCCCGAGGGTATCCTGATGGTTGATGAAAATGACCGGATAATATATGCAAATTCGAGAATGGCGGAAATACTCGGCCATTCTAAAGATGATCTGGCAGGAAAAGAGATCGGCGGACTTCTTCCACAGCAACTGTTGAGCATGACACGCGATCTGGCCCTGAAGATCGATACGGAGCATTACCAGGAGCTGCGTTTTTGCAGCACGTTCCAGCCTGCCGCAAGCTCCCGTCAGGAAGACAGCGTATTTGAAACCTGCATAGCGGTCGCAAGGTTTGGCAAGGGGCACATAACGTGTATGTATTTCCAGGACCTGACCAAGCATATTCAAATCGAAAGGGAGCTGTTCAGCGCCAACAGTTTTCTTAACAGTATCATCATGAGCTCGGCCGATGGCATCGTGGTAGCCGATCTCGAAGGCAACATCCTGATTTGCAATGATACGGCCGAGCGAATTCTGGGGTACAGCGCCGATGAAGTGATAGGTAAGCCTGGAGCCGTGTATAAGTATTTCACCCCTGAAAACGCAAAGGAGAATATGCGGCGAATGCGCAGCGGCGAGTATGGCCCGCCCCGCAAGCTCACCTCCACTCCAATAACTCTGGTCAGAAAAGATGGTGAAGAGGTACCGGTAAATTTTTCTGCTGCAATCATAGAGAAAAACGGCCGAGAGATAGGGACCGTAGGCATATTTTCCGACCTCAGGGAGCGCAACCGGATGCGCAGAGAGCTGGAGGAGGCCCGGATGCAGTTGATGCAGGCCGACAAGATTTCTTCAATAGGAAGGCTGGCGGCCGGTATAGCTCACGAAATCAACAACCCTCTTTCAGGCATCCTGATATTTGCCGACATACTCATGAAGGATTTGGCCGCCGAGGATCCGCAATGGGGTGAGGACCTTCAGGAAATAATCAACCAGAGCATGCGGTGCAAGGAAATTGTGGCGCGCCTGCTGGATTTCAGCAGGCAGTCGGTGGGTCAGAGATTAGATTACGATATGAACACCATCATTGAACGTTCCATAGAACTGTTGGCTCATCAGGCGCTTTTTCACAATATCGTGTTCGTGGCAGACCTCCAGCCCGATCTCCCGACGATGAGCGGCGATCCCGGGCAGCTTCAACAGGTCTTCATCAATTTCATCCTTAATGCCGGAACGGCCATGAAGGGTAGGGGCAGGATAGCGATCACGAGCCGGTTCGATCCTGCATACGATGAGGTCACTCTGGAATTTGCAGACACTGGTCCGGGAATTCCGGCTGAAATCATGAGCAAGATATTCGATCCTTTTTTTACAACCAAAGGCCCTGGAGAAGGTACAGGACTTGGGCTTTCCGTAGCCTATGGGATAATTCAGCAGCACGGCGGAAGTATCTCGGTCGCGAACGCTCCTGCAGGCGGGGCCGTATTCACTGTCATATTGCCATTGAAATGTCCTGAAAAGACAATTGAATTTGTCTGTTGAAGCTGAGGTGCGAAATCAAGGTTGACAGCATGCAAACCATTTTGGTTGTCGATGATGAGCGGGTGATAAGGGAAGGCTGCCGCCGTCTTCTGGCTCCGGAAGGCTATGAAGTTCTGACCGCCGAAAATGGCAAGGAGGCGCTGGATTTACTTTCGACGCAATCGCCGGACTTGATTCTCTGCGATCTGGTGATGCCCGTAATGGGCGCCTTGGAGGTGCTGGAAGAAGTAAGGGTCAATTACCCGGATTTGCCTTTGATCATTATTACTGGGCATGGCACTGTGGCCAATGCCGTCGAGGCCATGCAGAAAGGAGCCTATGATTTCGTAACAAAGCCGTTCAGGGCCGACCATCTGATGCTGATCGTAAAAAGGGCACTGGAGAGACGTGCCCTGGAGCGCTGCGCGCGCGAACTTCAGCAAGCGCAGGCCAGAAATCTCCATGACCTGTCGATGGAAAGAAGCCGGACCAGAACGATTATCAACTGTATGGCGGACGGGGTCCTGGTGACAAATCGCGACCTCGAGATCGTGCTTCACAATCCGGCCTTGTTGAGGCTGTTCGAGTTTTCAAAACCTCTGGAGGAACCCTCGGCTCTACACGGCTGTATTGGAGATGAGGACCTGGAGGAAAATCTCAGAACCATTGTGAATTCATGTTGTGAAGAAGCTATGCCGGTTTATCGAGAATTTTGTAAAGGCAATAAATATCTCCGTGCAGCCTCGGCTCCCATTCCCGGATTAGACAACCAGGTCATGGGTTCGGTGACGGTTTTTCAGGATGTTACTGTTTTCAAACAGCTAAATGATATGAAGTCCGAATTTGTGCAGTTGGTTTCTCATGAGCTGCGGTCTCCCCTGGCCTCTATCAGGCAGCTTTTGGCGGTCGTGCTGGATGGTTTGGCCGGCGAGTTGATGGAGAAACAAAAAGATCTCCTGAGCCGTTCTCAACTGAAGATTCAGGATTTGCTCGATCTTATCAATGACTTGCTGGATGTGGCCAAGATCGAGAGCGGTCATGGACTGCAAGAACGCGCACCTCTTGATCTGTGTGAGGGCCTCCGCCATATAGTCGAACTGATGAAACCCAGGGCGGAGAGCCAGAATATCGCTCTAAGGCTCAAAATCCCGGATAGACTCCCACTCGTTCAGGCTGACGCCCGAAGCATGGAGGAGCTTTTTTCCAATTTGGTCAGCAATGCAATCAATTATTCTCCCGAGGGGGGAGAGGTAGTCGTATCTGCGGTTTCGAGCGGTAAGTTTCTGGAAGTTTGTGTAAGCGATACCGGGGTCGGTATTGACCCGGAGGAGATTTCAAAAATTTTCGACAAGTTCTATCGGATCAAAGACCCGAGAACAAGGCACGTGAGAGGCTCCGGTCTTGGGCTTGCCATTGTGAAGGCAATCGTCGAATCACATGGAGGACGCGTGGAAGTGGCAAGCTGGCCGGGCAAGGGAACTGCTTTTCGTGTGCTGCTGCCAATATTTTGGTAGCTTTGACCAGTTCCCGAACGGATGCGGGGCTGGACTTTATGGTCCTGAATTACAAATTTTTCATCTAACGTGGCTTAGGAGGCTAAGAATGGGGAAAAGGTACATTTTGATCGTTGATGACGATCCGGATATGGTTGAAACCGTGGGCATGATGCTTGAGAGCAAAGGTTATGAAGTGGGGAAAGCTTACGATGGGATCGAGGGGGAGGAGTCGATCGGGAAAAGGAAGCCCGACCTGGTCGTTCTGGACGTCATGATGCCCCGCAAGAATGGTTACGTGCTATGCGCGGAACTGAAAAAAAAGCCGGAGACGAAAGATATACCGATAATTCTGCTTACGGCGGTAGGGGAAGCCGTGCCGAGTACCTCGTACTCACATGCAGACGGCAAGGCTACGGAGGCCGAAGATTATATTCCAAAGCCGGTCGATGTCCAGGTCCTGGTCGATAGCATCGAGCGGCTGGTTGCCTGAAGGTCGGGGGCCCCTGATGTCAACGATTAGACTTGGCGGCGTAAAAGTCTTTGAAAACAGGGCCTATCTCTGTTCGTCATGCCGTAGTGGAGACGCCTTGGATAGCATCTGCTCTGTTCTGGCTGGCGACCGGATAAATCTGGGCCTCCTGACGCATATAGCCAACGCCGTGCCTGGTGAATCGATAACGGCAGCATGCGCAAAGAGCGATGGCAGTTTTTCCGGCTATATTTTTGGGAAAGCCGGTCAAGGCGAATGCAAGACAGCGGAAATAGAGAAAGATGTTTCAAGAATATCTATCTTTCCGCATGATCAAAGGCCTGAGGTGGCAGCCTCATTACTCGCGGTCCTCGACGCAAACGCAATCAAACCATACGGGTTTGCCAGTTCACCTTCGGCAATTACGGTTGTCGTTTCGTCACCGGATTTCAATATCGCGATGGAAAGGCTGTTCGATGCTTTCGCTTTTTCTGCCTGGGGATCTTATAGCCAATGGCAGGCTGCCTGCCGGATGGACGAACAACAGCACAGCGAGGTGCGGTGCTCATACAACGAACAAATAATCGCGGTTTATGGCATTACCCGCCAGACAGGTTTGGATCTGTACAATGTTTCTCTGCCGACCGAGTACATAGGCCGATTTGGGTCGTTTTTGTCGATTTTGGGTGAACTCGATCTCAAGCTGCCTTTCCTGGTCTCTAACTCTGCACCCGGGGAAAAGAGCATTCATTTTTCATTCGCTCTAAGATCGGATCAGCGCCAAAGAGCAGGGCAGGCTTTCGATAACCATCTACCGGGCCGTGAGTATTCCTGCCGCGGCCCGGTGTCGGCACTTTTTGTGCACGGCCCGCATTTCGGCGACCGCTACGGAATAGCCAATGCCTTCGTAAAGGCCCTGAGAAATGCGGGCATTCCGATCCTGGCGTTGAGTTGTGCAGTTTCCTCTATCTCGGCCGTCATCGGGGGCGACGATCCCGGTAAAGCCGTAGATGCTTTGTACTCGCGTTTTCAGACCCCGGTTGGGCAATAAACGCCATGTCCGTCACCGTGAAGCGCCCGAACAACGATTTTGCATCGAGGTTCTTCGAGGCTCCATCGGTCATCGGCGAAATGTTTATCGAACTTGCGTAAGGCCGGCTCGTTTTTCCCATTGCCCAATTTGGTCCGCCCAGGGGAGCCGGCGAGAACCCTCTTCAGTTATCTCTCACGAGTCGGCGTAGAGTCTTTTCCCTCCCGATCTGTTACCCTTTTTTCTTCAGGTAGGTCTCCACTCTCGTCAGCAAAGTAGGCGGATCGATGGGTTTCTCTATGTAGTCGCTTACCCTTAGCTGTAAGCCGGTACCAAGCTCGTAGCGCCGACGGCCCGCACCCTCTTTGACCGATGTCAAGATTATGATGGGAATGTTGCTGTATTTGGCCCACCTGGGGTCGAGAAGCTCCTCGCACACTGCAAAACCGTCCATTCTGGGCATCATCAGATCGAGGATCATCAAGTCCGGCTTTTCCGACCTGAGTTTGTCCAACCCATCCTGACCATCCCTTGCGGTGACTACCGTATATTCATGCGTCGTCAGCACCGCGCTCATTGAGTCGAGGATATCCGGATCGTCATCGACGAGCAATATCTTTGCTTTCTGTTCCATCTTATCTCCCATCGTTTAGACTTCGGGTCTCGGCAGAAGTCCAGCTTTCTCCACGATAATCGGTACTATGTCTTCCCAGCCCACCGCCATTATATGGATTCCGTGAACTTCCGGTATCTCCATGATCTGATCGATTATCTCAAGGCTTATCTTCAATCCCTCATCTTTAACGTCGGTTGCCTGCTCCAACCGGGTAACCACTTCGTTGGGAACGGTGACCCCGGAGACGTAGTCCCTCATGTAGCGGGCCATACCTGCCGATTTCACCGGTATGATTCCAGCCAAAATGTGCACCCGCTCGTCAAGGCCCTGGTCTTTAACCAACTTCATCCACCTGTTGAACTTGGCGACATCGAACACTGCCTGAGTCTGTATAAAATCGACGCCTGCCTTGAGCTTTCTTGCAAGCCTGGGCACGCGGTATTCAAAAGGATCTGCGAATGGATTTTCGACAGCTCCGATAAAAACAGGGAGCTCGCCATTGATATCCTCGCCGCAGATGAATTTACGCTCATCGCGCATTCTTTTCAATGTGTTGATGAGCTGAATCGAATCCAGGTCGTAGACCCCTTTGGCAGTAGGATGGTTGCCGAAGGATTGGTAATCCCCCGACAGGCAGAGAATATTGCCTATGCCCATCGCAACTGCTCCCAGGATATCGCTTTGCAAGGCGATGCGGTTGCGGTCGCGCACAACCATCTGCAGCACCGGGTCAACCCCAACGCGTTTAAGCAGAGTGCATCCGGCGAGACTGCACATCCTGACTATGGCAGTTTGATTGTCTGTAACATTGATGGCGTCAGTACAATCCTTGAGCTTTTCGCCTTTCTTCAACACTCCGGAAGTTCCTGCTCCCTTGGGAGGACCCACTTCGGCCGTAACCGCGAATCTCTTACCCTCCAGCACTTTCTCAAGATTAGTTCCTGCTTTCATGGCCGGACATCTCCTCTTTCTTCCCAGTGTCGGGCTTAGCTTTCCCCTTGGGCAAAGTAAAGGTAAACCTGGCGCCTTTTTCGGATTCAGGGTAGGGGCTTTCAGCCCATATGCGCCCACCATGAGCCTCAATAATCCTTTTGGTATTGGACAACCCTACGCCGGCCCCCCCTATCAGGGCATCCTTTCCTCGATAGAAGTCGTCAAAGATCCTGGGAAGCTCCTCCCCATCGATCCCCGGCCCGTTATCCATAACCTCTACAACAATCTTTTGACCCTTATCGTCCTCCGTGATCCTCACGGTAACCTTGCCGCCATTCTGTGTGAACTTGATTGCGTTACCGAGCAGGTTGCTCAGTGCCTGCTGCAATCTAGTCCGCTCTGCAAGGATTGCCGGCGATTCTATATTCCAGTCAGCCACCAGGTCTATGTTCTTCCCGGCAGCCAGGGGTCTTGCGTTTTCAAGGGAGTTATTCGCTACCTCAACAATAGAGACTGCCTCCCTTTGCATGTAATGGGACTCGCGGGACATGTCAAAGATGTCATCGATCTGGGATACCAGCCCCTTGATCCTCTCCCCGGCCCTGAGCAGGAATTTTTCTTGCTGCTCGCTTATTTTCCCGGCATAACCGCCCAGAATTGTCTGATGCAAGCTTTGTATAGCAGCAAGAGGAGCTTTCAGGTCGTGCGAGGCCGTAGACAGCATATTGGCCAGTATCTCCGTTGTGCGGATCAGCCGCGAGCGGCCCACATCAACAATTTTGCCCATCAGGCGAAGCCCTGATGAGGGATTCTCAACGAAAAAATTCCGGATGGCTCGTTTATCTATGACAACCGCTGTGGTTTTTTCCACAGCATAAGCTGAAGCAAGATATTTATCTGAGCCAATCCCCGCCGACCATCCTACAGACTCCCCCCTGCGCGCCGACGCTATAGTGGCGCAACGCCGCCTTTGGCGGCCCATAAGCGCCACCTCCACGGCCAGCGTTCCTTGAAGGACAACATACAAGTTGTCTGCTGAGTCCCCCTCGTTGAACAGGACATCGCCGGTCTCGAAGGTCATTTCACGGCTCAACCGGGCAATCTTGTCCTGCTCCTGATCGCTCAGATCACTGAAAAGGCCGGATTCCCCGAGGGCTTTGCTGATAGCGGCGGCTGGCAATCCACCCCTCCTTCTACTGCTTCTCTATCGGCCGAGTCGGAGGGCCGCCTGTAAGACTGACGCCCCAGTTTTTGGGCGGTAAGACATCCGTGAGCCGATCCAGCCTGCCGATCCTGGTAAGCTGGGCTATGATCAGGTCCCAGCCGCAGGGCAAGTCGGACGAGACCTCGCATTTGCCTTCCACCGACCCGCCGCACGGTCCATGGAGGATCTGCTTGGCACACCTTGCGATGGGGCAGATGCCGCCGGTATATTCCAGCATGCACTGGCCGCACTCCTGGCACCTTTCCCCATCCCGCCATTCCCCGTGACGGCCGCCAAGGGAGACAGTATTGCAGCCGGGGTGGACAACCTTATCCACAACCGATGCCGCAGCCTGGACGCCGATGCCGCAGCAGAGCATCAACAGGGAGTCTGAGTCCACGATCTTGCTCTCGTGTGCCTGGAGGGTCATCCTGGTGAGTTGCTCGTTGCAGGCGAAGTCAATGAGGGAGATACCGGTAACAGTTTTGCCTTCTCCCTCCAGTTTCTGTTGCATTTCTATTGCCTGTTGCTCGCCGCCCGTTTGACATCCCTCCGCACAACCCTTGCAGCCCACAATGAATACCTTGTCTTCGCCGCTGAGATACGTGAGGATCTCTTCCATAGGTTTTTGTTCACTGATAAGCATGTCGATCCCTCATCTAGCCAGTACCCTGGTCTGGAGTAACTTCTTGCAATACTATTTTAATGACGTCGGAGATACGGCCTCGGAGTTCGTCCGAAAGCTCCATCCCCCATGCTACCTCTTTTGGCTCAATTCCGATGATGACTGTTTTCTCAGGCTTGATGCCTGTGATCTCACTTAATTTAAAACTGTCCACAAAACTGAGCTGGTGAATAGAGGTCATCAGGCAAGTTTCAAACTCGACATCCTCCGGGCTGAACTTGTAAATAGCTCCAGGTTCACTGCCTCCGTAAACTGCATCTATGACTACCAGCTTGCTAACCGGCTCATCCCCCTGCCAGCAATCGGGCACTGTGCCTGCTTCGATGATTTCCACCGGAAACGCGAATGTCCGTCCGGCAAGCTCACGAGCTACGTGCACCCCGATTCCTTCATCCCTGAGCAGCTCGTTGCCTACTCCCAGAACCACCACTTTGTCTCTGCACCCTTTGCTCATTTGAGCTACCCCACGCGAAACCTGGTCAGGGTCCTTCCCTTAGGCGTCATCACATGAATAGCGCAAGCAAGGCATGGGTCAAATGACCTGACGATTCGCACCAGCTCAAAAGGATTAGCCTCATCTCTGACCTTGGTCCCGATAAGAGCCTGTTCCAGAGGCCCTGGCTGACCCGAGTCATCCCGGGGCGACATATTCCAGGTGCTTGGCACTACGCACTGATAGCGGCTTATCCGCTTGTTCTTGATCTCTATCCAATGGCCCAGGGCGCCCCTGGCGCCGTCAACCAGGCCCATCCCCGTTGACTCTTCGGGGATTTCGTAAGGCACGTACACCGGTTCTCCAGGCTTGAGCTGGAGTAACCAGTCCCCCATGGAATCGGCAAGTACCTTTGCGCACAGGGCACGCGCCAAGTGTCTTCCAAGAACGGAGAACAATGCCTGGGGCTGGATTCCCGCGGCTGATAGAGAAGAATCCACGAGGTTCTTGACTGCAGGCTGGCCGGAAACGTAGCTGGCCAATATTCTGGCCAGTGGTCCGACCTCGTAAACCTTGCCGTCGTATCTCGGCGCTTTTACCCAGGAGTAGCCCTTAGCCCAATTCTCGGTGGGCACAGTTTTTCCTTCGGTCGGCTTGAGACCCGTGGTGGAATCCTCATACCAGGAATTGGCAACATACTCGGCGATCCTGGCCGGATCAACCGGCTGCCATTTCAGATCAGCAGAGACAGTCCCCTGTTGCATCAGCCGATTTCTTCCAAGATAGTCGGCATTGGTTCCGTCCAGGTCGTAGTTACCATAAGAGAGCAGGTTGCCGCAGCCTCTCCCTATTTCGAAATAGTCGCTATAGGCCGTGGCGACGGCGAGGACATCGGGTAGATAGACATTGTCGATGAAGTCCTTGATTTCATTTAACCGCCACAGGAATGAAGTTATTTTGTCAACTGTAGGCACCTCGGTAACGCCACCAGGAACCACTGCGGGATTGTGAGGTATCTTGCCTCCGAAAATGGCCAACATCTCCTGGCCTTTGCGCCGGACGGTAAGCGCTTGCACATAGTGGCCGACTAATTCCTGATCTACAGCGGCCGGAAAGCGGTAGTCGCCTTCGTAACGGGGAACGAAAGGCCCAAGTTCTCCCCGCTCGATGAAGGCCTTCACGGAGTTCAAGGCGCTGTCTTTGCCGTCATATGAGGCTACCTTCGTAACATCGACGTAGTCCAAGGCGGCCAGGTGATAAAAGTGAAGGATGTGATCTGAGAGGTGAGCTGCGCCCAGGATCAGATTGCGGAGAATTCTGCCGTTATCAGGTATCTTGTCAGCTATGCCGAAAGCGCTGTCCAAGTTTAAGGTGGCGGCTATGGAGTGGCTTGTCGGACACACGCCGCAAATGCGTTGAGATATGTGCTGGGCGTCGCGTGGGTCTCTTCCCTGAAGGATAAGCTCAATGCCCCGGAAAAGAGTACCGGTGCTCTTAGCCTCCTTTACCGTGCCATTCTCCAGGTTAACTTCAACCTTGAGGTGTCCTTCGATACGAGAAATGGGGTCTAACAAAATGCGGCTCATTTGTCCAAACCTCCTCTACCGGCTTGCGCCTATGTTGGGCAAACTGACGTCCGGGGCCTTCTGATATATAGGTGAGACCATGTCTGGGAAGCCGGGGCTGGTGCAGCCGATACACATTCCGCCGCACCCCACGCACCAATTGGCGCCGCCGTTCCAAAGCCTGTTCGGGCAGTCAGCGTGAGTGACCGGCCCCTTACAGCCTAACTCGTAAAGGCATCCCTCATCGCTAAGCTTCCTGGCGAATTTTTTCTCGTCATAATACGCCCGGCGCTGGCAATTCTCGTGGATTAGACTGCCGTAGAATGCCTTGAGGCGTCCGAACTCATCCAGATCGCCGGGCTTGGGCAACCCCGTGAGCAAAACACTTGCCACGGTTCCCATGAACCAGTCGGGATGAGGGGGACATCCCGGGACGTTTATCAGGGGAGTATCAATTCCTTTCGAACGGAAGAACTCCGATACACTGACCGATTGAGAAGCATTGGGGGCAGCAGCAGCGATGCCGCCGTAAGAGGCGCAGGTCCCCAGGGCGATTACTGCCAGAGCGTCTGCTCCAAGCTCGGCCGCTCTATCAGTTATAGGAACCGGAGCGCCGTCCCTCTCGCCCAGGCTGCAGTACCTCCCATCGCTGCGGGTTGGTATCCCCCCTTCTGCAACCAATATGTACCCACCTTTATGCTGCTTCGATGTGTCCTCCATAGCCGTGATGATTTGCTCCCCGGAGCCAGCCATCACCGTAGCCAGGAATTTCAGGCTGATATGTTTGCCGGGAAGGATTTCATCAATCAGCAAATTCTTGATGGTGGGGCTTACCGAGTTGAGGACTGAAACAGGGCACCCCGTGCAGGTAGCCGCTTGAAGCCAAATGACCGGGTATTCTTGAGTCTTAGCCACTATTGCTCTCCTTGTCTTGACTTCGGCAAAGAATTAACAGCGCAGGCGCACGCCATGGCTCTAAGAAATCAGCTTCCGAAATCCGCAATAAGGTAAAGAGGTCTTATCCCAGTGATTGTCGCTAACTGCGTTTGTATCTTTTAAGTTTATGGATTTTGAGTGTTTGAGACTCGGGTAATTGCAGAGAGGCAGGTTGTTGACTGCAACTTCCCGGGCCAAATCCGGGGCGAAGGCACCCGGCGCGCCGCTTACCAGGGTTCATATCAGCGTGATGGCAAAAGTATTCCACGCGAAACTCCTCGTGCAGTACAAATGTAACAGATTATCTCCATCGTGGTCAGACGGCAAACGCAGGGTTAATATGAAAATGACGCCCCGTATAAAATGCGAAATACCACATGGGCATGGAGCCCATTTAATCGACTTGCGGTATTGTCTCCCGCTGCCGAACCATAGAAAAACTTCGGAACCCGCAGGAAACTCCTTTTCAAGGATCACATGTTTGCCGGAGCGGCTGAATCTGGAGCGTTGGGCATGAGCATCAGTGCGATTTTGGCAGCAGGGAGAATGAAGCACTTTTTTGAGACAATCCACACACCGGCACTTTCAGGTCCGAATTATAAGAGGCCTTAACCTCACATTGCCATAGCCTGACGGACGATTTGATCCAGTCAGGAGGACGATATTAAACTGGGCCGAGTATGAGAAAGAAGATAGTGAAATATGGCCGTCCTGGCTGCGGCTGGAACCTGGTAAAACGATGGTGGGTTCCATTGAAGGTGGTGTTACCGCAAGCGATTTTAGATTTTTATTGAACGGGAGTATCTTAAAATCCCCTTTGCCCCCTCTGGAAAAGCAACTGTTTTCCCCAAAAGAATTCATAGCACAGACACCTGTCTATGGCTCCTAGAATTCAGCTTCCGAAATCCGCAATAAGGTAAAGAGGTCTTATCCCAGTGATCGTCGCTAACTGCGTTTTGTATCTTTTAATCTTATGGATTTTGAATGTTTGAGACTCGGGTAATTGCAGAGAGGCGGGTTGTTGACTGCAACTTCCCGGGCCAAATCCGGGGCGAAGGCGCCCGGCGCGCCGCTTACCAGGGTTCGTATGAGAGTGATTGCGAAGATATCCAACGAGTAGCACCTCAACAGGGGGAACGGATGCGAAACTATCGCACAAAAAGGCTTTAGCATATTCGCGAGTAGAGCGTACCACTTCTTGCATAGGTTAGTCAATGGGGAATGTGCCTGTTGTAACAATCCGAAAGAAAGAAAAAAATACCCCCTGTTGCTGGGTCGCACAGGGGGTACTGGGAATGAAAAACGTAAATTCAGGGGTGCTTTTTTAAGCCGGTTTCAAACTAATCGACCTTCGGGCGTGGGTAGAGGCCCGCACGTTCCACGATTTCGGGCACCTTTTCCTCCCATTCGATCGCCATAACGTGGAACCCGCGCACTCCAGGGCATTCCTTGAGTTCCTGGATCTGTTCGACCGCCATGTTTACGCCTTCAGCAGCCACTTTGTCCTTGGGCACTCCCTGGAGGCGCTTGATAATCTCGTCGGGTACGTCCATGCCTGGGACTTTGCTCTTCATATACCTGGCCATGCCTATGGATTTCATTGGTGTGATTCCGGCCAGAATCGAGACTTTTTCATGAAGTCCCCGGTCTACGACCTGCTGCATCCACACTTTGAACTTTGCCATGTTATAGATGCACTGGGTCTGAATAAACTGGGCGCCTGCGGCCACTTTTTTAGCGAGGCGCAGCACGCGGATTTCAAACGGGTCCGCGAAGGGGTTTTCCGCCGCTCCGATGAACATTTGCGGGCGGACATTCATCTCGTAACCGCTAAGGAGCTTGCCTTCGTCGCGCATTTGCTTGACCGTCTGGATTAATTGAGTGGAATCGAGGTCAAAAACATTGGCTGCGTTAGGGTGGTCACCGAATCTTTGATGGTCCCCCGTCAGGCAGAGCACGTTATTTATGCCGAATGCGCCGGCTCCCAGAAGGTCGCTCTGCAGGCCGATGCGGTTTCGATCCCGGGTGGTCATCTGTAGCACCGGTTCGAAGCCCAGTTGCTTTATGCGGATACAGGAAGCGAGACTGGACATCCGCACTACCGCTGTCTGGTTGTCGGTGACATTTATGACATCCACATAGGGGCCAACCAGCCTGGCTTTTTCGTCTACTACGGATCCTTCTGCGCTGCGAGGGGGGCCGCATTCCGAGGTGACGCCGAAATGTCCGGCTGCGAGAATCTTCTCCAATTTACTCGGTGTTGTGACACTCATATCTGCGACACCTCCTTCGTCAGCTTACGCGGACCGCCGTCCCTGCTTTTCAACCAATCCTTTGCGGTTGTAGGTTCCTCGAAACGCTTGAGTTCCCCCAATTCTTTCAGCCGCTCGTAGATCAGTTGCCAACCACAGGGAACATCCTTGTCGATCTCGCACTTGCCATCCGAAGAGCCGCCGCATGGACCATTAAGAATGCGCTTTGAACATCTGGCCACAGGGCAGATGCCTCCGGTGCTGGCAAGAATGCATTCGCCGCACGCCTGGCACCGCTCGGTCCAGACCCCCTTTTCATCGGTTACCCCGATAAAACAGGTGTTGACGCCGGGAAGAATACGCATCTTGTTGTACATCTCAGCCATGAACTGCACTCCGGCCCCGCAGGCAATGGAGACCACAGCATCATAGTTGCCGATCCGGTCCTTCACTTCCGCCAGATATTCCTTATCGCACTGCCGGGTCAGGCTGACTTCGCCGACTTCGATTTGTTTCTGCTGGTTGGAGAAATACATGCGCAACGCTGAAGCGAGGATTTCCACTTCTTTGAGTCCGCCTGCCTCGCAAACGGCAACACATCCGTTACAACCCGCTACCAGAACCTTATCGAAATTTTTGATTTCGTTTATTATTTCTTCAATTGGTTTGGGTTTGGCCATTATCATGCGGCTTTTTCCTTCCTTTTCCCTTTGACCTTGACCGGGTTAGGGCCGAGCTGCCGGATTTTGTCGGTCATCTCCTGGCAGATTTCAGCAAACCGCGGGCCTTCACCCGAGGATAGGTTATACATGGTGACCCGTTCGGGTTCCATGCCTATGGTTTCGAGTAGCTGCTTGACGTAGGCAACCCGCTTTCTGGCCCTCAGATTGCCGGACTGAAAATGGCAATCGCCTTCCATACACCCAGCCACGAAAACTCCGTCAGCTCCTTTTTCCAACGCTTTCATGAGGTGGATAATGGCCACCCTGCCGGTACACGGCACTTTCACAATCCGAATGTTGCTCGGATAGGTCAATCTCATCGAACCTGCCAGGTCCGCTGCCGAGTATGCTCAGAACGTGCAGCAGAAGGCAACTATAACCGGTTCAAAGTTTTCCATCAGATTACTCCTTCCAGAAGGGCATCCACCTTGATCATGATCTGGTCGTCCGCATAATGGCCGAGCCGAATCGCTTTGGCTGGGCACTCCGAAACGCAGATGCCGCAACCCTGGCAAAGCGCTTCGTTTATCTCTGATACGTCCTGGTCATTAATACGCGGAACACCATAGGGGCAGTTTCGTACACACACGAGACAGGCGGCGCACAGACCCGGTTCGACCTGGGCGACTACGCCTCCAACCGTTACATCCTTCGAAGACAGGAACGAGGCGGCCCTGGCTGCTGCAGCCATCGACTGAGCGATGGTCTCGGGGATCAGCTTCGGACCGTGTGCGGTGCCGCACAGGTAGATCCCTTCCGAGGCAAAATCGACCGGTCTGAGCTTGGCATGCGCCTCTATGAAGAAGCCCTCGGGGTTTCGAGGAACTTTGAGCAGCATCGCAAGCTCTTCGTTTTCTTCGGCCAGCGTCGCCGCGCTGAGGATAACCGCATCAGCGCTCATCTTTACGGGCCTGCGCAGCACATGGTCCACAAAGGAGACGCTGAACGGCCACTCGCTATCCTTGCTCACTTCCGGTGGGTGCTTTTCATCGAACCTTACGAAAAGAACGCCGGCCTGCCGGGCCTTTGTATAGTAGTCCTCGAGCACTCCATAGGTGCGCATATCCCGGTAGAAGACGACGACATCCATTTCCGGATTGAGCTGTTTCAGCTCCAGAGCGTGTTTTACAGCGCCCTGGCAGCAGATTCGGCTGCAGTTCGGATTCTCCTCGTTACGGGAGCCGACGCATTGGATCATGATCACACGGTTCCAGTTCGAAATATCGCCGGGGTTATTGCTGAGAAGCTTCCCCAGTTCAAGTTGGGTCATTATCCTGTCGGACTGGCCGTACAAGAATTCCGTTGGTTTGTATTCGCGAGCGCCGGTCGCCACTATTATGGCTCCGTGATTGAATTCCCTGGGGCCTCCAGCGCCGTTTTCAATCTGAGAAACAAAATTACCCTTGTATCCCGAAACGCCGCTTAGACGAGCGCCGGTCAGGACTTCTATCTTGCTGTTTGCTTGAACTTCTCCGACGAGCTTCGCAAGGTATTCGGAGACGTGGAGCCCATCAATTGTGTGTGAAATATTTCGAGCCATGCCGCCTAGTTCGGCGCCCTTTTCGACAATTATGGACTCGAAACCCTGCCGGGCAAGGCCAAGGGCCGCATTCATGCCTGCTATGCCTCCACCAACGACGAGCGCTCGCGGATTCACCGTAAGCGACGTCTCGACAAGCGGTCGAAGAAGCGAGGCCCTGGCCACCGACATCCGAACCAGGTCTTTGGCTTTTGCGGTTGCAGCTTCAGGCTCCTTCTGGTGGACCCAGGAATCCTGGTCGCGGATATTAGCCATCTCAAAGAGGTATTTGTTCAGGCCGCAGTCTTTGAGAGTCTCCTGGAAAAGCGGCTCATGGGTCCGGGGCGAACAGGCCGCTACGACGACCCGGTTGAGCCTGTTCTCTTTTATGATCTCCTTCACTTGCTCCTGGCTGTCCTGGGAGCAGGTGAAGAGGTAGTCTGTAGTGTAGGCCACATTCGGAAGAGTTGCGGCGTACTTTGTAACTTCCTTTACGTCCACCACCGAAGCGATGTTTATGCCGCAGTTGCAAACAAAGACGCCAATCCTGGGCTCCTCCTCCGAGGTGTCCTTCTCGACAGGGATTTCCTTTACAGTAACCTGCGAACCCCTTGCCGGGGCAAGATCGATTGCCGCCGCGCAAGCCGCCGCGCTGGCTTCCATTACGGACTGCGGAATGTCTTTGGGACCCTGGAACAGCCCACAGACGTACACGCCGGGGCGGGAGGAGCTTACGGGGGTGAAGCCGCCGGTTGAGGCGAAATTGTGCTCCGTCACCTCGATTCCCAGCCGTTTCGCCAGTTCGACGGTTTCCGGTGTGGTTTCCACCCCAACCGAGAGGACTACCATGTCGAACTCTTCTTCGAACTGCTCCCCGGCTTCAGTGGCGTACTGGATCGTTACGCTGCCGCTTCCGGGAATGGGATCCACCGTGTGCACGCGCGAGCGTATGAAACGGACTCCGTACTTATCCCGCGCCCGGTTGTAGTATTTCTCAAAATCCTTTCCATAGGTACGCATGTCCATATAGAAAATGGCGGTATCGAGGCCGTTGGGACAATGCTCCTTGGCGACCATCGCTTCCTTGATCGCATACATGCAGCAGACACCCGAGCAATACGAGTGGGCTTCATGCTGGCGGTCTCTGGAGCCGACGCACTGTATCCATGCTATCTTTTTGGGTTCCTCGTGATCGGATGGCCGCACGAGGTGGCCCTGAGTGGGGCCCGAAGGTGAAAGATAGCGTTCGAACTCCATAGAAGTCACTACATTCGGGAACTTTCCATACCCGTAGGTGTCAAGCTTCGATGGATCGAAAGCTCTAAAACCGGGCGCCGCGATAATGGCGCCGACGTTTAGTTCCAGAGCTTTTGGCATTTCGTCATGATTGATAGCATTGGCAAGACATGCCTCGACGCACTGGTAGCATTCGGAGCACACGCCGCAACTAAGGCAGCGGTTTGCTTCGGCCCTTACCTGCTCTTCGGTTAAGCCTAACTGGACTTCTTCGAAATTGCCGGTGCGGATCTCCGGAGACACAACGGGCATCCGTGCGCGCGGAATTCTGTCATAGCCCTCGGTCGCGACTTCCTGGACCGCTTCCCATTCACGCTCCCGCCCGGCTTTGATGTCCTCGCCCCGGATGTACCGGCCAATCGAAATGGCCG
>JBKQLC010000039.1:0-11996 GCA_052147195.1 Syntrophobacteraceae bacterium
GCGCTCCTTCCTGGAGGCGTTTCACTATGCCCCCCGGGATTGTTGCGCCTCAAAAGCTACGCACCAATCCCGGGGGCAAGGGTTTATTAGACAGGCGCTTCTAGTAAATCCCCGTGAGCGAGTAGAACAGGATGACCACAAACACCATTGACGTTTTGATTAGAGTCATCATCCCGATGTCCGCATATGATTGCTTATGGGTCAGCCCGCATACTGCAAGCAGCGTGATCACCGCTCCGTTGTGCGGCAGAGTGTCGCAGCCGCCCGAGGCCATCGAGGCTATCCGGTGGAGAACGTCGGGGGAAAGTCCAACCGAGTTCGCCCACGCAAGCCAATTCTTGGCCATGAGATCAAGTGCGATTGACATGCCGCCCGAAGCCGAACCCGTTATGCCCGCCAGAGTGGTGACGGACACAGCTTCGGACATGAGCGGCGTGGCTCCGATTTTGATCCCGAGAAGAAAAGCAGCGATCGATTTGAAACCGGGCAAAGCCGCAATGACATTGCCATAACCCACTTCCGAGGCAGTATTCATGATGGCGAGAAGAGACCCTATGGCGCCCACGTTTAAAGCTTTCTGCAACCCTCCACTCCCCTTGGGAATGTTCTTGTAACCCAGCGCCAGGGCGCCGATGATGCCGGCTACCAGGGCTATGATCAGCGACCAGGTACCGATCACGTTTTTCACGGCGGGAGCCAAGAGAGGAGGCTTCAGGGCGGCAATGGGCGCGAGCGAATCGGGATTCCATGTCACCAGCCGTTAGAGGATGAAGTTGATAACAAGGACTGTCAGCAGCGGCAACACTGCAATGTACCATTTGGGTAGCACCACATCTTCGGAAGCCGGCGGTTCATTCAAAGTATGGGGACCATAACCCTCCCCCCTTGCCGCAGCTTTCCTGCGCCGGTATTCCAACCAGACCATTCCAACGATAAAAATCAGTGTCCCGCCGAGTAAACCCAACACGGGGGCGGCGTAGCCTGTAGTGCCGTAAAAGCTGGTTGGAATGATATTCTGGATCTGAGGAGTGCCCGGAAAGGCATCCATGGTGAAGGTGAAAGCGCCCAGGGCAATACAGCCTGGAATCAACCTCTTGGGGATGCCAGCTTCTTTGAACAGCGCCGCCGCAAAAGGGTAGACCGCAAAAACCACGACGAACAGACTGACACCGCCGTAGGTCAATATGGCACAAGACAAAACGACTGCAAGGATGGCGTGCTTCTGTCCAAGTCTCTGCATAATCGCATGCGAAATACCCTTTGCCAGAAGAGTATCTTCCATCACCTTCCCAAACACCGCGCCCAGCAGGAATACTGGGAAAAAGAGTTTCACGTAGACCACGGCTTTGGCCATAAAGAGTTCCGTGTAGGAAGGCATGATCGGCATCCCCTGGAGAGAGGCAGCCAGGAGGGCGAAGACAGGGGCGAAAAGGATGACCGAAAATCCCATATAGGCCATGAACATCAAAAGAAACAGACTGAGTACAATCCCTAGTACATCCATACAGGCGCTCCTTTTAAAGTGGAGGGTAAATCATCGAGGCCGTCAATACCGATCGGTGGTTCGTACAAGTGCGAATCTCTATTTTGGCTTTGAGTCTAAAATGGAAAGTATTCCGCTGAATGTATTTCAAATTGTAGCGATGAGCCCTCGGCATAACCTCCTCCCCAGAAGCCGCCGGCTCTTATCAGGTTATTCCAGGCTGCGTGGGCCGCTAACCCTTCGACCCCAGCCGCAATCCGCCGTGGATATAGTACACATCCCCGGCCAGGGCCTCATTGCGGTAAAGCTCTCCGACCAGGGACGCTATTTCATAAGGGTCGATCAGGCGCCCGATCGGGACCTGGTCCAGGGCTTTCTTGATGAACTTTTCATTCATGCCGCTCACCACGGGGGTATCGACATATCCCGGTGCGACGGCAACGCAGCGGATCTTGCCGGCCAGTCCGCGTCTGAAGAACTCGGCGGTCAGCACCCTGGGCGCCACCGACAAAGCGGCCTTAGATGATGAATAATTGAGCTGTTCGGCCGCCCCAAGTGAACTGGTGGAAGATATGAGGCAGATCAGACCGTGGCAGTTATGGTTGATCATTTGCCCTGCGCATTCCCGGACAGTCAGGAAAACACCCGTAAGATTCGTGTCCAGAACACTCTGGAATTGATCGAGCGACATCTTCCCGATCACTTTTCCGGTGTTTTGGTCCGTATCGAGCACCAAACCGTCTCTGGCAATACCTGCACAGGGCACAACCAGGTTAATTTTACCAAAGACCTCGATCGCTTTTTCTGCAAGCCCGATGCAATCGGCTTCGTTTACAACGTTGCAGGTAACCGTAACCGCCTCGCCCCCTAAACTTTCCAGGGACTTTTTCGCCTCTTCGAGACAATCCTCCGATACATCTGCCAGAACTACCTTCCCTCCGTTGGCCACCCAGTATTCGCCGAGCGCCCGCCCAATTCCTTGCGCTCCCCCCGTAATGACCGCCACGGAACCCCTGATATCGAGCATGACTCTCCTTTCCGGAGTGAAGGGAGGTTAGGGACAAAATATGGTGCCGGTGTTGATGGATCAGCTATGTTTTAGTTTTTGAATCAAGGACAATCAGCGATGAGACCGGCACGTCTGCTTCGAGAAAGGAAGTTGATAGACAACTCGAATCAGACGGTCTCATTTAGGTAGAGCAATTTTGATACCATGTTTCGGGAGTGGCTCCTGGAGCGGATTTGTGAGATAGATGCCTTGCTCGCCGGGGGAAATGTAACCGCAAGGTTACAAGACTGGATGACCAAACGGTCAATGAGCTGAACAGATTGGCCCGTGGCGTGCCATCGGCAAGGTGTAGCTAATTTGGTATATGTACCCTATTAGATACATATTGAATCCCGTGCCGCTTCATCTTCTCATAGAGCTTCACACGGTGTATCTGCAAAATAGAGGCTGCCCTTGTCTTGTTTCCTTCGGCTGCCGCAAGGGCCGCCACAATGGTCTTGCGCTCCGCTTCAGCCCTGGCGTGAGCAAGAGTGCTCGGATGAGCCGTGCCGGCGCGAGATGCCGGAATGGAATGCAAGAGGTATTCCGGAACGTGTTCGGGCAAAAGCGACTCTTCCCTGCTCATAGCGGTGGCCCGTTCGAGCACGTTTTGCAGTTCGCGTATATTGCCGCGCCAGATATACGACTTAAGGACCTCCTGAAGTTCGGGCGAAATCGTTCTTTTCGTCTCCCCTGTGTCGTTGGAGAGCCGCGCCAGGAAACCATCGGCAATCGCTATGATGTCTTCCCGCCTCTCCCTGAGAGAGGGTATGCGAATGGGGATCACGTTGATCCTGTAGTAGAGATCCGCCCTGAAGCTTCCCTCGTTTACCAGGTCTTCCAGTGATTTCCCGGTTGCCGCAATAATCCGGATGTCAACTGAACGCGTGATGGTCCCACCCACCCGTTCGACCTCGCGTTCCTGCAAGACCCGCAAAAGCTTTACCTGCATAGCCGAGGGCATATCGCCGATCTCATCCAGAAAAAGTGTTCCCCCCTGGGCCATTTCAAATTTTCCGGGTTTGCCGCCCCTTTTGGCGCCCGTGAATGCGCCTTCCTCGTAGCCGAAAAGCTCCGACTCCAGAAGCTCGGAGGGGACGGCTGCGCAATTGAGTTTGATGAAAGGCCCGCTCCGGCGCTGGCTCGCGGCGTGGATGGCGTGCGCGAAAAGTTCTTTGCCCGTACCCGTTTCGCCAAATACAAGCACCGTTGAATCGGTCCGGCTCGCCCTGAGGGCTTCGAGTTTGGCTGCGCTTATCGCCTGTCCTGAACCCATAATGCTGGCCATGGTGTAGCGTGCTCCACGAAGCTGGGTCAGTTCCTTTTCATAATACTTTACCTTGGTTTCGAGCACCTTGAGCTTGGAGGCAAGTTCATAGAGTTGCTCCACATCCTTGAAGACAACACGGCCGTAGGCGCCGACCGCCCGCCCGTCTTCCATCAGCGGGAGCCTGTTGACTATCAGCTCGCGGCCTTTGATCGTCTGCTTCTCTCCCATCTCGGCCACTCCGGTATGGGCGACAATGTGCATACGGGTATTCTCGATCACCTCTGTCACATGCTTTCCCACAGCATGGGGGACGTCAGTGCAATTAAACTTTGCGTAATCCTCGCTCATCATTGTGATTATTCCGTTTGAGTCAACGACCACCATCCATTCTCCCGCGCCCGACAGGATTTCCTCGAGGGTACGCATGATGGTCTTTGTGGAATCGAGCTCCCGCGAGATTTTCTCCATTTCCGTGATGTCCTGGAACATGGAAACCGCGCCTACCATTACCCCCTTGTGAATGATCGGGGAACGGTTCGTGAGCACGTTTCGCTGGCCGATCAACTGGGGGCGGCCCATCTCGGGCTCGCCCGTTCGGAGCACGTTTACCAGACCGGCATTGGGGATTACGGTAAGCAGATGACTTCCCAGGGCCTGCTCTTTGGAAACGTTCATGAGCCGGGAAGCAGCTTCATTGAACACGGTGATCGTCCCATCGAGGTCGATTGAGATGACTCCGACGACCAGGGAGTCGAGAATTGACTGAAGCAGGGAAATATCGCCGGTAAAATGTTTTTTCGGTTCCATGTCAATATCCGGGCAACCGGGGGCACTATTTTTTAATTTCGACCTCGAGTTGAATCGGCTTGTACATATAGACCAGCCGTCCGGAGCCCTCGACCAGGGAGAGGAGGACGGAGACATTGGCACTGTCCCATATCAGTTTCGAAGGAGTATTGTCCGGTTTGGCTGGCTGGCCCAGCTTGCGGGTCATTAATTCTTGCATCCTTTCAAATCCGGTGGCCGGGAAATAGACCATCCCGATATAGAAGCGGCCCTTGTGGAAGCCGTATATCACCTGCTCGAGCCTGACTTCCTCAATTTGAAGCTGGTCGT
Organism: Syntrophobacteraceae bacterium; assembly: GCA_052147195.1. GTDB lineage: Bacteria > Desulfobacterota > Syntrophobacteria > Syntrophobacterales > Syntrophobacteraceae > SbD1. The sequence continues at coordinate 4,918 of JBKQLC010000039.1, forward strand.
CGCTTTTTTCGTAAAAAACCAGGTCGCCCTCACTGGCAATTTGATTGAGGTGTGGAACCGTCGAGACTTCTGCTCCCCATTTGACGCCCCGGAAATTCTCCGGTTCGCCTGCGGCCTGGGAGCCGCAGCCAAAAAGAGTACACACCACGACAGCGGCCAGGCAGAGGCCCAGGGTTCCGAATTGTCGCAAACGGGGCAGTTTCATTTGTTTTCTCTTTTCTGGCCGATCGAACCAACCGGAATCCCATTATCCCGCCTTCATAAAAGGACGGATTTGATCAAGACCCGATCAGGTCTGGCCGGTTCAAGTGTTTAACCGGTCATGGCGGTCTACCCAGCCTTTTGGTCCCCGGTTTCCTTTTCGATCAGCTTCAATTTGGCCGTAGATAATCCGGCATCGGCGTCGAGCAGTTTCTTTAGACCTTCTTTATACCATTTTATTCCTGATTTTGTAGCTATCACCTGCTCTTCCACGTCCTTGGGAAGGCGATCCTCAGAGCACCTGGCAAGGATATGAAGCTTGCTGTCGGAATCGAGGGCCGACTGGCCGGCGACGAAGCGCACGAATGCGGCCCATTCGCCCGGGCTCGGCCCGCTCCATTTCCGCATCGTATGAAACAGGCGATAGCAGACCAGTGCAGCGTCGCGGTCCTCTTCGGACTGAAAGCGCTTTCCACTGTACAATCGTACGGCTTCTTTTCCAATCTCACTGGTGAAGGTCAGGTAAAACCATCTGAGAATAAAAAAATAGCCCTCGCGCGAAAGCTCCCGTCCTGCCCAGTAAAGCGGATTGGCAATGTTTTTGACGCTCAGGGCCAGCCTGGCTGCCTTATAGATATGCGGGTTGTTCTTGAAGAGCTTAAGGATCGCGTTATCGTTAATCTTTAGATAAACTTGGTAGTAGCGCTGGAAATCGCTCAGTTTGCGGCCCCCGATATACTTTAACGGGATGGTGGAGGCGAGTCTTGCAAGCCGGGTGCTCACGCGCTTCACCATTTCCAGGGTATCCGAGAGGGAGGCTTCGTACTCAGGCTGAGCGGATTCGGGATTATAGACGGCGCCGATCGAGCGCACTATGTTGAAGGCACGCCTGTTGAGGGCGTCAAACCCGAGCAGAAGTTCGCCTTCGGGCAAATCCCAAACCTCTTCGCGCAAGCGTGCGATGAGCTCCAGCGCCTGCAGTTCCTGTGGCCCGGGCGGAGACAAAAGATCCAGTTCGTGTTCTTCGGCGAACCGGTTCTCCAGCATCTGCTGCAATCGCCGCCTCACATACCAGCGAAGCGCTAAGCTCACGCAAAGGGTGGTGAGCGAGGCGAAGATGAGAAAAGCGCTCAACCAGTGTTCACGGATCACGTATTCGAATGTGCTGAAGCCGATTTCGTTCATCAGTCGCTAAAATGGAGCCACAGGAGTCTTTCCGGTCTCAGGCTCGCCCGGGCCCTCATCAATCCACTTTTGAATTTGCGGAAGAGTGTCGGTTTCCCACCCCGGAGTCAGCCTTTCTGCAAGAAAGCGCATGAAGAGCGCATCCAGGGTCGAGAATACTTCCTCGATAAAGTACATCTTTTCAAGGAATCGGCCATCCGGGTCTTCCTGGCCGTAATCCGGAAGCTGCTTGGGGGTTTTGAGCCCTTTTATGGCCCACAGTGAGCTGTCCAATGTCAAGAGGTATTCGTTTTCGCCGATGATAAACAAGAGTTGAGTCTCATCGACCACCTTGCCCTGGCGCAGCGCGGTCCGGGCTTCGTGGAGAAAATTTGCCTGCGTGGTGCATATCACGCGCTCTTTCCCATCGCCGGGGAGCACCAGGACCATGCGCTCCCCCAGGTGGATGTTGGCTGTCTTATCCCCCCCCGCCTGAATCGAACCGCCCAGCCTCTCGATGTAAAACCACAGCCATGTCAGGAACTCGGTACCCAGAAACCGCCCATCGCTCATGGCAGACGGGGATTTCACCGAAACGAGAGAACCAAGTACGTCCTTTTGACCCGGCGTCAGGGCAAGCATGTTAAGCGCCCACTGAGCATGATAGAGTGCAACGGGGTATACTTGAAACCGCCGTTCGAAATACTCCAGGAACGCATCGAGCATCTTGCTGCTCGCAGTCCCGAGGATCATCCAGGTGCGTGCAGGGTTCCAAACCACCTCGGATGCGCTTGGCTGAGGCAGGGCCCGGCTTAGCAGGTGCTCCTGCATACTTTCCTGGATCTGCTGCTTTTCGGTTCGGCTCGGCCATTTGCCGTTGTGTTCGTCGCGAAACTTTTTTACCGATTGCCTCACGTACTGCTTTAGCACCATGCCCGGGACTTTTCTCTGGTCCAACCGGAAGTTGAACGCTACGTATTCGCCCTTCCGGTAGGACCCGTAGGCGAAATTCGAATCGAAAAAATCTTCCCAGGACGCAAAACCCGCAGCCTCGATCTGAGAGTCGTCAGGTTCGGTAAAAGCGCCTCCCCGAAGCATTTCATCGGTTAAGCTCCAGAAATCGTCGGTTTTGGGGTCGGGTATGAAAAAACGGGTGAAAGTGGCTGAAGAAGAAGAGATTCCCATAGATGTCCTTATCCAGGTTGGCGAACGGTTTAGCCGTCCATTGATAAATGCTGTTTATGAAATCACGCTGTCCCCGCTCAGTATCTCCCTGGCCTTCGCTCCAAAGCAGCAAAGCCGGTGCTAAACCGGCTTTTTTACTTCGCCGGGAACGTTCCGGACAGTGCTCAAGCAGGTGGCTCTCACGTCTATCCAAAACGGCCCGGCAAGTCAAACGATAGTTTGGGCTGGGCATATTCGCCCTGCAAATTCAGAACTTTACGGTCTTGACGATCATCTCGAATTCCTGGACTTCTTCGGGGGTCAATTCGCGGCGGAGCAGCTTCTTATTGACCAAAATGGGGCACTTTTCGTGGAGCGCCAGCGCCACGGCATCGCTCGGCCGGGCATCGAAGGTAGCCAACTCGGCGTTTATGCGCGCGTAAATTTTTGCATAGAAAGTATTCTCGCGCATCTCAAAGATCTCGATCTTTTCGAATACCGCGCCGGTACGCCTCAGTATTGTCAGGTAAATATCGTGTGTGAGGGGCCGCTTTGGTTCGACCAGGCCCTTTTCCTTCGCTATCGCGGTAATTTCCGCATCGCCAACGAACATGAGAAAATATTGACTGTCTTCCTCCGACCGCTTCAGGATGACCATATTTCCCTGAATCCTGTCAGTCTTGATGAAGACTTCTCCGATCTCGACAAACTCGCTAGATTCCATAATAAGCCTCCGAGTCTAGTTTCTCTAACATGTTAAGCAGCAAGTCGGTCGATGTCAGCATGTCGAGCCACCGCCGCGTCGATCGGATCAGCGAAACTTCGATCTAAATCAGGGACTGCCACTTCGCAATCCATGTCAACAGCCACCATCTCCGGTTCGAATACTCTTGCTTCGGCAAACTGATTTTGCACTACTATAAGGCTCATTGCCCCGGAAAACTCCGGACTAGCCAAAAAACAAGTTGACAGTACAATATTATAACTCAAAAAATACTTTTCAAGGCTCTCAAAAAGAGCGGCGGGCAAAGAGCAGAGGCTACAGGCGGGGAGCGGCAAGCCGTAGTGATCCTTACTTAAAGGCTCAGCAGACGCACGACCGTCCGTCCAGGGTGAATTTCCCCTGTCAATCTGCTAAAATTACCGGTAATACTGATTGCAGGGCGCAGGTTCGTCATCTGGGCCTTTGAGCGATATCGAGAGGGTCCGGCTTTGGTGGCGGCACGAAGAGGATAAAATTTTAAAAGCTGATAATATGGCTGATACTGAAATTGAGGAAAAATCGGGGTTAACGGTAACTGCGGCGGACATGCACTTTTTCGATATTGCCGAGTTCCGGGCTCGTATGTCAAAAAGCCTCGATCCCGAAAACCCTGATAACACTTTTTTTTTCGAAGCCCTCGATTTTGCCTCTGAATTGCACTCGGGTCAGAAGAGAAAATCCGGGGCGCCCTACATCAGCCATCCCTGCGCCGTCGCCGAAATCCTCGTCCGAGAGATGCACGTAACAGATCCTCAGTTGCTGGCCGCGGCGCTCCTGCACGATGTTGTCGAGGACGTTCCCTGGATAGCCTTAGATGATGTTGATGCCCGCTTCGGATCACGGATCGCCGAACTGGTGGACGGGGTCACAAAACTGGCCAGGTATCATCTTGACCGGGCCGCGCTCAAAGACCTCACGCACAGCAAAATATTCATCAGTGCGAGCCGAAGGCTCGGGGTCCTCATCATAAAATTGGCGGACCGCCTGCATAATCTGCGAACGCTTCACTATCTTCCACTGACCAAGCGGCAGCGCATCGCCCAGGAAACGATCGAGGTGTACGCCCCTATTGCCGCGCGGCTCAATATATATCCCGTGAAAAGGGAACTCTACCACCTGGCGCTCTCTTTTCTTTATCCAAAGAAAAGTAAAAAGATCCTGAATGCGCTGCGTGATCTGCGAAACGCCCCCGCTGTCGCAAGCCTTGAGGCCTCCCTTTCAGCAATTCTTGCCGATTCCGGGCTTTCGGCCGATATCCGCACGCGCCCCAAAGGACTGGGAAGCTATTACGACCCGCTGAAGCGTACGCTCGATCCGGCCTATCCGGAAAATTACGTTGACTTTGCCATTATCCTCCATACCGATGACATCACGGCCTGCTACAAGGTGCTGGGGCTTGTGAACAACAATCTTTCGGCAATCCCGAGGAGCCTGCGGGATTTTATCGCCAATCCCAAGGCAAACGGGTATCGGAGCCTGCACACGCGGGTTCATCTCAGCGGGAACAATTACCTGGTCAAAATACGAACTCTCGAGATGGAAAGGCAGGCAAACATCGGGGTCCTTCACGCATGGCAGTCGCAAAAGGAATTCACCGACGAAAGCTGGCAGGACATAAGCGAGCTGTTGCGCAATATAGGCGAATACGGGGGGGATGCCACACATCGAAAAGACCTCATCCGGCTCGCGGAAGCCGAAGAAATCTATACCTACAGTCCTGCCGGAGACATTTATTATCTTCCCAAGGCAAGTATCGTCCTCGATTTTGCCTATCGCATCCATTCCGAGCTGGGTGACAAATGCGAAGGTGCGTTGGTGAATGGATCGTGGGTGCCGATAACCGGCCGTTTGAAGGATGGAGACACGGTCGAAATCTTTACCTCCTCCGAACCGCTGGATGCAGACTCCGATCTGGAGGCGCTCTGTAAAACCCCCAAAGCCAGGACGCACATCAACAGGCGCCTTCATCAAAAAAGGCTAAAATTCGCCCAGCAGGCGGGCAGGGATATTTTGCTCCAGGAAGTTTTTCGGCACAAGCTGCCATCCTCCGTCCTGGAGGGAGAAAACATCCGGCTGATCCTGGAGATACTGAACCTCAAGGATCTGCAGGAACTCTACGTTCATATCGGCCAGGACCTCGTTTCCCCGGAACTGGTCCTCTATTACCTGGAGGGCCACAGGCCCGATGAGCCCATAAAGCAGGGCGAGGTCGAAGGCCACGGACAAAACACCCTTTCGATATCAGGTCTCGACAAGGCTATTTTCAAATTCGCGCGCTGCTGCAATCCTTTGCCCGGACAGGACCATGTGGTGGCGACCCTTAGCGAAAGGGGCGTAGCTTTCCACCAGCGGGACTGCCGGGACCTTCACCAAAGACACTCCATTCTGGCCCAGCAAATGCTTCACGTCCATTGGGACCCCGTTGCCACTTGGCGCCACCCCCTGGTGTTCGAGATTCAGATTTTCGACCGGGGCATAAGAGACCTCCTCCACGCGCTCGCAGGCATATCGGAACCAATACGGATACAGCGGATAGACAGCAGCCTGGATAAGCATAACCAGGAATTTGTCACCCTCAGTGTCGTGTTTCACGATTTCTCTGAGGCAAGGGAATTTTTCAGCCGGATGCCGGAAAATAAGGCCATAGTGGAAGATTTCGGGCGAGAAGGCGGGCCGAGAAATCTACAGCCCGGCTAAACGGCCCGCCGTCACCAGATTATCACATACCCAAAAGAGTGGAGATATGGGTTCATCCGGCAACCGAGTACCTGCAAGACGAGAAAGGACATCATCTGTCTGCCGTGAACTCCCCCGGTGGGGGGCTTTTTGAGTTTCTTGCCCTGAAAGGGCTGCATAGGGTAGCCCAGGGTCAGCAACGCGCCACCCTGGGGGGAACAGGCCCACAAATTAGTTGTAATACCCTGAAAGGGTTACATAAAAAGAGAATTCAGGATTAAATCACAGGTGCTCGAACATCAAAGGATCGGCTATGCAACCCCTACAGGGTAAGAACCGGTTTTTGTTGGCGTCGCAACCCCAGGGTGGCGCTTCTCTGACCCTGGGCTATTATATGCAGCCCCCTCGGGGCAAAAATCCGAACCACAGGTACTCATTTGCCGGAAGACCCGAAATATGGCGCTCATAAGGTGCCCCGAATGCGCTCGGTCCGTATCGGATCAAGCCCGGACCTGCCCTTCCTGCGGCTACCCTCTAAGGGGTGATGTCGAGGACAGGCAATCTTATAACTATCCCCCGGCAATTCCCGCCAAAAGCCGCAGTATCGCAATCCTGCTTGCGATCTTTCTGGGAGGTTTCGGAATACACAAATTCTATTTGAACAAACCCGGACAGGGGGTCCTTTACCTGCTGTTCTGCTGGACTTTTATTCCCGCCATTGCAGGCCTCATCGAAGCAATCATCTATCTTTGCCACGATGATCGATCTTTTCAGCAAAAATATATAAAATAGCCTTGGGAGCATCCGATTACAGGCCGCTCCCGCGAAAAGAAGGTTCATCCGGCAAACGAGTACCTGCAGACGAGAAAGGGCAGCATCTGTCTGCTGTGAACTCGCCCTGTGGGGGATTTTGAGTTTCTTGCCCTGAAAGGGCTGCATAGGGTAGCCCAGGGTCAGCGCCGCGCCACCCTGGGGGGAACAGAGCCACAAATTAGTTGTAATACCCTGAAAGGGTTACATAAAAAGAGTATTCAGGATTAAATCACAGGGTACTCAAACGCAAGGGATCGGCTATGCAACCCCTACAGGGTAAGAACTGGTTCTTGTTGGC
>JBKQLC010000040.1:0-10353 GCA_052147195.1 Syntrophobacteraceae bacterium
GGCCTCTGCCCATCTAGAGAAATTGTGATTCGCATAATCAGTAGGCTTGACTCTAAAGTACTTTTCATAAGCAGCGATACGGCTTTCTCTCTCCAACGGTATCTCACAGTCCGATTCTTCCTGTTGCTTTTGTCCCAGAACATTAAAGTCCGCCGACTCTTCTGCCGACAGTGGGTCAAGGCGCCAGTTTGCGGCATTCAATTTCCGCCCATAGCCTTCCCATCGCATACGTTCCTCGCGGGACATGCGCGAGCACTTGGCTTTAAGCCATTCATGGCGATAGGGCAAATCACCCCAAAAATAAGTCTTGACTGTTCTTTCGTCCAAGATAAGAGCATGGTCAGACGGAGTGCCCAATACGTCCTCTTGAATATGTTTCGGCACACCCATTTCCTGCATGTAGTCTCGCGCCCTGTTTTGCAGGGATTCAAATTCCTTTTTTGCTTGGACCTCAGTAAGTTTGCCGAATTGAGTTTGGTTAAAATAAGGCCGATGGACAGCTAAGAATGTCCCGCCTCGTTGGACTGCTCCTATGTGGATGAAAAAACAGGCGCTGCTGCAGTTACAGTTTTTGGGGTCCTTTGGCATTAGTCCAAGTACATCGTCATTTTCGCAAAAAGGCTTTCCGTAAGGGCCGAGCATGGGAGCTTGTGAATGCAACTCCAGCGCCCTTATCGCCCTTCCGATTTTCATTGCTTCATTGAAGTCTCCACCGGGCGAAAAGAGGTTGACGCTACTAATCAGCCCTTGATTGTCCCTAAGCGCCTTTATGAATATGTCAAAATCGCCGGGCTCTATTTCGCCTTCAATAATTAGTGCTCGAAATGAGCCGTTGCCGGAGATTACGGTTCGCACATCCGCCGCCATCGCGTTGCCCAGTAAACATGAAAGCATCGCTAATACTAAAGCACTCGCAAGACAGGAATACGTTCTTAATGATGTCGTCATACTTATGCTCCCGGGGACGAATGTGTTAGGTGCTCAGGATACCATTATTGCTACCAGATTCAATCGAAATGGGGCGCGCTTCTAAATGTCCCCTCGAACGGTCGCGTATGCCAGCGCGTTTTTGGAAAGTCCCTTTTCTGTTGTCAAAATCACTTTTGCCTGTACTATGTAGCTGTTAGCCTGCCGTTCCCCACCAACCAAAAGGAGGAACAATGAAAAAGATTCTCGTAATTTTCGCAATCCTGCTTTTCGCCGCACCTGCATTAGCTCAGTTTTCGCCGACCGTTCAGCCGCAGGGACAATTACAGTATCAACAGCCGACACCCCAGTATCAACCGGCTCCGCAGATGAACAGTACTTTACAGCCAAACAATCTCGATAACTGGCACAAGGCCAATTACCCGGCTCAGCACCCGGAAACCTGGCAGCCAACCCAACAAGAGAAAATTAACGATCAGTGGCGGCATTCCGCTGCACCTGGAGTAAGCGGTGTGGCAGTTCTGCCTCCCCCGGGCATCATGTGGCCTGACCGTCGGCCGCAGGAGTAACCTATCCCGGTCGCTCGGAATCTAATCCTTGCGCTCGTAGTCAACCCGTTTTCCGGTTTTGATTGAAGACTCGGCTTGTAGGTCTGTGGTTTGCTCGCTGAAAGGGTAGCTACAGCCGTCTAGGATGCCCCAGGATCGATTTTTTCGCCTTGGCTTGTGTCTTCCTTCTCATTCGTCCGAGTACGTCAGCGTGGATTTTTAAAGGTCGCACTCATCGACACGCTGGACAATAAGGATGGTCTGCTTGGCCTTAGCTTTCCTTCGCGTTTCGAGGTTCATCTAAACGGTGCGAATTGTACGCTGGAACTTATTCAACACTAATAGTTCGATAATGTGGGAGATCATCATGCGAAAGACCAGCCGAAGTTTTCAACCGATTTTGTTCACTGTGTTTCTTCTTGTGATCTCTTTGGCCTTTCTTTGCGCGCAGGGATGCAGCGAGAGCCGCCAGCGCATCAAGAACGAAACCGCCCAAAAAAAAGAACGAACTGAACAGATCCTCATTAACCAGAAAATCCGACTACAAAATGAACTCAACGAAAAAATATACCTCGCATCATACAAATTTGGAGTCGAGCCTAACGCAAGTAAAGCCATTCTAAGCGAATACCTTCTCGAAACGAGAGACTTCGATTTTTATGATCTCGATCCCGAATTTTTCATGAAAACCCTCACAAGCGACCCCAAATCAATAGACTATCAGTCTGTAATTGAGCGCATTTGCTACCAGCATGACATTTCCAAGCAGACTGTGGCCGGACTCATTTTAGAATTCAAAACATTATCTCGTCTCAAAGATATTTCGGAAAATTTGGAGACAGGCCGAGAGTGAAAGGAAGACAGAATGCAGCCACCACAACACATAAAAACCATCCTGCTGGCAATCATAGCGGCCGCGCTCATCACAATTGCGGCAAGCCAAATCTTTTATTACGGTCAGTTCAACAGTGCACTTTATGTTCGCATAAATCGTATTACGGGCACCCGCCAATTTTGTAGCATCTTTTCCCCACAAGGTTGGCGGAGTTGGGAAGATATGCGCAAATAGCACTACTGATGCCTATGCCGGGTTGCCCTCTGGTAGCCACGATTTTTTAGCCGGGCCCTCTCCCGGCTGCATTTCGGACAAAGGGATTGGCGATTGCTGCCGGGTGTGAACTTGGTCCCGCACGCAGGGCACTTTTTCGGCCAGCCGCCAGGTGTCCGTTTCGGCTTCGGGTTTCCCTGCTTCGGCACGAACGCGGCGCATTGCCAGTTCGGGCCATGCTGACAGACGCCGTTCCAAAGTTGGCAAATTGGATATGCCAGCCAAATGAAATGACGGCAATTCTGAGCAGGATGGAGTTCAGTAGTCATTTGTATCTCTCCCGAAACGAAGGCGAGCGCACCAATATCTTGGCGGCGCCAATCACAAAGAGTCTATTCGCTTGCATTTCGGCATCCATAAGCCTGTTATGCAGCCGGTCAAAAGTCGTCTGATGCATCCTTTTGGGCTTCAGCCATGGTTTTCCGCCCAGGCGCTCCCTGAGCTTCTGAACCTTGCGGTTCGCTCGGTCAAGGTAGGTTTCGAGTTGGCTCCAATATTTGAGGCGGTAGCAATGTCGGCACAGAAAGAGCTTGCCTGCACACGCCAGAACGGCAACACGCCGCCGGCATCGAGGACACAGAAACCATGGCCGCCGGCCGCCGTAGTTGCACCTGGTCCAGTCCACGGAAACCTGCTCTTCCACGTCCTCTGATTCCTCATAACGGCTGTATCGGTATTTCAGAATAAAATAGTCATCTTCCACCTTTATCTGGATACTTCCGGACGGTTCGCCGCCACGATTCCACAAAAAAGTGAACGAGTAACCCGGACGCAAGAGATTCTTTTTATGGAGAAATCTGATGTCTAAACGCTTATATGATTCGATTCCCGCCATTTTGCACCTTTTCTACAGTTATTCACACTTACTGATAGCCTTAGCCCGTAAAGGTTTACGGCCTTTTCACGGTTACTTTTTGGTTAATTCTGCCTAATGATTTCGGATAAAAAATGGATAGTGGCAAAGGACAGCCGCATTGCCGTATCGAAGCGGTCAGGATGCCCTTATATGCCACGATCTCCCTCCGGTCTGTGCTCTGATACCCCCTGGAAGGCGGCCTTGTAGCGCTTTTCCTGCTCAACCGCATATTTCAGGAGCAGGCTTTCAGTGATCCGCGTCCCGAACTTTCGATTCTCCGCAAAGAAGATGGGCAGATCAAATCTAACGGAGAACGCCATCAGGCTTTGAATCATTGCCTTCGGGTTCGCCTGTGACCGATACCGCCCGCTTGCCAAATCCGACAGGCTTGCCTCGATTACCAGGGCGAAATAATCAAGCGCCCGGCCTCGATGCAGCTCGCGCTCGAACCTCTCTCTCCCGGTGGTGAGCGCCTGGACCAGATCATCAACGGATTTTCTCTCAATGCTTACCAGGTGTTCCGCCCCGACAAGGCTGTAATCTCCGGTGTCCAGCTTCCCGACTTCGGTGGGGGTGTGAAATTCGTATGCCAATTGCTCACGACTATCTATTTTTATGATCGGCATACGGCGCCCTTAATGCACTGTCGTCATGGCGAAATCAAAGCATTCGATGAGCAAAGCTATCCCCATCTTGGATTCCCCGGATATCCTGCATATGGCCTTGTGACCCACGAGATTGAGGCGAACACAATAGAGGCACTTCACCAGACCCCGGTCGTCAGGATATGGCGGTCCCTCGCGATATGAAGTGGTGGTTCCCGCCTGTAGCAGTCGAATTATTCCGGGTTTGTGATTAACAAGCGCCTGCTTAATCTCGTCGGTCAACACACCTTTGGGCGCTCTATACCGGAGTCTGTCGCCTTCAGCCGCCAGGTGTACCCCGCTTGCCCGGAGTCCATCAATGAGTTCGAGCAGGTTGCTCATAACGTCCCCTCGTCAAATTCATTACCCCGTTCCTCAGAATCAAGATTTTGATACTTATCAGCAATGAAGTCTCCAACGTCTCCAACATCTCCAAAAGCAGAGTTGACGGCGTTCTCCGGACGGAGACTTTGATTTTCTGATCTCTCCAACGTCTCCAAGTCGTAATCCGGATCGCACATTTGTGGAGACTTTGGAGACTTTGAATTACCAATGTCTCCATCTGCAAAACATTGCTGCTCTTGTCTTTGGAGACTATGGAGACTATGGAGACTTCTTTTTATGAATGACTCAGTTATGTTGTCCCATTCGAGGCATGAGACCCGCCGCTGCCCATGAAAATCATGAAGCCTGTCTGGGATGGTGAGCGGAATGCTCCTCAGCAGCGCGCCCATAGCCTTGGCGGTCCCTATCTGCTTTTCTTTCGGCATGCCCTGATTAAACCGCTCTTGGATGAACCCTACTGCCAGCCGCCCGCTATCGACTTCGCTTCGAAGTGCCTCCAGGGTCTCAGCCAAGTGCTTCACCCGCTCCGAAGTATCGGTCGGACAGTGCTCCGGTTCCTCGATAAGCCGCATCGCATCAACAGTTTGCCCCAGGTAAAATTCCACCGCGTCAATCCCCCGTTCGATGTCCTCAAGCGATAGAATCCGGTTCGGGATATCTCCCGAGTGGAAACGCCATAGTGAATGAATGAGTCCGGAAAGGCGAAGAGCATACCCGCATGCCTTGGGAAGAAAACCGCGAAGGATCGGATGGAGATTCCGCTTTTGCTGGTCAAGTGAGTTACGCCAGTCGAAAAATCGATTTTGCGCATCCGCGTCCAGGAACATACAAATGGGTTCTTTGATACAGCCGGTTTCCGGGTTAGCCTGTGCGCCTGCCCAGTCTAAGGCTCTTCCAAGGAGGCTTTCCCAATTGCCCCTATTTCCCTCCGTCCAGGATTCCTTGGTCAATGTGTGGTGCGCGGCCTGTTCGTAAGTGAGCAGGAAACGAAATAGAGTCCCATCTTCGAGGAAAACACCGTCATCGCTGGTGAATGCCCGCTGGAACACTCCGGGTTGAATTCCGCCGAATAGCGAAACGCGGCCACCGTGTATCCAAACAACTTTACCCGCCCGCCGTACACGTGCAGGGTTGCCGTCATGCAGGCAGAGCCATGATTCACGGTCATTCCCTTTGGTTCGGTATTGATTTTGACTGGACACAAAACTGGATAGTTCATCTTGACATACCACTATTCCGCCCGTTGGATGTTCATCGAGATCTTCGCGCAACCCCTCCAGCGTCAAGTCCGTAATCATGTAACCCCGTTCTTTTCGGGATGGTCTTGGCTTAAAGGCGTCAACCCGTTCCTTCTTCGGCAGAGCGTCCCACTGGTCAAGCCTTTTTTGGTAGTCTTCCATTTCGTCTTTGAATCTCTGATGCTCGGTAAATTGCGCTTTCTCGATGCTCTTTAGGAGCAATCGTCCCGTTGGGGTCTTGCCTTCCCCCGAAGCGCGGATGTCGCCAACCCACAGCGCCAAGGGTTCACACCAAGACGCCTTTGGGGATACCGCCAGCGCCCGGCCAAGAGATGAAGCCAGGATAGCGAGCGCAACGCCCGGTAGGTGGTCGGATGAACTTGCACAAGATCGGGCAAGCTGTTGGAGGCTATCGGCAATACCGGACGGCAGAACATGCCATGGAAAAGGAATCCGGGGGAACAATCCGCGCGCGAGTTCCCAGGCTACTTCATTTTCAGCCTCAGCCTCGATATGATTTCTGGAATGCACGCCGCTTTGAGTGTACCCTTCCGCGAATTGCCCTAGGTGGTCGCTCCCGCTGATTTTCTGCCGCGCATCCGTCCAGGTTCGGGTTTTCTTACATGAATCATGGAAACATTGATAAAACGTTTTCCCTTCCGCCGTCTGCCCTATCGCAGCTTCACCCCGGGTATGGCTATCGTCAAAAAGGCAGGTAGGCAGAACATACAGCGTGCTCCCCTTGTGGTTTTTGATCGACTTTACCTCTACCTCGTAATGTTGGAGGTATCCGGGCACGTTTAACTTGCCGCCGCTGTGCCCCTGGTTCGTGTTCGGCCCAGGCTTTTCTTGCGGATCATCTTTTCGAGCACTTTCGATAAGAGCATTGAGCAGTTCGATTGATACTGGTAGCGGTTCTTTTGGAAGGTCGATGATTTGAGCTTGCCTGTGTGGGCGCTCTTTCGTGTGATCTCCTTTGCGCGCATGAGTGCCGTAAAGCTTGATGATTCGAGCGGAGTTGAAGACTGTGCAGTCAATATCAAGGTTGATATCGCCTTGACTGCCTGGAACTGCAACACGGTATAAATCGTTCAGAGCCTTGAGTGTATCTCGGATCAGATTAACGTTCTCTTCGGTGTTCGCCAAATCGGGAAGCTGGTAAATCAAATGCGCGCCATTGCCGCTATCGCCATAGAGCGGATCAGGCCATCCTTTTGACGATAGTAGATTCCTAAGCCAGATTGCGTGGTCAAGCGCCGCCTGATGGTTCTCGTCGGTGCTCGATATGCCTGCCGGCCGCTTCGGGTCGATGTCTATCGGGAAGCGCCTGAGAATCGGGACTTCCTTGTCCCGTGTCCTTGCTACACCTGCCTGCAGGCGATTGTTTGCCCGGCCAAGGAGCGCAGAATCAACGCCATTCAGGGTGACGTAAATTCCCTCACAGCCTATTGTGTCAAGCGCCGCCGCCGCTTCGGTCGCTTTGACCAGATCGTCATACCAGCCTGCAACTACGGCTTTTTTTCCGCCCGCATAACCTTGCCAATGGCCTGATTTTGGTACACGCGGCCCAAGCGCGCAAATCTCAAAAACCGCTCCTTTTCCGGGATGGAGGAATTTGAGCGCCTGGTGAATATGTAGTTTCTGCTTATCGCCGGTTAGGGAGTGGTGGTTAGAAGCCATCGGCGCCCCCTTTGCCCTTCGCTAAGAAGGTGTCCAATACGGCTAAGCACAGCGGCCTGAAATTGGTCCTTGCGGGCCTTGTCGTAAAAGTCCACGATTGCAAACCAGTGATCGCCCCCCTGGTCAGCCGGCCTTTGCACCAGCTTTGCCGGAAGCTGTATCCACCTGGAGCCGTTTTTCTGGTGAATAGTTACGTCCCGAATCTCGAAGCCGATATTTGTCAGCCGGATCGTGGCGAAACCTTGCAGAGTGTTTTTCTGATACGGTTTGTAGCTCGTAATCAAGACAGACATTGCTCATCCCCCCCTCCGCCGCCTGTCATGCGGCGCCGCCTTGCCGGTTTGTTTGAATCTTGTGGGATTCCATGAAATCAATGACGTCGGTTTCGCTGTAGCGGACAGACTTGCGGAACTTGATGTAAGGGAGCCCACGCCCCAGGAAGCGGTCATTCCGCAGTGTAGGCAATGCCAGGCCGGTCATTTCGCTAACCTGTTTTTCGTTGAGGTACTTCATTTTCTATTCTCCTATTAGGGTTTGTGGTTGCCGTCTCTGAAAGCACGCTGCCTTCAACCACTAATGGAGAAATTTCCCGATGAGCCTGATTTTTTACGATCTGAAAAATGCAAGTGATTGATTTTACCAGAGATAAAAATCAAAAAAACGCAGTCGGGGAAGTAGACATTTCCCGATGCGCCTTGGAAGGCTGATTTCAGATAAAGGTAGGCTGAATTATTTTAAGGGCGGCTGGTGGTCGAAAAACTTGATTTTTGTTTTCCACCCACGAGTTGTCTTATAGTGGCCGGTGAAGATACTGTCCTTGATTCCGAAGTGAATCTTAAGGTGTCTATTCAATCGCTTGGTAAGTGTTTTGATATCGAGCTTTTCGCTGTCTTTGCCGCCTGAATAGGCCGCCATTGTTTTCCAGTTTATGTAACCCCCAGTGGCCGCCAAGATTTGCATGAGTTTCCACAATTGATCCGGTTTGTCCACTTTGCGTTTATCGGCCATCCCAAGCTCTGCATAGTTATATCGCTTTTCGCCATCAGGCGTTTTTATCCTGCATGTATGCTCTGAAATCAGGAAGATGCTGAAATCTTCCCAGGATAGTTCCGTTCGCTTCTGTCCCTGAGTTTCAACGACTGGCCTGTCGTTGTTTTGAGTCGCCTCGACGTGTGCGCTGCTGCGCCGGTAAGCAGAAAGGAACTGCTCCACTTTTTTGAGCGCCCACAAATAGCGGCATTCATGAATAAGCCTCCTCTGCGCTTCTCCTGCAACGTAGATATACCATTTTGGATGAACGGACATTGCACTGCCGAGTATCGAGCTGCTATCCATTGCCATCCTAAGGTTAGCATTAGCAAACTTCCATTGACGTTTGATCTCGGGGATCGCCTTCGCAAGGCAGTAAACCTTTTCATGTATTCTCGCTGATACTGGTAGGATCTCATGAGGGGTTATCAGATCGAGTCGGGGAATCTTGTTATCTAAGGCGACTTCATCGAGGATCTTCCATGGGGGGATGTTGAGGAGCAGAGCTAATTCTGCCCCGGATGAGATATTTTCCATCTACGCACCTCCCTAGCGCCCCGAAATTTCTCAGGGGAAAGCCGGTCGGGAAGTCCGGCCTTGTCGCAGCGTCCCGCTATCCCCTGAAACCGTTATCAGGCATGGTCTTTCAAGTGGACAAGGTTATCCTTTTTCGCCGTTGCCGTTTGTATGAGGTCCCCCGCAAGCTCGGACGCGGCCCGCAGTGATTCATCCCGGAGGTGTGCGTATCTTTGGGTCATTTGCGGGCTCTTGTGCGTCATGAGCTTCTGCAGGGTGTACATATCGCATTTCCCCGATGAGGCCAGCATGGAGGCGTAAACGTGCCTAAGACCGTGAAGCGCTCGAAAATCTTTCGGAAGCCCCGCAGCGTCCTTAATCCGATTCACTGTTTTTTTGATGTCAACCCGCTTCTTTCCCTTTCGCCCAGGAAAAACAAAGGCGCTGCCGGTCCTCTCGTGACTCTCAAGGATCTTCTGCGCCTCAGCGTTCATCGGGATTTTCTGGTCTTTGCCGCCTTTGGTGTCCCGCAGGTGAATGAAGCCCCGTTCAAAGTCCAGGTCCGCCCATTGCAGCCGAAAGAGTTCTCCGCGCCTCATGCCCGTAAATAAGGCCATTCTCATAAGGTTTGCGGCCTGAGTGCAATCGGCGTTCTCGATTGCCTCTAGGAGCCTTGAGAGTTCGTCAGGTGTCAGGTCCTCGGTCTTTTCATTATTGAGCCGCGGCACCTCGATTGTGAACTGCAACCCAGCACTTAGGCCTTTTTTGGCGCCGAAGTTTGCAATTCTTTTAAGAAGGACTAAAACGTGCTTTACTGTTTGCGGCGCCTTTGACTTCAGGAGCTTTATTCTCAACCTGTCCACATCCATCTGGATTATATCGCGCGGTTCCTTGCCTCCGAATGGAGCTCCAAGGTATCTGTTGTAGTTGGTCGTGTCAGTCTTCAGGGTCCGATAGTCCCCCTTTTGCTTCTGGTACTCTTGCCATAGAAGGGCAATGGTCCATTGGTCTTTTTCCGCTTGCTCTTGTGCTTCCTTCCGGTCTTTGATTTCCTTCCGGGAGAGGCGCTTTCCCTCGATGCGTTCGGCCCTGATCCCGTTTGCCCGTGCCGGGGTCATGTCGTCGGCAAACTGACGGCCGGCCTTTTCTTCAATGACTTTGCCCTCTTTTTTGAAAACTATGTAATAGACCTTCTCGGTACCATTCCCGCCGATCCGTTCAGCTTCGCGGAAGAAAACCCCCGGATAATTTGTTTTCACTCGCTTCATGGCTTCCCCCTTGGTTTTGCCGGTTTGGAAAATTCCAACCCTATTTCCAACCTTCAGGGTACATTTTAGGGCAAAATCAGGTAAAGTCAAGTGAAAGCTGATTTACTGTAATGGCTTGTATAGGCGAGTTATAGGGGGGTCACAGAAATGCAGGTAAATAAATCCCCCCAGCCTTCCAAGCTGAGGGTCGCGGG
>JBKQLC010000041.1:0-37803 GCA_052147195.1 Syntrophobacteraceae bacterium
ATCACAACATTCTCGGTCCTCAGAGTGATGGCGCCTACTCCGGAAATGGCATCGCGGGCATTGACAACAAGATTGGCCAGAATCTGGTCCACCTGGGAGGGATCGATTTTGACTTTCCAGAGATCGAGTTCCGGCACCCAGAAAAGGTCGATCTCCTCGCCGATGAGCCGCCTCAACATCTTCAGCGTGCCCGAGATCGTGTCGTTCAAATCCAGTATCTTAGGGATGGCGGTCTGTTTGCGGGCAAAGGCGAGCAGTTGCCGGGTAAGGTCCGCTGAACGCTGGGCGGCTTTTAGGATCTCCTTGAGATCGTGCTGGAGTTTGTCAGTCGAAGCGGCCGGTTCGAGGGCCATTTCCGCCCGGCCGATGATCACGCCCAGCATGTTGTTGAAATCGTGCGCCACACCTCCTGCCAGCCGCCCTACTGACTCCATCTTCTGGGCCTGGAACAGTTGTTCCTCGAGTTTCTGTCTTGTCTCCTCTGCTCGCTTGCGCTCGGTGATGTCCACCACCATAGTGAGAAGTCGCTTGACTCCGCCGATGGTTACCAACTCGCATTGGTACAAACAATCAATGGGCCTGCCGTCTCTGGCGTAGGCCGTGATTTCCATGCCCGAGAATTTGCCTTGCCTTTGGAGGGCCTCGATCAGCCGCTGCCGGTCATCAACTCGCAGCCAGCCCACCTCGATGGAGGTCTTGCCCAACACCTCCTCCCGTGTGAAGCCGCTCACCTCAATGAACCTGTCGTTGACATCCAGGATGGTGCCATCTTCGAGTGCCGTGATGGCGACCATCAGCGGGACGTGCTGGAAAATCAAAAAGAACTTCTCCTCGCTCTCGCGCAACGCGTCTTCGGCCAGCTTGCGCTCGGTAATATCCCGTATGGATTCTATCGCACCAGCGACATTTCCCTGCTCATCGAACAACTCAGTTGCGACACCCCATATATATGCTCCCTTTCCTCCATAGGCCTGAGGCGCATAAGTTTCCGCAACAATGGCGCCGCCAACTCTTGAAACGGATTCATAGTACTCCATTTTCTTTTCTTCACTTGCCAACACAAGGTCACACAGCATCGGTCTCCTGCTCCCGAAAAAAGGCAGGGAATACTCAAAATCACCCGTGCCGATCATTTTGTTTTTCGAGATTCCCGTCATTTCTTCCATAGCACGATTCCAGGCGATAACTTTTCCTTCGTTATCGATGACGAATGTCGCATCAGGGAGAAATTCAATGATGTCAGCAAATTGACGTTGCGATCTCCGCAGTGCCTCTTCCGCATTTTTACGGCCGGTGATGTCAATATGCGTGCCGATCATCCGAAGCGCACGCCCGTCGGTATCCCGAGTGATGGCTTTGCCGCGCCCAAGAATCCAACGCCAATTTCCATCACGTGAACGCATTCGGAACTCAACCCCGAAAGATAAAACATCACTGCGGATACAGGCCTCGTTGGCAGCCAAAGCGCGTTCGCGGTCGTCCGGATGAATCAGCTCCAACCATGTATCTGCTTTCGCTGAAAATCCTTCATGTTCGTACCCCAGCATTCGGAAGTAGCTGGGGCTGTAATAAACCTTTCCACTGGCTACATCCCAATCCCAAAGGCCGTCGCTGGTGGCTTCCATCGCTCGACGGAAGCGTTCTTCGCTTTTTTCATGCTGCAGCCGGCTCATTTCGGCCTGCCTCCGGGAGCGATGCAGGGACTCGCTTAGCACGCTGACAAGCGCGCCATTCACGATGAGAAAGCCCCACTGCACACAGTCGCGTGAATATGCCAGGTGGAATGAGTGGATCGGCGGTATCAGGAAGTAATCCACAAGGACAGCCGTCGCCGCTGTGGCCGTCAGCCCCGGCCCCAGACCGCCCATGTAGGCGCTGAGGATGATCGGAAGCAGGAACAGGATCAACAGGGGGCGTTCGGCAAACACCACCCCCATGCCCATGCGCGCAAGCAACGTCGCCACTGTAGACGCCACCGCGAAGACATATGCCGGCCACATCGGGAAATGCTCTGAAGCGGTGCGTTCTGACGGAATCGCCTCATGTGTGCCGCTACTCATAATTCCTGACTCCAATTCTTGAGAAACCGCAGATTTGCAGGACCAGAGAGCCAAACTGAAGTGCCGGCGGCATTAGCGGAAAACATCAGGCAGGGACTCATCACGACCCCTTCTAACTCTCGATAAGTAAAAAAAACCTTTGCAGGCAAGCTCGAAAGGAACAGCTACGGGATAAGAGTGGCCCAGGAAATGTGGCACGCGCAAGAAATGAGCATTTCGAGGGCCATGTTATAGAACTACGGTCAACTAGTCAACGACTGGGAAGTGACACGACTGGGAAGTGACTCGGAAGTGACACGATCAAACAGTTATCTGTTCTGTCTTTGGCACATCGTTTTCCTGTTAAGCCTGTCTGAAAAGCTTTGCTTGCCTGCCCTCTGTGCCTTCGCCGGTGAACCCGTACAGATTTTATTCTCCTGCATTTTGCCGTTTCCGGTTGCCGCTTCTCGTTGCCGTTTGGAAAAAAACTTCAGGCTGCGATATACTGCTCTTGGAGATAAAAGCACTTGCCGCGGTAACCCATGTCCTATGGGACACCCATGTAACGGCGTAAAGTGGCAGGAGGGGCCATAACACGCGTTCCGCTTACTTTTTTGGGGCTGGTTGGCTAAGCGCGTGTTGTCTCAACGTTTTATACACTCTTGCGGTGATAGCTTTTCGGTTTCGCGGTGAAGAAAAAATTCGAAAATCGGACCGAAATGGACCATTTCATATCATAGTCACTGCTCACTCTTTGCTCTTCACTCGTGTATCGAGGAAAATATGCTCTGGAAATTAAAGCAGCGCCAGCAAAAGTGGCTGGAAGATGAAAAGGGGACCGTCCTAAAGGATTGGGGGGGGAAAACAGCCATCGCCCTGGCCTTTCCGAGCCGCTATGCCGTAGGGATGTCCAATCTCGGGTTTCAGTTCGTCTATGAAGCGCTAAACCGCTTTGAAACCGTGGTCTGCGAACGCGTATTTTACCCCGAACCCGAAGACCTTGCCCTGGTCGAGCAATCCCGCGGAGGCCTGCTCTCGGTCGAATCTCAAAGACCGCTTGCCGATTTTGACCTGGTGGCCTTCTCCGTTCCCTATGAAAACGATTATACGAACGCGGTCGAAATGCTCCGGCTTGCCGCAATCCCCGCCCGGACCGCGGAGCGGACCGCCGCGCACCCGCTTGTGGCGGGAGGTGGAGTTGCGCTTTTCCTCAACCCCGAGCCGCTTGCCCCCTTTTTGGATTTCATATTCATAGGAGAGGCCGAATCGCTGCTCCCCGACTTCGTCGGCTTTTTGAAAGAATTCGAAACTAGCCATGCTCGCCGTCCCGAAGTTTTAAAAGAGATGGGGAAATCGGTCGCGGGGATCTATGTTCCCTCTTTTTATGAACCCCGGTTCAATGAGGACGGGACCCTGGATTCAATTCGCCCCTCCGCCGGCAGCGGCCTTCCGGAAAGGGTTTCCTGCAGGCGGGCTGATTTTTCCAAGAGCTCCCCGTGCAGGACGGCCGTATTCACGGCCAATACCGAATTCAGCAACGTACTTCTGCTCGAGATTGGAAGGGGCTGTGGGCGCGCATGCCGGTTCTGTGCAGCCGGGTTCGTCTATAGGCCCGTACGATGCCACGGCCTGGAGGAATTGCTGCCGGCCGCCGGCCGCGCAGACCCCGGGACAGGCAGGATCGGCCTCGTCAGCGCGGCCGTATCCGATCACCCGGAAATAGCCCAATTGTGCGGGACGCTGATAGGCCAGGGCGCCTCGCTTTCATTTTCTTCTTTGCGGGCCGACAGCCTCGACGCCCAAATTCTTTCAGCGCTGGAGTCGAGCGGGCACCAGGCGGTTGCAATCGCCCCCGAGGCCGGATCTGAGAGACTGAGGCGGGTCATAAACAAAAACCTGTCGGAAGAGCAGATATACAGGGCTGCGGAAATGCTGGCCCAAAAAGGAATTCTCAATATCAAGCTCTATTTTATGATCGGGCTTCCGACCGAAACCCCTGAAGACCTGGAAGCGATTGTAGAGCTTGCAAAAGGAATCCACCATCACGTACTGAGCGCAAGCCGAGGCAAAACAAGGCTGGGAAATATTACGCTGAGTGTAAATTCCTTTGTTCCCAAGCCGTTCACTCCGTTTCAGTGGACGGCTTTCGCCGGGGTAGGGGAACTCAGGGAAAAAGCGAAATGGATTCAGAAAGCCCTGCGGAAAGTGCCAAACGTCCGGGTTCATTTCGACCTGCCCAAGTGGGCATACGTTCAGGCCCTGCTGTCCAGGGGAGACCGCAGGGTGTCATTTTTCCTGGACAAAGTCGCACTCGATGGGCTTACCTGGAGCCACGCAATGCGGAGTTCGCCCCTGAATCCCGATTTCTGGGTCATGAGGGAGCGGGACCGTGAAGAAAAATTTCCCTGGGATGTTATAGACAACGGGATCGAGCGTAAATTTCTGTGGGAGGAATACCAGCGGGCTCTTCAAGAAAAGAGCAGCCCGGAATGCCGGCCGGAACAAAATTGCAGGAGATGCGGAGTTTGTGGCCCGTGAGGATCTGCCGGATAGTGGAGCGTGGAATTTGTTGGATGTCGTTGCTGAAAAACTGACCAGAATCTACCCGATGGGAAGAGAGGAGGTCGTTGGGGTGCATGAAATCGACCTCGAAATTCCTCAGGGAGAAATGGTCATAATAAAAGGTGAAAGCGGTTCGGGCAAAAGTACGCTGCTTTCGCTTCTCGCCGGGTTGGACCGTCCAACGGACGGCAGCCTGATCGTGACCGGGCTAAGGCTGGAAAGCGCTACGGCCGGCGAACTCACCGCATTTCGCAGAAAATCGGTCGGAATCGTCTTTCAGTCCTTTAATCTATTACCCACACTAACGGTGCTCGAGAATATCTGCCTCCCCGCGCTGCTGGCGGCACAGGAGCGCCGAAAGGTCATGAAGCGCGCCGTGGAGCTTATGGGTTGGCTCGGGATGGACAAGCGCGCAAACCACTTTCCTTCCCAGCTTTCAGGAGGCGAGATGCAGCGCAGCGCCATAGCCCGCGCCCTTATAAACGATCCGGCGATCATCCTCGCCGACGAGCCTACGGGCAACCTCGACAGCAAGAACGGGACAGCCGTCATCGAGCTTCTGACCGATCTTAACCGTAATTTAGGCCGCACAGTCATCATCGCTACTCACAGCTCTCTTGCCGACCCTTATGGCACAGCCAGGATAGTGCTAAAGGACGGCGCAATGGCGGAGCGCTCTGCATGAGCGCTTTCTTTCGCCTCTGGATCCAGTTCAGCTTCCGTGAGCTGAGAGGCCATGCGTGGCGAACCGTTGCGGTCCTGTTGGGAATCAGCCTCGGTGCTGCGGTTTTCACAAGCGTGCGTCTGGCCACAAACGCTTCGGTTCAGTCATTCGCAAATGGTATAGACGCAATTTCGGGCAGGGCGGACCGGACCGTGACGCGTCCAGGAGGGCGCCTTCCCGAAGAACTTGTATCCATGCTGCTCAATTCGCCCGATCTCGTTGCCGCCTCTCCTTTCATGTCCTCTTACGTCCGTGTGGCAGGACACGGCGATGAGCCGCTGTTGCTTATCGGAATCGATCCGATCCTTAACCGGCCGTTGCGCACATGGAAATCAGGACGCTCCGATTCGCAGGAGGCTCTTTCATTGTGGAACGGGCTTATCGGTTCCCCTTTCACCATGATCGCCGCAAAGAGATTTCTAAAAGAAAGTGGAGCCGGTACAGGTGAGCCGGTACGTCTTCAGGGTGCATCAGGCGTAAGCTCTTTTAGCGTATTGGGCGAACTTGCCGAAGGAGGGCTCGCCACACTGGAGGGAGGTAATGTCGCGGTAGTCGATATCGCCACCTTTCAGGAATTTACTCGAATATACGGTGAAGTCGACCGCATAGACCTTATATTCACTCCGCCCCTCAACGCGGATAAGCTGAACAGGGTAAAGGCATTGCTCCCGGCCGGGGTGGAACTGAGCCAGCCTTCGGAGGCAAAAGAAACGGGCCGGGCTATGATCCGTGCCTACCAGTTGAACCTGTCGGTACTCAGTTTCGTTTCACTCTTCGTGGGCATGTTCCTGGTCTACAGCCTGATCTCGCTGCACGCCACATCGAGGCGAAAGGAGCTTGCCATCCTGCGTTCGGTGGGCGCCTCTTCGCGAATGCTTTTCTTTCTGTTCATCGCCGAAGGCTGCTTTTTCGGGGTCGCGGGCTGGGCGTTGTCGATCCCGGCCAGCCTTTTCATGACCAAAAGGCTCATCGGTCTTGTCAGCTCTACAGTGTCACACCTTTTCGTGCGGGTGAATGTGGAAGGTCTCGGGCTGGCTGGCCGTGAAATCTTTCTTTCCTTTGCCATAACCGTGCTTGTGGCCGTGCTGGCGGGATGTCAGCCCGCTTTCGAGGCCTCGAGGGTCCGGGCGCGTGAGGCGCTGATAATGCGGGAAGCCGTTTCTCAGGAAGAGGGAAACCTCATCAGGCGGCTTGCATTTTTCGGGTTGATTCTTGGCGCGGCCGTCTGGCCGCTCACGCGCATGCCCACTTTTTCCGGCATCCCGCTTCCCGGATACATGGCCACTTTTTTTCTGTTTCTCGCCTTTGCACTCTTTTCGCCGTTTATCCTGAAGGCCGCCGGAACACATTTGCCCGCCGCAGTGACAATGGCAGGTCTTGGTGAGACGGCATATCTCGGGACCAGCTATCTGAAAGTCGCAGGCGCCAGGGTTGCGATCTCGGCGGGGGCGCTTATAACAGCAATCGGTCTTTTCTCGGCGCTGGTCATCATGGTCCACAGTTTCAGGGCTACCGTTTTTGCCTGGGTTAACCAGAGCATAAATGGAGACCTTTACGTACGGGCTAAAATGTCGGACATAAACAGGTACCGCGACCCGCTTCCACCCGGGACTGCGGCCCAACTCGAGAGCTTGAAAGGTGAGGCGGACCTTGTCCCATACCACCGGATTTTCTTGGACCACGGCGGTGTCCCCTATTTACTCGAATCCATCGACACCGCCAGCTACATGCGCCGATCCGGGTTCATTTTCATTGAAGGCGACCCGGGACGAGTGGCGCTGGTTCTAAACGAGGGCAAAGGCGTCGTCATTTCGGAGGTTTTCTCGAACCAGACCGGATTGCGGGTGGGGCAACGGTTCCAAGCGGTTGTGCAATCCGTTGAACTCGATCTTCCGATCGCCGGGATTATCCGGGACTACCGGACGCAGGGCGGTGTCGTGTATTGCGCCCTTTCTTTTTTCGAGCGCCGGACGGGAGACTGTCAATGGACCGGCGCAAACGTATTCCTGAAGGACAGGAGCGCCGGTCTAAACCAGCGGATCATCGGCCTGAGAAACCGTATCCTTCTGGGCGCCGCCGGCCGGGGGGAGAGTATAGAAGCCATTGTGGGGTCCGACCTGCGCCTCACCATACTCAAGATATTCGACGAGACATTCGCAGTCACTACCGTGCTTCTTGGCATCTCTCTTCTGATAGCCGCGCTGGGCGTGGCCACCACACTGACTGTCCTGGTATTGGAGCGCGCCAGGCAGTTTCAGACAATGATAGCTACCGGGGCGAGCGCCGCTCAGATAAGGGCCGTAATCGGCTGGGAGGCAGTGATGATGGTTGTGCTCGGCGAGGTGCTCGGCCTTGCATGCGGTTTTGTTCTATCGGTACTGTTGATTTTCGTGATAAACAAGCAGTCTTTTGGGTGGACATTTATTTATTCAGTTGACTGGCTTACCCTTGCGGCATCATTTCCGCTCGTGTGCGCAACGGCCCTGCTGGCCGCTGTCCCTGCGGCGCAACTGGTGTTCCGGGAGCCTCCGGCTGCAGCATTGAGGTAAAAATGAAATCCCGCCTAAACACATACTTTTTCCTATCGGCGCGGCTGCTTCTCGGGGCTATTTTCATAGTGGCGAGTCTAGACAAGATAGCCCATCCGGCGGAATTTGCCAAAATTGTCTCCAATTACCAGATCCTTCCGGGCTACCTGATAAATATTGCCGCTATAGTGCTCCCCTGGCTGGAAGCGGTCCTGGGGTTATTCATCGTGTGCGGTTGGTGGCTGCCGGGCGCAACCGCCCTGGCCAATTTACTCCTGGTCTGTTTCTTGGGGGCGCTTGCCCAGGCTGTTGCGCGTGGAATCGCTTTGCAGTGCGGATGCTTCAGCGTCAAAGCTGCAGGATCAACGCACACTATATGGTACTTCGTACGGGACTCGCTTTTTCTGCTGCTCGGCACTACCGTAACGATCCAGGCCTTCCGGGCGCACTCAGCAGGTACTCCGAAGTAGATACCCGATCGACCATATCAAGCCCCCGAAATTGACTGGGTTGAAATGATGTATAGATTTAAGTGCTACCCGGGGAAGACAGCTTTCGAATAGAACGTTTGCTTGTTTGGGTCCGGTCCACCGTTGAACACCAGCTTAAGGGTCGTGCGTCAAATCAGGAGGAAAAAATGAATGAGAAAATAAGGAATGCGTTGAATGGGCAGATAAATGCGGAGCTTTATTCCTCTTACCTATATCTTTCGATGGCCTCCTATCTTAAGCGGCTGACTCTCGACGGGTTCGCCAGATGGATGGAAATCCAGGCGCTCGAGGAAATGACGCACGCCATGAAGTTTTTCAATTTCGTAAACGAGCGGGGCGGCAAGGTTGACCTGAGGGCAATCGACGGTCCTCCGACGTCGTGGGATTCGCCTCTTTCCGCCTTCGAGGCGGTTTACGAGCATGAAGTCAAGGTGACCGGCCTGATTTACGACCTGGTGAACATCGCAACGGAAGAAAAAGACCACGCGACAAGCAATTTTCTTCAGTGGTTCATAACCGAACAGGTCGAGGAAGAAACCACCGCAGACGGCATTGTGCAGAAACTCAAACTGATTGGAGGCGAAGGCGGGGGTCTCTACCTGCTGGACCAGGAACTCGCACAAAGGGTTTTCACGCCACCGCCGGGAACGACCATTCTGGCCGGCGCAGCCAAGGGCGCGGCGTGATCCGGTCCGGACCCGAGCCGCGATGGTGAAGCGGGTGGCCGGGAGTAACTCAGATCCCTGCTACACGCAATGTCTTTAGTTAGTTTATTGCAGAAGTTGGATATCTCCAGGCAGATGTTGGATATCGGAAGACAATCGCCGCGCTCGGCGAAAGCGAACTTGTCCTGCCTGCGATCCTGGGGCCCCGATCTCCGTCGGTTAATGCCACCCCCTTACCCAAAAATAGCATACGAGCGCAGCAAAAATTATGTTTCCGGCCCACACCCCCAGAAAAGGCGGCAGAGCGCCTGCCGATGCGAGCGAGGCGCCCACGTTTGATACTGCTATGAAGGCGAATGCTACGCCAAGCGAGATCCCGACTCCGGCGCCGATCCCTCCATGTAGTCCAGGCCTCAGAGCCACCAGGATGCCTAGCAAAGCCAGGATGAAAGTGGCAAAAGGCGATGCAATCCGCATGTTCAGGTCAACCCTGTAAGGGGTTGCGCTGAATCCCTCCCCCTCTATTTTTTCAACGTAACGGTGCAGGTCTGTCCAGCTAAGGTTGTCCGGAACGGTTTGGCCGCTCTGGAAATCCTTTGGAGTGATGTTCAGATCTAGCTGTTTTCGGTCAAACCACTGCTGGTCGGTATTTCCGTCGTGCAATCCGATGATGAGGCCGTCCTCGGCCAGCCAGCCCGAATCGGTCCAGATTATGCGCTTCGCGTCAACCCTTTGGATAATGTGGAAGCTGGGATCCAGGAAAAATATCGACGCTATCTGCATGACATTTTTTTTCCTGTCGTAGAGCCGGATCTGGTAGATAGTATTCTCTTGGCGGTACCACAAGTTTTCCGGGTTCATCCAAACCGCCGGTTGCCGGTGCTCCACCTTGACCTGCCAGGTTTCCTCCAGCTTCTGATTGAGAGGGCGAGCCGCGAACTCCGCCACGCAGAAATGGACTACCGAAAGCGCGAGCGCTGCCATTGCGATAGGCGCGGCATAATAGGTGGGATTTACGCCCGCCGTCTCCATTGCGATCAACTCCCGGTTTCGCTTCAGCAGCCCAAGGGCTATGATGGCTGAAAGGAGCGCCATCATCGGTATTCCCTGGGTTACGATCATGGGAATTTTGAATAGAAAATATGTATAGATATCGCGCAACGGGACATTGTTTGCCAGCATTTGGTCGACGTGTTCGAAAAAATCGACGATGAGGTAAATCGCGACAAAGCCTGCAATAGACAGCGCAAACACCGGCAGGAAATGCTTCAGCAGGATGTATCGGGGGATTATTTTCATCGTGCGGCCATCCCATCGGTGAGGGCGTCGAAGCCTATCCTCGCGAGCCGGGTGATCTGCCAGCCGAGGTGCACTATTTTAAAGGGCGTCTCCCTGTGCATTTTTGCCCATAAATAGACAGCAAGAGCAAGACTCAGCAGATTGGGTGTCCAGATCGCTAAAAAAGGCGGGAGTATGTTATTTTCGCCAAGTCCATGGCCTGCGGAGAGCAAAATGTAATAGACAAGAAAAATTATTATCCCCAGCGTAATACCCGTCATTCGGCCTTTCTGGCGGAAAAGAGAGCCAAGCGGAGGTCCAAGTAACCCGAGAAGCAGGCAGGCAGCGGGAAACGCGATTCTCTGGTGCAGCTCAAGGCTCCACCATACGTAATTCTTTCTATCCGGGGCTGTTTTCACCTGCTCGTATATCTCGGCCAGGCTCATTTCACTTCTTTTCCTGCCCGCTTTATCGGCCGATCCCATGATTTCGTCCATCGAAAGTAAGAAGTCGTAATTTTTGAACGCAACGGACTGCGCTTCTTTAAGGTCCTGGGAGGTTCGAGTTATCCCGCCGTTTGCAATCCTGAAAGTGATGCTGTTGGAGTCCGGAGGAATAAAGACCTGGGCGCTCTCGCCCGCTATTGTGGCTTTTTCTTTCGGCTGCCTCTGGTCCTGGATGAAAACCCCCTTGATCGAAAGGTCCGAGTGGTCAACCGACCTGAAAAAAAAGACCAGATTCGGAATGGCCGAAACGAATACGCCCTCTTTCAAAAGAGCCGGAACAGAATTGCGGCCGAGCGACCTGAGCTTCGCCTGGAATGCGTGGTTTGTCACAGGGATGACAAAAATGGCGTTTATGAAGGAGAGCGTGGTTGCAACTACCAGTACTCCAAGCACCGGTGGCAGAAAGCCTAGAAAACTGATCCCCGCCGCCCGGAAAGCAATCAGTTCGTTATCACCGTTCAGGCGTATGAAAGCAAGCATTACCCCGAGCAGGGCAGCCATCGGGGTCGCATACGAAATGAGTTTCGGCAAGGCAAAGAGCACTATCTCGCCAAGGTCTTTCATGCTGCACGATGAGGCGAAAAGAATGCGCAGGAGTTGGAGAAGCTGCCCCGTGATGAGCAGGAAGCAGATACCCGTAAGGCATATGATCACCGGAATGAGTTGCTCGCGCAGAATATAAATATATAGAGTCTTTTTCATAGTGAGGGGTAATCTAACGAATGATGGCAGAGAAGGTCAATCGCAAAGATTTGGAGATGTGGAGATCCCCTGAATTCGGTCCCCCGCGTCTTCGCGCCTCCCCGATGCTCAAAAAACAGTAAAGATTTGCCGCCTCCGAGACGATATTTTAAATACCGGAAGTAAGCGGCTGACTCCAGGCTCCGCTGGGTGGGCCAAGCCCGAGCGGACTTTTCGAAACAGTTGTTTAGGTACTCAATTCAAAATTAAGGCTTTAGCCGAGACAGGCTTTTCCCGATTATTTCTCAAAAAGGTCCGAAACCCCTTTCCAGGAGAGTGCAGATGGTGCCGAATCATGCATCCAACGTCTATCACAAGACAGCTATTGAAACCGCCGATCCACTTCAATTGATCATTTTGTGCTATGACGCGGCAATCAACGATCTTAAGATTGCCAAGGAGCATCACGAAAAAAACGAAATGGATGATGCCTACCGGAAAATCAGGCATGCCCAGGACATAATCACAGAACTCCTTATTGGCCTCGATTACGAGAGGGGCGGGGATATAGCCAGGAACCTCAATCGGCTTTACAATTTCGTCCTCCGGCAGTTAATCGGTATAAACAGCCGCAGGGATCCCGCCGTATACGGCCATCTGGTAAAGATTCTTTCAGACCTCAAGGAAGGCTGGGAAGAGATGAGGCTGAGGCCGGACCGGAATCCAGTGAAGGCAGGACTTCTACCCCGAAGCTGGCAGGCCTCTGCATAGGATTCGAGTAATGGAAAGCAACAGTTCGGGCTGGCTGGATAATGCTGAATCCATTCTGGACCAGCTCCTAAAATTTACCGCGCAGCTTGCGGAATGCGGAAACGATCCGCAAGTGGACGCCCGGGCCCTTGCGGACGCATGCGCAATGCGTCTGGAAGAATTAAAACAGGCCATACCCCAGGAGCAGAAAAACGCGCTTGCGGCAAAAACGCAGGTGCTTGGAAAAATGCGGGACCTTTATACCCGGACACAGGCTTGCCTGGAGATTCTTGAGAGGAAAAGCAACAGGGCCGCTGCCGAGCTTCAGAGTCTGTCCAGGGCAAAGCAGGCCATTACCGCCTACAATACCCGGCAAGGCCGCAGAGGATAAGACAACCTCCGGAGACCAGACAAGAATACCTGCAGATCTGCGACAGATCCGCCCCGCTGAAAGTCTTTTTGCCGGATACCCTTTCACCTATTCATCCTTGATTTTGGCGAGTTTCTGATCCGACCACCTCTTGATAAATCCGGTCACCTTCGAGCAGGGGGGGGCTTCGACTATCCTGAGCTTTCCTCGCTTGACCATTACACTTTGCAGACATGGCCTCAGGTGAGGGCATGGGACGCACTCGCTCTGAGGCTGCATGATCCCTTCCTCATCTATAGGGCACACCCTCTCCCCATCTCCGAAACATTCCGGAAGGGCAGCATTCCCGGGTTGGGAACAACCTGGTGGTGTCGCTTTCATAGGCGCTCCGGCGCGCCGTCCTTATTCGAGAATTTCCAGTACGGCGCGTTTTTTAAGTTTCGTTGCGGCCGCGTTCACGATGGTACGCATGGCGTGAGCGTTTCGGCCTTCCTTGCCGATAATTTTTCCGAGATCCTCTTTGGCCGCCCGCAATTCTATCACGGATATCTGGTGCCCGGTAATCTCTTTGACTACAACTTGTTCGGGATATTCCGCGAGACAACGTGCAATGAATTCAACCAGCTCTTTTACTTGAATGTCTTCCATAAATCCAGGCTCCCTTGTTGATTGCCTTCTGCCAAAAAGTCCGAGAATCGGCGAATTCCGGCAAGATATTTGGGTAGAGTCGGGCAAATGCAGTCAGGCAGAAAGATTTGGAAAAAAGGGATGCTGGCACGCGAGAAGTAGGAAGAATAAGAACCTGACAGCTAACGGCTTATCAATCATTGTGAAATTATGAAAAATCGGTTATCGTGTCAACTCATTTTTCGAGTGTAAATAAGACGTTAGTTAATGAAATCCGTCACAAGCTCTAATTCCCGGGCGAGTATCTCATCTGTTCGATCTTTCACGATTGTAAATAACTGATCCGGGACTGAAAGAAAAGAGAGCAAGGAAAAAGTAATTACTTGAATTGATAAGCCGGAAAAAACCAGTGGATACTCCGCTCGCTCGGTTGCAATGAGAGGTAAGTATCAGCCTGAATGGAGAAGGAAATTCCTGAAACCAGTTCCGATATCCCGATCGGACTCGACAACCAGCCGCTGATAGAATCAGTGGAGGTTGACCTGCCTGTCCCAAGCCTTTCCGACAATACCGCAGACCTCGACAGGCTTGCCAGATCTCTTTCTCAGAAGGGATTCTTTCCGATTCGAATCGCGCCTGGCAAAATGAACGAGTTCGTTCGAAAAATGCGCGAAAACGATCTGCGCTTCCGCGCAGTAGCGGGATACACGGGTAGGGATTGGGAAGTCCTCGACGTTGTTGCCCTATCGCCGGATGCGCCCGTTTTAGGATTTGGGCTCGACCTGGGCACATCCACCCTGGTTTTGCGGCTGATCGATATTGCGCGCAAAAAGGTAATCCGGGAGGTCTTGCTGAAAAACCCCCAGGCGGCCTACGGTGAAGACATCCTCAGCCGCATTATATTTGCCGGAGATGCCGGAGGCCTGGGGATTCTTCGGCGCCTGCTGGTAGAAGCCTGCTCGGATGCTATGGAAAAGATGCTGAGAGATTCAGGGGTCTCTGCTCTTTGCGTATATGCTTTATCATGTGCGGGCAACACGGCGATTAGCCATTTCTTCTGGGGCCTTGACCCGTCAAACATCTGCCGGGAACCCTACATTCCTGCGGCCAATACTTTCCCGATAGTGCGCGCAGCCGAGCTAGGATTCGATTTCTTGCCTAACTCGCTCCTCTATCTTTTCCCCAACGTCGGCTCGTACGTAGGGGGCGATATCATCTCTGGGGTGATCGCAGCAGGTCTGAACAGATCGGACGGCGTTCGGATGCTGATAGACGTTGGAGCAAATGCGGAAATCGTGCTTGGAAATTGCGATTGGCTGCTCGCCTGCGCGGGAGCGGCCGGGCCGGCTCTTGAAGGCGGGGTTGTCGAACGCGGAATGCAGGCGATGGCCGGGGCGATTGACTCGGTAAGGATCGATCGGAAGACGCTCGAGCCGGAGTTTCGGGTAATCGGAGGCGGGAAAGCCTCTGGGATCTGCGGTTCCGGCCTGATAGAGCTTGTAGCCGAGATGTTTTCTTCGAAAATCGTCAATATCCAGGGCAAATTCAGCACTGGACTAAATAGCGCCCGCCTCAGAAACACTCCCGACGGTCCGGCGTATGCTCTGGCGCTTTGCTCTCAGAGCAGCGATGGCCGCGAGATGCTGATCTCCGAGGTCGACATAGGAATTTTTCTGAAGTCAAAAGCGGCGATGTACACTATACTGTCGCTCATCTGCCGAAAGGTGGGACTGAAGTTTGATGATTTAGAGATTATTTACATCGCTGGAAATTTCGGCGCTCATATCGACCCTGAAAAGGCGGTGCGAATCGGCATGATTCCGGATTTGCCCCTGGAAACTTACCAGGCGATCGGGAATTCGAGTCTTCTCGGGGCCTGCATGTTTCTGTGGGACCGAACACTTTTGGCTGAAGCCGAAAAGGTCCGAAACATGATCACCTACGTTGAACTCAACGTAAATGTCGAACTTATCAATGAATTTCGGGGGGCGCTTTTCATTCCGCATACCGACCCGAAGCTCTTTCCGTCCGTGCGTTTTCCGCAGGATGGGCCGCAATAACCGACGGGATTTTACGATGAGCCGACCCATACAGAGCAACAGGTATCAGCAGAATGGGACGCAGCCAAGGTTCAACGTCAAAGGCGTCTATATAGCCCGACTCCTGGTCGGTCTATTGGTGGCTCTGAACCTCATTCTTATCTACGCAATTTTTTTTTCCTCCAACGGACTCCCCGGCTATAGAAAACAAAACCAACAGGTAAAGGAACTTGAGCAAAAGGTCCTCAAGCTCAAGATCGAAAATCAGAAACTCTTCGAGATGGTACAATCCCTCAAGGTCAGCCCCAAGGCACAGGAAAAACTGGTTCGCCAGGAACTCGGCTGGGTCCGTGAAAACGAAATTATCCTGGAATCCGGCGGCAGGGAAAACGAGGGCGGCGAAAAAGCGGTTGGACCGATCAAGCCTTTCAGCCTTCCCAAATAGATATTTCCCGTCTGCAAAAGAACTCTTCAGGTTTTCCGCATTCATGCCGATAGCCGAAAACTGTTGCAGCCACTAATTAGGTAAGAACATGTGCAACACGTTGAGGTAACCCTGTGAATGCAAACTATCGGATAAAATACCAGCGCTCCTCCGGAGATGCGCGAAATACAATGCTGCGGGGAACAGGTTCTCTCTGTGTATCCGAAGACGTTATGACGTTCGAGGGTAGCAAGAGAAGATTCTGGCCTTTCTGGGGAGCCAAACAAAAACTCACCATAAGCAGGGACGCAGTCTTTGATGTTGCCGGGCATGGAAAATCGATAAGTTTCGAATATTCCCCCGATGGAGATGAACAGACAGGCAATCAAGCTTTTGTGTTCTACGCGGCCACCGGTGAAGAAGCCGAGCAGATAAAGCGATGGTTGCCCACGCGTGTGACGCCTGAATTCGAGAAAGCAAGGGCCGAGATAGAGCAGTTCAGACGCAACATGGCTGCGGCCATTCCTCGCGCTTATGTGACGTACTCGCTGGTTGCCTTAAATATCACTGCATTCGTGTTAACCATAATTGCCGGATCGGGCATCGTTACTCCGGACACCAAGGTCCTGGTCGCTTACGGCGCCAATATGAGGGCGCTTACCACCGACGGGGAGTGGTGGCGGCTGCTGTCGAGCGCGTTTCTGCATGCCGGGGTAATGCATCTGGCGTTCAACATGTGGGCACTTCTTACGTTTGGAGTGCTTGTTGAGCGGCTGTTCGGCAGTTCTTTCTTCCTCCTCATATACATCGTTTCGGCTTTTCTGGGAGGGATTTCGAGTATCATCTGGGCCGACGCCGTTGTGTCGGTAGGCGCCTCAGGGGCAATTTTTGGAGTATGCAGCGCTCTTATGGCCTACCTTTTGACCCAGAGGGAATCGGTCCCCGCTTCCATGGGATCGGGCCTGTGGAAGAGCGCCCTTTTTTTTGCCGGCTATAATGTCTTTTACGGATTTTCTCACGCAGGCATCGATAACGCGGCACATGTCGGTGGACTGGCCGGGGGATTCGTGATGGGCTTGGCGTTGGCGCGGCCTTTGGGTGCAGAGCGAAGGTCCCGGAGTATGCGGGTCCGCTTACTTACCGGTGCGGGAGTCGGGGCGGCGGCGATAGTCCTGGCGGTGTCTGCTGTGCCGAAGTCTCCTTTCAGCTACAAGCAGGCAAGCTCTTTGCACGAAAGGGCGGCGGCTTTTTTGGGAAAAGGCCAGTACGACAAGGCCGTGGCCAACTACAGTGAAGTCCTGCGAATGAATCCGAACGACAAAGTGGCATACGTAAATCGGGGGATCGCTTATGACGAGCAGGGCAAATATGATGAGGCCATTTCCGACTGCACAAGAGCCCTGACGATAGATCCAAAGTTGGCGGAGGCCTACATCAACCGGGGGGTGGCCTATGAGAAAAAAGGCCAATTAGACCTGGGAATCTCCGACTTAACCGGTGCAATCGAAATAAATCCCAAGTTGGCAAAGGCCTACATGAATCGAGGGGTGATCTATGAGAAAAAAGGCCAATTCGACCGGGCCATCTCTGACTACAGCAGTGCCCTGGAATTAGACCCGAAATATGCTGGTGCTTACAACAGCCGTGGTTGGCTTTTGGGGGAGAAAGGAGACTATGACGAGGCGATCTCTGACTACACCAGGGCGCTGGAGATAGACCCGAAGTATGCAAATGCTTATAGCAACCGTGGGGTCGCCTATGTGAGGAAAGGCCGGTACGACCTCGCTATTGCCGATTGCACCAGCGCTTTGGAGATAAACCCCAAAATTGCCCCGGCCTTCAACAATCGGGGGTTGGCCTATGGCGCGCAAGGGCAGTATGACAAGGCTATTGCCGACTACACCATGGCGCTGGAGATAGACCCGAAGTTCGCGATGGCCTACTTGAATCGAGGGGTGGTTTATGCAGAGAAAGAAGGCCAATTGGACCAGGCGATATCCGACTACACAATGGCATTGGAGATAAATCCGAAATATGCGAACGCCTACAACAATCGGGGGCTCGCCTACATAAGGAAAGGTCAGTACGACCTGGCAATCGCCGATTGCACCCGCGCTTTGGAGATAAACCCAGGGATTGCTTCGGCCTACAACAATCGAGGGCTGTCCTATGGACGGAAAGGGCAATATGACAGGGCCATTGCCGACTACACCAGAGCTTTGGAGATAGATCCCAATATGGCCGAGGCCTGCTACAACCGGGGATTGGCGCTTGCGGAGAAAGGCGACTACGACCTCGCGATAGCCGACTACACCAGGGCGCTGGAGATAGCACCGAAGTACTCCAATGCCTACGACAACCGGATAATGGCCTATACAAAAAAAGGAGAATTCGACAAAGCCTGGGAGGACGTGCATAGGGCCGAGACTCAGGGCTTCATGGTCAACCAAAAAGTTATCCAGGGCCTTCGCGACGCTTCAGGCAGGGAGAATTGAATCGATCTGTCCATGGATAAGATAGACTATATATCCCCCTGAATCTTCCTGAAAGGGGGGCCTTCCGGAGCCAGCCTTGCGGTGTCGATTGGATCGTTTCCCCTCTCTAAATGTGACCCACTCGTTGAAGAATACAGTATCAAGCCTTATCAGTAGGTTGAAGATGCGGCCATTCAATACAAGCTTATTTTCGTAATCTGTCCGGGAGGGCGGTCATGGCTTTAAAAATTGCGGATACGGGCTATCCGGCACGGCTTCTGTTTGGCTTTATTGCCGGTTTTGCCGCAACCTTGATTTTTCACCAACTAACCTGGTGGGTGCTCTGGGGCGCGGGCTTAGCACCTTCCGGGCCTTTCTCAATGGAAATTACCAAACCGTTTGGAGTGCCTGCAGTGTTCTCTCATGCGTTCTGGGGCGGAATCTGGGGTATTGCGTTTTCCATGGCCGACCGTAGATTCCCGGCCAGCAGCGGCTATTGGGTGACAGCTTTTCTGTTTGGCGCCGTTTTGCCTACGATGGCGGGTCGTCTCGTGGCGGCGCCGCTCAAGGGCGTACCGATGGGAAGCAGTTGGCATCTGCCTCTTCTACTGACGGCTGTTCTCGCTAACGGCGCATGGGGTATCGGCACCGGGCTGATCCTCAGGAGTCAGTCAGGCCGGTTGAACAGGCCGCGTGGAACGGCAGCATGAGCATGATGCAGACAATGAAAATTGTTGTTATAGGCGCAAGCGGGACGATGTTCGGTGGATGCCCCCTCTTATCGGCGGCTCAGTCGTAAATATTTTTGTCTGATCAAAACCAAGGCTTTGTTCGGGAGACTCAGGTCATGATTGAAAACCTCGACCCAGTCCTGCTCTCACGCATTCAGTTCGCTTTTTCGCTTTCGTTTCATATCTTTTTCCCGGCCTTCACAATTGGCCTTGCGAGCTGGCTAGCCGTGCTCGAATGGCTATGGCTGAAAACGGGCAATACGGCCTATTCGGAGATTTACGGCATGTGGGTGAAAATTTTTGCCGTCACCTTCGGCATGGGCGTCGTATCGGGTGTTGTCATGTCCTTTCAGTTCGGCACCAACTTTTCGGCATTCTCAGACAAAGCCGGAAATGTGCTCGGGCCCTTGCTTGGTTATGAAGTATTGACCGCATTCTTTCTCGAAGCTTCGTCCCTTGGTGTGATGCTGTTTGGCTGGAACCGTGTCAGACCCGCGATTCATTTTGCTTCAACCGTGATTGTGGCTGCAGGGACCGTGATGTCCGCATTCTGGATTCTTTCGGCCAATAGCTGGATGCAAACGCCACAGGGATTTCGTGTGGGTGAAAACGGCCTGTTGTATCCCACTGACTGGCTGAAGGTTATCTTCAGCCCTTCATTTCCATACCGGTTCGTTCATATGGTCACTGCCGCCTATCTGACCACAGCCTTTGTCGTCGGAGGCATCGGCGCATTTTACCTTTGGCGCGGCCGTAATTTAAAGCAGGCGCGTGTGATGTTCGCAATGGCCATGATCATGGCAATTTTCGTAGCTCCCATGCAACTGGTGTTTGGCGATCTGCACGGGCGCAATACATTTATACACCAGCCGACCAAAGTGGCTGCCATAGAAGGTCTGTGGGAAACCCAGCGCGGCGCGCCCTTAAATCTTTTCGGATGGCCGGACCAAAAAGAGGAAATCACAAAATATGCAGTCGAAATCCCAAGGCTTTCAAGCCTGATTCTTACACATGATTTTAACGGCGAGGTCCGGGGCTTAAAGGCCTGGCCAAGTGAGGACCGCCCGCCGGTATTCTGGGTTTTCTGGTCCTTTCGCTTCATGGTGGGGATTGGGGCGCTGATGATTTTAACCGGCCTGTCGGCGCTCGTCCTTTATTTCAGGAAGCGGTTGTTTGACACGAGGTGGTTTCAATGCTGGTGCATGGCCATGACCCCGGCCGGATTTGCCGCCGTGCTGGCAGGATGGTTTGTCACGGAAATCGGGAGGCAGCCCTACATAATCCAGGGTGTCATGCGGACCTCGGAGGCCCGTTCTCCGGTAATCGGCCCTGCCATAGCCATATCGCTTGCCGCATTTGTCCTGACCTATTCGGTCGTGTTCGGCGCCGGCGCCTATTACATCGTACAACTGATCAAAAAAGGTCCCGATGTCGAGACTGATGTTTACGGTTCGCACGGTGTCAAAGAGCCGCCTCTGATCACGGGCCTTACTTCAAAAGAGGAGGGGCGGCATGTTTAGCTTCGAGAGCTTCCTTGATCTTCCGCTCATCTGGTTCGGCGTTATTGCCACCGCACTTTTTCTATATGTCCTGCTCGATGGTTTCGATCTGGGGGTGGGCATCCTGTTTCCATTCGCGCCATCGGATGAATGCCGGGACCGCATGATGAACTCGATCGCCCCCTTCTGGGACGGCAACGAGACGTGGCTGGTGTTGAGCGGCGGCGGACTTTTTGCGGCCTTTCCGCTTGCATATGCGATCTTGATGCCGGCGCTGTACATGCCGGTCATCCTGATGCTCCTAGGGCTAATCTTCCGGGGTGTGGCATTCGAGTTTCGCTTCAAGGCTGTCAAATCCCGCTTTGTCTGGGACTACGCTTTCCACGTTGGATCGATAGTGGCCACTTTCATGCAGGGCATGATCCTCGGGGCCTTCGTCAAAGGCGTGCACGTTGATGGGCGAAGTTTTGCCGGCCATCCTTTTGATTGGCTCAATGCATACAGTTTCATGACGGGAGTGGCCCTGCTGTTCGGATATGCGCTTCTGGGATCCACCTGGCTGGTGATGAAAACCGAGCCAATCACGCAGCACTGGGCACGAAAGTGCGCCTCTTATGTTCTGGGCTATGTGGGCGTGTTCATGGGGATCGTCAGCATCAGCATGCCCATGATGAACACGGGTGTGAGGGATCTGTGGTTCAGCCTCCCCAATTGCTTTTACCTGTTGCCCGTACCCCTTGTGACCGCGGGCCTTTTCATCATGATATGGCATGACCTTCACAAGGGTTTGGAGACTCGTCCCTTTTTCATGAGCATCGCTGTTTTTCTCATGGGTTACTTTGGTCTTGGCGTCAGCCTCTGGCCATGGCTGGTTCCCTTTGCCATCACCTTCAGGCAGGCCGCTGCGGCTGGAACCTCACAGTCGTTTCTGCTAGTCGGCACCGTCATCACCCTGCCGGTTATTCTCGCTTATACTGCCTACTGCTACTATGTCTTCAGAGGCAAGGCCTCGTCTGAAGGCTATTACTAAAGACGGAAATCTCGCAAGAAGATCGATGAACGTTTGCGGTTTCAGGTCCTGTTGTGACTATATCGTGGAGTAATCGTCGTTGCGGTCCTTCGGAATGCGAACTCGATCACCCATCTTTTCCCTGCTGATTCAGCAACCGAGTGCTTCCTTTAACCATGCCTTCAATTCATCTGAAAGGGCGTGCACTCCAACTCCGGGCTTATGTCCCGAGTCTTCGCACGCTTTGCTTACCATCTCGGGCGGAGCGGGAATTTTAGCGATTTCATCGGCCTCTTTCATGGTTCTCCGGATCAAGGTAACCTGGGCCGGCTTTTCCCAGTCATAAATGACAAAATAGAGCGCTTCCTGACCGGGGTAGCGAACGAAATCATCCTTGCGCGTCCATCCGGTCCCCCACTCGAGGTAGGTCTCAACAGCCTTTTCAGGTGTCATTTCCCAGTCTATGCGATCTACTATTTCCCGGTGGATCTTCAGTTCCTCCATTCCCAACATGACAACTCCCCCGGCTTTCCAAAAGAAGCGGTTATCCATAAATAAGCGGTCGACAAAGAAAAATAATTCCTTGCCTTTACAAATGCTAAGCATTTCTCGTGAATCATTTTATCCGTGATCATCCATCGCGCTGCGCTCCCCTCCGCGGTGGTTTAAATCTTTAAAAGACGTTCGCACTCCAGGATTCCAATCAGCTTCAATTCCTCTGTCCCGCGATTTCCTGCATTACATAACGGGAAATTCCATCAATATCGTCTGCGTCGAAAGATCTAAACTCGTGGTCGCCACGGAACCATGTGATCTGCCGTTTGGCGTAGTGCCGGGTTTCCCTTTTTATTTGACAGGCCGTCTCATCAATTGAAATGGCGCCCGCAAGGTGAGCGGCCATCTGCCGGTACCCGAGCGACTGCATCGATTTGAGCTCCCCTGCGTAGCCCATGGCAAGGAGCCTTTCGACTTCACCCTTGAGGCCTGATTCCAGCATGGAGTCGACCCGCCGGTTTATACGTTCGTAGAGTTCCCCTCGCTCGCGGTTGACAAAGACCTTGATCGTTGGGAAAAGCTGCTCCTTGAAACCATGGTCCTTCTGCAAAGCGGATAATGGAACACCTGTAAGGCCAAAAACCTCCAGCGCCCGAAAAATTCGCTGCCGGTCGTTTGGGTGGATTTTTGCCGCCGATTCGGGGTCGATCCTCCGAAGATCGCAATAGAGTTGACCGAGGCCTTTAGACTTCTCAGCGGCGAGGAGTTTCTTTTTCATTTCGGCGTCCGACGAGGGCCCGGAGCACAGGCCACGCGTAAGAACTCTCATGTACAGGCCTGTGCCTCCTACAACGAGAGGGACTCTGCCGCGCTTTCTTATATCTTCGATCACCGGACGGGCAAGGCGGAGGTATCTGGCCGCATCGAAAGGCTCATCGGGGTCTGCTACGTCTATGAGGTGGTGGGGGACACTTTGCCGTTGTTCCAGGGTCGGTTTTGCAGTCCCGATCTCCATGTACCGGTAGACCTGCATTGAATCGGCATTGACTATCTCGGCTGAAATCCGGGTGGACAGCACGATCGACAGCGAGGTCTTCCCCGATGCGGTCGGCCCGGCGAGAAGCACCAGCGGGATGGGGCTTCCCTCATCAGCTCCTTTTGAAGAATCGAAAAATCTGCTCATAAGTCAATTTGTATGAAAGCGGCCGGCCGTGAGGGCATGTAAAGGGAACATCAGCCGAATCCAGCAATGCAAGCAGGCCCTTTATTTCATCTGTCTTAAGCCTATGCCTGGCCCGCACAGATCCGTGGCATGACGCAACTCTGGCAAGGCCCAGCAGGATTTCGCCCTCGTTTGCCGGGCACTCCTCTTCGGCATACCGGAGATAGTCGCGCACTATGTCTTCGGGCTTAAACTCCGATAGCGTCGCCGGAACTGCATGAATCGCGAAACTGCTTCCTCCGAAAGGCTCGATTTCAAATCCCAGATCGCACAAATTGGGGATGATGCTTTTCAGCAGCACGGCTTCTTTTGGCAAAAGGTCCACGACTGCGGGCCGTGTAAGAAGTTGTGCGGCCTTTGTCTTCTTTTTGCTCAGACTGTTGAAGACGATCCTTTCGTGCGCCGCGTGCTGGTCAATCAGAACGAGGCCGTCGGGAGCTTCCAGAAGAATGAAAGAGTTTGCAAGCTGGCCGATAATATTCATGCTGGAGTAGGTAAATTCCGCCGCATCCGGCTCAGCTTCCAGCGATGCGTATTCCGGCTTTTCCGGCAAGTCTTGCCGATCGTGGGGCACCCCCGTGCACACCTCGCCGGGCATGGGTATAATTGAAGCTGTATGAGGAGGCTGATTTTCTCCGGATTTCTTTAAGTACCCTGTATCAGCAGGCCGGCTTCCCGAAGCGGACCAGCCTCCTGAACGGAAAGGCGCCTGGCCTTCGCGCGCCATTGCGCCATAAAAGCCCGGCTGCTTTTTTTCGAAAAATCCACTCTCCTGTCGCCCAAATCCGTATGATTTCGGGCGAAGCGCCGAAAGGGCTTCAAATAGGGCATCGCGCAAGACAGATATTACTTCGCCCGGATTTCTAAACCGGATTTCCCTTTTTGCGGGATGCACATTCACGTCCACCCGGGTTGGCGAAATTCCCACAAAAAGAACGGCTACCGGAAATTTTCCGCGGGGGATCAGGGCCTCGTAGGCTGTCAGGACAGCCCTTTGCAGAAGCCTGTCCCAGACGGCTCTCCCGTTTACATAGAGAAAAAGACTCTGGCTGTTCGTTCTCTGGATGTCAGGAGGCGCAAGAAAACCCGAAACGGTTACCCCGTTTTTTTCAAAATCGATCGATGTGAGCGACCTTGCAATCTCAGGTCCAAGCACCTGTGCGGCCCTCGGGAGAAGACTCTCGCACTTCAGGTGGTCGCACACTAACTTTTCCTGTGTCAGGAGCTGCATGTGGATCTGAGGGTTTGCCAATGAAACGCGCAGAAACTGGTCCGTTATGTAGGAAAGTTCGGTTTCGGCGGTCCGCAGGAACTTGCGCCTGGCTGGAACGCAGTAGAAAAGATCGCGCACCAGCACCTGAGTTCCGGGAGGACACCCCTTCTCACGAACGTCTTTTATTACGCCCCCTTCAACTCTTATAGAGGTCCCGCAAAGTGCCTCATGCTCACGAGTGCTCAGCTCAAAGCGGCTGACGGCGGCAATCGAGGGAATCGCCTCTCCGCGAAATCCGAGTGAAGATATGGCAACTAAGTCCTGGGCAGACCTGATCTTGCTGGTGGCATGCCGCTCAAGCGACATGAGCGCATCCTCGGGGCTCATGGCGCACCCGTTGTCCACTACCCGGATTTCCCGGCGGCCTCCATCGAGCAGGCTGACCGAAATTCTGGCGCTCTGAGCGTCTATGCTGTTTTCGATTAGCTCTTTTACCACTGCGGCGGGACGTTCGACGACTTCGCCGGCCGCGATCTGGTTGCACAAAATGTCTGGCAAAATCGCTATCTTACCCACCAGATTCTCCAGGGACTCAAGCCTATTGACAGAAAACTCCCATTC
Source organism: Syntrophobacteraceae bacterium (assembly GCA_052147195.1). Classification (GTDB taxonomy): domain Bacteria; phylum Desulfobacterota; class Syntrophobacteria; order Syntrophobacterales; family Syntrophobacteraceae; genus SbD1. The sequence goes on from JBKQLC010000041.1 coordinate 24,949, forward strand.
CAGTACTAGAATGACACTATCTGAATCTATTGTATCATACCGCAAAATCTCAAGGTAAAAACATGGACCGGGATTTTGCTCTAAATGCGCAGCAACCCGTAGAATCGAGCAGACCTATGGATTCCAATCCCTATCAGCCGCTCGTAAGCCTTCTGTCCAACATCCTCGAGGCTTATACCACAGCTTTTTTTATTTTCGATGAAAGAAACCGGCAGCTCAATCTCGCCGCCATTCAGAGCCTCAGCAAATTCATTCCCCCCGAGATTTCACTTCCCCTGGAAGGAAGCGGGATTCTTTCCCAGGTTCAAAAAGTGGGGCAAACTATACACCTCGATAAGCTCCATGAGGCGACTTCATCCATATCCCTCACACTTCCTTTCTACCGCGAAGGCGAATCTCATATAAAAGGGCTCTTCGCGGTGCCGGTTGCGGGGGGAGCCGGGATTCTCTATGTCGATACAAAATATGGCTGGGGATTCAACGACAAGCAGCAAAAATGGATAAAAGAGTTTGCCGAGCTTCTCGGGAAACTTTTGAAAAACAGGGAAGCTGCAAGGCGGGAGGAAAACTACGCCAGGATATTCGATGTCTTAAGACGGCTCGACGAAGTCGCCTTCAAGGGACACGCCCTTGACAGCTATTGCGAGCTGTTCGTTACCGAGTGGTCGCAATTGCTTGGCACAGACTACGGCTTTCTCGTCCTCAAAGAACCCGAGAAGAAAAATTTTCGCATTCTGGGCTGCACGGCAAATACGCCAAGAGGCCTGGTCACTCAGACTTTTTCCATCAAGCATGGGCTGATCAGTTGGGTTTTGCAAAACAAGAAGAACCTGCTCATCATCCGTCTAAATCCCGATACATCGGACCATTTTCTTTTTTCGCCGGGTGAAAACCTTCCCCATCAGGGTACGGTTTGGGGAATGCCCGGCCAGACTTCCCTGGGTTATGAGCTTGCCCTCATTTTCCTGTCCCGGAGGGTGATCGACTGGAACACCGATTCGGAGCGAGCCGCAGGGCACGCCTTTCATTTTCTCCAGCTCTTGCTCGAACAAATCTATTACCGGGAAGAAAACGAGGCGCTTCACTCATACGATATCTGTACGGGGCTTTTCAGCGCCCCGGCTTTCGAATCGAGAGTCGCAGGCCTGTTTCACGCCTCCATGCAGTCGAACGCTCCATTTGCTCTCGGGCTGATTCAGGTCGAACCCTGGCAGATACTTACCACGAAAGTCCTGCCTAAAAGAATCCGGCAGTTGCAGCGCGAACTGGCATCGTCTCTTTGCGATGCGCTGCCTCCGGGGGTCCTGGTCGGGCAGCTCACGCAAAACCGCTTTGGTGTTCTGTTCGCTGAAACGACCGTACAGGAGGCTGAAAGCATGCTCGCCGAGCTTGCCCGCCATGGCAAGATCGCGCTCAAAGGAATCAAGGGGGTTAAACTCCACCTCTACATCTCCTCGGCAGGTTTCCCACAGGATGCGGCAAAAATGGAAGACCTCTGGCCCCTTGTCAACCAGCGGCTCTTTTCGGCCTTTGGTCTAAAACCTGAAAGAACGGCCTCATAAACAGTTGACCGTCTGATCCATTGTCTATAGACTCAACGGACTCAACGCTAAAACCGACAGAACAGAAGGGTCGTGTATGTTTGGATGGCTTTTGTCATATTTTTCAAAAGATCTGGCGATGGACCTGGGGACCGCCAACACGCTTATCTACCTGAGGGGCAAGGGGATCGTGCTGAACGAACCCTCGGTTGTGGCGATTAACCAGGATACACACCAGGTTATAGCCGTGGGGCAGGAAGCAAGAAATATAATCGGAAGACACGGCCACAGAATCGTAACCATTCGCCCGCTCAAAGACGGCGTCATTGCCGATTTCGAAGTAACAGCCGTGATGATCAAGTATTTTCTGTCAAAAGTTTTGACCAAGCGTAATCTCTTGCGGCCCAGACTTGTAGTGGCGGTCCCTACAGGGATCACATCGGTTGAGAAAAGGGCCGTAATCGAAGCCGCCGAACAAGCCGGCGCCAGGTACATACACCTGATCGAAGAACCGATGGCCGCCGCGATCGGTGCGGGACTTCCCATTGACCAGCCCTATGGAAGCATGGTGGTGGACATCGGGGGCGGGACGACTGAGGTCGCGGTAATTTCCATGTTTGCCGTTGCCTACAGCGAATCGGTCCGGGTGGCTGGCGATGAGGCTAACGAGGCGATACTGCGCTACATACAGCGTGAGCGACAGATGATAATAAGCGAGGTCCTCGCGGAATCTATTAAGATGAGGATAGGTTCGGCCGTTGCCCCTGAAAAGCCTGAATCGATCGAGATCACGGGTAAAGAAATCCTGTCCGGCATACCCAAAACTTTTACAGTCTGTGATGAAGAAATCCGCGAAGCTATAAAGGAACCGGTGGCAACGATCATTGAAGCTGTGAGGCGGGCACTTGAGAAAACACCGCCGGACCTTGCCGCCGACATTCACGACAATGGGTTCTGGCTTGCCGGCGGAGGAGCACTCTTAAAGGGTCTCGATAAGCTTCTCGCCGAAAACACCAAGCTGAAGGTCAACATAGCCGACGACCCGCTTACCGCCGTAGCCAGGGGCGCCGGCGCCGTGATCGAACATGTGGACTTCTTCCGGAACGTTTTCATAAACTAGAAATTGCGGGGTCTTTGAAGCCGGCCGGAGCATACTTGTCCGTTTCTTGACCGTTCGGAAAGAGAATGGCAGATATCATCGATCTGTCCAAAAGGCTTAAACCTGGACACAATCTGATTGCCTCGGCTCCGCTCGAGTTTCGCAGAGGCCAATGGCTCTCCGGAAACGCTATTCTGTGCACGCGGGAAGAATCGGCAAAACTTGAAGCCCAGCGCCGCAAGGCAACTCCTGACAGACCCCCTGTAACGCTAGTTCCAAACCACACCAGACTTGACGGCGGATATCACTTCACATTTCTGTGGCTTTTCAGGTTCCGTGAAGATGAAGAACGCATGCGCCGTCTCTACTGGCTCGCCGGACTCATGGAGTGTGTTACCAAGGCGCCGTCCCCCGTTTTGCGAACAGACCTGGTGAGAAGATTTTTTAAAATCATAAACGAGGAACGCGAAAAGCTAAGTGTGTCGTGGAAGGGAAACGTTCGCGATTTTTTGCTCCCGCTCCACCCCGAGCATTATAATCCAGGCGTATTCATCGAAACCATCCGCAACGCTCCGTCTCTAAAAGAACTCCTGAGCGGCATAGAAAATGAGACAAACTCCCAGTTTGACATTCTCGCAGGGAAGTACGTCTTCTATGTGCCGGGAGCATTTCTGACCAAATGATCGGCGGCTTGAGGGCACGCATACTACCACTTAACGATAAATATCCGGACCATGAAAAATATTGAAAAAAGCGCCTGTATCGGAGTCGACCTGGGTGGGACCAACCTCAGAGCGGCCCTGGTGGATCGTTCCGGGAAAATAATTGAGTCTCGGGCAACGCTGGTGGACACTGAGCTTGGGGCTGAATCGGTTTCGAAAGAATTGCTCGCACAGTGCCGAACACTCATTGGTTCAGCAGCGAGGCTGGGGCTGGAGGTTTGGGCCGCCGGGATGGGGGTTGCCGGAAAAATCGACAGGGCCGGCGGATTGGTGATTTTTTCCCCCAACCTTCCGGTGCTCGATGGATACCCGCTGGGACAGGTTATCAGGCGAAATCTGGCGATGCCCGTTTATATGGAAAATGACGCAAACGTCTTCGGTCTGGGTGAGAGTTTTACGGGTTCCGCCAGGGGAGTTCGAAACTGGGTAGGGATAACGCTTGGCACAGGTACAGGAGGCTGTCTTTTTCTCGATGGAAAACTGTGGGAAGGAGACGGCCTCGGGTTCTCGGCGGAAATTGGCCACATGATTGTGGAGCCGGGAGGGCCTGCTTGCCCCTGCGGGTCGAAAGGGTGCCTTGAGGCGTTCGCATCGGCGCGTGCGCTCGTATCAGGCGCAAGAAGAGCTCTTAATGAACAACTGCTCAGAGATGGTCCGCTCCATGCGCTCGAAAAAAAAGGGAAACTGGACGCGCAGACTATTTATGAGTGTGCAAAGGCGGGAGACCCGGCTGCGTTTGCCCTTTTCGACAAGATGGGCTGGGCGCTGGGGATTTGTCTCGCAAACATCTTCTCGGTTCTCGGGATAAGGCGCGCGGTCATAGGAGGAGGGGTCAGTTCGGCCTGGGACCTGTTCATAGGCCCTCTTCAAAAAGCCCTCGCTCAAAATTGTTCGATGCTCGACCCCGGCCTTGCCCTTGTTATGAGAAGCCTCCCGGAAAACGATGCGGCCCTGGTCGGGGCAGCTCAGCTTTGCCGCAGCGGCATCGAGGTTGGGGGATGGTGAATCGGTGAACAGACGAGCAGCAAAAGGTCTATTCACCGATCAGGACTGTTCCGGTTGATTAAAAACGAATCAGATTGGCTCCGTAGTTCAGCCCGCCGCCAAATGAAACGGTAACCACAAGGCTGCCGTCGCGGATCATATTGCACTCGATTGCCTCGTCCATTGCTATTATGACGGATGCGCTGGCGGTGTTTCCGTACCGGTCGAGGTTTACGTAGAACTTCTCGAACGGGATATTCAGAGTCGAAGATATCTCCTTGAGGATATTTATATTTGCCTGATGGCAGATGAAACAATCGACTTCGTCCAGTGAGATTCCGGCTTCCGTGGCCAGCCTCACTATGGTCCCGGGACCCCTTTTCATGGCGAATTCTTTGATAGCTCGTCCATTCATTTTCAAATAAACCGTGTTAGGACTGGTAAGCCTTTTGAACGGCATGATCGTCCCGCCTCCGAAAACGCCCACCTCTTCACACAGATGGCCGTCTGATCCAAGACATGAGTGCTGGACGCCCTTGTCGCCGCCGTTGCCCGCTCCAAACAGGATGGCCCCGGCGCCGTCGCCGAAATAAGGGGCTGTGCCGAAATCGTTCGGATTGAGTATCTTGGAATACATTTCGGCCGCAATGAACAAGATGTTGTCGAACCTTCCGGACCTTATCAGGGCATCGGCCATGCAAATGCCGTAAGTGCTGCCTGCGCAGACCGAGTTCATGTCGAAGGCAAAAGCCTGAGGCGCGCCCAGGGCGGCTTGGGTGCGGGTGGATGTCGGGGGCTGCACGCGGTCCGGAGAGGAGGTTGACAGTACAATGCCTTGAATCTTTTCGGCCGGGAAATTCGCTTTCTTGAGACACACACGGGCCGCTTCAATTGCCAGGTCGGATGTACATGCCTCCTCGGGGGCGACTCTTCTGGAAAGAACCCCTGTCTTCTCCGCTATGCGCGGCCGTGAGTCTTCCGGAAACTGAGTCAGTTCTTCGTTGAACACCACTTTGTCCGGCAGATAACTGCCTGTAGCCTTAATAATTGTGTTTTTCATGGTAGCGCGCCATCCTTTTGCTAGGGGTTCTGGTGGAGAGCGAAAGGCAAAGGCTTTGCCAGAAGGGCCCTGGATTGCGTTGAAAATTAGAACCAGACATGGATTTCGATTTTATGGCCGAATCACGAGCGGTTGATTTGAAAAGATGCTGGGTCCCTTATCACTGAACCTATTTTATGCTTTGGCGCTCGGCTATCAATGGGGCAAAGACAGTATTTGATAATACAGTGAGCGTAAGGACATACTTGAATTGATGCATTGCACAAAAAGGGGCAGGTGCGCTCTGGATCATCGCTAAACGAATCAAGACGAGTGCATATGAGCTTTTTCTAAAAATGGGATTGTTGGTGCAGGCTCTTGCAGGCGATGTTTTCGCTCTTTCTTCTTCGCGTTCTTCGCGTGGAAAAAACTTTCAGGCTTGCGCCGGGAGACTTAAGAGATTTCCGATTGGATTACGGCGCACGAATCCTCGGCAAAAGGAAAAAGGCAGCTTGTGTCAAGGCTCCCGATATAGCTTTTTATATCAGCAATTTCCTCCACCTTGAGAAAGCGCTCAATCCCCTCAATTATCTCGGCTGCGGCGCGGGGGTTTATGAAATTGACAGTACCCACCTGGACGGCAGCGGCCCCAATCAGCAAAAACTCCAGGGCATCCGTTGAGTTGGTGATCCCGCCAACTCCTATCACCGGGCACTTTACGGCCCGGCAGACTTCGTAGACGCACCGAAGAGCAACGGGCTTTACCGCAGGCCCGGAAAGCCCCCCGACTATATTGGCCAGCCGCGGCCTTCTGGAGAAAATATCCACGGCCATGGCCGCCACGGTGTTTATGCAGGAGATGATATCGCTTCCGGCCCCTTCAGCGGCTCTGGCGGTCTCGGAGATGCTCGTCACGTTGGGCGTGAGCTTGGTGATTACCGGAAGACTTGTGGCACGCCTGACAGCTCCCACCACCCTGGAGGTCATCGCCGGATCGGTCCCGAAAACCATTCCGCCTTCTTTTACATTCGGGCAGCTTACGTTGATCTCCAGGGCGGCAATCCCAGGCGCCCCATCGAGCCGTGCGGCAAGTTCGGCGTATTCGTCGATGGTGTTGCCGAAAATATTTACGATAACTGGAATGTCCAGATCGAGCAAAAAAGGGAGCTTGACGGACAAAAACTTTTCGGCCCCGACATTTTCCAGGCCGATTGCGTTAATCATGCCGGCCGAGGTTTCCACCAGGCGGGGAGGGGGGTTCCCGGCGCGGGGTTCGAGCGATATCCCCTTTACCACGATGGCCCCGAGGCGTCGCAGGTCAAAGAAGCTGGAATACTCCTGACCGTAGCCGAACGTGCCGGATGCGCTCATAACGGGATTTTTCAGGCGCAGCGGCCCTAGCTGAACAGCCAGGCCAGGGGAGGCGTCTGCTGGGCTAAGATTTTGTTCCATTTGATAGATCCTGCAGAAAAGATTGGACCTTCTTCGCACACGTGGACGAAGCGTTCGGATTCCGGGTCATCGGGCGTTGAGGCCGGGAGCGCGCATCCCAGGCAGGCTCCGATCCCGCAGGCCATAAGAGATTCCATAGAAAGCTGGGCGAGCACGTTATTTGAGAGCGCCCACCTTGCCAGGTGATATTGCATGGCGAGCGGTCCGCATGAATAGATCTCGAAAGGCCGCAAGTCGCCCGTGGCAAAGAATTCCTCGAACATTCGCGTAACGCGCCCATTGTAGCCGAAGCTTCCGTCATCGGTCGCAAAGAGGACCTGCACGCCCAGGTCTCGAAGAAACTCTTCCGGTAAAAGCTCGGATACCGTGCGGGCGCCGTAGAAAAGGCGCAGGTCTTCGAGCCCCTTTGCCCCGCGCCCTGAAACCACCCGTGAGATCAGCTCCAAAAGAGGCGCTATCCCGATCCCCCCGGCAATGAAGGCCAAAGGAACAGTCCTGTCGACCGGCAGCTCAAATCCGTTTCCCAGAGGGCCGACGAGGCTTGCCGCCGATCCCGGCGCAAGCTGCGACATGAGCCACGTGCCGCGGCCCGCCACCCTGTAGAGGATTTCGAAATCCCCCTGCTCGGCATATATCCGGCTGAAGGAAAAGGGACGGCGCAATAGCGGATCGGTCCCTTCACGTACTCGGATCATCACGAACTGCCCGCACCGGGCCGCACCCGCGATTTCAGGCGAATGCAGCCGGAGCCGGAATATCTGCCCGGACATCCTCTCCTGGCTAATTATGCGGGCATCTTCGATTATCTTATCCAAACTTAGCTCCAATGTTTCCACAGTTCGCTTTACCTCTGCGTCCACTGCGTCTCTGCGGTGAGCCTCAGCTTTTCCACCCAATTACGGTCGCCATGCGCCCCGTTTGGCCTTCGCCCCGGTACGAAAAAAACTCCGTTTTCCCGCACACGGTGCATCTTTGTGAAAACTCGATATTCTCCTCACAGATTCCGGCCGATGTCAACTGGTCCCTCGTGATTGCCCAGAAGTCGAAGTATTGCGGGCGGACTTGAAAAGACCGGAACTTCTCCGGAATCTCACTGCGGTAGTTTACAAATTCGGCGCAGCAGGGGCCAAGTGAAGGGGAAACGGCGGCAAAAGTCCCGGCGGGATTTAGCCCAAAGCGCTCACTTAGGTAGTTCACGGTCTTTCCGGCAATATTTTGGACGCTTCCGCGCCAGCCGCTGTGAATATTGGCGATGATTCGGCTTTGCGGATCGGCAAGAAAAATGGACTGGCAATCCGCGATCTTTATAACCAGACCAACCCCCGGCAGATTTGTCGCAAGCGCGTCTGCCGGAGGTGCGATCAAAAGGGGCGGGCGTGCTTCCAGCTCCCGGGTGGATTCTTTATCGATAAAGTTTATCGAGTCGCCATGGAACTGGCGGCTTGAAACCAGCCTTTCGAGTCCGATCGCGTTCTTTATGCGGGTAAGGTTTTCCAGCACGGCCTCGGGTGAGTCACCATTGCTCCAGGACGCGTTAAGGCTTTCGTAGGGCGGCAGGCTCACTCCGCCACGCCTGGTGAAAACTCCGTGAAGGAGACCCGGAACGGCGGACAGGTTCTCGAAGGTAAGGCGGGGCAGGGTTTGAACCGCAAGGTCTTGCTTCATCAAATCAGCTTTTCCGTAACCTTTCACCGCATTTCGGGGATAAGATATGTTATGTACCACGAAGCAACAAAACGCCTGATATCCACCGCAGAGGCGTTCGGTAATCCCAAAAACCCGCGGCCTGCTTCGAGGGGCCAGGGCGATCTTCAGAGAACACGGAGAAAAACTCCGCGAGGAGTCGATAGCTGGAGAAACAGGATTAACATTGAATGGCTATTTCTAAGCCCTGAGACCCTTGTTAGTCTTGTTTAATCCTGGTTTTCTCTCCGTTCTTCTGCGTCAAAAAATATACCTCAGTGGCGAACCGCTTGCCGTCCAATCTAGCTTTTAATCAGAATGTGCCGGACAGTAAACAGAAAATGTCCCCTTTTTGCCGTCCAATGGTTAAAATGAATTCACCGCCAAGGCGCGCCGGAGAGTACTGACAAGAGTGAAGTGAACAGTTAGCGGCGATAAATAAGAGAAGAGCGCAGCAATATGGAAGAGCGGATCGAGGAATGTTCGAGGGTTACAATCGAATGCGAGATGCGGATTGTCCCGGCTGATGGGCCGGGGCCTGTTGTTCAGTCTCAGACATGCACTTTTGTAATGGGCGTAGACCCCCAGTACACGTCGGTTGAATCCGCCCTGATGCACAAAAAGGCCGGTGACCGCGTAAAGGTTTACATCCCGCCGGAAGAGATCAGCGGCGCGTACGATCCGGAACTTGTTCGCGATCTTCCGATGGCCGACTATAAGCAGGAAAGGGTCAAGCCCGGCAGGATGTACAGGGAGATCAAGCGCAAGTGCCTCGTGCAGTTCATGGTAAAAGATGTGCGCGGCGATGTGATCGTGGCTGATTTCAACGATCCGCGGGCCGGAACGTGGGCCGAATTCGATATCCTGGTAAAAGAGGTACGCCCGGCCAAGAAAGAGGAAATGCAGCCCGCCTGCGCGAAAGTGCCAGAGTTTCCTGAATGGTAGCGGCTCGCGGCGGCGCGGTTTTATGCGCTTCGAAAACCGGTCATTTTCAGGTGCTGTTGACACGGCAGCGCGGTTTGATTGACAAAGACCATAGCCTGTGATACCCAACCTACCTGAGTCCGGGCCGCCGATGTCCGGATTTTAGACATTATTATCGGTATTTTTCCTTCCCGGCAGGGGGCGACTAGCTCAGTGGATAGAGCGTTGGTCTCCGGAACCAAAGGTCGCGGGTTCGACCCCCGCGTCGCCCTCCAAATTAAATCAAGTACTTAGCATGATTGATTGAGCCTTTTCATTTTGCAAATGTTAACTCATTGCTAATCTGAGACCAAAAGTCCCTTTTACAGGCGAGTTTTATAATTAGTGAGAAATGTTTATTAGGGGGATGTTTTGCACAGGCTGCTCTCTTTCCAAGATTATCACGCCATGCCATTAACATTTCCCACATACGATGAATGTTCTCCACATAATCGGTTCTGCCCTGAAAATGCTCTCTGGAATCTGAATTGCGTTCTTTCGAGTCCTCTGCTAGAAATGCTCTGTTTCCAGCCTTTTTCTTCAGTTTTTTCTGTAAAGGGTGATGTCATGCTCCTCCGCCTTACCAAGATTGATGAATTTCAATTCCTCACATGCATAAAACATCAGGTTTGGGGAAACAATAAAGCCATCTTCAAGGATTGGCAATCGGGAGACTATCTCGCTTTTCAGGTCGGCAAAACACTGGCCGGATTGGCACTGGTTACAGGCAAGCCCTTTCAGTCTCATAATCCAGTTTGGGAAGACGGAATTTACCCTCATCGAATCAAAATCGAATTCGTAAATGCAATGTTGCCGGAGAACCGTATCCCCCTATTGGGAAAGATCAGGGAGGCGATAATTTCCGCTCTTGGTACTTATTATGGACTCGGTATTATAAAGCAGAGCGCATTCCCGCCAAACGAGAGCGAAATTATCATAAACTCGATAAAATCAGCGAAAAATGACCTCAATGAGGTCAAAAAGAATCTTGAAACTTATTTGATGGAAGCGAAAGTTGAGCAGGGAGCATTTGTCAAAAAGAAGGTCCGGAAACAACGGAAAAAGAAAGAACTGGAATCCCCGCCATCTTCGGAATTGCCATCGGCAGAGGTAATCTCAACCAAGGAGGAATCTCTTCATTCAAAAGCTCAGCACCTGTTAATTCGTTTAGGGCTGATAACCAAATGCTCTACATGGATTGCGTCGAATGACCGCAATACGACCTACAAGGGAAAAGACCTTGGTGCGGGATGCCTCGATACACTCCCGAATCTTGGTTTGGGCGATGAAGCCATGAAACGCATTAAATTGATAGATGTTATCTGGCTTAACCAAAAGGCTCCAATCTGTGCGTTTGAGGTCGAAGCGACAACCTCGATTTATTCGGGTCTGCTGAGACTTTCAGATTTAATCTCGGTGATTCCAGCAATCAACATCAAACTATTTATTGTTGCCTCCGAAGCCAGGCAAGAGAAGGTAATGGAGGAACTTTCCCGCCCCACTTTCCAGAAGATCGGTCTCAGTGATTACTGCCGATTCATTTCCATCGAGGAATTAGAATCCCTCCTATCAAAAGTTGAGAGTCTATCAGGTCACGTTTCACCGAGCATCGTTGACACAATCTCTATTGCCTTGGAAAATGATTTTGAAAGCGGAATGGGGTAGGCCACGTTGACACCACTGTTTAAAACTACTTGATAAAATAGGAAGCCATAAAATGCCAAAAGGTCTTGTGATAGTTATAGGAGGTGTTGCAATTGTTTCTCACAAGGCACTAAGATTCGTAAAAATAAATTGAGTTCGCGCGCCCCTCCGGTTTCAAACATATCATCAGCAGTAATGTTTAAACCTTGCTGAGATCACCTGATCGATATGTTTTTTTTCCACCTCCACAACCATTTACAGTGAAGTTTAAACTTTACTGAAACACTCTCAAAAAAGTGTTGCTTTCATTGCGCTAGGCATAGAGACGTGCATTGTTATTGGGAAATGAACTTCATTTCATTCAATGCGTTTATTTGAGTGAGATTTTAAATCATACCTATTCGGAGAATCAACGACGTTTATTGATAAACCCATTTTCCAACTCAGACCCCATCCAAGGCTGACTGAAATGGTCATCGTTGATTCTAGCTATTAAGAAACGCTTCGAGGCAAAGAACTTTCCTCAATCATTGTCTTCGTCACGTTCGGTTGAAGAACTCTCTTCGGGTTTTGGATATTTAGTGCCAAAGTTCTCCCATCCCTGCTGATGTCGCTGCCATCTCATAAACTCAGTGACGTATTTAAAATTAGTAATAAATCTCACTGTGGGAATGTCATCTGCCCAATTCGCCGATTTCCTAACAATATAATCAAAATATGCATCAATAAAGGTTTTCATTGACAGGCCACACATACGATGGTTTTTGTGGTAAGCAACCATTTTATCGCTAAATTTTGCAAATGTTGCATAATTCCCTGTAAACTCATCCAAACCAATATCTTCAGATTCAAAATAAAAATGATTTATGAATGAAGGCTTTAACCAATCATTGAAAGTCATTTTATATTCAAGTCTGGTTCCACAGGTTTTAGCAATTGCTTCTTCTTCTGGCAATTGGCAAATCTCTAACCATGATTCGCCCAAAACTGAATGTTTCCATCCAGACAGCAATGTGAACGGCAAAAAGTGTTTCTTTTTATAATAAGTGAGCCAATGGCTAACACGACTGAGTGAATCAAAATTATCAATTGCATGAAATAATTGTTCAATCGGAACCATATGGAAATGAATGGCAAATGTGACCATTACCTGTAATTGCTTGAATACGCCTGAGGCATAATTCGTCCTGATTTTAGCAAACTGTTTGTTCTTTTTCCCATTCCAATGATTGAGCACTTTGACTGTTTCCTCAAACATTGGAGAAATGTTTGCCTTAACGAGTTTACTCAAACACTTTTCAAGTAGCTCATATCTTTTAAGGTGAAGCAAGAATGATCGCGGATTCAAACCATAATCCTCAAATGTCACTTGCCTTTCATCTGCTTTTCGTTTTAATTTATAACGAACAAATGTTTCATTTCCTTTTGTATCCATTGAAGATGAATTAAAAGCAGGAGTCCAAGAGGCATCAACATTCTCGTTGATGCTTGAATTATATATATACGAAGTATATTTTAATTCCTGAAAAGAATCCTGACATTTAGAATCCTGATATTTAAGAATCCTGAATAGTATCCTGAAATGGTGCTTGCAAATATCAGTAATCATTGGATATCGTCGATGTAACCTTGTAGGTAATTGAGATAACCTTGTTGATGATTGTCCTAACCTTGTTGGTAATTGCGATAACCTTGTAGATAATTGAGCTAACCTTGTGCCCGACTTTC
>JBKQLC010000042.1:0-58359 GCA_052147195.1 Syntrophobacteraceae bacterium
GACACACAGCTTCCAAACGCTCTTGTCCGAACTGGGGACCCTCTGCCGAAACAAATGCCGAATAGGTTCAGACTCGAATAATCCTGCATTTTACCAAATGACTGAACCGACTCCACTACAAAAAAGAGACTTTGATCTCTTAGATTTGTACCCAGTAAACGGAAACTGACAATCTACTAAAGTCTAGTAAAGTCAAGATGTTGTTTTTGTTTTAAGCGGGGAACTTCGGTTTAAAGACTTTCGACAGGATTTACAGGATTAATAGGAACACAACAGGCCAAAGGCAAAACTGGAACTAATCTTCGGCGGTTCTTTTCATGGCTTCAGGGTGTCCCTTGGGGACGCGAGTTACTGTTTTATTGAAGCCACTTATCTGCCAGAGAGGTCATCATGCGGACCCAATGATCGAATTTTACCGGTTTAGTGATGAAGGAGTCAGCGCCCATCTCCCGGCTGAAAACGATGTCCTTTTCTTCGCGCGATGTTGTGAGCACCACGATCGGAATGTCGCGGAAAGCCGGAAAGGACTTGATCTCCTTTAGTGCCTGCCGTCCGTCCTTTCGGGGCATATTGAGATCGAGCAGGATTAAACCGGGGAGGCGTTGAGGTCCCCGTGCCCCGCTTTCCATGGAGCCCAGGAGATATCCCATAAGCTCTTCGCCATCCTCAACGCAGAGAAAAGTCCCATTTGAAAGCGCCTGTTCGAATGCATCCCTGGCGAGCAGGCAATCGTCTTCATCGTCGTCAGCCATCAAAACCGTCGGTTTAATATAATCGGGCACTATATGGCCTCCGTTTTTTTCTGTGCTCGAGGCAGCCGCACCGTAAATGTCGATCCCTTATCCGGCTCGCTTTGGGCTGTAATGGTCCCGCCGTGCAGTTCGACAATCCTTCGGCAAATAGTCAGGCCGATTCCCGTGCCCTGGTAAGGTGAGTCTTTCCCATGCAGTCTTTGAAACGGCTTAAAGATTTGATCGAGATATGAGCCGCGAAACCCGATTCCGTTATCTATTACATGAATCTCGAAGCACCCATCGGAGCATGCGCAATTAGAATACACCTGGACGAATGGCTTGTGGTTGCAGTGATATCTCAAACCATTGTCGATGAGGTTACAGAACAGGTGGCGCATTTGGGCCTGGTCCGCCTCGATACGGGGAAGCTCACCGACCTCGATAATCCCCTCGGTACTTTCACGCAGCGTTTCCAAGTCGGCTATTGCCAGCTCAACGGATCCTTTGAGGTCGATCAGTTCCATGGACTCGATGCCGCTTTTTATTCCCGAGTACCTGGAGAGAGCAAAGATCAAGTCCCGCATTCTTCCGGCGCTTCGCTCAATTCTGTCGAGGTAATCGCGCTCTTTGTCTCCGGCGGAACCGCAGTACATTGTTTTGAGCCGGTCGGCAAATGTCTGGATCTTACGCAGCGGTTCCTGGAGGTCATGGGAGGTGACAAAGGCAAAGTCTTCGAGTTCCCTGTTGCTCCTTTCGAGTTGCAAGGTATATCCCCTGAGGTTCGCCGTCATTTGATCGAATGACCTGGAGAGTTCCCCGACCTCGTTTTGTATATCGATACCCACCGTGTGGCCCAAATCACCCGCGGCTACTATCCCCACGCCCTTATGCACCCTGAAAAGAGGCTTGACGACCGAATGGAAAATGTAGAGGGAATTTATTATTATGATCATCAGAACCAATACCCAGGACCCCATATTGATCAAATCGGCCAGCCGCAGGGTGTCATGGGCCCTCTGGCTCAGTGCGGACGACAATTGGACAATATCGGAAACCATGTTCTGGGTCTCGAACAAAAGCTGCCCGGTCAGTCTGTTTTCGGTTTCTTTGAGTACAGGTTCGAGTTCGGGCCTCGAGGCTTCCTTCTCGTGGGTCTGAAGCAGGTGTTGAAAAATATCGCGCACTCTGGAGTGGCGTGCCTTAAAATCGTCGAAAGCCTCATCATGGACCGAGGTCCCCAAGCGCGGAGCCGCCAGGAAGCGTTCTATGTCATTATGGGTCAACAACCATTGATTTCTGGCACGGTCCGTCCGGTACATCAGGAAATCATAAGTGAGAGCGCGTAATCCGTTGATGTTTTCGAGAATCCGGCTGAAGGATTTTTCTTCCCGGGCCATTTCGCGTACATATTTACCAGCGATAATGGAGGTCGCCATCGCGATCGATATAGTAGCAAGCGATGCAGCCATGACAATCTTTAACCCGGTCTTGATCTTCATTTAGATGACCGTTCCGTGACTTATGTTACCGTTCACCACAGAAGCACAGAAATGCAAAATCTTTCACCACAGAGGCACAGAGAACACAGAGAAATGCAAAATCTTGAACCACAAAGACACAGATAAACACGGATAAAATTCATTATTTTTCTCTGTGTTCTCTAAATATCGACCCTAGCCCCTCGAAGCAAACCACCGAGTTTTTGGAATTATCGAACGCCTCCGTGGTGAATGCTTTACTTTACGAGCCATTGCTCAGCCAATGATTTCATTACCTCGATCCATTCATCGAAGGTTACCGGTTTGGTGATGAATCCATCCGCCATTTCGCTGATGACATGGGGAACGTCTTCCTCGTTGGAAGTGGTCAGAACTACAATCGGAATCTGTTGAAGTGCAGGTTGGGACCTGATCTCGTTCATGACCTCGGCGCCGTTCTTTCGCGGCATGTTCAGATCGAGCAGGATCAGGCTCGGCAGTCCCTTTGCCTCCGAGCGGGAAGGTCCCCAGAGGTAGTCCATAAGTTCGATACCATCCAGAACGCAGCAGAAAACAGCCTTCACACCACTTTCTGCAAAGGCTTCAGTTGCCAGCCAGCAGTCTTCCGCATCGTCGTCGGCCATCAAAATGATATTACGCTTGCTGTCTGTCAAAGATAGTCTCCAACCTGGTCTTATAACTATCCTTCAATCCTTCCGGGGTCTGACGGGTAAGGTTACGACGAACTTTGAACCCACTCCCGGAGTGCTCCCGGCCGTAATGCTCTCGCCGTGCCGCTCGACTATTTTTTTGCAAATGGCAAGGCCCAAGCCGGTTCCTTCAAATTCGCGCCTGCCGTGGAGCTTTTGGAATGGAGCGAAAATCTTTTCCAGGTATTGTTCCTCAAACCCAATGCCGTTATCCTCGACAACGATCCGACATTCTGCATCGGTATTGGATACGGAGCGGACCTGGACAATTGGCTTCTCGCCCGGTTTGTGGAATTTCAGCGCATTGCCGATGAGGTTTTGGAAAAGCTGCCGCATCTGTGTGGGGTCGGCTGAGACGACCGGAAGGGTCCCGACATCTACTTCGCCGCCTGTCTTTACCATTCTTACTTCAAGGTCGGAAAGAACTTCGCCGATGATATCGGAAAGATCAACCTCCTCGAAAGGTTCCGAAGCGGTCGCAACTCGTGAGTAATCTAGAAGTCCCGCCAGAAGGGATTGCATCCGGTCTGTTGCATTGAGCATTCTGTCGAGATAGTCGTTGCCGGTCTGTCCAAGCGGATCTTTATACTTCTGCCTGAGCATAACGCCAAAAGAGTTGACTTTGCGAAGAGGTTCTTTCAAGTCGTGGGCGGCAATGGAGGCAAAATCCTGAAGCGCCTGGTTGCTTTGCTCGAGCTTTGCCATATAGCTGTTCAGCTCGGCGGTCCGCTCACGAACGCGCAATTCGAGTTCATCACGCGAGTTCCGAAGTTCTTCGATGAGACGTAATTTCTCCATGGCGGTGGCAACCTGGTCGGCCACCGTCTTCATGAGAGTCAGATCCTCGTCCGAGAATCTCGTCCTTGTCTTCGTCCCGAAGGAGAGGGTACCGATTAGCTTGCCTTGGACCTCCAAAGGATGGCAGGCGTATGCCTGAATTCCGTAAGACTTTACCAGTTCGGTGCGGATATCCGGGGTATTGAAAATATCTTCGGCCACCATACGTTTCCCCTCGCGGGCCACACATCCGCAGACAGCCACCCCGTAGTCTAACCATTCGATGTTTCGGGCTTCTTCATCCGGGATACCGGCGCATGCATTGAGGTGGAGCTTGCCCACTAATTCATCGACCAGAAAATTGAAGAACGCATGGCAGTCCAAGTGCTCCATAACTTGCAGGCACAGCTCCTTAACGATTCTCTGGGGGTTCTGCGACGCAAGTAACCGACCGGCTGTTCCAGAGAGTAGCCTGAAGCGCGACTCGCTTAGTTGCAGTGCCTCCTCGGTCCGTTTACGTTCTGTGATGACATCGAATACGGCTACAAAGTGCTCTTTTCGCGGGCTGTAAACGGATATCGAAAACCACATGCCAAGGGCTTCAACGTAGGTCTCAAAGCGCTCAGGAACGCCTGTCAGCGCCACCCTGCCATAGGCTTCGAAGAGTTCCGGGTCGGATTGCCTTATGCCTGGAATTACTTCTGACACTCTCCGCCCAACAACATCCCTCAAGCCAGTCAGGGTTTCAAAGGCCCCATTAACGTTGAGGTAGGTGAAGTCTATCGGCCGGTCCTGTTCGAAGTGCATCTTGCAATATGCATATCCATTCAGCATGTTATCGAATAGAGAACGATAGTGCTCCTCGCTTAGCCGCAGGGTCTCCTCAGTCCGCTTGCGCTCTGTGATATCCAGAACAAACGCCACCCCGTTGTGATTTGCCTCATCCAGCATGGCACCGGCAACTAATATTGGCACGCGCAACCCGTCCTTGCGCATATATTCCTTCTCTAAGGGTTCCTTGTTGACACCCGTGGCTTTCAATTCTGCGATAGAGCGCTCATCCAGATGCCGATACTCCGGCGGGGTCATGCGGTTCCAATCGATTCGCCCCGCCGCCAGATCATCCCGATCATAGCCGACCATTTCCAGGAACTTATCATTCGCGTCCGTAATCTCGCCGTTCATGTTCCAGTAGATTACGCCGAGTAGACCGGATTCATAAAATCGCCGCAGGCGGCTCTCCGACTCCCGCAGTTCCTTCTCCATCTGCTTTCGGTCGGTGATGTCCCAGATAAGACCGTTCACCCGCACTGGCTGGCCTTTGTTATCATGGACCATTTTCCCGCGAGCGATGAGGTAATGTACGCTTCCATCCAGCCAGACCGCTCGGTACTCCGCTTCATAGTGTCCACCCAGTTCAGTGGTTTGTGCCCATACCCCCTTGAGCATCTCACGATCATCAGGATGTACCGCCTTGTAGAACTCCTCCTCAGTTCCGGTGAATTTAGCCGGGTCGATACCCAGAAGATGACAGACCTGGTCGTCAAAATGGCGTTTGTTTTGGATTAGGTCCAGGCGCCAAACACCCATTCGGGCTGATCGCAGCGCGAGATCGAGGCGAGACTGGCTCTCGCGCAGTTCCTCCTCCGCGTGCTTGCGCTCGGCAGAAAGCCTTGACTGTTCCTCCGCTTTGTGTGCCCGGGCCTGGGCGCGGTAAGTAGCTTCGGCGAGATAGGAGATCAGGGCGCCGCTGGCGAAAAAAACGATAATGCTCAGCAGGTCGGCGGAATTCGCAATGGCGAATTGGCCAACCGGCTCCATCCAGAAATAGTTGGCGAGGGCGGCTGAGACGACAGTAGCCAGCAACCCGGCAACAAATCCACCATATAGCGCTGCAACCGCCACGGCGGGGTAGAAGGTCAGGAAGGTGACACGAAGCTCAAGAACTTCGAGGAACTGCAACCGAATCGCGGCGGCGATGACAGCGGCAAGAACACCTACTGTGCAGCGGAGCCATACCGGACGGTTTGTTCGATCCCATATCATGAGATTCTCCAATTCGAACACAGAGAGCCATGAATCCAGTTGCCGGCGCCGGCCCTCCCATGGCCGGCCTATGTCAAAGTTTCCGTTATTTTTTTCGAGTGAAACGTGTTTGTCTTCGAAAACGCTCTGAATACACTGAAGTTGGAATTCTATATCATGCATGGCGGGAAGAAAAAACATTTCTTGAAAGTGGCCGGAGCCCTTCCTACCCAACAATGTGCTCGCCGGGCGTTGACTGTATGAATGTCTA
This sequence comes from Syntrophobacteraceae bacterium, assembly GCA_052147195.1. Lineage (GTDB taxonomy): Bacteria > Desulfobacterota > Syntrophobacteria > Syntrophobacterales > Syntrophobacteraceae > SbD1. Next base: position 5,996 of record JBKQLC010000042.1, read on the forward strand.
CGGCAGGATATGCGCGGTGCGGTGTGACAGGGAGGAACCGTAAGGAACCTCCCTGCCGGATTTATCCGTTATTCTTGATAACCGGTGCTGCTGATTCTGTTGCCGAACCGGATGGCGCTTTACAGCGCGGATGTTGGGATTACCCAATAACAAATGGGATAGGAGAGCTACTTTTTCAACATCTCCTTTCGCAACACTCGATGGGCGCATGGCAGGTCGATTCGCCCCGCCCACAGTTGCCGGGCTTCTCCACCTTATTCCAAGCGGGGAGCAGGGAGCAGCTTCACCCTTCCAAGCGCACGATGAGCGTGGAGTCTTTTTCTGTTCACTGCTCACCGCTCAGATCATACCTGACTGCCGAACGCCACCTCGACCATAAAACTACCTTGAGACGTTGTGAATGGAACGGCAAGGCATGGTCCGCTTGCAATATGCCGTATCGTATGGCCCTTTCCCCCCACTATTGTCGGTATTCCAGCCTGGAGAACGAATCCACCCTCGGCGAGCCGCCTTCTGGCATCTCCGCAGATCATGTTTGTAAGTTCCCCTACGGCATCTCTCACCTCATGATTCAGCTCAGTGAAAGGCACCCCCAAGAGGTTCGATGCAATGTCCTTGATACATTGCTCGGTGAAAATCAAAGCCATAGACCCTTTGGCTGCCCCGGTGATCCCGATGATCGCGGAAACATCTCCAATAGCAACATCATTCTTTTTGAGAAAGGGCTTTCCTGGTGTGGCATCAACTTCAGCCATTGTTTTGAGCACATGCATGGCCGCGGCAAGAAAGGGATTAATGAGCTTTACATCCATGATATACTCTCCATCACTGACCCTGAGGAATGATTTTGGCCAGTTTTTCCGCTAACACTGCCGGACTGAATGGTTTGACAACATAGTTGCTGACCTTAGCCTGGATCGCCTCGATGATGTTTTCTTTTTGGGACTCGGCGGTAACCAGCAGGAAAGGAAGGCCTTTAAGCCGTTCATCCGCCCGCACCTTCTTCAGCAGCTCAAGCCCGGTCATCGTTGGCATGTTCCAGTCTGAAACGATCAGGTCGACTTTATTGGTCTGCAATAACTGGAATGCCTCAGCCCCATTTTCGGCTTCAATTACATCCTGAAACTGCAGGTCTTTGAGAATTTTTCGTACGATGCGCCGCATCGTGGAAAAATCATCCACAACCAGAACTGTCATGTCTTTGTACGCCACTGGATTCGATCCTTAAGAAGATTTCGGAATCAGGAAAGAGCCAAAATTGTGCTTCACACAGTTCCGTCTCGATCAGCCATCTATCATAATGTTACTAGAAACCGCCCGACTCTTCAAAGGCAATTCTCGCCCGAGCCGGTGATGTCTTCCTGTGCGGATGCCGCATCCGCGCTTTTCCATTGTTTTTCCTGTAAGCAGGGGGAGCGTGTTCTGCTCTTTCGAGCTTTCGGGTTTTTGCACTTCCTTTTACCACTGCACTGGCTTTTGACCCGCTGATAAGGGTCTTCAGTTCGCTGACCAATCCCTTCATCCGCTCACTTTGAGCGTTCATCTCAGCGGAGGCCGAAGCCGACTCTTCTGCATTGGCGGCGTTTTGCTGAACCACTTTGTCCATCTCATTGACGGACTTGTTTATCTGTTCGATGCCCTGCGCCTGCTCCTTGGACGCCTCGGCAATCTCGCCGACCAGTTCGTTCGATTTGTGAACGCTTGCGGCCAACTCTCGAAATTCCCTGTCGGTCTGTCCAACGATTTGGACGCCATCTTTTATCCTGACGACCGTTTTTTCGATTAGATCGGCGGTGGATTTAGCGGATTCAGCCGCTCTCATGGCCAGATTGCGCACCTCGTCGGCGACCACGGCAAAACCGGCGCCGGCTTCTCCGGCCCGCGCAGCCTCAACGGCGGCGTTGAGGGCGAGCAGATTTGTCTGGAAGGCAATTTCGTCTATTGTCTTTATGATCTTTGAAGTCTCTTCACTCGCTTTCGAAATCTCGAGCATGGACGAGGTAAGGCGGTTCATCGAATCGCTGGCTTTGGAGATTACTTTGGTTGTCTCCATCATTAATGTGTTCGTCTGATTCGCGTGTTCGGCGTTTCGCCTGGTCATCGATGACATTTGTTCAAGAGACGAAGCAGTTTCTTCGATGGCAGCAGCCTGTCCCGATGCCCCATCGGCAAGATATTGGCTGGAAGACGAGATATGTGCCGCCGCCGATCCAACCTGCTCGGAAACTTCCTCCATGCCGGCGATGGTGCGCTTTACAGGCTTAACGATGGTCCTGGTCAACAATACCGATAAGCCGGCGCCCACAATGAGACCTGCGAGGACAAAGACGACTATAATGGTTTTTCCGGCGCCGGTATCTTCCGTGAAATCCCGCGCTGCCGCGGCGCCGATATCGCCCGACAACCCGAGAATGCTTTTGGCTGTATCCCTGATCCGCTCCGTCGCCTTATTGCGGTTTCCATTGTTGGAAATGAGGCTGTTGAACTGTTCGAGGTAGGAATCGGCATTCTTTTTCAGAGCGTCTGTGGCGATGGGAATTGCTTTCAGCCTGGCAAGGTTTTCCTGGACCTTCCCGGCATCCCGGGCGAAGGCGATGTAGAAAAGGGAGTCGAGCCTTGCCTGAAGGCCGAGCATTTCCATATTGTTTGCCTGTTGGATCCTGTCCAGCCGGCCCTGCAAAGCGCTCCCGGCTTTGGCTATCTCAGCCTCGATGTCGTCGGTGTAGACCCCCGCGCATACGACCAACCCCCACGGCTGAAAGTACTTTGCGCAGGTGATCTTCGGGAATATATCCTGGCCTTTACCCGGTTTGGTCCAGTAATACTCGGTGAAGGACTCGCCGGATTTGACTGCGTTCTCGACCACTTCTTTCATAAAGGTCTTGCCGGTTTTTTTGTCCTGAATCTTCCCGAAGTCCATCCCCTCGAGTGTCCTGTCGCTGCCGTGCGCCACCAGGGTGAGGTCCTCCTGAACTACGAAGAAGTAGTTGTCGCCCTGAAAATGGAGGCTGCGGAGCGCCTCCAACGCCGCTTCCCTGGGCCGTGACTGGTCAAAGCGGAGCGCCTCCAACGCCAACGCCGCTTCCTTGGGCTGTGACTGGTCATAGCGGAGCGCTTCCAACGCCAACGCCGCTTCCCTGGGCTGTGACTGGTCAAAATGGAATTTCATGACCTCATATCCAAGGTTAACTACGTCCCGGAGGCGCGTCAGGGCGCGGTCCTTCATCGACCGGGCATCGCCCTCGGCGGTCTCTTCCACGACTGACGCAAACGCTTGAGAGGATTCTTTTTTTGCTATGTCCTCAATGCTTTGCGCGGAGACCTGAAGAGCCTTGAGTGATGCAGCATCTTTTTCATCGAGGGCCTTCAATTCGGAGGTGGCTGTCTTATATACATCCTGGGCCGCAAGGATCTCGTCCACTTTTCCGCTCTGGACCATGACGGATTTAAGCTTGCCCGTCAACGTTGAGAGCTCTCCGAGCGAGCGGTTGAGCCTGTTGAAGGCTTCCTCGTCCTTTTTGAGCATATAATCTTTTTCCAGGGTCCTGGTTTCGAAGACCTTGCCCCTGAGTTTCTCGGCGAAAACGTTTACTTCCCCGCCTCTAACGACTTGATTGAGCGTAAGGTAACCCGCCCCACCGATAGCTGCGCTTATGGATATTAAAGCCACACAAACCATTGAAATCTTGACCCAGAGCGCAACGTTTGACTTTTTCATGCCATAACCTTTCGTCACTGTCGTCGACCCAAATGTCTCCTAATGAACCCTGTTATTTCTGTATTGTTCGATTAATTGCCCCGCCCGCTGAGCGAGGTTGGCGGCCTCGGGCTTGGTAATCTGATCGTCGGCGCCCACGGACTCCCCCTTGTGGATCAGTTTATCGTTGATAAGTGATGAGAAGAGCACAACGGGCAATGCCTTGAGCACCCGGTCCTGCTTTACTGACTGACAAAGGCTGTAGCCGTCCATTTGCGGCATTTCGATATCGGAGATAATAATATCGATGTAATCGTAAATTGGGTGGTTCTCGTTTTGTGAAAGGGTTTTCAAGCCCTTGAGGTATTCCCATGCCTCGCTTCCATCGCTTGCCGTCTGGATGATGAAGCCGGCCTGTTCGAGCTTTCTGGAAAGGATTTTTCTGATCGGGGAAGAATCATCGGCTATCAGCGCCCTATATTGAAGATCGATGCCCACGGGCTTGATTTCAACATCATCTTTGATCGCATATTGAGGATTGAGTTCCCCGAGAATTTTCTCCATGTCGAGGATCAAAATGTTTCGATCCTCCATTTTGACGATGCCTGTAACCGCATTGGTCATGCCGTCAAGAATTTGGCCGGCCGGCTCTATTTGTCCCCAAACCAGACGATGGATCCGGTTCACGCCTGAGACAACGAAAGCAAGGGTAAATCTATTGAATTCGGTCACTATGGTTAGCTGGTTTATCTCCTCTTCGGGCTTGGCCTTTCCGAGTTGGACAGCCAAATCTATAAGGGGGATAACCCTGTCTCGCGAAAGGAAGGTGCCCAGAAAGCCCGTAGGCGCCTGGGGCAGAAAAGTTGGCTTTGGCTTGCGAATGATTTCCACTACCTTTGCTACATTGATTCCGTAGCAGCCGCGGTAGACTTCCGCTCCTATAATTTCATCGAGGTAGAATTCGACGAATTCCATCTCATTGGTGCCGGTAGCAAGAAGAATGTTTGTGTTATGAGCCATAAAATCTCCCCATGATATAGGCTGCGTCGATAATACCTGCGCAAACCCTCACTGCCAGCCACGCCGGCGAACCCCGGACCAGATCGGATTTGAGTGATTATCGTTACGTGAAATCGGTAATCTTGATGAACTGTTTGAAATTGTAAAGCGTTCCTGTTCAATAATTATTCTGGGTTCAGAGAGTATTTCGGCAGGAAGCGGCGAAAAGTTAATATTAATTTTGGTTAGCGGAAATTGAGGGATTTGGGGATTGAGGGATTGAGGGATTGAGGGATTAAGCGATTCAGGGATTTGGGGATTTCTCAATTGATTTTGCCAATTCCTCAACCTTCCAGTTCGGCTTTGTGCTATTAAAAAAGTTTCGGAAAATGGCTGTCAACATGTGGAATGATGTGGACAATTAAGCACGACGAGGAGGAGCAACATGAAAAGACTGTTTGTATTGGCATGTGTTGTTATGTTTGCGTTCGTTTTCGCCGGCGCGGCCGCTGCCGACACGAAGATCACTTTTAAGAAGGGTGATGAAGTGTATGTCTGCGGATGCGCCGGTTGTCCCTGTCTGACCATGTCCAAAAAAGCAGGTAAATGTGGATGCGGAAATGACCTGGTCAAAACAACAATCGACAAAGTAGTGAAGGGTAAAGCGTATGTGACGGTGGACGGCAAGACGCTGATTTTTAAGACGACCGGCAAGTATGCCTGCGCCTGTGGGGCCGGATGCGGTTGCGGCATGATCAGCCAAAAACCGGGGAGCTGTGCTTGCGGCAAACCGATGGCAGCCGTCACAAGCAAGAAGTAACTTGTTCCTGTCAGGATCGTCGAGCAGGGAGGTTCCTTACGGTTCCTCCCTCTCACGGTTAAGGAATTGAGGAATTGAGGAATTGAGGAATTGAGGAATTGAGGAATTGAGGAATTGAAAACTAATTTGAGGATTGAGGGATTAAATCCCTCAATCCCTAAATCTTTTCTGTCTCCAGTGCTTTTCTAATGGTTTGGACGAAGTTTGCGACCACATAGGGCTTCATAACGAACTCACGAATGCCAATTTCTCGCGCCTTCTTTTCATCAATAAGGTCACTGTATCCGGTGCACAGGATGATCGGCATGCCTGGCCGCAAGGCGATAATTTCCCTGGCCAGCTCTTCGCCCCTTAGTCCCGGCATGGTCATGTCGGTGATGACAAGATCGAACCGATCGGGGCCGGTGCGGAAGGTCTCCAGGGCTTGCAGGCTGTTGGTTTCCAAAACGACCTTGTAGCCGACGGACTCCAGTAGTTCCTTTCCCAACTCAGCCAGAATTTGCTCGTCATCGACAAAGAGTATTCGTCCTGTTCCCGCTGGAAGAGTTTCAATTGTCTCGGCCAGGGTTGGAGCCTGTTTCTCCATGCCTCTAAGAAATATCTCGAAGGTAGTTCCCTGACCCTGCACACTATGCACCGTTATCGTTCCCCCATAAGTTCTGACGATCCCCAGGACCACCGAAAGTCCGAGCCCCGTGCCTTCACCGATCGCCTTGGTGGTGAAGTAGGGATCAAAAATTCTATCCACGACCGCAGGATCGATGCCATCGCCTGTATCGCTTACCGAGAGACATACGTAAGGTCCTGGTTCCAAGTCCGGGTGCAAGGAGTACTGGAAGTCAGAAACAACGAGGTAAGACAATCTGACGAGCAGAACGCCCCCCCTGGCGCGCATGGCATGGGCCGCGTTGGCACAAAGATTCATGAGCACCTGGTGTATTTCGGTCTGGTCGGCAAAAATCACTTCATTTTCCGGACTCAAAGCAATCTCACTGCGAATTTCGATGGTTGTGGGCAAAGAAGGGCGCAACAATTTGAGCGCTTCTTGCACAACGGATACGATGGGCACGGGTTGGCGCCTTAGCTCGGTCTGGTGGCTGAAGGCGAGAATCCGCTTAACCAGGTCGGTAGCGCGAGCGCCGGCTTTGAGCACCTGATCGAGATTACTGCGTATCGGGTCTTCCTGTGACAGCTTGAATCTGGCTAGTTCCGCGTGACCGACTATGGTTGCCAGAATGTTATTGAAGTCATGGGCAATGCCTCCGGCCAAGGTGCCGATGGCCTCCATTTTCTGCGCCTGGCGAAGATCTCTTTCGAGCTTTCCCTGGAGGGTGATGTCCCGGTGGATGCTCACATAGTTGATGATAACCCCTGACTTGTTCCGGACGGCGGATGCAGTGGCCTCTGTTTCGTATAACGAGCCGTCTTTTTTCGTGTTGGTGAGCCTTCCCGACCATCCCTGTCCGCTTTTGAGTTTTTCCCGAATATCCCTATAGAAGGCACGGTCATTTTTATCGCTTCTAAGAAATCGCAAATGGCGGCCTATAACCTCTGTGCCCTCATAGCCGGCCATAGCCGTAAAAGCTGGATTGACGAAATCAACGATCCAATTTGTATCGGTTATTATGATTGCTTCCGCAGCCTGTTCAATCGCAGTCACCAGGCGCATGCGCTCCTCCTCGGCCCGCTTGCGCTCGGTTATGTCGCTTACTATGATGATGAATGCCTCCTCATCGTTGAGTGCAATAAGTTTCGTGCTTACCAGAACAGCGGAAACCTCTCCGTTTTTCCGGACAACTATGGATTCCACCGAATGCTCGCCCTTCGGCAGGGTTTCTCTTCCGGTCTTTGGAAGAACAGGCCAAATTTGTTCCGGTATGATATTTCCGATAGGCATTCCCAGGAGTTCTTCCCTGGTATAGCCGGTGATTTCTTCAGCGGCTTTATTACAATCTACGGTTTCCCCATTCAGTTTATCGAGAAAGATTGCCACGGGGGCAAACTGGAAAAGAGCCTGAAATCTTTCCTGGCTCTCCCGTGTTGCCTTCTCGGCAAGCTTGCGGTTGGTAATGTCGGTAACCATCCCAAACGAGCCGGCAAAGTCATGGGCATCATCGAACATTGGTACGGCGGAAATCAGCGCCCAAACTTCATGGCCGCTCCGATGGCGCAACCGGCGCTCGTATCTTTCTTCGGCGCCTTGACTTCGCCGGACAAAGACTTCCTTCTGGGCCTGGACATCCTCCTCAAAAATAAAGTCCAAGAATGATTTGCCCATAATTTCGCCCGGCCGGTAACCTATCATGTCGGCCATGACACGGTTAACGAACGTCGTATAACTAAGGGGGTCCAGGGCCCAGATCCCTTCATTGGCTGTTTCGACAATGAGCCGAAATCTTTCTTCAATGACCGAAAGTGTTGCGTCGGCTTCCCGCCTTTCTTCCTCCCTTTGTTCCAAAGCTTCTGCCATATTGTCAAATACCGACGCGAGCCTGTCTATTTCCCCGCCGCCTTTACCAAGCCCGGTCCGGACCGTAAGGTCACCTTCCGACAGTTGTTTGGCGGCATCGACGAGTACCTTCACTTTTCTTGTTACAAGCACAGACCCCAGGAGCCAGGATGCCATAATGGCGAAAAAACCGGCAGTCCCCAGGCCTATAAGGTTGCGCATGAGCATGCGATCGGGGCCGGAAAGTATGGATTCCTCGTTCAGTTCTATAAAGATGCAGCCGACAGCAGCAACATCGCTTATCGGCCCATAGGCATGAAGGAGTCTCTCACCCCTGGGTCCGCTGGTCTTGAGCATTCCCTTTCCCAGAGCGCACGCCATCCCGACACTTTCCGGCTTCGGGAACGGCTTACCACGCATGTCCTGGTTCTTACTGTTATACAACACCGTTCCCCAGCCGTCCGTGACAATGACTTTGGACTCCGGGGGAAGAGGCTCACTAGCTGTAACGTCAGACAGGTAATCAAGGCTTAGCCCAGCAAAGATTACGCCTTTTACCGAACCGGACCGGTTTTTGATCGGATATGCTAAGGTGAGAGACGGTATTTTAGTGAGTCGACTGACAATATATTCCCCAATGGCCAGTTCGTTATTCCGCATGGCATGATCGAAATATATCCGGTCGGCAACGTTGGTGGGTTCCTTCAGAGGCAGTCCCGAAGCAACGATGTTACCATCGCGATCAGTTGCTCCGATGTTGGTGTATTGTTTGTGGTTTTTTAAGATAGATACAAATATTTCAGAGCTCTTCTCATCATCACTGAGTCTAACTTCCGGCACCTCAGCCAAGGTTTCCAGCAACTGAATGGTTCCCTCTATCAGGCGATCCTGGTAGAGGGAGGCATGAGTCAGAAAAAGAGAGGTTTGCCGCTCGGCCACAGCAATGGCCTGTTTTCTTTGCTCCAGGCCGGAATTAAGAATCAACCCCAAAGACGGGAGCACCGCCAAAAAAACCACAAGCATCAGCCGGAAACGCAGACTTGAAAAGAAAGCTCTCATTGAAATCCTATTTTATCAAAGGATGCCGGCCCGTTTTTTCCGGCAAACGGATTTAGCATTTTATGCGGAATTGTATCAAGCCGGGATTGAAATTCGCTAACGATTATTACCTTGCAATCCTTATTTCTCAAGGGCAATTTTGTGCGGAGACGCCGGGACAGCCTTCCAGGATAGTAACTCAAAATCTTCGTCGCTGCCCTTGGCGGCGCCCGACCCGTTCGTTTTCTAAAGAAGGGGAGGGGGCGGCCAGGCCGCGCGGGCTTTGATGAGCGATGCCAACTCTTCGGGCGGGTAGATAATGATCTCGTTTTTCAGCAGCTTCTGAAGATAATAATCGTCTGTGCGGTGATTTGGATACATGTTTTGACGATTGATCAAACGCAGAAAGCAGCGAAACTCGGGAACGGCTTCTCCGAGAGGCCCGCTGAAGCAGGAGAAATTAAAGGTTGAGAACTTCAAGTCATGGTAGGCAAGAAGAGTTCGATGGACCCCTTCGGCCATCGCCTCAATGTCCCTGTCGTCCCATTCCAGGAAATGGGAAGCATGCGGCCATACCGCATTTACCTCGTTTACTCCTATTGGAGAGAAGGCGGTGAACCACCGGCCCGGGCCTATTTCTCCAAGCCATCGTTGTCCCGATTCCCTTTCTGTCTCGACGAGATCCAGCCAGTAGCATGAGCCTGCATCCCTGTGGTAAGCAAGGCTCCTTTCGAGCAGCAGCCGGTGGTGAGTCATAGGAGACGATGATCCGATTATCTGGAGGTGAGGATGCACTAGACTTCCGCCGGCCGGAGGCATGAAGTTGGCATTGATGGTAAAGAACCGGGCGTCGGGATCGGATTCGAAACACCTCCTGATGAACTCCAGAGATACCGAGAAAGCATCAAAGAGAAGCGAGGAGGAAAGCTCGTCCAGGGTTCGCCCATGCTTTTCTCCCACCCTGACAACGGCGTGATAGGGCGCCAAAGGGAAGAGGTTGGGAAATAAAGCGATCTCTCCTCTTTCGATCTGCCCCCCCGGTATGAGATGTTCAGGATAGCGGGGTGAAGCCTTGCGCCACTTCCCGTTACACATGAAGCACTGTTCCTTCGTCGCCTCGAACCGCTGGTGCAGGTATGCGTAATCCGTTTCCGGAAACAAGATCGAGACCTTTCCTTTCAGCGCCTCGGACCAGATGCTCTGATGCTCGGTTAACGGGTCAAGCCGGACTTCCAGTTTCTGCCTGTCCAGCTCTCCGTTTTTCAATGGATTGTGGAATTCAACTACCTGCTGCCATGCTTTGTAGGGTATCTTTGCCATCTTAATTCCCTTTTAGGCGGTGGGACCGCCAAACCTCTTCACGATAGAGGCGGGTCGTGGTCCGGGGCATCAAGAGAACACGGAGCGGAGAAAAGCCTGGAGTCCACCTTTTCTAAACGAGAAACAAATCGGCCAGATTTCGCCGCTTCCTGTTTTTCCAGTTTCCCCGGTGATATGCATAGCTCGCCAGAAGAGGCACCGCAATAGTGCCTTCGCAAAAAACCATCTGACTGTTTCCGGAGTCGACCTTACCCCAGGACCTTGCTTCTTTGAGCGTGGAACTCGAGCAGGCCCCGTCCCGTGCATCGGCAACCGTTATCTGAACGGCGTACTTGTGCATCGGAACATCGGCTCCCAGTACCTCGGCACATATAACAACGTCCTGTATGAAATTTTTCGGCACGCCGCCGCCGATAATCAATAGGCCGGTGTTGGCCGAATTGATTTTGATCTGTGTCAATTCCCTGAAATCCTTGACACTGTCAATCGACACATGGTCCGAAGGTCTTTCGGTCTGGTGCTTGACCAAGCCAAAACCGGCACTGGAATCCGAAAAAGCGGGGCAGAAGATCGGCACTTTATTCTCATAGGCGATCTGAACGAGTGAATTTTTCTTCTTTGCATTCGAAACCAGGTACCTGCCCATTTCCCTTATAAATTCGCGCGACGAATAAGCCCCCGCAGGGAGCCTGTCTGCAATGCGTTTTACCTGCTCGTCACACTCCTGGAGCTGCCGTTCATCAATAAATGTATCGTATATGCGGTCAACATAAGCATCCCTGAGGACTGCATCATCTATTTCCGTAGTACCCCTGTAATGCCTGAAGCCAATGGCCTCCAGAAAATCCATATCCACTATGCTCGCCCCTGTTGCCACAACGGCGTCCACCATATTGCAGCGCACCATATCGCTATAGAGCGCCATGCATCCCGCAGCGCTGGTGCTGCCGGCAAGCGACAACACAACAGTACATGTCTCATCACTTATCATACGATCAAAAATTTTGGAGGCGGCAGCAAGCTCCCTGGCGCTAAAAGACATTTTGCTCATGGACTCGATCAGTGCGACGGCGTTGAAACCGGCTATATCAATATGTTCTATCGGTTCAGTCAAAAAATTTTCATTCAAAGGGTTCTTGTCCTTCATCAGATGTAAGACGCTCCTTTAGATCGGATTATTTTTACTAAGCCCCCCGGCCCAGATTCCACCTAAGCCTTGCGGGTAAGATTTTCTCAACGACCGGGAACCTTACAGCATATCCTGATTCAAATCCACCTTTTCCGCTAAAACTGAAAGGATTGACTGCAAAGGCGATTCACCGCAGAGATCGCTGAGAAAACGCAGAGAGAAAACAGAAGCCTAGCCCGATATGCTTGATAAGACATCAAGAAACTAGATGCTAGTCACACAGGCGGCAACCCGATTACGCTGTGAGCAGGCTGGGCGATTCCGGATCATGGCGAGCGCAGTTCGCCTTCGCACGTTCGAGGCTCGATGTTGCATAGCAGTAGCTGCACCCGAAAAGACACGTGTCGTACATCCCGATATCCCGGCTTACGGCACACCCGCATCCCTTTCTCTGGAACGGGTCCTTCAGAGGGTTTATCCGGATTCCGAAGAGCTTCGAAAACAAATCGGGATCTATGCACTTCGATGGATTTATGCCGAATTCGGAAAAATCGAGTTCTGAGGCGCAGGAGAATATTTCCATTCGGTTCTCGCGCGCTGCGCCGGAAATTGCATTCAACAAACCGCAAATTTGCGAACTCCCAAAATCGACCGGCCCGGAGCTGCCAGGCGCAGCAGCCTCCATCCGGGTGCGAGCTTTCCGATAGGGTTTTACAAAGCTGATCACGCACCGGCCGGTCGCCCCTTTAAGCTCTTGAGCCGTCTGCCGGAAATTTCTCTCATGAAACCCGCATCCGCTATGGGCGCTCAAAACTATTGGATCGTAGCGCCAGATCACTCTTTGGGGCCCCACACGCGCTGAAAGCTCCTGAAAAGTCTTTATGGACAGGCCAAGCGGCGGCGCAGCAGGGTCTATGCGTTCCGGATAGCCGATCAGGGTGAAAAGAAAGTAGTACAGGCAGCCCAGATCGTCGAGTTCGTCCAGATACCGCATAAGCGGGCGAGGATTGCGGCTCCAGAAAACAAATCCATCAACTTCCCCGGTGGACAGAGGGACCCTCGAGACCTGGTTCGGGTTGAACGGATTGGGCACAAGGCACCATCCCAGGCGCACCCGGTTCAAAAACCATTTCGAATAGAATGCCGGGATGTCGGTCCGGCGGCTTGCACTTACGATCATTGTCCTGACCGTTCCATCGTAAAGGATAGAGGTTGAGGTGAAGGCGAAAGTACTCCCTGAGCCGCACTTGCATTATAGCAGGCGAGCATTCAAAAAAGAATTTCTGCTGCGGACAATTGTTATATCCAGTTTTGCCGCAATATTGACTTCGTTTAAGGAGACCTTAAATCCATGATGTACCGGGCGGTGGGACCGCCTGCCGGGATAGTAACTCAAATCTTGGGCGCTGCCTTCGGCGGCGCCTGCCACTTCCCATTTCTAAATAAGGGGCGGTGGGACCGCCTGCCTCGCGGAGCGTCGCGATCAGGGCGGCGGTTGGTTTGGTGGGATTGTCCAGATCACATATAAGGACGTGTTGCGCCGAGGCGCCCGTCCCGGGAGTGGATTCAAATGAAAAGCGGTGTAAAGAAACCCAGGGCAATGCGAAAATCCACCAAGGCCATCCATGCCGGGGCTCTCGAACATAGTATATACGGAGAAGTGTCCGTCCCCATATTTCAAAGCTCGACGTTTGCTTTCCCCAGTGCGGCCGACGGGGCCGCCCGATTTTCCGGAAAACAGGCCGGCTATATTTACAGCAGGCTCGGCAACCCCACGGTAAATGCTTTGGAGGAAAGCGTCGCGACCCTGGAAGGCGGGTTCGCCGGAGTGGCGACGGCCACGGGAATGGCGGCCGTAAGTTCGGTCTATATATCGTTTCTGAGCCGTGGGGATCACGTCGTTGCGACCAACTGCCTCTATGGCCCTTCGCGTGTGATTCTCGAAAGCGAGCTAAGCAGGTACGGAGTGGAAACAACTTTTGTGGACAGCTCAGAGCTTCTCAATGTCGAAAAAGCCCTGCGGCCCGAGACCAGAATGATTTTCGTGGAAACGCCCATGAACCCCAGCATAAAAATAACAGACCTGGCCGGTGTGGCCGCAATCGCGAAAAAACATGGAACGCTTCTGGTCGTGGACAATACTTTTGCAAGCCCATACCTCCAGCGGCCAATTGAGTTCGGCGCCGATGTGGTCATCGACAGCCTGACCAAGTTCATAAATGGCCATACGGACGTGATCGGAGGCATGGTGGTTACAAAAAGCGAGGAACATTTCAACCGAGTGAGGAACATCGTGCGCCTTTTCGGGGGGACGATGGACCCCCACCAGGCATGGCTCATCCTGAGAGGGTCGCGCACTTTGCCCCTCAGGATCGAAAGGGCGCAGGAAAACGCCATGAAGCTTGCCCGGTTCCTCAAATCTCATCCCAAGGTAATCTGGGTAAGTTATCCCGGACTTGCGGACCACCCCCAGCATGAGATCGCAAAGCGTCAGATGGACGGTTTTGGCTCGATGATTTCATTTGGAGTCAAATACGGACTGCAGGGTGGGGTAGCGGTAATGAACAACGTGCGGCTGATCACACTGGCGGTATCGCTTGGGGGGATCGAATCTTTGATCGAACATCCCGCCTCGATGACGCATGCTTCCCTTCCGCGGGAAGAAAGGGAGGAGGCGGGAATTTTCGACGAACTTATCCGCCTTTCCGTAGGATGTGAGGATTTCGAAGATCTGCGTGATGACCTGAACGAGGCGTTGAACCTGGCCGGCGAAGATAAATCCGAAGATGCAGACTGGAGCGCTGAAACCGAGACACTGCTTGAACCCGGCTGTTAGGGCGATGGGACCGCCTGCCAGGCTTGTAACTCAAATCTTCGGCGTTGCTCTCCGCAAATCCCTGCTACTGTCTAATCGACGTGACTGCTCGTTTTCACTCTGCCCTTGATATCCGGACGTGCCGCTTGCGTGTCTCACGGTGTGTCATTGTGAATCGTCACGTGTCGCACTGTGAGACGTGACACACGATTACTCCCTTTGTTTTCGCGCAAGGCCCAACCCAGACAAGGTTTTCCCGCTAAAGAATATGAACTCGGGGCTGGCCCATTTCCTGCACAACTATTTCTATTACTTCCAAATATTTCATTCGCACGTGGATAGGGATACATGGTTTTGAAAAAGGCATATGACGCAGATGCAGGTGCGTCTGGCGAGGAGGTACGGACAAACTTAAACCTTACTGAGAAGGAGATGTGGAGCGCATGGACCAAAAATGGTCCAGTAAGTACATGAGGGAGTTTATCGGCACTTATCTCGTCGTGTTCATCGGCTGGGGCACCGTATTTGTGGCCGTCTATGCCGGCGCCTTCAAAGACTTAAAACTCGTGATGTTTATGTGGGCATTAGCGGTAGCCATTCCCGTCCATGTTGGGGCGGCGGTCTCCGGAGCTCACTTTAATCCTTCCGTAACCATCGCACTCGCGGTTTGGCGGGGATTTCCAAGGAGCAAGGTCCCAGCGTACCTCTTAAGTCAGCTCGCAGGTACATTCCGGGGAGCGATAACCCTCATTGAAACCGACACTGCCAAGTACGCATTGCCTGAGTTTGCCCTGAAGGACTACCTCAAAAATGTGCCGCTGGGGCGATTGGCAACGAGGAGGACCTTGTGGGTCTGGAGATACAGGGCAGTTTGCGGGCGGATCAGGGCGTAAATGACCGGAGTATAGGCTCCGCAGATGTTCAAGGCCTTTGGAACGGCTGTACGTCGCGCAGGATTTGCGTATTTGGCGGTAGATCGCGAAGGCTGTCACTCCGGTACAATGGTTGGAAATCTGCCGGTTGAAGTTCCGGCAGGACATTGCGCAACAGATAACAGAAAGGCCGGCGCGGCAGCTCACGCGCCAAAGGACTGGCAAATGAAAACTGGATATCTTGAATGCTTCGCCGGTATCAGCGGAGACATGCTGCTGGGAGCGCTGGTCGACGCAGGAGTATCTGGGGAGCTTCTGAGGTCAACCGCAAAGGCACTGGGTCTGGGAGCGGAACTGCGTGTCGAGCGGGTCGACCGTAGCGGGATTCAGTCCACTAAAGTGGATGTGCTGGTGGATGGCAACCCTGCGGATGCTCCGCATCCGGATGTGACAACTCACACTCACACAGAGCACAGGCACGGCCATTCTCATGGGGAGTCCGAGCATGGACACACTCACAAAGAGCATGGGCACACTCATGAAGAGCATGAACACACCCATGAAGAGCATGAACACAGTCATGAAGAGCATGAACATTGTCATGCCGATGGAAGAGATTGGGCCAACATCCGTAATTTGATAGAACAGGCTGCGTTGCCGGAAGACGCGAAGGTTCTGGCACTGCGAACCTTTGAGTTGCTGGCGCGAGTGGAAGGGCAGATTCACAATGTCCCGGTCGAAAACGTTCACTTCCACGAAGTGGGAGCGGTGGATACGGTTACCGATATTGTGTGCAGTGCGGTAGGACTTTGTTCGCTGCACGTGGACCAATGGGTGTGTTCGGCAATCAATGTCGGCGGTGGATTTGTGGAGTGTGCCCATGGCAGGTTTCCGGTGCCCGCTCCGGCGACCGCTGAACTGCTGAAAGGCATGCCTACTTATTCCTCGGGGCTCCAGATGGAGTTGGTGACGCCGACTGGAGCGGCCCTGCTGAGAGCACTCGGGTGCAGCTTCGGGGACGCTCCGGCAATGCGGTCTCATTCGATTGGCTATGGAGCAGGGACACGGAATCCGGCGCGCTTCCCAAATGTATTGCGGCTCAGCCTTGGCGATGCAGAGAGCACGACGCAGTTTTCGGAACAGACGATCACCGTGCTGGAATGTGCAGTGGACGACCTGAGTCCCCAGGTAGTGGCCCGCATCATGGAACTGGCCATAGCGCAGGGTGCGCTGGATGTAATGTGCATTCCGGTGACTATGAAAAAGAGCCGCGCAGGCAGTCTGCTGACGGTGCTATGCGAAAGCAAAGATGCGGCGGCCCTGGAAGAACTATTGTTCCGCGAAACCGGCACGCCGGGCATTCGGGTGCGCAAGGAGAAACGTGTAGTGTTGTAGAGGAGGTTCGTAGAAACACGGATGGCATGTGGGACCATCCGCGTGAAGCCAGGACTGTGGAATGGAGTGGAGATGAGTGCGATGCCGGGATATGAGGATTGCCGTAAGGCCGGGGAGGAACACGGCGTTCCAGTGAAGCAGTTGATGCAGGCGGTGGTGGCTGTGATGACAGAAGCCGAGGTGCGGGGATGACAAAGGAGACGATTTTTGCGCTGTTGAAGGATGTTCAGCAAGGCGGGATCAGCCCGGAGAACGCACTCAGGCGGCTTGCGGATCTGCCCTTTGAAGATGCTGAATTTGCCAAAATTGATCATCACCGGACCCTGCGGCTGGGATTGCCGGAAGTGATCTTTGCGGAAGGCAAGACACGCGCCCAGGTAGCAGAGATTTTTCTGCGGATGGCAAACAGTGGCAGCGATGTCCTGGCCACACGCGCGGACCGCGGGAGGTTTGCCGCAGTGCGGAAAGTAGTTCCTGAAGCGCAATATCATGAGGAAGCCAGAATCATTACCCTGCGCCAGGAAATACGAAACGAAAAATGCGGGCCGATCGCAGTCATCTGCGCCGGTACGAGCGACCTTCCGGTGGCGGAAGAGGCTGCAGTCACAGCCGAATTCCTGGGAACACGGGTGGAACGCGTCTACGACGTGGGTGTTGCGGGGCTGCACCGCCTACTCACTCAAAGGGAAACGTTACAACAGGCACAAGTAGCCATTGTGTGCGCGGGCATGGAAGGAGCTTTGCCGAGCGTAGTGGGAGGGCTGGTGGGCGCCCCTGTAATCGCAGTCCCCACCAGCGTGGGTTACGGCGCGTCGTTCGGAGGAATTGCGGCGCTGCTGGGAATGCTGAACTCATGCTCGCCAAATGTTGCCGTAGTGAACATCGACAACGGTTTCGGCGCAGCCTACATTGCTACGATGATCGTTCGCAGCATCGCAAGAGCACATACCTCTCCGCCCATGGACAGCGATGCCGCACTGTCTTCCCGAAGGTCATACGATCCTGTTTATTGATGCCGGGCCCGGGAAAAACCGGCAAAGGCGGACCTTACGAAACCTTATTAAATCCTAACCTTCGTCGCTTAGAGTACCTTCGTCGTCTTTTACTTCGGGTTGTCCATTCGTTGCGAGCAAAAGATGACGCGGGAGGAAAGCCAGTCCGGCTATCAGCGTAGGAATAACAGCGCTTGCGATCACGGTGGCAACCAAAAACGAATATTGTGCTTGCGTAACAATGTTGTGCGTAAGACCGAAAATAGCGGAAATGGTTCCAAAGGTCACATTAATGAAACAGGCCCCGAGAATGCCTTTACCAAATTCGGTTTTGTTGAATCCGGTTTCCAACATAACGGCGTAAACAACCGCCACGGATGTTGTCGAAAGTGCAATACCACATAGCAAGCTCGCCTGAACATCCCAGTGAAGAAGATATCGCGCCACGGCGGCGCACCCTAAAAAGGGGGCCGGAAAGCCTACCGTCCCGACTGGGAGGAGGATAGCAGAGCTTTGTAAGCAAATGATTCTAGTTAAAGATTATGGCTGAACAGATTCACCGTGAGAGAAAGTGGATAGCGTTTGATGTTTTTGCGAGTTGGCTGTATAATGGCGACGAATTATAGGAGATGATTCGCAGGCCCATCCTGAGTTTAAGGCTGGGAGGTCAATATTTTTGAAGTTCGGCGGTAATGATCTCATGATCTGCAGAGATTAGAGGCAGTGATTATTTCAGCTCCTTTTTATCCGGGACCGGATTCACAAAAAGAATCAATTCATCGACGGCACGTCCAGCAAAGAATTCATACCTGATGGAGCACGAAATTGGCAGATAAGGGAAAGATCACGCGGCCTGAAAAAAAAAGGGCGGATAACAAAATCAAGCTCATCACATCAACCAAAAAAGGTGATCGCGGCCAAACTCGTCTATTGTCGGGTGAAAAAGTATCCAAATCTAACCTCCGCATTGAAGCCTGTGGCAATTTGGATGAGTCCAACGCTGCAATGGGTCTAGCCAAGACGTTTACAGAAAACGAACAAATCCGCAACATAATCTCAACCATTCAAGGAGAACTGGTTCTATTGGGGGCTGAATTGTCCAGCACCGACCCCTGCCGCATCGTGAAGCACATTGACCTGGAACACATTGTCCAGCTTGAGCAGTGGATCAACGGGTTGCAAGAGGAAGTTCCCCTGGCGCCCCGCTTTGTTTCGCCGGGAGTTAACTCTCTAAGCGCTGCTCTGGATTTGGCGCGCTCCGTCATACGCCGCACGGAGCGCAGCATGGTCATCTTGCAGGAAATGGGGCAACTTCCACGTGCGGAAGCACTGAAATACGTTAATCGACTAGGATGCCTTCTTTACATACTGGCACGTTATGCTGAAAAATCACCAAACTAGGCAGTGAGAAGCCGAGGGCTTCAACATGCGCCGGTCGTTGCCGTTTTTTATTGCTTCCCGGAACCTCTCCAGCCCCTGAGGAAACTCAATAATAGTCTCTTCGCCAAATGAAAATCCTCCGAGGGACGATGGCAGCGCGTTTCATTTTGCCGGTAAAATGGATCTCCTTGGGATGGCTGTACTGTGAATTTTACTGGTTCGCGCGCGAGTCTCAGAACTGTTTACCCTGCCCATCATCTTTTTCGTCATCATTTTCCGGCCATCTCCCACAATTTGAACTGACGCCAGTTCATCTTAGTCTGTACGATTCTTTTTGGTTTGCTCGGATATCCTGGTTAAAGCTGATCGTAGGGGGGCGGATGAAAGTCTCAACCGTGGCAGATCGACTTGCCTATGAGGACGGGATGCCTGAAAGCACTTACAGAAGAGAGAAAGTCCGGTTTCCGATCAATCGAGCGTTAAAGTGCAAGTCGCTGCTTGTACTTGTTAATCATGATCAGCCGAATCTAACAAAGCCAATTGCTCTCAGCGTCCAAACATCCTTATTCCGTATCCCGGTGAATGTATTTATGAGTAATGAGCGTTATGAATCAAACTTATAAACGGATACTTGTGGTCGACAATGAGATTTCTATTTATCACAATATTTGGACGGTATTAGAGAATACAGGTTATGGCATAACTATTGTGTCAGATGTTGGAAAGGCTTTGAGGACGCTTGAGTCACAGCATTTTGACATGTTACTCATTAATATCGAGGGATCTGTGATGGAAAAATTAGAGCTTATAAGAGCAGCCAAACAGATCGGATCTGATATTCCCATGATGATTGTTTCCGCTGATAGTACAGCCACTTCGATTGTAAAAGCTATGAGAGCTGGGGCAGCAGATTATATTCAAGGGCCGATTGAACCTGAGTCTGTTCTCAGGGCCGTCAACCATGTTTTTGATGAACCGCAGGTGGTACAAGAAACCTGTCTTTTGCCCGATGAAGTTCAGAAATCGAATTTCAGCGAAATCATTACCAAGAGCCCAAAGATGCTGCGGATCCTTGAACTTATCGAACGCCTGTCCGACGTTGATTCTACCGTGCTTATCACCGGCGAGACCGGGGTGGGTAAAGAACTGGTTGCGAGAGCCATTCATTTTACCGGAGCAAGAAGGAAGATGCCTTTCGTAGCTATCAATTGCGGCGCCTTAACGGAAACCCTTCTGGAATCTGAACTTTTCGGCCATGAAAAAGGTGCGTTCACGGGCGCTTTCAAGTCCAAGGCAGGCAAATTCGAGTACGCTCACAAAGGGACGTTGCTTCTGGACGAAATAGGCGACATTTCACCTACCATGCAAGTGAAGCTGCTCCGCGCTCTGCAAGAAAGAAAGGTGGAAAGAGTAGGGGGCAACCATCCTATCGATATCGATGTGAGAGTCATTTCGGCCACCAACCAGAAAATAAAAGAGAAAATCAACAGTCACGAGTTTCGCATCGACCTCTTCTACCGGCTGAATGTGATTCCCATCCATGTTCCCCCACTAAGGGAGAGGCCGGAAGATATCCCTCTTCTGGTTGAACATTTCATTAATCGTCACAACGAGAGTCTGAATCGCAAAATTGAGGAGATCACCCCGCGCGGACTCAAACAATTGATGGACTGCGGATGTCCGATCACAACTACCCACTGCCCCAGGGTCACCCCGCGCGCGCTCAAACAATTGATGGACTACCTCTGGCCGGGCAATGTCCGCGAGTTGGAAAATGTTGTTGAACGAGCGTACATTACCTGTGACAGCCATGTAATCGACCATTTTACCATTCCTCAAGATTCGGAAAACCTGCCGTCACCGCCCGCGACGGATGCCCTGGAGGCCGTAGATACTGATGTCCCTTTCAGTGTGGCTCGATCCAGGGTTCTCAAGAATTTCGAAAGGGCCTATCTCATCGAAGCCTTGAAACGGTGCGAGGGAAATGTTTCGCAAACAGCTCAAAAAACGGGAATCAATCCGAGAACCTTATGGCGCAAGCTTAAGGAGCACCGTTTGGACAGGATGAGCTTTGCGGAGAAAGATTAGTCTGTACGGGATGTCACTGTCTGACTATTGTGTCACACACCTTAACCGGCTGATATGATGCCTATTTTTGATACTATCAAACGAATACCACGACTGGGATGGCGTGATTATGAGCCGGCCGGTCCTTGTTTTTTGAATTACTCTGTGTTACACTCGCCCTCAGTGGGTAATCCTTTGCGCCCTAACTTTTCGTTTTCTGTTCATTTGGCACAAGAACTGCACATCTAATGCGCATTGAGAAACTTCGGATCGCTTCAGACTGAAGATGATCTCTCCTAACTCCTTCTCCTCACACGTGCTGAGCACAAATCGCTTCTGATCGCTATCGAGCTTCTTCGGTACTGAAGTATTTGGTAAGTTAGTAGGGAAGATGGTGCGAACCCATCGCTGCCCCGCAACTGTGAGCGGCGAACCTCCAAGTGTTCTCGTTGGACTGACCAGTCTACCGCGCTGGCGTTCGGAGAGCGAGGTTTCCGCGAGCCAGATACCTGCCTGATCAGGATGCCGTAGCTTCGAGGGGGAGTGCGGCGTCGCCAACACATCAACAGTATTCCAACAAATCGTATGCAGAACGATTTTCATTCAGACACTTTACAGTTGTGCCTGCAGAGGTTTTCCAGTGCATTTGCCCTCGGCTCGCAGGAAGGGGCTGTAACCCTTTCGCGTTCAGGGCTGGGGGGGGGCAGGTGAGACCCTGGTCGGCAATATCCAATATCTTCATACTAATGAGATACTCAATCAAGGAGTCTCGTAAATGAATGCTAGAGAACGGGTGATGAGTGTGGTCAATGGCCAGAAACCGGATCGGATGCCCTGCTTCGGCGCCAATTCCACGGTAACTTACGACCAGATGGAAAAGGTAAAAGTTTTCTGGCCGGAAGGGCACGAGAAAGGGGAGGCGATGGCCAAGCAGGCGTTGGCGGCCTATTCCATTGTTGGTTTCGACGCGGTCAGGGTCCCGTTTGACCAGACGTTCGAGGCCGGAGCGCTCGGTTGTAAGGTAAAATCCGGTGGGACTGAGGGAATACCGGGAATCGAGCATCCGCCCCCATACAAATTGGACGACACCCCGACATTTCCCTCCGATTTTCTCTCCAGAGGAGGGATTCCCGAACTCCTCAAGGCGGTGCGGATATTGAAAAAGGAGGTGGGAAACGACGCGGTCGTGGTGGCCGGGATTATCGGGCCGTTTACCATTGCAGGTTCCCTGGTGGACACAGTTCCCCTCCTGAAGGCCACCTTCAAAGCTCCGGACAAGATCCGGCCGTTTTTGGAAGTTGCGGCCAAAGCCGCATCAGCTTTAGGCAAGGCCCTTGTTGAGGCGGGAGCCGATATTATTTCGTGCGAAGACATGACAGCTTCCCCGGAATTGATTGCGCCCAAGACTTACCGGGACATCGAACTGGAATACCAGAGGGAGGTATTCGATTCCATCTCGGTTCCGACGATTTTGCACATCTGTGGAAACGTGGATTCCATAGTCGCATGGATGGGGCAGACGGGGGCCAACATTTTGAGCCTCGAGCCTAAGGCCAATCCCCTGCTGGCTCGCGAAAAATGCGGCCCGAATATCATTTTGATGGGCGGAGTGGACACGGCGACCACGCTTTTCATGAAGGATGCCGAGACGGTGACACAGGCCTGTGAGGAATCGATCTCCAAAGGGATTCAGATCCTGGCGCCGGGTTGTGCAATCGCACCCGGGACGCCGCCCGAGAACCTTTTGGCCATGGTGGAAGTAGCCAAAAGACATTAGAAATTCCAACCAAGTGCATCTGCGGTTTTGCCGGAACCGCTTGATTTTTACGCAGACAATAAACAGAGGACGAGGAGCGCAAACATGAAAACGTTACAGAGCTACGGTAACATCTTCAAACGCTACGATCTCGACACCGAAAAGGCTGGGGCCGCCAGGGATGTTTCAAAGGACCCCGCTCTGCAGAAAATTGCTAAATTTGTTGTGGAGGGGGACGATGAGGGCATTCTGTCAGTCGTTAAGGACGCTCTGAAGAGCAAATCGCCCCTGGATATAATTAACGGGGCGCTCATCGCGGGGATGAACGAGGTGAGCCGCCTGTGGGACGAGGGAGTCTATTTTCTCCCCCAGGTAATCCTCTCTTCTGATGCCATGAATGTCGGCATTGCCGAATGTGAAAAGACCATGGGCAAGTCCATGGACAGGAAGGGCAAAGTAGTTACCCATACCGCCGAAGGCGACATTCACGATATCGGCCAGGTAATCGTCAATGCTCTGCTCAACGCCAATGGATTCGAAGTGATCAATCTTGGTGCCGATGTCCCCGTTGACAAGGTTGTGGAGGCGATCAAACTCCACAAGCCCGTCATGGCTACAGGTACGGCTCTCATGACTACTACAATGACCGCCTTCCCCAAGATCGCGCATCAACTCAAATCCGCAGGCATTGAAATTCCATTCATCTGCGGAGGAGGAGCAGTCAGCGAAGAGTACGTGACCAGTTTCGAACTGGGAGTTTGGGGCAAGGAAGCCAGCCAGGCGCCGGGTATGGCCGAGGATGCACTGGCCGGCGAGAAGTGGACGAGCATGCGCGAAAAATGGAACGGCTAGACTGGGACGCAAGGTGACGGGATGATCGTTGATATTGTTTATGGGTTCCTAGGTTCCGGCAAAACTACCTTTATCACCAAGGTCCTCGAAGAATGGGGTGGCAAAGAAAAAATCGTGGTTTTGGTTAATGAATTCGGAGATGTGGGCATAGATGGAACTCTATTGAAAGAGCGAGGAGGCAATGTTGTCGAGATGCCGAGCGGATGTATCTGCTGCACCCTTCAGTCCGATTTCAGGACTCAACTGTTGGATATCATGCAGTCAATACAGCCCCAAAGAGTGATAATTGAGCCAACAGGGGTGGCCACTATCGCGCAGATTCGCTCCATCATCGAAGCGCAACTCTTCGAGAAAGTTATCAGTAGAATTCACTATGTGCTTATCTCCGATGCCACTGGTTTCATGGGACTGTACAAAGCCAATCCAAACTTTGTTGAATCTCAGGTGAAAAACGCACGCATAGTCCTTTTGAATAAGTGTGACAGAGTGGACAAAAGAAAGGCTATGCTCACCCGCGATGCTATTTCAGCGATCAATCCCGATACGACGGTTATCACAACGGAGTTTGGGGCAGTTGACTGGAGCCAGTATCAACTGGCTCTGTCAACCCCCCCTGAGTCCAAAAACCTCCAGACTGAACGAACTTTTATTTCCGATCGCCGGCAGGATGGGTGGATAGGGGATAAGGGAGCCATTCATTTACACGATGAGGAGGATGCTCTGGGTTACGAATCCTTTGGCCTCGTCTACAGTGATCTCACCTTCGATGAAAAGGATTTGTCTAATTTTTTCGAAAGATTAAACGCCTCTGAGATGGGTGAAGTCGTGAGAGCCAAAGGGATATTTCGAGTCGGCAATAAATCTATATTGATGGAGTTGGCCTCAGGAGAATTGTCTTCTCAACCGGTAAGACCGGCCGAACAGAGCAAGGTTTCGATTATCGGCAGGAAGTTGAACCGAAAGGAAATTGGAGGTGCCCTTGAAAGATGTGTAACGCAGAGGGCAGATGAATAATGGGTATCTGAAAGAAGTTGATTTTGCCTACCTTGCGGACCCTCCGGCTTTCAGCCTCAAAAACTGGAACTGGACGAAGCGAAGAAAACTCTCGGAAAGAGGTGAAATCACAAAGTTTTTTGTATTGTGGAAGCGATAG
Source organism: Syntrophobacteraceae bacterium (assembly GCA_052147195.1). Classification (GTDB taxonomy): domain Bacteria; phylum Desulfobacterota; class Syntrophobacteria; order Syntrophobacterales; family Syntrophobacteraceae; genus SbD1. The sequence continues at coordinate 30,730 of JBKQLC010000042.1, forward strand.
ATTGAACCTAGCGAGGGAAATATTCCTTTTTTAAGGAGTAGAAAAGATGGCGGAAGAAACTACCTTCAGTATTGTCAATCAAGCGATAGCCGATCCCTCCACAGTGGGATTGGCGAGTTTCGGTATTGGTCTTTTTACCTTGAGCTTTCAGAACGCCGGCATTATCGGTCCAAAAGCGGTGGGCGTTATTATTCCACTAGCCCTGATTGTCGGTCTGATCCACCTCATCGCATGCGTGAACGGCTTTAAGAAAAACGAGCTTTTCACGGGACTTGCGTTTGGAATCTACGGCATGTTTTGGATTGTTTACAGCTTGATCAACCTCGGCGTGGTGCTAAAATGGTATGAGCTGGATACAAATACCCTTCTGGTTTTCCTGGTAGCGTATACTATATTTGCCTTTTATCTCTTTATCGCTTCGTTTGTCACTAACAAAGCTGTAATATGGACACTAGGACTTCTTCTTGCTGTGTTCGTGCTGTTGGACATTGGTCTGGCAGGGTACCCACCTTCTATAACATTGGCGGGATATGTGGGAATTGTTTGTGGTGTCTCGGCTCTCTATGTATCGGCGGCTGGAGTAATTAACACACTCTATGGACGAACGGTTCTGCCTGTAGGTCCGATTGTCAGATAGATATTTTCGAACTTGATTTATGACCGAAGGTGGGGAATTTGAGATCCGTTTAGGTCAGGTTGAGGGGCTTATAATGGGAACGGATGTCAACACGTCCAAGCCTGTGGTGCTGATCGTCGATGATCAGTACCACACGCTGCATTCTTTACCCCGCATCATCTCTCCGGATGCATTCTCACCCGTATGGGTCCCGGACGAGCAACATGCACTAAACCTGTTAAGAAAACAGCCACGCAAAGAATGGATTATCATCATCGACCTGAAATCATCGGGAATGGGCGGGGGTGGATTTCTGCACCAGGCCAGGCAGATCGCTCCTCGAGCGGCTATTTTGGTCACCGGCCCATTAGGCCCCTTTCTATATAAGGGAGGCTCGTTCTACGAGTTTTCCGGCCCAACTCTGAAACAGCAGATCAATACGATTCTTGGTGGAATCTGTCAGGGCCTGGAGGAAAAAGAAAAACCGGAAATCCACCCCGAATTCAGGTTCGAGCGTAAGGAACTAAAGGAGCGCTATGGTGCTATAATCGGCCGAAGCCAGGCATTAAATGAAATCTATGATCTGATCGATAACTTGAAAGATTCTTCGACTACCGTTCTCATACAGGGTGAAAGCGGCACTGGCAAAGAACTGATCGCCCGGACAATTCATGAGACAAGCACCCGCCAGGCTCGGTCCTTCGTAGCAGTTAATTGCGGCGCCATTCCCAATGCTTTGATCGAGAGTGAACTGTTCGGGCATGAGCGCGGCGCTTTTACAACCGCATTGTACAAGAGGAAAGGGAAGTTTGAAGTTGCCCAGGGCGGTACGCTTTTCCTCGATGAAATTGGCGCATTGGACCGGGATCTCCAGGTTAGACTGCTGCGTGTGCTTCAGGAAAAGGAATTTCAGCGGGTGGGCGGAAACTCCACGTACAAAACCGATGTGCGTATCATCGCCGCAACAAACCAGGACCTCAGGGAAGCCGTGCGAATGGAGAAATTCCGTGAAGACTTGTTCTACCGTCTTAATGTGCTCCCGATATATCTTCACCCTTTGAGAGAGAGAAAAGATGATATCCCTTTGCTTCTGGACCACTTTTTTTGCAGAACTGCCAACGAGTTGAATCGTCCTGTGCCACCTGTCGGGGAGGATGCCTGGAAAGCTCTGTTAGACTACAGCTACCCGGGCAATGTTCGGGAATTGGCCAACGTCGTGGAACGGCTGCTCGTTGTTTGTTGCCGGGGCCCGATTACTCTCCACGACCTGCCCGCGGAAGTGCGGGAAACATCGGACCATGAAACCAAATCAAGAGAAATGTTGAAAGAATTGCCGGAAGGAGGGGTCCCACTTCATGAGGTGGAGAAGCAACTGATCTTCAAAACTCTTCAAACGACGTCCGGAAACAAATGCGAAGCCGCCAAGATGCTGGGAATTACCCGCCGGTTGCTGTACCTCCGTCTTGCTCAGTACGGGCTTAACTAAGCAAATCATGTCACCTCATGTGACGAGGAAACGCGCGTCTGTAACGTACGGTTACACGACGGACCGGAAGGATCCTTACGAGGCAGAAAAAAGTACATGATATCAATGGCATATAAAAATATTAATCGAGAGCGAAATGGCACATGAGTTGCTCTACTAAGCCTGTGTAAGGTGATGATGACGTTTTTTCGTTGTGCCTCTCAGAGCAGAAAGATTGTTGCATTCGGACATTGCGATAATGGAAGGAGGTACTGACTGGTTTTTGCTTTTGAGAGACCTGGAGGATCAGACATCTTTTAACTTGGCAAGGAGAACGACATGGCAAGAAAACCATTGACACAGATGGCGTACAAGAATGGCGCAGAAATGATGTTCGGAACCGCCAAAAAACCAGTGACCACCAAAAGAGGAATAGTGATTGGCGGTGGATTTGTGCATCCCGAGGTGGTTCCTCATCCCCGGCCTGGAAGCGAGAAAACCATGAAGACCCTGCTGCGGGAGTATGAGAGGGCCAACGGGGATGCCCTTGAGAGAATGGTCATTGTTGGCCATCCTACGCTGCAGATCGAAAACGAGCACATTTTTCAGATGACCCACAATCCCAAGTGGGGAGGGGAAATCGCGGCCCAGTCCGCCAAGCAGATGGATGATTATCTGCAAAAATATGGTCTCAAAGCTGCTTACCGGGCCACCATAGCGGACCTGCGCAAACCCGACATGGTCGATATGCGGCAAAGCGATTATACCAACGAGATTATCGAATCTTTCAAAGAGTGTGCGAAGTACGCTGATATACTCTCCATCGAATCCATGGGCGGCAAGGAGATCTTCGACCATTGCATCATCCGCAATGACATCGGGGGTATTCTTTTCGGTATTGGAGTGCTTGGCGCCATCGATATGGAGTGGATGTGGAATCAGATCGTGGACATCGCAAGCAAAAACAAATGCATAGCCGGCGGTGACACGAACTGTTCGGAAGCGAACACGGCCATGTTTATGGCCGGTGGTATGACTTCCAAAGACGTGCCCCATGTGATCGCAGCCCTTTCCAGAGCGATTGCGGCTTCGAGAACCCTGGTCGCCTACGAGTGCGGCGCAACCGGCCCCACCAAGGATTGTGCCTACGAAGATCCGATCATTAAAGCCATGGCGGGAGTTCCCATTTCAACCGAGGGCAAGACAAGCGCCTGCGCTCATTCGGATCTCTGCGGCAATCTCATCATGGCAGTCTGCGACCTGTGGAGCAACGAGGCGGTCGAATACCACGACATGTTCGGGGCCACAACGACCTCAGTCTTTGCCGAGATCCTCGGTTACGACGTAGCGATGCTCAACAGCGCCATCGAACTTGGACACCAGGAGGCGATGAAGGAGATCCTGGTCAACTCCGACATGTACAGGGATTCCCACAGTCTTATTCTGGCCCCCAACAATGCGTGGGAGGTCGGTAACGCGATCGTCAGCAACCGCAGCAAGGGCAATTACCTAAGCGCCCGAGCGGGAGCCATCAAGGCGGGCGAGATTATCATGGGCGACTCCAAGATGAAATTGACCACCCTCGAAAAAGATGCGCTGACAAAAGCCTTGAAGGACCTGAAGGCCCTGCCCGACAATGAGGGTAACTTCATTGACATGTCTCTGAAGAAGTACAAGGATGTTAAGGGCTTCAACCCTAAATCCTACGGATTGTAGTAAGTAGTTGGAAGTTTCGATACATTAAGTTAAGTAGAACAAAAGGGGGGCATGACCCGGTGGGCTTTATCGCCGGGACTACGCCCCTCCTTACTTTTTGGCCTGTTTGCTGCAAAAGCCCGTCTTGAAAGGAGATGTACTGAAATGCTCGCCTGCACCCGCTGCGGACATTGGCATAGCGATGCGGAACGCGTTCTGGATAAAGATTTGTCATGTACCGAGGTCAAACAGTATTGGTCTAAGATTAACAGTGAGCACAAAGAACTTTACGGGCATTCGGCAAAGATGACCACAGACAATTCCGGAGCGCCCATTTGCTTTGAGTGCAAACGTAAGTTACTATGATTCATAACGAAAGTTTTTGCATATGTTCTCCGTGGGGAACTGCTGGAGTATGAAATGGCGAGATTAGGTATTGCTTTAGACCTTGGCACAAGCGGGTTTAGAGGACAGGCAATCGATCTGGATCAAAATGGACTAATCCTTTGCACCGCTGTCACCACGCGTCATCCCTTTCCCGGGGCCAACGTTATAGACCATCTCCACTTTGCCTTGGAGGTCGGAATCGATAAGGCCCACGAAGTCATCATTCACGCTATCAACAAAGTGCTGGATAATCTGGCAGTCGACAAAGCCCAGGTAGTCCGGCTTGCTGTATGCGGCAATCCAATTCAGTTGTCCCTTTTTCAAGGGATTGAGATAAGGGACCTGGCCTATGCCGGCAAACGTAAACTGGAAGCCCTGGGAGTGGTCCCTCCGAAAAGAAACGCTCGAATCATAAAGGCCCTGGAGATTCCAGGACTGGCCCTGCCGAATCATACAGACGTCCTGATCCCTCCCGCTGTCCGGCACGAAATTGGAGCTGATGCCCTTGCAATGATGATCCAGACCGGAATGCTGGAAAAAGATGAGATTTCCATCGTAACGGATTATGGCACCAACGCGGAGATGGCCCTCATTGTAAAGGGAGTTGTATATACCGGTTCGACTGCGGCGGGACCTGCTCTGGAGGGTCAACAGATCGAGGATGGCATATTAGCTCTTCCCGGTGCTATCAGCGACGTTCAGTTCGAACCGGATGAAGATCAGGCATCCGGCTCTAAGGGATGCGTCACAGGCGGTGATGACAAACCGTTGAGGGGAACGCTGAAAACTTATGTGCTCGATCAGGAGATGATGGCTCGCTTGGGAGACACGGTTGATCCCGATACGGGGAGAGTGGACGGAGTTGGGGAATTAAGAGCTGTAGGCATCACCGGGACCGGGGTGATCGCCCTGCTCAGTCAGGGTCTAAAAGCCAGGCTCATTCGAATTCCCCGAATCGATACTCTGGACGCGGAAATTCACCTGCCGGACGGCCTCAAATTCACAGAAGAGGACTTAATCGAGGCGGGAAAAGCCATTGGCGCGATCAGGGCCGGGCACATCACATTGTGTAACGAGGCAGGCATCCGGCTGGAGGACATTGAAATCGCTTACATGTGCGGAGCTTCGGGCACCTATGTGGATGCCGTTAAGGCGCTGGAAATCGGTATGGTTCCAGCGAGAGTGAAGAAAATATACCAGTTGGGAAACACTTCCCTGGCCATGGCGGGGGATGTTATAAAGAACGTGGATAATCTCTGGAAAATGCAGGAAATTGCAGACAATCTTCGCCAGAACCACTGTATGTTTGCCGAATCCAAAGTGTTCGAAAAAGTTTATATTCTGGAACTCTCTTACTGGACTGAGGGGATGCCCTACCGGCAGTATCAAAAATTTTTGACCAGATACGGACTGCCTACCTTGGTGGAAGTAGCCGATCTTCCGGAGGTTATAAGGACTGTCAAAAGAGACATACCGGATTTGGGAGTGATGGGGTTAACTATTATCCCCGATATCGGGGAGAAAAAGACTCTTGTTTTTGACGGATGCGTCGGCGACGCCAAGTGTGTGGTGGAATGTCCGGAGAATGCCCTGCAGATGAAGCGGAGGGGTGACAGTTTCGAAATTACCATTAACATGGCTCTGTGCAATGGGGTTGCCTGCAGGCGATGCGAGAGGGTGTGCAGCGAAAAATCATTTGATCTCATCTCCCTGCTCACCTGTTAGCATTCAGGCTCCTTACTTTATTCAGGCATAAGAAGGAAAGCCAATGTTAGAGAGGGAAAAAGCGGACGAACTTGTTCTGGAAGCCCTCAAGCGAGTCAAAGGTATTGCAGAGGCAAAGCCGTTTGCAGATGAAGACCGGCGCAAGGTTGTCGATCTTGAGCATGAGGCGGAAGCTAAGTCTCTTATGGGATTGGGAAAAGTGATCAATGCCGGGATCCGGGAAGTGACCAAATGTGATTGGATCTATGTCGCCCTAACCGATATGGACTTCGTCTGGAGTTGCCAATCCAACCTGGTTATGAAAAAAGGTGATGACGTAGTGGGAGAAGAAGTTACCGACAAAGAAACCATATCTCGACTCGCCGGCAACAAAAATGTGTGGTTCATGCACAAGAACTTTGTCGTTTACAAAGACAAAGTCTCGTTTCCCCAGGATGTCATGAAGAAAATCTGCTATTTTGAAATACCATGCCATCCTGCGGATTGGTGTATCATAGGAGAAGGTGAGCTGCAATGCCACTCAATCGTCTTCGGTTCCCCTTCTACCCCTTGCGATATCTTTTTGAAAGACCAGTACTTCCACGGAGCAGATGTGAAAGGATCGGGAACTGTTCTTATTGGAGTGAAATTATAGGCATTTAGTGTTTGATTGCGTAGGTACGTGCTCTATTGCCGGCGCCCTGCCGCCATTGTGGCGGAAAGCCGAGATCCGGACTGTGGCGAGGTTCTGACCCCCGGCTTTCGCAGGGTGACGTTGCTCGGATATCTCAGGATTTATGGAATTAAACACTGATAAAATCGCATATTTTCTATGGGAAGAGGTATCCTATGATGCTGTATCTGCCTGAACGGTCTTCCAGCCTGAATGAAGAAGTCCTTTGTTGGCGCTTGCCCGATGCCTGTTGTACAAATGGTCGTCAATTCCCCGGCAGCAGCAAATTGGAAGTTTGTTTGATTTGTCCAATTTTTAAGCTGAATGCCGAAGGTGACCCCCGAGGGTGGAACCATTTTCTGGCTGATGAAATGGGCTATCTGACCCATATAGGGGACAAGACGACAGCATGCCGGGAGAAGATGTATCTCGAGGTTTTTAAGCATTTGCCGTGCGGTCTTTTGATCGCAGATGAGCAAGACCGTATCAACTACGTCAATGAGGCTGCTGAGCAGATTACTGGATTGCGAGCCGATGAGCTTATCGGCAAAACATCTGAGGACATCTTCTTAAGCTCTCATAACGGAGTTGAACCTGCCCTGGTAGAAGATCAGCAGGAGCAAGCAGATGTTGGCACAAGCCAATCCGCAATGTCTCCGGGGGATTGCGAAGCCGTTTTCGTCAGGCGCACAAGTTCTTCAATCAGGGACGTGCGCGGGTCAGTAATTGCAAAACTGCACGTAATGGAAGACGTGACGGATTGTAAACCTCTGGAAGACGATCTCAGGCGTTCTGAAAATAGATACCGCAGTCTCTTCGATGGATCTAAAGACATGATTTTCATCCATTCCAAGGGGGGCATATTCCAAGACGTAAACCAAGCCTGCGTTGAGACACTCGGCTATAGCAGCAAAGAAGAATTACTTTCCGTTGCATCTGTGGAAAGAATCTACGTCAACCCTATGCACAGGAGGGTGTTTCAGGAACAAATCGACCGCTACGGGTTTGCGAAAGACTTCGAGATCAGCTTCCAGAAGCGGGACGGTACCCGCCTTCACTGTCTGGTCAGCGGCAACGCGGTAGTAGACACCGATGGGAAGATCACAGGGTATGAGGCAATCTCGAAAGATATTACGGCTCGCATGGATGGTTTTCGGAACTTGCATCAGCAGAACCGGGAATTGTCGCTTTTACACTCGATAGCTGTGGCAATGAATGTCACACAGGACCTCAATGAAATTCTGACGATGGCCCTGAGAAAAGTACTGGAGGTATTGAACCTTGGTTCGGGGGCCATTTTCCTGATCAATAAAGAAAAATCGGCTTTTGCACTGAAGGTGCGGCAAGGCCTGCCTGAAAAAGTTATGGGGAGCGTTTATCAACTGGTGCTTCACGATCAAGCCTTAATGCAATCGCTGCTCGAGGAAGATCGCTCTTTGAAACCGCAGCGTACTTTCCCGCCTTTCAAGGCCAGCTTGAAAGCAGTGGTTGGCGACGACTCAGTACAACTCCTGTGCTTCCTGATCACAGCGAAAAAAAGGGCTTCCGGTTTCATTGCTTTAGAACTTGCCTCGAACAGAAAGATTTCCGACCGCGATCATCAGATGTTGGGTTCCCTGGGGAATTTCCTGGGGAGCGCGATCGACAATGCCTGCTTAGGTAAGACCATTCGACAACATCGAGAGGAATTAAGAGGACTCACCGCCCGACTATTTCATTCCCAGGAGGAGGAGCGAAAAAGGATAGCCCGGGAATTACACGACGAGACGGGACAGGCCCTCACGGGCATCGGCTTCGCGCTGGATACAATCTTGAAAACCAACTCGCCTGAGATGGCTCATATTGAAGAAGAGATCCTCGATATCAAGAAACAAGTCAACCGGACTTACCAGGAGATCCGGCGCATATCTCACAGACTGCACCCTGCGCTATTGAGTCATCTCGGCCTGGAGCCGGCGCTGGAGTCATGCCTGGGGTACATTTCGAAGTACCGCCAATTAGCAATTGACTTCAAGATGGTGGGGTTTGAAGAGCGCATGGATCCGGAAATCGAGACCCTGCTTTACCGCATTTCTCAAGAGGCCATCAATAACACCGTGAAGCACTCACAAGCGAAGCATTTCAGACTTTCCATCATAAAAAGCTACCCGAATATCATTTTTTTGGCTGAAGACGACGGAGTAGGCTTTGAACCGGATCAGTTCAAAGGGAACAGGCAAGCTCTGGGGCTGTTGGGTATGCGGGAACGCGCATCCATGGCAGGCGGAAAATTTTCACTTCGCACCGGGAAGGGAAAGGGCACTCGGATCCGTATAGAAATCCCTATTAAGGAGAGTTCGGATGGGTGAAAGGGCGATTACCATATTACTTGCTGATGACCACACCATCGTAAGGCAGGGGCTGGCAAAAGTTCTCGAAGCAGAGCCGGGGTTCCACGTTGTTGGAGAAGCCAGGGATGGACGGGAGGCCATCAGCCAGGTGGAACAAATCAAACCGGATATCGTCATAATGGACATAACGATGCCAATGCTGAACGGAATCGAGGCTACCAGGCAAATCAAGAAGGCCAACCGCAATACAAAAATCATCATCCTATCCATGCATTCCCATAACCGATTCATCAGTGAACTTTTTGGCCTTGGCGCCTCAGGGTATCTTCTGAAGGACTCCAGCGGAACGGACATCGTTAATGCCATCAATGCAGCCGTGCGAGGAGATACTTTCCTCAGTCCTTCCATATCGCGTCAGGTCATTGAGGACTATGTATCTTTGAAAAGGACCAAATCTTCGCGCGAAGACCTCTACGGCCAACTGTCCAACCGAGAGCGTGAAGTCTTTCAAATGATCGCAGAGGGGCGCTCGACCAAGGAGATTGCTGACATCCTTTGCGTCAGCACGAGCACCATTAAGACTCACCGTTCCAATATTATGGAAAAGCTTCAAATGGACAACATTTCGCAGCTAATCCATTTTGCGATTGAACTCGGGCTCGTGGAAATCCAGTCCTGAGTGTCGTGTCGTTCGGTCTTTTGTTTGGAGCGCTAAAACATCCCGGACAGTTACTGAAATTCCTCTCGATTTGCCAAGATAAACAGGGGCGCCAGAAAACCGGAGACCGGTCCAGGCAAAGCATCGCAGCGCGTCAATTGCTTGATGGAATTTTTCTCTGATGCAGCCAGTCCAGGAATGATTATGACCGGCCTTTCCAGCCGCTACAGTCCCCACAGTCTGTGTCGGGCAAAAATTGAGCGAGTTCCTCAGCACCGGCGCCGTATTTGCTCTTTATCTTTTTAATCTCCGGTCATGTTTAAATATCGTCCCCCCGGTTAGATCAAATAGTCCGTCAGACGATAGCCGTGTGGTTCCCTGCCTTCTATAATGCGACCGTTGACTGGGGTGGATTGTCTCAAAGGAGCTTCTCCCGTCTCCGCGGCCAAAAACCGAACCGTTCCCCTCTGCGTCTGATGCTCGATTACAGTAGCTGATTTTCTCACACGAAAAACCGCGCATGCGAGCACACCATACCTCCCAGCTCCAGCCACTCCGGCACAACAAACGATCATACGATCCTTTACGAACGACTGTTGTGGCCTCAAACATTTCCAAGGTTCATCGGGAACAATATCTCAAGGCAATCAAATGCGCCAAGTGACCGGCAGTATCCTGATACTTCACGCTCAATGGGCGTCAAAATCCATCTGCACCCCTCCGGAGGTGTGGAATCCAGGCGATGTCGCCGGGACGCTATATTTACAGCAATTCTTGCACAGATTACCATAACCTTAGGACAGGAAAGGATGTGCCATGATTCTCATCGGCGAAGAATTGAACGTGATGTCCAAGACAATCGGACAAGGTATTAAGGACCGCGACGCGGGCCCGATCCGCGAATGTATCGCAGAGCAGGTAAAAAACAAAATGGACTACCTCGATCTCAATGTCGGGCCGGTCAAAAAAGATCCGGTCGGGACGATGGAGTGGCTCGTTAAAACGGTACAGGAGATTACCGACATTCCCCTGTGCCTGGATACCACCAACGTGGCGGCTATGGAGGCAGGCCTCAAAATTTGCAAGAAGAAACCCATACTCAATTCGGCCTCAGGGTCCACTGACAGTAGGCAAACCATGATGCCTCTGGCGGCCAAGTACCCGTGCAGCCTGGTTCTCTCCGTCATAAACGATACGGGGCTGCCCTCCGACGCTGAAGAGAGAGCGGCGAGCATCATGGATTCGGTGGCTTACGCCAATGAAATCGGTATTGCCAGTGAGGATATTTGGGTTGATCCCGTAATGATGCCGGTTAGCGTTGATCAACGCCAGGTCGCAGCCTACATGGAATTTGTGCAGATGCTGCCCGACATTGTGCCTGGAGCGAAATCGCTTTGCGGCCTGTCTAATTTGTCCTTCGGCGTGCCCAAAGAACTCAGGGGACTGCTCAACCGGACCTTTCTGGTGATGTTAGACCGAATTGGCCAGCATTCAGCCATTGTGAGCGGCTATGACGAGGAACTCTCGAAGCTCATGAGTGGGGGTTTGCCCGGAATCGTCACGCTCATTCACCGAACCATGGATGCAGAAGCCATCGATGTTTCTTCCCTCTCTGAAAAGGAGCGGCAGTATGTGAAGACCGCTGAAGTGCTTATGGGAAGAAGCCTGTTTTCCAGTTCCTGGCTAGAGGTTTGAAAGGAGACACGGATCATGAGCTTTGAACCACCCTTGGAAAAATATTCCGTAAAAATTCGAGAAGTCGCATGGGGCTCCGGTGAAAAAATCGTGCGCACAGGAGGGGAAAACGCGCTGCCGTTCCATTATTTTGAGGGAGCGCTCCCCAATCTCGCCGGGCTTGCACTGGAAGTTGTAGATATCGAACCTGAAAATTGGGCGCCTGAATTAATCGAACAGTACCGGGATGTGGTGTCCTCCCCGGCCAAGTGGGCAAAAAAATGCGTCGACGTTTATGGAGCAAATGCTGTTTGCCTCCGCCTTTTGAGCACTGATCCCCTGGGCAGAAATGCATCGCCGCAGGAAGCCGCGGCGACCGCCAAAACGGTAGCTGATTCCATAGACGTTCCTCTCATCGTATGGGGTACCGGAGACGAGGAAAAAGATACGCAGGTTTTGACGGAAGTGGCCAGGGTATGCGCCGGCAAGAATCTGCTTTTGGGTCCGGTGCTCAAACAGAATTACGCAGAGATCGCCGAGGCAGCAATGGCTCATGGCCACGGGATAGTGGCTCAGGCTTCTATGGACGCCAACCTGACGAAAGAGCTGAACATAGCTCTGTGTAAATTCTTCCCTGCGGACAAGATCGTCGTCGATCCCACTTCCTCCGCATTGGGTTACGGACTCGAATTCACCTTCTCCATCATAGAGAGAATAAAGCAGTTTGGGCTGGCTGATCGGGACAACATGATGCTGATGCCAATTCTTGCCGATGTGGGAGTGGAATGCTGGAGAGCCAAGGAAGCGAAGGCAAACCGAGACCAGGGCATCCTGTGGGAGGCCATTACCGGGCTTTCATTCCTGTTAGCAGGGGCCAACATCCTTATATTGCGCCATCCTGACTCTCTCAGAGTACTAAAAGAGATGATCACGGAATGCTAACTCACTCATAAAGCTGTAGGAGAAAAATGTTATGGCTCTCAAGGGTGCTGATATACTGAAAAAATTGCCAAAGACCAACTGCAAGGAGTGTGGGTTTCCCACTTGCTTTGCATTTGCCATGAAGATTGCAACCGGGGGCGCCAAAGTTGACGATTGTCCTCATATCTCTGCTGAAAGCAAAGCGGAACTGGAAGCGGAACTGTCTCCCCCAATCAAGCTGGTGACTATCGGTACCGGTGCGAACGCTCTGGTCATCGGGGAAGAAGAAGTCATGTTCAGGCATGAAAAGACCTTCTTTCACGAACCGGGCATAGCGATCCTCATCTCCGACAAGGAAGCCGAAGCGGAGATCGACCAAAAGCTAAAAAAGATAACCGGCTTCGACTTTGAAAGAATCGGTCAAAAGCTCAAAGTAAATCTGCTGGCCCTTTCTTACGAATCCGGCGACAAGGCCAAATACGAGGCTCTGGTAAAGAAAGTCCTTGAAACCACCCAAATGGCTCTCGTTCTCATTTCCTGCGATACCGATGTGCTGTTTTCCGCCGCCGCCCTTTGCGCCGCCAGAAAGCCGCTGGTCTATCCGATAAGCAAAGAAAACCTGAGCGCGGCGATTCCCAGGCTCAAAGAGCTGAAAGTTCCGGCCGGCGTTTATGGAAAAGGTCTGGATGAAGTGGTCGAGGTGGCTTCTGCCCTGCGAGATGCAGGGATCGAAGAGATGGTCCTTGATTCAGGCCCCAAGAACATGATGGAGGGGGTCAGGGATAGTACGCTGATCAGAAGATCGGCCCTCAAGAAAGGCTTCCGGCCTCTCGGGTACCCAACGATCGCGTTTCCGTGCTTCATGTACAAAGACAAGCTCAAGGAATCCCTGGCGGCTGCGGCTTTCATGACAAAGTACGCGGGCATAATCGTATTGTCTCAGCCGGACGAACACTTCCTTTTGCCGCTGCTAATTTACAGGTTCAACATCTATAGCGACCCCCGCCGCCCGATGACGGTTGAGGAAAAAGTCTACGAGGTCAGTAACCCCGACGAAAACTCTCCTATTCTTATCACCACCAATTATGCCCTGGACTTCTTCATTGTTTCCGGCGCTATCGAAGAGGCCGGCCTGCCGGCTTACCTGTGCATAAAGAACACCGAGGGATTGGGGGTCCTGGCATCATGGACCTCGGGCAAATTCAACGGCGAAGCCATTGCCGAGTTTTTCGCCAAATACGGTGTGGAAAAGAAGGTCAAACACCGCAAGCTGATCATCCCGGGGGTGGCGAAGAAGCTGAAAGAGGAACTGGAGGAAGATCTTCCCGGCTGGGAGATAGTATTAGGGCCGAATGAGGCAAGCGATATCCCAAAATTCTTGTCAGAGGAGTGGAAACAGTAATGGGAGAGCGCGGAAAATTTGATGAACAGGAAATAAAAGAGAAACTGACCGAGATTTTGGTTCAGTGCGAACAGGACCGGAGCCGTTTGATACCCGTTCTCCAACAGACACAGGAAACTTTTGGTTATCTCCCGGCGGAAGCGATCGGCGCGATAGCCTCCCACCTGGGAATGACCGATGTCCAGGTCTATGGAGTGGCCTCTTTTTACAATCATTTCCGATTTATTCCCCTGGGAAAGAACCCTATACAGATGTGCTTGGGGACCGCTTGTCACATGGTAGGGGGGCCTTTGGTCCTCGAGGCCCTGGAAAGAGCGCTGGGAATCAACGTTGGGGGTATCACGGAAGATGGGGAATTCAGCCTCGACAGAGTTGCCTGCATTGGGTGCTGCGGATTGGCTCCGGTAATGGTGATTTCGGATAAGATTTACCCGAAATGCACGTCCACGAAAGTGGATGAGGCACTGGTGAATTTAAAAATGAAAGCTGATGAGTCTGCCAAAATGGAAGCTGATGCGGATGGGTCCGCAGCAGAACAAGTGTTTTCATCGAAAGATTAGCTGAGAGGTCCTGATGAAATTCGAGGATATTAAGACACAAGCTATTGCGGAATGGGAGGCTCTGGAACAGGGTGTGATCCCGATTATCCGCATCGGTGCTGCTACCAGCGATAGAGCTACGGGTGCACTGGAGGTCATCGCAGCGTTTGAAAGCGAACTGGCGAGATTGAATGTCGAAGCCAGGATTGTGACGACTGGTTCCATTGGATTTTCCAACTACGAACCCCTGGTGATCATCAGCAAACCCGACTATCCACGGATCTGCTACGGGAAGGTGACGCCGGATATGGTTACGCGTCTTGTGGAAGGCTATCTGGTCGAAGACGACCCGTGCATGGAGCTTGCGCTGGGGACCCTCGAAGGAGATGGAGGCAGCGGCGAAGCTCCCCACATTCCCGAACTGACACGGTCGGAGCACGAACAACGTTTATTGCTCAGACACTGCGGCTTCATCGACCCGGAGAATATCAACCATTATATCGCTCTTGGCGGTTACGGCGCTCTGTCCAAGGCTCTCCTGATGAGCCCCGAGCAAATTGTCGAAGAAATCAAGCAGGCTGGGCTCAGAGGCAGGGGTGGAGCCGGCTTTCCCACCGGGAGAAAGCTGGAGTCTTGTCTCAAGGCGCCTGCGACTCCCAAGTATGTGATTTGTAACGCCGATGAGGGTGATCCCGGGGCTTTCATGGATCGCGTAGTCCTGGAGAGCGATCCCCATGCGGTGCTGGAGGGCATGGTCATTTCGGCACGCGTGCTGAATTCATCTCAAGGCTATATCTACACCCGGATGGAGTACCCTCTGGCGGTGGATCGGCTCAAAACCGCCATCAGGCAGGCAAAGGAACTGGGTTGCCTTGGGGAAAATATCCTTGGGAGCGGCTTTAATTTTGATATTGAGGTGTTTCAGGGCGCGGGAGCTTTCATCTGCGGCGAGTCCAGCGCGTTGATGTACTCCATCGAAGGCAAAAGGGGCTTCCCCCGCGTGAGGCCGCCCCAGTCCATAGAGGCGGGGTTCCGCCAGAAACCCACACAGCTCAATAACGTCAAGACCTTTGCCTACATCCCGGTCATCGTCGACCGTGGCAGCGACTACTTTTCAAGCATCGGGGCCGAGCGAAGCAAAGGCACGGCGGTTTTCGCGCTTGCAGGCAAAGTGGAAAACGTCGGGTTGGTTGAAGTGCCCATGGGCTCGACCCTCAAACAGGTCATCCATGATATCGGCGGGGGTGTCAAAGGCGGCAAGGAGTTCAAAGCAGTACAAATCGGCGGTCCTTCCGGCGGGTGTTTGCCCGAATCTTTTCTCGATACGCCTATAGACTTTGATTCATTGACCCAAGCTGGAGCGATAATGGGTTCCGGCGGTATGATTGTCATGGACCATGACAACTGCATGGTCGATACCGCCCGTTTCTTCCTTGAATTCACTCAGCAGGAATCCTGCGGCAAATGCGTTCCCTGCCGCCTTGGAACAAAGCAGATGCTGAGCATCCTGGAAGACATAGTGGCCGGGCGGGGTAAGCCCGAAGATATCGACCTGCTTGCAAACCTGTCTCAAGATATTATCAATGGATCGCTCTGCGGGCTTGGGAAATCGGCGCCCAACCCGGTGCTCACCACGATCCGCTATTTCCGTGACGAATACGAGGCCCATATCCTGGAGAAACGCTGCCCGGCGCTCCTGTGCCGCGACCTGATCTCGTATTACATCATTCCCGAAAAATGCGCCCGAGGTTGCGAACATTGCGTGGTCGTATGCCCCTCGGAGGCCATAACCGAGCATGCCAAGCGCTTCAAGGTCGTGAACATGGAAAAGTGTGTCAAGTGTGGCAACTGCCTGGAGGTTTGCCCGGGCGAATACAACGCCGTGGTTAAACTTTCACCGATTCCTAATCTGCCCGACTAGGGGTATTGGGGAAATCCTCAAAAGCTCGATTCTCTTACGAGAAGGATCGGGATGCGGTTGGTTTAGTCATCGCTTTTGCGGTTTCCGGATTTTGACAGAATCGGAGTCCTGGATGAAACCTGCTGAGGAAGAGTCGCAATGGACCTAATTGAACTGACGATCGATGGAACAAAAGTACAGTCAAAGCCAGGGACAAGGGTCCTGAAGGCTGCATTGGATGCCGGGATCTATATTCCCAATCTGTGTTACATCCCTGAGGCCGAACTGCCCTTCGGGGGGTGTCGCCTCTGCTACGTGGACGTTGAAGGACGAGGATTGGTGACCGCCTGCACGCAGCCTGTCAGGGACGGCCTGGTAATTCACACGCAGACGCCGGAAGTAAGCAAGGTTCGACAGACCGCTTTCAAGTTGCTCCTCGCCTATCACCATCTTGATTGCCGCATTTGCTGGAAAAACAAAAATTGCGAGCTCCAAAAGATTGCCAGCAAAGTCAAGGTAAAGCTCAAAAGACCTGAAGAATTCAGAGGGCTTCCAACCGAGTGGGAGCCCCTGGACACAACGAACCCATTTATCACTTATGACCCTAACCGTTGCATCCTTTGCGGAAAATGTGTCTGGATGTGTGGGGAGAAAAACAAGCAATCGTTCATCGATTTTGCCTTTCGCGGTTACAGAACAAGGCTCAACCTGTCTGCCGTGCCCTCGACACCTGGCAATAAATGTGAGTCGTGCGGCGAGTGTATAGCCATCTGTCCTACGGCTGCCCTTCAGTCGCCGCAGATACAGACGCAATTGGACGACAAAACGCAATCGGGCGTTGAATCAGGAGCTTCATAACTCCTGACGAGTTACTACTGACGAACCAACAGGGAAAAACAGTTCGAAAGGATCAGGCACATGACACCCAAAGAGAGAATAGAGAAGCTTTTCAAAAAGGAACCCATCGACACCATGCCCGTCTTCAGCGGTCAGGGAATGGTCACGATCCAGGCGATCAAGAAGATGGGCATCCGTTTTCCCCAGGTGCACACCTCTGCCGAGTATCTGGCCGACTCCGCACGCATCACGGCGGAAATGTTCGGTTTTGACGCGGTTATCATCCCCTACGACATGTGCACCATCCCAGAAGCCTTGGGCCGAGGAGTCAGTCTCTATGACAAATCTGAGGACATCCTGTATCCCACCGTGCCTTACAAGTGGGAAAAGCTGGAGGAAGTGACCATCCCCGATGACTTCCTGAAAAGGGGACGCATGCCGATGGTGGACGAAGCTTTCCGCATTTTGAAGGCCAAACAGGATGGGAAATACGCCATTGGCGCCTGGGTCCTGGGCCCCTTCACTATGGCGGGACAGGTGATCGAACTGGATCTGCTGCTCAAAGGCGTGAAGAAGGACAGGGAAAGGGTTTTGGCATTCCTCGATAAAATGACCGACGTAGTGATTAAAGCGGCGCAGCATTATCAGGCACTGGGCGCTGACTACATCAGTATTCGGGACATGGGCACCGGTACAGACCTTCTTTCACCGCGCATGTGGAAGGACCTCATTCAGCCCAATCTGGTGAAGATCTTTGCCGCGCTCAAATCCCCTACCGTCAACCATATCTGCGGCTCTACCAACCTGATCATCGAGATGATGAATGAATGCGGCGCGGATGCACTCAGCGTGGACCACAAAAACGACATGGTGGAATCCCGCAAAAAAGTGGGCAACGACGTGCTGATCTTTGGCGATTTCGAAGCGTATTCCACCCTGGTCCAGTTGGAAACCTCTCAAGTTGAGGGTGTGATCAAGACGTGTATCGACAAAGGAGCTGACGCAGTCTGGCCTGGATGCGATATCTGGCCCGACGCCAAGAAAGAAAGCGTGGAAGCGTATGTGGCAACGATCCGCAAGTACGGCAAGCAGCCTTCACCTGCGGTGGGCAGGATTTGATAGGGTATCGACTAGGCATGGGAAGATGGCAGATTTTGCAATTGGCCCGCAGGTTAAGAGACAGGGCCGGTTCGTTGAGAAGGAGAAAAGAAAATGGATAGCGCGCGAAGGGAAGAAATCCTCAAGAAACTCAGTGATGCAGTGGTGGAATACGATGAAGATGTTGCAAAGGAATGGTCACAAGTTGCACTGGACGAAGGGGTGGACGCATTTGACGCCATCATGAACGGATTGGCCGCCGGAATGGAGATCGTTGGTGACCTCTATGACAAGCAGGAGTACTTCGTTCCCGAACTTCTCATGTGCGCTGATGCGCTGTATGCGGGCATGAACATTCTGCGTCCTCATATCAAGGCGGAAGGCATGAAAAAGAAAGGCCAGGTGGTCATCGGCACCGTTCAGGGTGACGTCCACGACATCGGGAAAAACATTATCAAACTGATGTTCGATGTGGGCGGATTCACGGTCCACGACCTGGGCCGGGACGTTCCCCTGGAGAATTTCGTATCGGAGCAACTCCGTACCGACTCCGAAATCGTGGCAATGTCGGCCATGATGACTACAACCATGATGGGCATGAGAAAAGTTATTGACATGATCAAGGAGAAAAACCCCAATGTTGCCATCATGCTTGGTGGCGCACCGGTAACCAAGGACGTCGCCGATCTGTTCGGCGCTGACGGCTACGCTGAATCGGCAGGCAACGCGGTCCAGGAAGCGATTAAGATGATCAGCCGCTTGCGAGAAATGCACAAAAAATAACCTCAATACTGTCGGCAACTGCGTGTGGACCAAAGGTCTTCATGGAGGTCATTTCTGACAGGGAAGGAGTTTTCTGCATGGAGCAGGACAACAAAGCGAAGATCATTTTTCAGCCTTCAGGAAGGCGAGGCGAGGTTGCTAAAGGGGAAACACTCATTGAGGCCTCCCGCCAACTGGGCGTGGATATTGAGGCCTTGTGCGGTGAGAAAAAGGTCTGCGGCAAATGCAAGGTACGCATCGAAGAGGGGTTTTACGAAAAGTATGGCATTCACTCCAGCAAGGCGAATTTAAGCGAATGGCAGGAAGAAGAGGAAAAATTCATCAATCCAACTCAGCGCGAAGAGGGCTACAGACTTGGCTGTTGCGCAAAAGCTCTGGGTGATGTGCTGGTTTTCGTGCCCGAGGAATCAAGGGCCGGCAAACAGGTGGTGAGTAAGGCGGCCAGGGACATCCATATCGATTGGAACCCTGCGGTAAAACACTACTACGTGGAAGTGGTGCCACCTACTTTCGAGGAGCCTACGGCCGATTTTGAACGGGTTCTCGCGGAACTCAATCGCCAGTATGGGCTCGAGAACTTAACCGTTGATTACTTTGCCCTAAAAACGCTCCCCACGCGACTAAGAGAGCCGGGGAGCAAGTGGAAAGTGACAGTGTCCGTTTGGATGGACAAGGAAATCATAAGGTTCCTGCCGGGGAAGGTAGAGGATTATTATGGACTTGCCATTGACATCGGCACCACTACCGTAGCCGCCTACTTTTGCAATCTGCGCACCATGCAAGTGGTGGAAACGGTCTCCATGATGAATCCTCAGTGCAAGTTCGGTGAAGACGTGATGAGTCGCATCACTTACCACATGATGAATCCGGGCGGCCTGGAAAAGATGAGTGACGACATGATCGAAGGGCTCAATGGTTTGGTCGTCAAGGCCTGCGAGGCCACTCATCCCCCCAAGCCAAAGAAAAAGAAGAAGAAAGGAAATGGTGAAGCTGAGGAAGCAGTAGCTGCAGAGGCCGAGGAAGCTGCGGGAGAAACAGAAATGGTGGAGGAGGGCGACGTACTGATCCTCAAAGACAAGGAAGAAAAGCACTACCTCCGCCTTGAGCCCAATGATGTGATCGACATGACCATTGTGGGTAATACGGCCATGCACCATATTTTTCTGAAACTCGATCCTCAATTTGTGGGACTGGCCCCTTTTCCACCCGTAATCCACAAGAGCCTGGATATCAAGGCGAGAGACATCGGAATCAAGATGTGCAATTCGGCTTATATCCATGTCCTGCCCAATGAAGCGGGTTTTGTAGGGGCCGATAACGTGGGGGTGCTCATTTGTGAAGCGCCCTATAAGTCAGAGGAAGTTCAGCTCATAATCGATATCGGCACCAACGGCGAACTGGTCCTGGGCAACAAAGAAAAACTCATCTCTTCGTCCTGCGCGACTGGACCTGCGCTGGAGGGAGCACAAATGGCATTTGGCATGCGGGCGGCCCCGGGCGCCATCGAGAGGATCAAGATTGACCCGGAGACCCATGAAGTCGACTACAAGGTCATCGGACGTGATGCGTGGAAGAGTTTCTCGAAACCCGAAGAGATGAAAACAAAAGGGATTTGTGGTTCTGGAATTCTGGATGTACTGGCCGAACTCTACACCGCCGGGATTGTCGTCAAGAGCGGCAGGTTCAACAAGGTGCAGAAATCCAACCGTTACAGGATCAATCCCGACAACAAACAACCGGAGTTTGTCATCGCATGGAAAGATGAGTCTTCTATCGGGAAAGACATTATCATATCCCAAAAAGACGTTCGCCAGATCCAACTGGGCAAAGGCGCCCTTTACTGCGGTTGCAAGCTTATGATGCGCCGGATGGGCATTGAGAAGGTCGATAAAGTAAAAATTGCCGGCGCCTTCGGGACTCACGTGGATCGCCAAAAGGCTTTGATCATGGGGCTTTTCCCCGATTGCTCGCTGGACAAGATTGAATCTGTGGGCAATGCTGCAGGGGATGGAGCGCGAGCGGCCCTTTTGAACAGAGAGAAACGGGCTGAGGCCAACTGGGTGGCTCGCAACGTTGAATACATTGAACTTACGGTTGAAAAAGACTTCCAGGAACACTTTATGGAGTCGATGCAGATCCCTCACATGAAGGACAAATTTCCCCACCTCGAGGGAGTTGTTCCCCCTGAGGTGCTGTTTCAAAAGTAGCCGCCGGTTTGGTGCGCTGCGCTGTGGACCAGGGACTCGCAGCAACTCGGAGTCACATTTGGCGGCATTCATACGGCGACGAATGCACGAGTCTAAAGAGGTCATCGTATCTCAAAGTCAGGACTGAAATTCTAGCGACCTCCCCCAGCCCTCCTGCCGTCGAGCGGGAAGGCTGGGGAAGGGGCAATCCTAACCTGGCGCCGCGTCCATTTGAAGAGGTTGTTAACCTTCGGGAATTCACCAATGATTCTTTTGCCCCCCGCGATCCGCCCTGGTGGGATGTAACTCCAAACATCGTTCGAGTTGGACAATCTGATGAATATGGCCGGTACCCGAGATTTCAGACCTCTCCGCGAAGGGGTGTCAAAAGTGGGGACCAGAAATAAGCCAATGAAGCAAATGATACAGTGCAGCTCCAAAAACGAAGAGAAAGTGCTCTCTTTGGAAGATTGTCAAAAAGAAAGAGAAATTCTTTGGACGATCCAGCCACTGGGTAAGAAACACGGCATCGATGAAATTTTACCGGTAAATGTAAAGGACATCTGCGTGGCAAATTGGGTGCAGATGAAGTGTAAATATGGCTGCAAGAAGTTTGGAAAAAGTTGGTGTTGCCCACCCGAGACGCCAACGCCTGACCAGGTGAGATCCCTTCTGGATGAATACAAAAAGGCTCTGCTGCTCTGTGGACGCATTACAAGTTCGGAATTCCACAAGGATAACTACCGAAAGAGACGTAAGCAGGTCCAGATTTGGAAAGGCACCGTTGCCCTGGAAAGGCAGCTCTTTTTGGCCGGGTATTACAAGGCTTTTGCCCTGGTATCTGAAAGTTGCGCACTTTGCAGGGAGTGCACGTATCCGCATGACTGCAAATTTCCTATGGACAGGCGCCCTTCCGTTGAATCCTTTTCCATAGACGTTTTCAAAACACTTCAGAATATCGGCAAACAATTTGAAATAGCAAAAGATATCATGAAAGAACACAACTGCTACAGCCTGATCCTGTTGGAATGAGCCTGCCTGGGAGGGGTGAAGCTGTGTCTCGACCAAACAAGGAGATCGTAAATGGGCAAGACAACAGAAAATCTGGAGCTTTCATTTGCAGGTGAATCGCAAGCCTGTATCCGGTATTTAGCATTTGCGGAGAGGGCGGAAAAGGAAGGCTATGGGGGTGCGGCAAAACTCTTCAGGGCCGCTGCCAAAGCAGAAATGTATCACGCTTTATCTCACTTCAGGGCACTTGGGGTAGTTGCTGAGACCGCTGCTAATTTGAAGGCGGCCCTGGAAGGTGAAACTTACGAGTTCAAGAACATGTATCCCGCCATGATTAAGGATGCGGTCGCTGAAAACCTCCCGGAAGCCAGGTATAGCCTGGAATATGCGATGTCCATCGAAATGATTCACGCTAAAATGTTCAAAAAGGCGCTGGAAGACCCTAATGCAAACGCGGAGGCGGTTTATTACGTCTGCCCGGTCTGCGGTAACACGGTCATGAACGAGCCTCCAAAGAAATGTCCCTATTGCGGTGTCGATGCGAAAGAATTTGAGGAAGTCCGGTAAAGGCTTCATCCCGAATACACGGTAAACAACCGTAGGGAAGCCGGCACTGATCGAAAGGTTCTCATATGCCGGTAGTCGGCCTCATTACCTGCGAGATCCTGGAGCTTGAATTTGCTTACTTGCTGTCAAGAGATCCGGATATCGCCGGCGTAACCGTAGTAGAAGATGCCACCTCTTTTGGATTCATCGATGCCTTGGAGTCCATGGGACGTTTTGAACCGCGCACGATTCCCGTGCTGAGAGGATTCAGCCCGGCTTTCACCGGTCGTTTGGAGGTTTTGGCGCGCGTTCTGGAATTGGCTCTCCACAACAGGAGACGGTTGCTGCAGGAGGGGTTGGGAAAAGCGGTCAAGGAGATGGCGCACTACGTGGACGGCATTGTTCTGGGATATGGCCTATGCGGGAATGCATTGGAGAAACCGGAAGAATTGTTCGCCGATATAGGTGTTCCCATATTCATCCCCATGGACGAGGATCACCCGGTGGACGACTGTGTCGGACTTATCATTGGCGGGCGGGAATACTACTACGGAGAACAATGCAAGGAAGCAGGGACCTTTTTCATGATTCCAGGGTGGACCAAGCACTGGAGACGCCTTTTTGAAAAAGAATTCGGGAAATTAGATCCGCAAATGGCCAAACGCATTTTCAGCAGCTACAAGCGGTCCCTTCTGATCCCAACTCCTGTTTCCTTAGAAGAAACGATGAGGCAGAACATAGAGGAATTCAATGATTTACTAGGCTTTCGTACTGAGGTGCGAAAGGGAACCCTGGACATCCTCTACAGGGCCTGGGAAAGTGCAAAGAAAGCTATTTCTGAAAGTCTGGAATGATCGTTCTTAAAGAGAATTCTATATCATTCTCAGCACTGTCCAGGTGTTGTCAAATGCAAGCTTATCCTCTAATGGATGAAGTAGATTAGCTGGACGATCCCCAATCGGGAATCCTTCACGGCGGGTAGAAATCCAGCGATAGATTTCTGGAACCTGGTTCATGATTTATAACAACTGACCGATCATTGAGGAGGTCCAACATGTCAGGGTCCATAGAATTGAAGGATGGTATACACTGGGTCGGGGCGATTGATTGGAATGTCAGAGAGTTTCATGGCTATTCCACTTCCCGTGGTACGACTTACAACGCCTATCTGGTTCAGGGTGACAAAACCGCTTTGGTGGACACCGTCAAGGCGGAGTTCTTCCCGGAAATGATTTCCAAGATCGAATCCTTGATCAATCCCGCAGAAATCGACTATCTGGTTGTCAATCACGTGGAGATGGATCATTCAGGGGCTTTGCCGCTGCTCATGGAACGAACACCTCGAGCACAAATCGTCGCTACGGACAATGGCGTCAAGGGATTGGCCCGCCATTACAGAAAAGACTGGCCGAGCCTAAAAGTGAGAACGGGCAATGAAATCACGCTCGGGGGCAAAACACTGCAATTTCTCGAAGCATACATGCTGCATTGGCCGGATAGTATGTTCACCTATGTTAAAGAAGACAGAGTCCTTCTGCCCAACGATGGGTTTGGTCAGCATTACGCCAGCTATCAGCGTTTCGATGATGAGATCGACCATCTCGAAATCGTCATGGAAGAAGCCGCCAAATACTTCGCCAACATCCTTATGCCGCTCGCACCGCTCATCCCACCACTGCTGAAAAAGGTGGAGAAGATGGGCCTGCAGATCGATATGATCGCTCCAAGCCATGGAATCATTTGGCGTTCACATTTGGGCAAAATCATTCAGGCCTATACGGATTGGAGCACAGGCGTAGTTCAGGACCGGGCTCTGATAATCTACGACTCCATGTGGGGCAGTACTGAAGCCATGGCCAGAGCCATCGCGCAGGGCATGAGCCGAGCGGGCCTGGAGAACAAGCTGATCCACCTGAGAAAGAATCACTATAGTGACATCGTAAAAGAGATTTTAACAGCGAAGGTGCTGGTCATAGGTTCTCCGACCCTCAACGAAGGAGTCTTCCCGTCGGTTGCACATCTCCTCTCTTATCTGAAAGGGCTTCATCCGCTTAAGAAGAAGGGTGTGGCCTTCGGTTCATACGGTTGGAGCGGTGAGGCGATCAAGGTCGTAGAAGCAGAGATGAAGGCCATGGGGATCACTATTTTAGAACCAGGGCTGGAGGTCGTATACGTGCCCGGGGAGGAGGAACTGCAGCAGTGCATGGATCTTGGCGAAAGGATCGCCGGCAGCGTGTGAGGGCAAAGAACCAACGCAAAGGACACATGTAGGTTACTTGAGTATTGTCCGGTTATTTTTTTTCAGTAGATTGACCTTCGGAGTTACACAATATAGCGTCAAAGCCGATTCCGGTGAAATCCGGCATGCAGGCGCGAGTGCCTGTGTATAACAAATTCTTCTGTCCTTTGAAATTGCAAGGATTCAGGTACCCCCTAATTTGCCGGGGTTAAAAGGGAAGACGGTGCAAAGCCGCCGCGGTCCCGCCGCTGTAAGCGGGGACGAAAGCCACAGTTACCCACTGGCCGGATCAACCGGCCGGGAAGGGATGGTGAGTAGACAGATCCGTGAGCCAGAAAACCTGCCTGATTCCACAGGGGTTGTCGAATAAAATTTTGTTTCGGAGGGCGACGCATTTCCCTGGCAAGATAGGATTAAGTTAATCTGGGTGCAGTCCTTGAGTTGCCGCCTGCACTGGATCGAGGACTTTTTTATTTCAAGGTCCGGATTATCGAGGTGAAAAGTGGTACTGCAATTTCCCCCAAAGGGTGGAGCCGGGCGACCGGGCGTGGTTGAAGCCGGGCGTGAGATCGAACGGGAGAGTTTTCGCATCATTGACGAAGAGACGGGTGAGCACTGTTTCCCTTTCGACCAATGGCAGATAGTTCGCCGTGTTATCCATACAACCGGCGACTTCGATTATGCCCAAAGAGTTCGTTTCACGCCCGATGCCATCTGCCGCGGAATAGGAGCGCTCACCAGCGGCGCCTGTATCTACGCGGATACGCGGATGATTCGGGCCGGACTTTCTCCATGGCGCCTTGAATGGCATGGAAACGAGGTAATTTGTCCAGCCGAAAGCCCGCGGAGCCGGGAACTTGCTGAAAAAACAGGAGTTACCCGCACGCTTGCCGCGTTCCGCGATTGTTCTGCGAGCCTGAACGGGGCTGTAATCGCAATTGGAAATGCCCCCACAGCGCTTCTGGAAGTAACACGCCTGATTGAAGAGGATGGGGTCCGGCCGGCCCTGGTTATAGGAGTCCCGGTCGGGTTCGTGCAGGCCGAAGAGTCAAAGAACGCACTGTGGAATGTTGTCAATCAACCCTCAATCACGGTTCTGGGAAGAAAAGGTGGCAGTTCGGTGGCTGTTGCCATAATCCACGCGCTTCTGGAACTTGCTGCAGCAGGGAAATAAAAATTGCACCGAACCTGATTGGCCGACTCATTTCATCATTCGGATTGAGGCGGCGAAAGAGGTTCATTATGCCACGTCTACTTTGTCAGTGAAGATAAAACGCCTTTGTTACCCTACGTTATTCCAATCAAAATACCTGCAACGATATAGCGTACCTCTTCCTCGGGATCAAGGGGGGTAGAATTCTTGCTGGTCGGTAATATTTGGTTCCTAATCGGTTTGTGAATTGTTAACATCCTTGCGACACTGGAGCTGTAATTTTGACGAATTGGACTTCACGGGAGGCTAAAATGTCCGTGGATAAACTGGAAAAGGGCGCCATTCTGCAAAGGGACAAATCAACGTATGCGATCGCTCCTCACGTTCCCGGTGGGATTATAACTGATTTCAACCTTCTGCGCCGAATTGCCGATGTGGCTGAAAAATACGGGGCACAAGCAGTAAAGCTGACCTCTGCCGGGCGTTTTGCCCTGGTGGGCCTTCGCCCTGAGGACATCGACCCTGTTTGGGCGGAGCTTGGGCTCTCTCCTGGAGCAGCCATAGGCCTGTGTGTGCGGTCTGTTAAAATTTGTCCGGGAACCACTTTTTGCCGCATTGCAGTGCAAGATGCTGTCGGTATCGGGCTAAAACTTGATGAGCAATACCATGGGTACAGTCTGCCATATAAGTTCAAGATCGGTGTTTCCGGATGCCCAAATAACTGTTCGGAATCCAGCATAAAGGATTTGGGCATGGTCGGGATGCAGACGGGTTGGCGCATCCTGGCAGGTGGTTTTGTCTCCGGTCTTAAGCCCCGTCTGGCGGATGTAATCGCCACTGCTCTAAACGATGACCAGGCGCTGGCGTTGGCGGGCAAGGTCATAGACTGGTATCAGAAAGCTGGCAAGGCCAAACGATTGGGGCGTGTCATCGATGAGGTTGGTCTGGAGAAATTCATTGAGGAATTGGGCCTGCCTGCGATGTAATGGCGTTACTGTTTATCTCTTAAGGGGGATGATTATGGAAATTCCAACATAAGTGACCGTGGAAGAGGTCCAAAGAGTCTGTAAAATACTCAAAATAAGGGACTGGAACGCTCTGGCGGAAGCGCGGGAATACTCCACAATCTGCATGGTCTGTGGAAGGTCTGATGATGGCCACCCAAAAGCACCATGCAACTCAAAGTCCTGCGGCATCGGGATTGCTGTTGCTGGTCTGATACAGTGTTAGACTTAGGGCGGGCTTCCTCTAAGAAAGTGGATTGAGAATATCTCGTTGATCATCTTCCCGATGCGGCAGTTTTTTTCATGAGGGTTAAATCTAACAGACTTGCAACCTAAGTAGCTTTCGATTACGTGCTGTCGAGTTTCCTCTCCGCATTTTGGATAGTTTTGATGATTGACCGGGGTCAAAATAGAGGTGTATGTTCAAGAAAGCAGTCAAAACAGTTTTTTCGGCAACATGACTACGGTGTTTCCTCTCTTGAGTCTCGTGGATTAGCATACTTGCCTTTTGCGGTTCGGAGGAACCAACCCGCGACCGGTCAGCGATCCCACGAAATGACGCGACCGCCGCATAATTCTTGCTAAGGAGGTCTACGTCATGAAAGCGTTGGTTGCATATTCTACCCGTACGAAGAATACACTGAAGATTGGAGAACTTATCGCCGAAGGGATACGCTCTTCTGGTATCGAAGTAGACACAGTTCCCGTCCGCGATATAGAAACGGCAGAAGACCTTGAACGCTATGACGCCTTGGCCTTCGGGTCGCCCACAGAAGGGGAAGATGTCCAGTGGGGCATGGAGAAAATGC